>NZ_JBDZDR010000030.1:0-1130 GCF_040049255.1 Mesorhizobium sp. KR2-14 | reverse complement strand
CCGTCGACGATTCGCGCACCATGCGCGACATGCTGAAGCTGGCGCTGGTCGAGGCCGGCTACCGGGTGGTGCAGGCCGAGGACGGGCTGCACGGGCTGGAGGTGCTGGCCGCCGAGACGCCGCAGGTGATCGTCACCGACATCAACATGCCGCGGCTCGACGGCTTCGGCTTCATCGAGAAGGTGCGCGCCGACGCCGCCTGGCGCGGCATTCCGATCCTGGTGCTGACCACCGAGAGCGACGCGGCCAAGAAGGACCGGGCGCGGCGCGCCGGGGCGACGGGCTGGATCGTCAAGCCGTTCGACCCGGCCAAGCTGATCGACGCCATCCGCCGCGTGGCGGCCTGAACCGACGAGGACCCCGCCGTGGACGCAATGGCAACCATCAAGCAGACCTTCTTCCAGGAGTGCGAGGAGCAGCTGTCCGAGCTCGAGGCCGGGCTGCTGGCGATCGAGCGCGACGAGGCCGAGCCCGACACCGTCAACGCGGTGTTCCGCGCCGTGCACTCGATCAAGGGCGGCGCCGGCGCCTTCAGCCTCGACGAACTGGTCGCCTTCGCGCATGTCTTCGAGACCGCGCTCGACCAGCTGCGTTCGGGCACGCTGGCCGCCAGCCCCGAGGTGCTCGCCATCCTGCTGCGCGCCGCCGACCTCTTGGCCGACCTGGTGGCGTCGGCCCGCGACGGCGGCCAGGTCGCGCCCGGCCGCGCCGCAGTGCTGGTCGCCGAGCTGAACGGCCTCGGGCCCGACGCGGCCCTGCCGGCCGCCGACAGTGACGCCGGCGACGACATGGACGGGCTGGTGTTCCAGCCGGTGCGGGTGGCGCTCGACTTCGGCGCCGGTCTGGCCGCCGATCTTGCCGGCGACGACGACCTGTCCGCCGCGCGCGCCTACACGATCCGCTTCAAGCCGCGGCCGGAGCTCTACGCCAAGGGCAACGAGGCGGCGCTGGTGCTGCGCGAGCTGGAGCGGCTCGGGCGCCTGGAGGTGAGCTGCGACGCGAGCGCGGTGCCGCTGCTCGACGCGCTCGACCCGGAGGGCGCCTATCTCGACTGGACGCTCAAGCTCGAGACCGACAAGGGCGAGGCGGCGATCCGCGAGGCGTTCGAGTTCGTCGAATGGGACTGCGAG
>NZ_JBDZDR010000029.1:0-1375 GCF_040049255.1 Mesorhizobium sp. KR2-14 | reverse complement strand
TGGGGCCGTGTATGGACGGCTCTCCGTTGGCAAGGGGTTCTTTTGAGCATTCTGCGTTGCTGGTTGGTGCGGCCATGTATCCGACCTGTAGTGCGGCCTTTCATGCGCCGCTGGCCATAATGCCATTCGCGCGGCCCAGGTCCCGATCGGAAGCTCGCACTCGAAGGTGCACGGCCCCAGTGGGTTTTCCTGATCCGGCGGTATCAACCGGCTTTGTGCATTAGCTCCTGTCCGCCCTTTCCAACCTCGTCGGCGCTTACGCGTCTTGTCTCGTTCTATGCGATGACCGGCTCCCTGTAGCGCTCGCCGCTTGTCATCAACGCCCAGACCATCCGGGCGGTCTTATTGGCCAGCGCAACCGCTGCAACCTTTGTCGTTCGTCGAGCCATTAGCTGCACGAGCCATGGCCGCCTGGTCCCGTTCCGCTCGGCATAGCGGATGACCGCCATCGCGCCGACCACGAGCATCTGGCGCAGGTAGCGATTACCGGCTTTGGAGATGCTCCCGAGTTTCTCCTTGCCCCCGCTTGAGTTTTGCTTCGGCACGAGCCCTATCCAAGCCGACAGGCAGCGCCCCGATTTGAACGCATGCGCATCGGCGACGGTCGCGACGAAGGCACTTGCCAGCAGCGGGCCCACGCCAGGTATCTCCATCAACCGGCGACCAAGCTCGGTCTCGCGCGCACTCGCCCGGACCCTTCGATCATTCTGGAGGATCTGCTCCTTCACGACCCGGAGCTGCGCCTCGAGCATCCGCAGGCAAAGCCGTGCGTCAGCGGGGATCCTGGTGTCGTTCTCGTCGTTGATGACTACGAGCAGTTGCTCGATCCCATTCCGCCCGATCGGCGCCACGACACCGAACTCGGATAGGTGTGCTCGCAACGCGTTCGATATCTGTGTGCGCTGGCGGTTGAGCATCAACCGAACCCGGTGAAGCATCATCACACTCTGCTGCTCGGGCGACTTCACCGGCACAAAGCGCATGGTCGGCCGGGTCACCGCCTCGCAGATGGCTTCTGCATCGGCCGCATCGTTCTTCTGCCGCTTTAGATACGGCTTCACGTACTGTGCGGGCAGCAGCCGCACATCATGCCCACGTGCAGTAAGCTCTCTCGCCCAATAATGCGACGAGCTGCAGGCCTCGATCCCGACCAAGCATCGCGGCAGGCTCTCGAAGAATGCCAGCACCCGCCCCCGGGTCAGCTTCTTCCGAATGACAACCTCGCCAACAGCATCCACGCCGTGGACTTGAAACACTGACTTTGCAATATCCAGACCAATCGTTGTAACGGTGCCCATCATAGCTCCTCCAGCTCTGCCCCGCGACTATAGCTGCAGCTACGGGGGGGAGGAGAGCCGTCCACCGCATCAGAAGC
>NZ_JBDZDR010000028.1:0-1471 GCF_040049255.1 Mesorhizobium sp. KR2-14 | reverse complement strand
TTGGCGCACCCGACATCCATATCGGGTCCTCGCCGCTAGTCCTTGTCCGCCCTCCGATGAGCAACATCAATGGGTTACTACGCGGAGGGCGGGTTTGTAAAACGTGGCCGTGGTCTACCCGATGGTCAGGCGCTTGGTGGGCCGGTCCCGAATGGGCCCGAGCGACGGGATCATACTCACGCGGCCTTCTCCGTTTCGTCCCTGGCCGTGGGATGGGCCGGGAACACAGGTGTCGTCGGCTCACCTGTAATCTCAATCAGGACGACCTCGTGCCCGGCCACGAGCGCCTGGAGGAAGGCAACATCCTGCCGAAGTTCCTGGCTCTCCGCCTGGATGGCTCCGGTGCGCTCGTCCAGAATCTGGTCCAGTCCGCCACCGATCTTCTCAAGCCCTGTGGCGAGAGCTTCGTCCATGTCCGCCATCGAAGCTCGCACCTTGTTGACGTGACTGGCGAGTTCGCCGTTCATCCGCCGCAGCTTCCCGTTCTCCTCTTCGAGGAACTCGACCTTGGCGGTTAGCTTCTGAACCTCCCCCATGATCTTGCGCATGCCCGCCACGAGCTTCTCGGGATCAAAGCTCGCCATTGCCGTCCTCCTTCGAGATGATTGCGCCGTGCGGATCATAGAGGCCATGCAGCTTCGGCGCGTTCGCCTTGCGAGAGCGCTTGTTGGCGTAAAAGCGGTCGATCTCGATCTGCCCGTCTTCAAGATAGAGCACGGCATCCATCTCGCCTGAGGCCCCGCAGCGAACGGCCATGAACTGGCGGTGGAAGTAGTGGTTGCCGGGCGGCGAGCCGATATGACCCATCTTGGCCCATTCCGCATCAGGCTCCTCGTCCTTCCAGGCCCGCAGATCATCGGCGACGGCACGGTAGCGTGCGAGGTCGTCTTCCGTGAGATTGCCCTTGGCGTGCTCTGCGACGGCCCAGGCCACGACCTTCTTCGGCTCGATCAGTTCGACCACACGATGCCAGTGGGGATCGCGCTGGTTTAAGGGCCGTTCGTCGTCGAGATAAACGCGCAGTTTGAGGGTGTGCTGGGTATTGCCTTTGCCTGGGTTGGGGCCGTTGTCAAAGAACTGCGCCCGCATGGCCCGGACCCGCTCGATGGGTGGGAACTTCGTGAACCAAGGCTGATTGCTTGATCCCTTCGAGGTCTTTTTCGTCTTTACGGCCTTCGGCGGTGCAGTCGGCACGTGGAGGTCAGATGTATTATTGGCGGGAATGGATTCGCCAAGAAATTCGTCAAGCCATTTCTCAAGATAACTCATATAAAAGGTCTTTCTATTCAATAAGATCAATTTACATGAGGTGGCTTTGGCGATGCAATAAATCTCTGATGCCACGAGCTAAAGCACGAACTTCAGATGCTTCTCATTGAACAATATTGATCAACGACTCATGAATAGAGTAATTGTTCAATGGGAAGAACAGGGTTTGCCCTGGTGGAGGATGAACACGAGAGCAACAGCC
>NZ_JBDZDR010000027.1:0-1527 GCF_040049255.1 Mesorhizobium sp. KR2-14 | reverse complement strand
AACCTTGCCCCGCGTGTTTTCAGCGGGGGCTATGGAGTGATCGACATGGCGTTATTGAGCGTGATCCGACGCTGGCATTTTCGAGAACATTTATCGATCCGGGAGATTTGCCGCAGGAGCGGATTGTCCCGGAACACCATCCGCAAATACCTGCGGTCTGGCAGTGTGGAGCCGAAGTTCAAGATTCCGGAGCGGCCGAGCAAGCTCGATCCATTTGCCGACCGGCTGTCAGCCTGGCTGAAGACGGAGGCGAACAAACCCCGCAAGCAGAAGCGCACGGTGAAGCAGTTGCACGCCGATCTGTGGGCGCTCGGCTACAACGGCTCGTACAACCGCGTGGCAGCCTTCGCTCGAGACTGGAAAGCCGATCGGCAGAGAGAACTGCAGAGGTCAGGACGCGGGACATTCGTGCCGCTGGCCTTTGAGCCAGGTGAAGCGTTCCAGTTCGACTGGTCAGAGGATTGGGCCATCATCGGCAATGAGCGCACGAAGCTGCAGGTGGCGCATACGAAGCTCAGCTACAGCCGCGCCTTCATCGTCCGGGCCTATCTCCTGCAGACGCACGAGATGCTGTTCGACGCCCACAATCACGCCTTCCGTGTCTTCGGCGGTGTCCCCCGGCGCGGCATCTACGACAATATGCGCACGGCGGTCGACAAGGTCGGCCGCGGCAAGGAGCGCGACGTCAACATCCGCTTCCAGGCGATGGCCAGCCACTATCTCTACGAACCCGAGTTCTGCAATCCGGCGTCGGGCTGGGAGAAGGGACAGGTCGAGAAGAACGTGCAGGATGCGCGCCATCGACTGTGGCAGCCGGTGCCGCGCTTTCCATCGCTGGAAGCCCTGAATGACTGGCTGGAGCATCGCTGCAAGGAACTCTGGGCGCAGACCGCCCATGGCCAGATGCGCGGCACCATTGCCGATATCTGGGCTGAGGAAAGACAGTCCCTTATGCCGACATCGCGTCCGTTCGACGGCTTCGTCGAATACACCAAACGCGTCTCGCCCACCTGCCTCGTGCATCTGGAGCGCAACCGCTACAGCGTTCCGGCATCCTTCGCCAATCGGCCGGTGAGCCTTCGGGTTTATCCGGATCGGGTCGTCGTCGCCGCTGAAGGCCAGATCGTCTGCGAGCATCGCCGCATCATCGACCGTTCGCATGATCGCCCCGGCCAGACGGTCTACGACTGGCGGCATTATCTGGCGGTCGTGCAGCGCAAACCGGGTGCGCTGCGCAACGGCGCACCGTTCACCGAGCTTCCAGACGCATTCCGGACCTTGCAGCAGCACCTGCTCAAGAAGCCAGGCGGTGATCGTGAGATGGTCGATATCCTGTCGCTTGTTCTTCAGCACGACGAGAAAGCCGTGCTCTGCGCCGTCGAGATGGCGCTGAAGACCGGTGTTCCGACCAAGACGCATGTGCTGAACCTGCTGCATCGCCTGGTCGATGGCAAAACCTTCACACCGCCGACCGTGAATGCGCCGCAGGCCTTGGCGCTCGCCAACGAGCCCAAGGCCAATGTCGAG
>NZ_JBDZDR010000026.1:0-1533 GCF_040049255.1 Mesorhizobium sp. KR2-14 | reverse complement strand
TAGAACAGGCCCTCGATCTGGCCGTGCTCGTTGAGGAAGATCCTTTCCGACGACGGCACTTTGGGCAGGCCTGGCATGGTCATGATCTCGCCGCAGATGACGACGACGAAGCCGGCGCCCGCCGACAGCCGCACCTCGCGCACCGGCACGCTGTGGCCGGTCGGCGCGCCGCGCAGATTGGGGTCGGTCGAGAACGAGTACTGCGTCTTGGCCATGCACACCGGCAGATGGCCGTAGCCCTGTTGCTCCCAGGCGTGCAGCTGGTCGCGGACGCTCTTGTCGGCGATCGCCTCGGCGCCGCGGTAGATGCGCTGGACGATGGTGTTGATCTTGTCGAACAGGCTCATCTCGTCGCCATAGAGCGGCGCGAACTGCGACGCGCCCGACTCGGCCAGCTGCACCACCTTGTGCGCCAGCTCCTCGATGCCGGCCGAGCCCTGGGCCCAGTGCCGGCACAGGATCGCCTCCTCGCCCATGGCGGCGACGAACTCCTTCACCGCCTGGATCTCGGCCTCGGTGTCGGCGTGGAAGTGGTTGATCGCCACCACCGCCGGCACGCCGAACTGCTTCACGTTCTCGATGTGGCGGCCGAGATTGGCGCAGCCCTTCTTCACCGCCTCGACGTTTTCCTGGCCGAGGTCTTCCTTCTTGACGCCGCCGTTCATTTTCAGCGCGCGCACGGTGGCGACGATGACCGCCGCCGCCGGCTTCAGCCCGGCCTTGCGGCACTTGATGTCGAAGAACTTCTCCGCGCCGAGATCGGCGCCGAAGCCGGCCTCGGTGACGACATAATCGGCAAGCTTCAGCGCGGTGGTGGTGGCCATCACCGAGTTGCAGCCATGGGCGATGTTGGCGAACGGGCCGCCATGCACGAAGGCCGGGTTGTTCTCCAGCGTCTGCACCAGGTTGGGCTGCATGGCGTCCTTCAGGAGCACCGTCATGGCGCCGTCGGCCTTGATGTCGCGGGCAAAGACCGGGCTCTTGTCGCGGCGATAGGCGATGATGATGTCGCCGAGGCGCTTTTCGAGGTCCTTGAGGTCGGTGGCCAGGCACAGGATCGCCATCACCTCGGAGGCGACGGTGATGTCGAAGCCGGCCTCGCGCGGGAAGCCGTTGGCCACGCCGCCGAGCGAGCAGACGATGTCGCGCAGCGCGCGGTCGTTCATGTCCATGACGCGGCGCCAGGCGACGCGGCGGATGTCGATCTGCTGCTCGTTGCCCCAGTAGATGTGGTTGTCGATCAGGGCCGAGAGCAGATTGTGGGCGGTGGTGATGGCGTGGAAGTCGCCGGTGAAGTGGAGGTTCATGTCCTCCATCGGCACCACCTGGGCATAGCCGCCGCCGGCCGCGCCGCCCTTGACGCCGAAGTTGGGCCCGAGCGAGGCCTCGCGGATGCAGGTGATGGCCTTCTTGCCGATGCGGTTGAGGCCGTCGCCGAGCCCCACCGTGGTGGTGGTCTTGCCCTCGCCGGCCGGGGTCGGGTTGATGGCGGTGACCAGGATCAGCTTGCCGTCCTTGTTGCCCTTGACCGAC
>NZ_JBDZDR010000025.1:0-1586 GCF_040049255.1 Mesorhizobium sp. KR2-14 | reverse complement strand
ATGTGGCGGCCATGTTGAAATGTCCGCCGACGAGCAAAATAGAAATGTCACTTTGACCCGCCACACGGCACGACGACCAGCCCCGATCTGACCGGCTGGTCCGGGTTGCAAGGCAGATCGGGGCTGGTGATCTCATTGCGCCGCGTCGCGACGAGACAAAGCTTTCTCTCGTCGCGCGAGCACCACAGGATCGTTCACGAAATCCTTCCGACGTGCCGGCCCACGAGCCTGCGGCACATACCCATTCTTCTCGCTGTTGGTCCTGACCTTCGGTGGCGGCAACTGCTGCTGTCGCTCCTTGATATAGGCCAGAACATCAGAAAGTCGCTTGTTTTCGGTGATGGCCGCATGGGTCACACGCTGGTCCTTGTCGAACACCCGATAGGGCAGGGAATGTCCCTTCCAACGCACGTCGAATCGGCCATCGGCATAGGCGTAGGTCTCGACGTAGCGGCCGACCAGCCCGCGCGTCACTGCGTTCTCCTCCAGCAGGATGCGCTGGCGCTCGTAGGAAAACGTCAGCTGGGCGCCGACATAGCGCTGCTCTCGCTTGCACAGAATGTCCTTGAGCCGGTCCGCCATGAGGTTCAGCGGCCGATGCAGGTCCTCCGGGCGGGCAGGCGTTCGGGCAAAGCGCGCGTTGTGGCGCTCGATAAAGCCAGGCAAAAAGGCGTTGCCCGCTTCCATGTCCGAAATCCCCGCCAGCCGCAGTTCCTTCACCAGGCGGTCCTGCAGCGTCCGGTTGGCGCGCTCGACCCGACCCTTGGCCTGGCTCGAGTTCGCACAAAGAATCTCGATGTTTAGCTCTGAAAGCGCACGGCCGAACTGCGTCATGCCCTGGCCGCCCTTGGCATCCGTCTTCGCCACCCGGAACACCGAATGCTTGTCGGAATAAAAGGCGATTGGGGCGCCGTGATCCTTCAGATAAAGCTCAAGCGCCTCGAAATACGTAAACGCACTTTCCGAGCGCACGAACCGAAGCTGCATCAGCTTGCCTGTCGCATCATCGATGAACACCAACAGCGAACAGGGCGGCCCGCGATCCTCGAACCAACGATGCTCGGAGCCGTCGATCTGCACCAGCTCGCCTAAGGCCTCACGGCGCAACCGTGGCTGATGGAACGAGCGCCGCTGCTGGCGCGACAACCAGAGACCGTCGTCCGACATCCATTTGCGCAGCGTCTCGCGCGATACCCTCAGCCCAGCATGCTCGGCGAGCTTCTCGGCCGCCAAGGTCGGACCGAAATCCGCATAGCGCTCACGCACGATCGCCAAGGCATAATCACGCACACCGTCGCAAATTCGATTGTTCGACCGCCGTCCGCGGGCTTTGTGCCGAATTGACGCTGCGCCATCCGCGCGGATCCGCTCCAGAAGTCGGCGGACCTGGCGTGTGCTCAAATCAAGAACACGCGCCGCCGACACCAGCGTCATCGGGCCGGCGACAACCTTCGACAAAACCTCGATCCGCTGCAGATCACGCTCGCTCATCGCAACCAGTCCCATCCGCAACCCCCACGTCTCAAACGCGGGGAGTGTGACATTCTTACTTTGCAGATTCAGGACATTCTAACTTTGCGGCTACA
>NZ_JBDZDR010000024.1:0-2931 GCF_040049255.1 Mesorhizobium sp. KR2-14 | reverse complement strand
CCGGCGAGCATGGATGCAGTCGACCTTGAGACCGAGCGCCCGCAGTTCGCGCCAAAGCCAGATTGAGAGTGGACCAGTCTCCATGCCGATCCTGACAGCGGCGTCAGCATGCTCTCTAAGTGCAACAGCGATGCTGTTCGGCTCCGTCCGGCACTTGCCTCGCCAAATCCGACGTCCCTCGACATCCACCACACAAATCTCAGTCTCTTTCTGCGAAACATCTAGGCCTACATATGTCGACATCGCGCTCTCCAATGGCATCATTGACACGAGCACCTTACTCGATGCTCGCATGCCGATTGGGCCATGTCGTTCACGACATGGCCCTCGCGCTTGAGCAGGACGTGCAGACGCCGATAGCCGAAGCGCCGGCGCTCGCGCGCGATCTCCCGCATCCGCTTCCGAAGCGCGCGATCATCGGGCCGCCTGGTCTCGTAGCGAACCGTCATGCGGCAACAGCCGATGGCTTTACACGCCCGCCGTTCACTCATCCCGAAGGCAGACTTCAGATGCGCGACAGCGTTCCGCCTGGCTGCGGGCGTCACCACTTCTTTCCCAACAGATCCTTCAGGGCCGCATTGTCGAGCATGGCATCGGCCAGAAGCCGCTTCAGGCGTGGGTTCTCATCCTCCAGGCTCTTCAGCCGCTTCGCCTTTGACACGTCCATGCCGCCGAATTTGGCCTTCCATTTGTAGATCGAGGCATCGCTCACGCCGTGCTTGCGGCACAAATCCGCGACCGAGCCCGGCCTCGTGTTCCTTCAAAATCCCGATGATCTGCTCATCCGAGAAGCGGCTGCGTTTCATGTTCTGGTCCTTTCTCTGGCCCAGAACGAACTTCAATCCGGATTAAGTTAAAGGGGCAACGTCAGTGGTCAAGATGACCGGCATGGCCTTCTGGTGGATCGGGGAAACGATGGCGTTCGGCTCCGTCGCCGGGAAGCCGTAGAGCTCGAATTCGCGCTCGCCGTCGCGGACCAACTCCAATTTTCTGGATTGGGCCGGTTCCCGCATAATTTTCGATCTTCCAAAGGGGTATGCTGACCTCGATCACGCTAGTCTCTTCAGGGCCTTTCGCGCCAGAGCTTTGGGGTAGTGGGGCCAGTTCTTTGGCTTCCACCAACTCCGTCGCTCTGCACGAGCCTGCGCAGCTTCGCGTACACGCACAATTTCCTTTGCCCCAGATATTGCGGCGGTCTCCGCCGCTTCAATTTCGGGGGAGCGAGCGAGAAACGGGCACGCACGGCGCAAAGGGTCAAGGTCAAGGGCTATTGGGCGGTCATCGTAGTCGAGGTCATTTATCAGGCCTTCGATCGTCAAGCTTGGGCTTGATAGATCCATCTCTTTGGGCTCCCGCACCTTGCCCACGGATAACAAATAGTCCCAGAATTTGTGCTCTTTACCCGAACCGGTATCTGCAATCAGCCATGCATTGGGGATGCCGTAGGCGTCGGCCAGGATAAGCCCGTGCAGGGACGTGGTGATGATACGTTTGCAACTGAGTATCGCGTCGATGGTGCCTTCGATGTCGTCAGTTAGGAGGTCGATGACCTTGACGCCTTCGACAGCGAACTTTTCCTTTCGCTCATGCTCAGACCACCGTAGCACCAGTCCAATCTCGTGCGTTTTGTCGATTTTGGGAGAGTAATAATCGGGAGCAAAAAGTGCAGGGTCGCCGTAGACTCTTGGGCACTTTGACTTGAACATTTCAAGTCTGGCGCGAGTTAACGGCCCGCGAACTGCCAAGGGGAGGTTAGCTAATTCTACGCGCCCTTTCCCTTCGCTGCCAAACGATCCGATGCCCCAGAGCACGCTGGACGGGCTTACTCGGCTAAGGATCGATCCGATAACGAGATAGTGGGGATCGTCTTTTTCCGCCCAGAACACCTGTTTGCCGGTCATTTTTTGGACGAGCCACGGCCCAAGCAGGTCGCCGAAATTCTTTTCGTTGTTCCACCAACGCATTGGGATCTTGCCGTCGACTTCGATCATCTTGCCTCCCCCCCCCCGAAGAGTTCGCCAATATACTGAGACAATCCGCGCCAAGTAAAGCTTCGCGGCGTCCAGCTACCGTCCCACACATCAACAGCAGGCCATCGTGGCTGGATCCGTTAACGCGGAGACCCTGGCGCACATCAAGCGCTGGGAAGGCGGCTCGACAGAGTGTATTTCCAGCGCCGTGTCGTATGGCGAGATGAGCCGGCGTGGCGGAAGGGGTAGGGGAGGGGTTGGACGCGAGCGACGGACTTGCGGGCTGCGCGATTCCGCTATTCGAGAGCACGCGCCGCATGCCCGGGCTAGCATCAGAGGCACCAACTCTTGCCCACGCCTTCCGCAAGCTTCCGCCGCTTGCCTAGCGCCGAATTGGTGCCGGTCATCCCGGCCGTGCGCAGGACGGCGAACACAGACCCCTCCGATATGCCGACGCCGCAGCAACCTGCTTCAACGACATGCCAGCCTTGCGGAGCGAGATTATCTCCTGCTCACGGCCGCCAGTAAACGAGCCGGATTCTGGCGTGGCACGTCGTAGCGTCGCCTGATCTCTTTCCATGGGAGGTTCGCGACGATGCAATCCCCTCACGAGCCCCCATTCGCCAATTAGCCGCTCACCACCGCGCGCTTCGATCCTTGCCGAGGCGACCCGGTACTTGATTGACCTCATCGGCTGAGAGGTCCGGTTCCCAGCCCTTCTGTTCAGCGTCAAATGAATATTCAAGTGACTCCACATCCGCTCGGAGCACCGTTGCTCATGACGTTGCCCCAGGTTTTATCCAGTCTTGAGTTCGTTCCGGCGTTGGCTTTGCCCTGTCCGGCGCGTGTGGAAGGTCAGTGCGAACTCGTCGGGCGTCTGCCAGCCGAGCTTCGAGTGCGGGCGCGCACCGTTGTAGTCCGTGCGCCAGATGCTCAGCGCCGTGCGGGCCTGCGCCAGCGA
>NZ_JBDZDR010000023.1:0-3201 GCF_040049255.1 Mesorhizobium sp. KR2-14 | reverse complement strand
GGGGTTTGGGAGTGTGGCGTTGCCGGCGAGGCGGGCGGCGAGGTCGGCGAGGGTGACGGTGGCGAGTGCGGGGCCGGCGTCGAGGGTCTGGCCGGCGGGCATGGCCGGGGCGAGCGCGGCGAGGAAGCCGGCGAGGTTGCGCAGCGTCTGCTCGACCGCGTCGAGGCTCTGCACCGCCTGGACATAGGCGGGGTCGCTTGCCGCCGGGGCGCCGGCCAGCACGTGCAGGCGCTCGACGGTTGCGGCCAGGTCGGCGAGCTCGGCGCCGAGGCGGCCGAGCAGCTCGGGCGCGGGGATGGCGGCTGTGGCAGCTGTCGGCACGGCGGTGGCCGGCATGTCGGCGGGCACGGCAGCTGTGGCAGCGGCGGCGGGCTGCGGGGCGGCGCTGGGATGGGGCATGGCGGGGTCTTTCGGCAAGGTCAGAACAGTTCGACGCTGCCGCCTTGCGGCTGCGGCGGCCGGGCGGTGTCCTGGCTGGCGAAGGCGGCGTCGCCGGCGAGCAGGGCCTGGCGGGCGCGGCCGGAGGCGGGCCAGTATTCGATGCGGCGGCCGCGCGTGCCGCCGAGGTCGCCGCCGACGAGCGCGATGCCCTCGTTGCGCAGGAAGCTTTGCGCGAACTCGGCGTTGAGGGCGCCGATGTCGGACAGGCCCTCGACGGTGCGGGCGCCGCCGAACAGCTTGGCCTCGAGCCGGTGGCGCTGGGCGCCGTGGGCGAGCAGCCCGTTGACCAGGAGCTCCATCAGGTGGACGCCGTAGCTGTGCGCGTCGGGGCCGGCGCGGCCGGCGGTGCCGGGCAACAGGAAGTGGTTCATGCCGCCGGCGCGCACCAGCGGGTCGCGGATGCAGGCGGCGACGCAGGAGCCTAAGATGGTGGTCAGCACCACGCCCTCGCCGGCGACGTGGTATTCGCCGCGCAGCACGGTGAGGCGCCGGCTGGCCTGTGTGGTCACGTCAGCTCCCCGACGATCGCCTCGATGGCGCGCTTCAGCTGCGGCGTGGTGAACGGCTTGGTCAGGTAGTTGTTGACGCCGAGGGCCGCGGCCCGCTCGACCAGGGCGCGGTCGCTCTTGCCGGTCAGGATGATGAACGGCGTGTTGCGCAGCGGGCCGTAGGAGCGGATCGCCTTGAGCAGGCCGAGGCCGTCGAGCTTGGGCATGTTGAAGTCGGAGAGGATCAGGTGGCAGGGCTTGTCCATCATCATGCGCAGCGCCTCCTCGCCGTCCTTGGCCAGCGCGATCTGGCGGATGCCCATGTCCTGCAGCGCATCGGTGATGAGCATGCGGCTGGTGGTCGTGTCATCCGCGACGAGGACCTTAAGATGTTGTACGAACGACATGGTTGGCTCCATTGGAATGCAAGCGGGTAAGGGCGAGGATGTGGCCGGCGATCCTCGCCAAGGGCAGCTGGCGCTCGACCGCGCCGGCCTCGAAGGCGGCGCGCGGCATGCCGTAGACCAGGCTGGTGGCCTCGTCCTGGCCGAGCGTGGCGGCGCCGGCCCGGCGCAGGGCCAAAAGGCCCTCGGCGCCGTCGCGGCCCATGCCGGTCAGGATGGCGCCGACCGCCCGGGCGCCGGCGGCGCGGGCGACCGAGGCAAACAGCACGTCGACCGAAGGGCGGTGGCCGCTGACCGGGTCGCCGGCGCGCAGCCGGCAGCGCAGCGTCGTCCCCCCGGCGACCTCGAGATGCGCCACCCCGCCGGGGGCGAGATAGACCTGGCCGGGGACAAGCGGGGCGCCGTCGACGGCCTCGCTGACCTGCGGCCGGCAGATGCGGTTGAGGCGCTCGGCAAAGCTCTTGGTGAACACCGGCGGCATGTGCTGGGTGATGACGGTGGGCGGGCAGTTGGCCGGGAACTGCGACAGGATGGTGACCAGCGCCTCGACGCCGCCGGTCGAGGCGCCGATGGCGACGACGCGGCCGTCGGGGGCGAAGGCGCCGCCGGCGGCCGGCGCCGGCGCGCGGCGGTCGGCGGCGGCTGCTGCCGCCGCCGGCGGGCGGATGCGGGCGCGCGCCGCGGCCTTGACCGTGGCCAGGAGCGCGTCGAAGGCGCCCTCGTCGCTGAACGAGGCCTTGGCGATGCAGTCGAAGGCGCCGATCTCGAGCGCGGCCAGCGTGGCGGCGGCGTCGCGGCCGGTCAGGCTGGAGACCATGATCACCGGCATCGGCCGCAGGCGCATGATCTTGTCGAGGAAGTCGAGGCCGTTCATGTTCGGCATCTCGATGTCGAGGGTGACGACGTCGGGGTTGAGCGCCTTGATCTTTTGGCGCGCCTCGAGCGGGTCGGCGGCGTGGCCGACCACCTCGATCGCCGGGTCGCGGCGCAGCACCGCCGTCAGCAGGCTGCGCATGGTCGCCGAATCGTCGACGATCAGGACACGGATCGGGGGGGTCACAGGCCGGCCTCGCGCAGCTTGTAGGTGGTGATGCCCTCGAACTGGAAGCTGGCCGCCGCCGGCCCCGAGACCCGCTCGGAATGGCCGATATAGAGGTGGCCGCCGGGGGTCAAGAGCGGCACGAAGCGGCTCCAGATCCGCGCCTGCGTCGCCTCCTCGAAGTAGATGACGACGTTGCGGCAGAAGATCGCCTGGAAGCGGCCCTTCATCGGCCAGGCGCCGATCAGGTTGAGCTCGCGGAAGGCGACCAGGGCGCGCAGCTCCTCGCCCACACTCCAGGTCCTGGCCTCGCCGGTGCGCGCCGGGACAAACCAGCGCCGGCGCAGCTCCGCCGGCACCGGGCGCAGCGCCGCCTCGCCGTAGAGCCCGGCATGGCCGGCGGCGACCATGTTGGCGTCGATGTCGGTGGCCAGCACCCTGATGTCGTGGCGGGCGGCGTCGGGCATCAGCGACAGGATGGTCAGCGCGATCGAATAGGGCTCGGCGCCGTTGGAGCAGGCCGCCGACCACAGCCGCACGCGGCCGCCGGCGCGCGCCGCTTCCAGCAGCGGCGGCAGCACGCGCTCGGCCAGATGCTCGAAGTGGTGGGCTTCGCGAAAGAAGCTGGTGACGTTGGTGGTCAGCGCCGCCAGCATCTGCTGGCGCTCGCCGGTCCCCTCGGCCGAGGCGACGAAGGCGCAGTAGTCGGCAAAGCTCGCCAGCCCGAGCGCGCGCAGGCGCTTGGACAGGCGCGAATAGACCAGCGCCGCCTTGGCCTCGGTGAGGTGGATGCCGGCGTCGGCCTTCAGCATCGCCGCGATCTGGCGCA
>NZ_JBDZDR010000022.1:0-3258 GCF_040049255.1 Mesorhizobium sp. KR2-14 | reverse complement strand
CGGCAAAGCTCGCCAGCCCGAGCGCGCGCAGGCGCTTGGACAGGCGCGAATAGACCAGCGCCGCCTTGGCCTCGGTGAGGTGGATGCCGGCGTCGGCCTTCAGCATCGCCGCGATCTGGCGCAAATCCTCGCCGGTGAGGGCGAACTCGCCCTCGACCAGGCGCGGCGCGCGGCGCGGCCGGGCGGGTGCGGTCGTGTCGGTCATGCCGCGATCGGGTCGACGGCCTGCAGCACGTTGTCGAGCGCGATCAGGCTGATCATGCGGCCCTCGATCGCCAGCACGCCGCGCACGAAGGTGCGGGCCATCTCGGAGGCGACGTCGGGCGTGGGCTGGATGGCGTCGTCGGTCACCGACAGGATGTCGGAGACGGCGTCGACCAAAAGCCCGACGACGCGGTCGTCGACCTGCACCACCATGATGACGTGGCGCACCGTCGGCTCCGGCGGCGTGAAGCCGAGCCGGGCGGCGAGGTCGACGATCGGCAGCACCGCGCCGCGCAGGTTGATGACGCCGCGCACGAAGGGCGGCGCCTTGGGCAAGACGGTGGCCGGGGCCCAGCCGCGGATCTCGCGCACCGACATGATGTCGACGCAGAACTCCTGCGCGCCGATGCGGAAGGCGATCAGCTCGCGGCTTGTGGTGTCGTGTCTGGCGGTCTCGGTCATGGCGTCATCCTGCTTCGGCGAGAACGGGGTCGGGGCTGGGCATGTCGGCCTGCGAGCTGGCGATCACGGCGTCGACATCGATGATCAGGGCGACGCGGCCGTCGCCGAGGATGGTGGCGGCGGCGATGCCGGGCACGGCGCCGTAGTTGGATTCCAGGCTCTTGATCACCACCTGGCGCTGGCCCTGGATGGTGTCGACCAGGAGCGCGCTGCGGCGGCCGCCCTCGGTCTCGACCAGGATCGCCACCCCGCTCAGCGGGTCGGTGGCCTGGGCGCGGAAGCCGAGCTCGCGGCCGATGTCGATGAGCGGCGTGAAGGCGTCGCGCACCGCGATCACCCGGGCGGCGCCGCCGAGCCCGTGCACGTCGGCGGCCTTGGGCTGCAGGGTCTCGATGATGGCGGTCAACGGCACCACCAGCGTCTGCCCGGCCACGGTGACCACCATGCCGTCGAGCACCGCCAGCGTCAGCGGCAGGCTCAGCGTGAAGGTCGAGCCGCGGCCCGGCCGCGAGGCGATCGACAGCCGCCCGCCGAGCGCCTGGATCGAGCGCTTGACCACGTCCATGCCCACCCCGCGGCCGGAGATGTTGGAGACCTCGGTCGCGGTCGAGAAGCCGGGCAGGAAGATCAAATTGTCGACCTCGTCGTCCGACAGCACCGCGTCGGCGGCGATCAGTCCCTTGTCGACGGCGAGCTGCTTGACCTTGGCCCGGTTGATGCCGGCGCCGTCGTCGGCGACCTCGATGACGATGCGGCCCGAGCGGTGCATGGCCGACAGCCGCACCAGCCCCTCGGCCGGCTTGCCGGCGGCGAGCCGCTGATCGGGCGTCTCCAGCCCGTGGTCGATGGCGTTGCGGATCATGTGGGTGAGCGGGTCGTTGAGCCGGTCGATCACCGTCTTGTCGACCTCGGTGCCCTCGCCCTCGGTGACCAGCCGCACCTGCTTGCCGGTCAGGCCGGCGACCTCGCGCACCAGGCGCGGCATGCGCTGGAACACCGACTTCACCGCCTGGGCGCGGATGGCCATGACGCAGTCCTGGATCTCGCGCGTCAGCTGCTCGAGCTCGTCGAGCCCGATCACCACCGCCGAGCCGGGGGCGTGGCCGGCCTCGATGACGCGCTGCGACAGCATCGCCTGGTTGATGACCAGCTCGCCGACCAGGTCGATCAGCCGGTCGACGCGCTCGAGGTCGGCGCGGATGGTCTGCGGCGCGGCGTTTGCGGCCGTCTCGGCGCGGGCGGCCCCGGCCTTGGGCGCCGGCGCCGGCTGTTCGGCGGTCGGTTCTGGCGTTGCGGCGGGTTCGGCCGCCGCCTCAGGCTCCCCCGGCGCCGGCTCCGCCGCCGCCTCCTCCCGGATCGAGCGCAGCAGCGCGTCGATGTCGAACGCACCGCCCGCGGCATCTTCGGCCCCGTCGTCGGCCGCGTCGTCGGCCGCGATCTCCAGCTCGCAGTCCCATTCGACGAACTCGAACGCCTCGCGGATCGCCGCCTCGCCCTTGTCGGTCTCGAGCTTGAGCGTCCAGTCGAGATAGGCGCCCTCCGGGTCGAGCGCGTCGAGCAGCGGCACGGCGCTCGCGTCGCAGCTCGCCTCCAGGCGCCCGAGCCGCTCCAGCTCGCGCAGCACCAGCGCCGCCTCGTTGCCCTTGGCGTAGAGCTCCGGCCGCGGCTTGAAGCGGATGGTGTAGGCGCGCGCGGCCGGCCCGACGTCGGAAAGGTCGTCGGCCCCGTCGGCGGAAAGATCGGCGGAAAGAGCGGCGCCGAAGTCGAGCGCCACCCGCACCGGCTGGAACACCAGCCCGTCCATGTCGTCGCCGGCATCGCTGTCTGGCGCCGGCAGGGCCGCGCCGGGCCCGAGGCCGTTCAGCTCGGCGACCAGCACTTCGGCGCGGTCGGGCGCGACTTGGCCGCCGTCGCGGGCCGCCGCCACCAGGTCGGCCAAGAGGTCGGCGGCGCGCAGCAGGATGGCGAGCACCTCGGGGCCTGCGGCCAGCGTGCCCGAGCGCAGCTGGTCGAGCGCGGTCTCGAAGACATGCGCGAAGGCGACCAGCTCGTCGAGGCTGAAGGCGCCGGCGCCGCCCTTGATCGAGTGCACGGCGCGGAACACCGCATTGACGGTGTCGGGCTCGGCCTCGTCGCGCTCGATCGCCAGCAGCCCGGCCTCGAGCTCGGAAAGCTGCTCCTCGCATTCCTGGAAGAAGGTCTGCTTGATGGTTGCCATTGCGTCCACGGCGGGGTCCTCGTCGGTTCAGGCCGCCACGCGGCGGATGGCGTCGATCAGCTTGGCCGGGTCGAAGGGCTTGACGATCCAGCCGGTCGCCCCGGCGCGCCGCGCCCGGTCCTTCTTGGCCGCGTCGCTCTCGGTGGTCAGAACCAGGATCGGG
The DNA here is from genome assembly GCF_040049255.1 of Mesorhizobium sp. KR2-14. NCBI lineage: Bacteria > Pseudomonadati > Pseudomonadota > Alphaproteobacteria > Hyphomicrobiales > Phyllobacteriaceae > Mesorhizobium > Mesorhizobium sp. KR2-14. The sequence goes on along the minus strand of NZ_JBDZDR010000022.1, from coordinate 211 downwards.
ATGCCGCGCCAGGCGGCGTCGGCGCGCACCTTCTCGATGAAGCCGAAGCCGTCGAGCCGCGGCATGTTGATGTCGGTGACGATCACCCGCGGCGTCTCGGCGGCCAGCACCTCCAGCCCGTGCAGCCCGTCCTCGGCCTGCACCACCCGGTAGCCGGCCTCGACCAGCGCCAGCTTCAGCATGTCGCGCATGGTGCGCGAATCGTCGACGG
>NZ_JBDZDR010000021.1:0-2500 GCF_040049255.1 Mesorhizobium sp. KR2-14 | reverse complement strand
GCTTTTGTGAGACAAGCGGAACCATCTGGAAAGTTGGGCAAGAATGGGTGACAGCCCCGTACGCGTAATGCGAGCAAAAGTCCTTGAGTAAGGCGGGACACGTGAAATCCTGTCTGAACATGGGGAGACCACTCTCCAAGCCTAAGTACTCGTGCATGACCGATAGCGAACTAGTACCGTGAGGGAAAGGTGAAAAGCACCCCGACAAGGGGAGTGAAAGAGTACCTGAAACCGGTTGCCTACAAACAGATGGAGCCTGAAATGGTGACATCGTACCTTTTGTATAATGGGTCAGCGACTTAGTGTGTCGAGCAAGCTTAAGCCGGTAGGTGTAGGCGTAGCGAAAGCGAGTCTGAACAGGGCGTTCAGTTCGACGCATTAGACCCGAAACCGAGTGATCTAGCCATGAGCAGGTTGAAGGTAAGGTAACACTTACTGGAGGACCGAACCCATAACTGTTGCAATAGTTTGGGATGACTTGTGGCTAGGGGTGAAAGGCCAATCAAACTCGGAAATAGCTGGTTCTCCGCGAAATCTATTTAGGTAGAGCGTCGACCGAATACCCCAGGGGGTAGAGCACTGGATGGGCTAGGGGTCCTCACCGGATTACCAAACCTAACCAAACTCCGAATACCTGGGAGTACTAGTCGGCAGACACACGGCGGGTGCTAACGTCCGTCGTGGAAAGGGAAACAACCCTGACCAACAGCTAAGGTCCCCAAGTTATGGCTAAGTGGGAAAGGATGTGAGGATCCCAAAACAACCAGGATGTTGGCTTAGAAGCAGCCATCATTTAAAGAAAGCGTAACAGCTCACTGGTCTAGATAAGGGTCTTTGCGCCGAAAATGTAACGGGGCTCAAGCCATACACCGAAGCTTTGGGTTTGCACTTTAAGTGCAAGCGGTAGCGGAGCGTTCTGTAAGCTGATGAAGCAGGATCCGTGAGGACCTGTGGAGGTATCAGAAGTGCGAATGCTGACATGAGTAACGTAAGGGGTGTGAGAGACACCCCCGCCGAAAGTCCAAGGGTTCCTGCTTAAAGTTAATCTGAGCAGGGTTAGCCGGCCCCTAAGTCGAGGCAGACATGCGTAGACGATGGGAACCACGTTAATATTCGTGGGCCTGTGGGTAGTGACGGATCATGTGTGTTGTCAGGTCTTATTGGATTGATCTGGCAGCGAAGTGGTCCCAGGAAATAGCTCCCACGTATAGACCGTACCCGAAACCGACACTGGTGGACTGGTAGAGTATACCAAGGCGCTTGAGAGAACTATGCTGAAGGAACTCGGCAAATTGCACGCGTAACTTCGGAAGAAGCGTGACCCTTGTTTACGCAAGTAGATGAGGGTGGCACAGACCAGGGGGTAGCGACTGTTTATCAAAAACACAGGGCTCTGCGAAGTCGCAAGACGACGTATAGGGTCTGACGCCTGCCCGGTGCTGGAAGGTTAAGAGGAGGGGTGCAAGCTCTGAATCGAAGCCCCAGTAAACGGCGGCCGTAACTATAACGGTCCTAAGGTAGCGAAATTCCTTGTCGGGTAAGTTCCGACCTGCACGAATGGCGTAACGACTTCCCCGCTGTCTCCAGCATAGACTCAGTGAAATTGAATTCCCCGTGAAGATGCGGGGTTCCTGCGGTTAGACGGAAAGACCCCGTGCACCTTTACTATAGCTTTACATTGGCATTCGTGTCGGCATGTGTAGGATAGGTGGTAGGCTTTGAAGCATCGGCGCCAGCTGGTGTGGAGCCACCCTTGAAATACCACCCTTATCGTCATGGATGTCTAACCGCGGCCCGTCATCCGGGTCCGGGACAATGTATGGTGGGTAGTTTGACTGGGGCGGTCGCCTCCTAAAGAGTAACGGAGGCGCGCGATGGTGGGCTCAGACCGGTCGGAAATCGGTCGCTGAGTGCAATGGCATAAGCCTGCCTGACTGCGAGACTGACAAGTCGAGCAGAGACGAAAGTCGGTCATAGTGATCCGGTGGTCCCGTGTGGAAGGGCCATCGCTCAACGGATAAAAGGTACGCCGGGGATAACAGGCTGATGACCCCCAAGAGTCCATATCGACGGGGTTGTTTGGCACCTCGATGTCGACTCATCGCATCCTGGGGCTGGAGCAGGTCCCAAGGGTATGGCTGTTCGCCATTTAAAGCGGTACGTGAGTTGGGTTCAGAACGTCGTGAGACAGTTCGGTCCCTATCTGCCGTGGGTGTAGGAATATTGACAGGATCTGTCCCTAGTACGAGAGGACCGGGATGGACGTATCTCTGGTGGACCTGTTGTGGCGCCAGCCGCATTGCAGGGTAGCTATATACGGACGGGATAACCGCTGAAGGCATCTAAGCGGGAAACCCACCTGAAAACGAGTATTCCCTGAGAGCCGTGGAAGACGACCACGTTGATAGGCCGGGTATGGAAGTGCAGCAATGCATGAAGTTTACCGGTACTAATAGCTCGATTGGCTTGATCGTTCTCATTACTTGTGTTCATCGCATCA
>NZ_JBDZDR010000020.1:0-8101 GCF_040049255.1 Mesorhizobium sp. KR2-14 | reverse complement strand
ACACTGACTTTGCAATATCCAGACCAATCGTTGTAACGGTGCCCATCATAGCTCCTCCAGCTCTGCCCCGCGACTATAGCTGCAGCTACGGGGGGGAGGAGAGCCGTCCACCGCATCAGAAGCGGTCGGCCCGATGTTCGCTGAAGGTTGGCGGTAAGCTGCTGTTCCGCCGCGCGGCGCTGTGTGCGGTCGGAGTGCAAGCTGCTTGCGAGCAAGCCCTGATGTCGCCATTCGCGTCGCCAAAGCTCAACGCGCTTTTTCATCCGATCCGCGCTATGGTTCTGGCGAAGACCGACCGCGGAGAGTCCGATGTCGACGACGTCCGGGAAGCATCCGTCGGGGCTAGTTGCCCTCTTTTTTGTCGAGATGTGGGAGCGCTTCAGCTACTACGGCATGCGGGCGCTGCTGATCCTCTTTCTCGTCGACGAGGTCCAAAGTGGCGGCCTCGGCATCACAACCGCCGACGCTGCTGCAATCTATGGCCTCTATACCGCCTCGGCCTACATACTGGCGCTGCCAGGTGGGTGGATCGCTGACCGCTTCTGGGGCTGCAGGCGCGCCATCATCGTCGGCTGTGTCGCCATCATGGTCGGGCACGCCTTGCTTGCGCTTTCTGGTGCCGTCGCCTCAATTTTTTTCTTCGGGCTCGTCTGCATCGCCATCGGCACTGGGCTCGTCAAGCCCAACATCTCGACCATGGTTGGCCTGCTTTATGACAAGAACGACATTGGCGGCCGCGACGCTGGCTTCTCCTTTTTCTACATGGGCATCAATATCGGTGCGATCCTGGGCGGGCTGATCGCTGGTTACCTCGGCGAGAACTGGGGGTGGCACTGGGGTTTCGGAGCTGCCGCTGTCGCGATGTTCTTCGGGCTCGTCAACTTCCTGTACGCCAGCCGCACCTCGCTTCGCGACAAGGGCGGCGTGCCCGCCGTCCACCTCCACCCCGACGTGGCCACCGGCACGCGCGACCACATCTTCACCGGCATGATCGGAGGCGCGGTCGTGGTGCTGGTCGCCGCAGCCGCACTGACCGGCCAGATCAGCCTGACCAGCCCGCAGGGCCTCGCGCAGGCCATGGGGATGGTCATCATAACCGTGGCCTGCGCCTTCTTCCTGAACATATACTTCGCCGGTGACCTGACCGGCCCGGAGAAGCGGCGTATGATCGCCCTTGCACTCCTGTTCGTCGCCGCAGCGCTCTTCTGGTCGGGTTTCGAGCAGGCGGGGTCATCGCTCAACCTCTTCGCCAACGACCTTACCCGGCGCGAGCTCGGCAGTTTCACCGTGCCCACCTCGTGGTTCCAGAACCTCAACGCCGTGTTCATCATCTTGCTGACCCCGGGCTTCGCCGCGTTCTGGATCTATGCCGAGAACCGCTGGACCATCCCCGTTTTCGTAAAGTTCGGATTGGCGCTTGTCGCGATGGGATCAGGCTACCTGATCCTCGTGCCGGCGGCGCAGATCGCGGCTACCGGCGTGAAGGTCTCCGCGCTCTTCCTGATCGGCACCTATCTCCTGCACACCGTGGGTGAGCTGTTGCTGAGCCCGGTCGGCCTGTCCACCTTCTCCCGCCTCGCACCCGAGCGCTTCACCAGCCAGATGATGGGTTTCTGGTTTGTCGCCTCTTCGCTCGGAAACCTGATGGCGGGACTGCTCGCATCCGGCATGGACACCGAGAACGCGGCCGGCCTCCCGGAAGCCTTCATGCGCATCTTCCTGACCAGCGCCGCTTTCGGGGTCGTGCTGATCCTCCTGGCTCGCCCGCTTACCCGCTGGGCTCTTGGTGGCAGCGAGAGGCTCGAAGAAGCTCGTGAGGCTCAATAGCTGGGCGGGTCGGTCTTCATCGTCCAGTCGGCAACGAATATCGCAGGCAGCGCCGCCGCAGCAGCAGCGGGATCAGTCTCGGCCCGCCGCAGGTGGTGGCCGACAATGCCGCCAGGGGCCTGGTAGTGAGAAAAAATTCGGGCGCGGCGGTACAGAGATCGGCGTCGGCCACGTCGAGGAACTGGTCGCCCGGAGCTCCGCCACGCAGGCGCCGACAGCCATCCATAATCCGGCGGACAGTGGTATTCTAGCGAATATCCATAGCATATCTTATCGGGTGCAGGAGGAATGAAAAAATAACGGGTTAAAACCAGCAGGTCACAGAAATGCATATAGCAGGTGGTTTGTATCACGAACTGTGCGAAACCCCAAAGTGGAGCGCCCGTTTTGGTTCTGGCGGACGCGCAGCGGCAGCGGTCAGTTCCCTTTCGCCGGGAAGCACTCTCCACACCTATACACGAAGCGACAACAGCCCCGGATCTGACAAGCTGGCAGGGCTCGGCGTGCAGTTGCGCTGCAGTCATTCCGATATCGTTATCGCATTCGCATACTTTCACCCTCTTTCTCAACCACATATCGAGCCACAACCTGGGTCAATACCGCAGCAGCCTCCGATTCACGTTTCCGGGGATGTTGTCCTGAGGTTCGGTTTCCTTGAGGGAACCGCCGTCGTGCAGGCCGCCCAAGCGATTTACGATCCTCAGACAGCTCTTCGGCCGGAGCCGTTTGGAGCAAACGGTTCAACAGCGAAGCGTCTTGCATTGGTGATGAATGAACTTGAGCTCTACCGCTATACAGGGTGCACCGACTTGGCCACTGCCGCTGCGAAAGCCATGGCTCCCGGCGATCAGGAGACCGTTGTCGTCGTCAAAAGAGGCGTGCGGGGGGTGACCGTGTATGAGCCGAACGCTGCACCGATGGATGTTCCTGCGTATTACTCATCGCGTGTCTTCAAGATCGGAACGGGAGACGTCTTCAGCGCCGTATTTGCGCATCATTGGGGTGAAGCCGGCTTACCGGCAACTGCTGCAGCGGACCTAGCGTCACGCTCGGTGTCCGCATACTGCGAAACGATGAACCTTCCGGTTGAAACCGAACTCCTCACTAGCCGAGAGCCATTGACAGGGAGGGCACCGAGCCGGATCGTTCTGCACGGCTCAACAGGCACGATCGGGAGGCGGTACACACTAGAGGAGGCACGCTTTCAGCTGAAAGGGTTGGGTATGGAAGTTCTCTCACCTCAACTTGATGATAGCCCTGCCCCCACAATCGTTGAAGATGCATCTTTGCTCATAGTCGCAGACGGCTTGAGCAAGAAAGACATTCGCGAAATTTGTGACATACAGACATATGTGAATATCATTATATTAGACGAAGATGACCGGTTCGATACTGCCGACTTCTCCGGATTTGACGCGAAACTCGTTAATGAATTTGCGTCTGCTTTATACCAATCTGGATGGCCTCCTGTATGTCTTGGTGCCCGGACCCATAAACGGCTTCCATTGATAAGTCGCACATGATTCACAGTCTCCGAATGAATGCTGTTGATGAAATGGGACCATTTTTGAGCGACGGATCCGCAGTTCGCGAAGCCGCACCTTCCCACTGACACGCGCACAGACGGCAACGTCGCCGACTGCACCGCCAGCGCAATCCCGACCGAATACCTGCCGGACACCGACCGCTGTTCTAGATCGCCGCAACCATCGCGTTCACCTTAGCGGTCCGATGGTTGCGGCGCCGCTTAATTTGTGAGACTTCTGATTCACTACTCTGGGGGGAGTAATCGCACATGTCAGACGTCTACATTGTATATTCACGAAAAGACGTCAGGCAAGCTGAGCAACTGGTGAACATACTATCGACGCGGTGGGATGTTTGGTGGGACGACAAGATTGTTGGAGACTTCTCGAGCGTTATCGAGCGTGAAATTCGAAACACAAAATGCGTTGTCCCCATGTGGTCCTCCACAGCAAAGGAAAACAGAAATGTAAAGGATGAGCTTCGGCTAGCAGAGCAATATTCGATCCCAATCATTCCCGCTAAGATCACGCCAACAAACGCGCCGTATGGGTTCAATGGGTACAGTGCCGTCGATCTTCTGCACTGGGACGGAGACGCGGATCATCTAGGCGTCCAGCACCTGATACGCAAAATTTCGAGCGTCGTCCCTCCGAGGACGGCACCGGCCCGTCCTTCCGCCATCGCTGCGGGTAAAGTCCCCCTGCCGAGCTTGTTCCTTTCCGTTTCGTCACACGAGACACAACTCGTCCCTCTTGAGGCTCTCAAGGCGCTTCGTGTCTTTGGAACACCGACGATCCTTGTCTCGGCATATGACCTGTTTCCTTCCCGGCGCCCCCGCGGTATCCAGCAGGAACTCAGACGGATTCGGGCCCAAGGCGGCTTCGTCCTCGTGGACTCGGGCAATTATGAAGCGACTCGACGCGACGATGACAGCTGGAGACCCCAGGATCTCGAATTGGCGTTGGAAGGGATTCCACACGATTGGGCCTATTGCTTTGATGAGATGGAGCCGTCCAAGGACAAAAAACGCGCGGTTCGGCAGGTCATTGCCGCAGTCGAACGGGACACAAAGTTCACCAAAGCGCCCGTGCTTCCAATTATCCACGCTCCCGTTCGCTCGAAGGGATACGACCTTACGAACCTCCCGGAGGTCGTACGAGAAGTAGCCAACCAACTCCAGCCACCTATGATTGCGCTGGCAGAGCGAGAGTTAGGCCGCGGCTTGATCCAGCGCGCCCAGACGGTGCGACATATCCGAAACGAGCTTGATCGCCTATCCTTTTATCAACCGATACATCTTCTAGGCACGGGCAACCCTTGGAGTATTGCCGTTCTAACGGCAGCTGGAGCAGACAGCTTCGATGGATTGGAATGGTGTCGAGTTGCCGTTGACCGACAACAAGATCGATTAAATCATTATCAGCACTTTGATTTCTTTGCCTATCAAGCGCAAATGGCGGGCTCGCCAATCACGGTTTCCGCCCTCTCTGACGATAATATCGACTATGCTGGTAAAGTGGCCTTCCATAATTTGGACTACTATCGAGAACTCACACATGAGTTGCAGACTGCTGCTTCAACGAACCGGTTAGAAGCGTTTGCAGTGGGCCTTCTGGGGCAAGCCAATGCTAAGCAGCTTAGGGAACAAATGCCGGACTTATTCAGATGAGAAACGATGCCACTAGACTGGAATACGCCGTTGCCGCGATATGCCCGGAGATTGAGGCAAGGGCCAAGCGCTCTGAGGTGGAGCTTGATGAACGGAGTCTTTGGTGGGAGCTCTCATGCTGCTTGCTAAGCAGCCAGGTACCGTATGCGCTTGCGGTGGCCAGCGCTGATGCCTTGGATGAGCGGCAGCTTCTCCTGAATGCATCGGCGTCCCAGGCCGAACTGGCGGAAGAGATTTACGGGGTTCTCCGCCGGCCCGTCCTAGTCAACGGCTCCCTTCGGAACTATCGCTTTCCTGGATCGAAATCGGTCCAGTTGGCCTCCGCGCGCATATCGGTTTCCCGAGAAAGTGGTAACCTGTGCTCTCTGCTAGGTGCGTTCGAGAATGCCGCCTCCGCTCGCGCGTGGCTTGTGTCGAACGTTTCGGGAATCGGGCCAAAGCAAGCAAGTATGTTCCTGCGAAACGCAGGGATCAGCTACGATCTCGCCGTCTTGGATCGTCACGTACTGAATTACATGACTGCGATTGGCCTCTACAATGGTGCCGAGCGAGCCATATCGACGCTCCCCCAGTACCATAGGCACGAGAATACTCTGATCTCACATGCTGACCGGCTCGGTTTTGCAGTCGGCCTACTGGATTGGGCTATCTGGATAGTCATGCGGGTTGCGGGGTCTCGAGATGCGGAGCTCGCGTTGGCATGAGCATTGTCACCCTCGTTTCCGGTGGTCTCGATTCCACCTTAGTGGCCTACCTCGCCAAAGAGGAAGGAATCCAGCAGTACCCTCTTTTCATCGACTACGGGCAACGATCCCGAGATCGGGAGCTTGCGGCGTGCAGATCAGCAATGGGCAAGCTGCAGTTACCAAATTTGGAAGTGGCCGACCTGTCGGGGTATGGGCGCCTCATCAAATCTGGGTTGACCGATCCAAAGCAGCGAGTGCTTGAGGACGCCTTCACTCCTGGTCGAAATCTGCTCTTCCTGCTTGTAGCGTCGGCCTACGCATTTCAGCGCGATGCGGATGCCATATCAATCGGGCTGCTTCACGAAGAAACAAGCTTATTTCCCGATCAGACGTCAGCGTTCTTGCAGGAGGCCGAGACAATGATCACGCGCAGCATGGGGCGAGAGCTAAAGGTTCTTGCGCCGCTCGCCTCGTTCCACAAGCAGGAAGTGGTCGAACTCGCCACGCTAAAAGGCATTGAGGGCACTTATTCATGTCATCTGGGCGGTGAAACACCTTGTGGAGCCTGCATTGCATGCAATGAATTTAAGGTTGAGGGGGTCTGACATGGGCGGCGGGAGCAGCGGTAGCTGGAGCAGGCTAGGGGACATACGGTCACTTGAGGAGAAGGCCAAAGCGGCGCTCCAGGGCGGCAAACGCAATGTCTTCATCAGTTTCGCAACAGAAGACATGGACGAGGTCAATCTCTTACGCGCGCATGCGAAGAACGAAAACAGCGACATCGAATTCAACGATCATTCTGTTCGCGAGCCCTACAACAGCGAACGCGCCGAATATATCAAAAAAAAGATCAGCGAGCGGATATCGCGGTCCTCTGTTTGCGTCGTTTACCTTTCGGACAATACTGCGCAGAGCCGATGGGTAACCTGGGAAGTTGAGACCAGCCTTGCGCTTGGGAAAAAGGTGGTGGCGGTTCACCCTCAGGGAGGTGCGCCCAGGCAAAACCCGTCTTGGGTCGCGAAACACGGCGTAAAAGTTGTCCAGTGGAATAAACTGGCGACGGAGTTGAAATAGTTCGCGGCGATCCGACAGGAGACCTGTCTACTTGCAACACGATAACTTTCCTGCATTGTACCGGTCTGCGGATGGCTCAGCCGTAGACGCTCAGAGAATATATCTATGGCTCATACGCCTGCAGTATCTTCTCCTCACCGTTGCGGCGTCAATCTCAATATGGTTCGGCAGTTCACCGGACCTTTACATCGGATATGCGGTGGTCTTGGCTGCGTCAACGGCGCTGCTGTTGTATATGGCAGTCCAAAAGCCGGAGAAAGATTGGTATGGTTGCCGTGCACTGGCAGAGTCGATCAAAACCTCGACTTGGCGCTATATGATGCGGGCAGAACCCTTCGAGGATGCCCCTAAACTCTCGGCGGTGGCTGAAAAGTTTTCACATTTTCTGAAAGCCATTCTCGATGCGAACAGTCACGTACGTGACTCCATTAGCCGTCGGCCAGTGGTGGGCGATCAGATTAGCAAAAAAATGAACGAGATTCGTGCTTTATCGCTGACGGACCGCATTCAGAAATATGTTGTGGATCGGATCGGGGATCAACGTGAATGGTATGTTTCGAAGGTAAGGTGGAACCGGCGCCGTTTCCGGGTATGGATTAGCATCTGTGTTGTGGTTCAAGCCACTGCGATCGGATTGGCTCTTGTCCGCATTCGCTACGATCCAACATGGATGATTTGGCCAACCGAGCCTTTGTTGGTTATCGCTTCCTCCGCAATTGGGTGGGTCCAGCTCAAGAAGTTCAACGAACTCGCATCCGCATATAGTCTCACCGCCCACGAAATTGGCATTCTTCAGACACGCATCGGCGCAATAGACACCGAAGAGAAATTCTCTGCCTTCGTAAATGAAGCAGAGCGGGCATTCTCACGCGAACACACGCAGTGGGTAGCCCGGCAGATTGAGAATGCGTGAGTGCCTCCAACTTCCTTGCAGCGTGACGTAGACTCGGCTGGTTGGTTCGGTTGAGCTGGCCTGGTGAGCGACGGGCTGGTGTGGAGGTTTGCATTAAGCACAGTACCAGATACAGACGCGGGATGAACGTGTCGGCATAATCGACTGGCGTCAGCCGGACGATCGGGGAATGGGGCGGTTAATTTTATAGTCGGTCCAGCGGCCGTGGCCTGCTTTCGCGGGCCGTCGAGATCGAATGGCAGCTTGCGGTGAAGCTGGTAGAGGCGTGAGCGACCGATATGGTGTTGATTTCCGCCAGGAACTGACCCGGGATTTCCGCCGAGAATTGACCCGCCTTTCAGGTATGTTTCGGTTCGGTGGTGGTGGTCAAGGTCCTGCTTTTCCCCTTCGTGGTTTTGGTTTCAT
>NZ_JBDZDR010000019.1:0-17932 GCF_040049255.1 Mesorhizobium sp. KR2-14 | reverse complement strand
AGATGTCTGCGAACACGCTTGGACGCGAACTTCGCGAGGTTCCCCAGACCCGGGAAAACAAGGGTTTTTGGAGATCGCTCAGGCGGCAAAATCGAGGAGGATTTTGGTACGGGGTGGGAGGGGTGTGGTGGAACGGCTAGATTGGCTCCAGTCGGGGGCGAGCGGATCGCCATCTTGGACGGGCTTTCCAGTCCGCAAGAGATTGTGGACTGAGGTGCTTCCGGCCTCTATCGGACGAGCCAGCCTAATCCGAGTCGGGCCGAGTTCATTATCCTGGCACTCTCATTGCGAGGCCAGCGGGTCTGCGTTTAGGCTCATCAGACCCAAAATTATCTTGGCGCAGATGGAATGCTTCAGCGCTGGAGGGGCAGAGCGCACCTCAATCATCAATCAATCAGATACTTCACCGTTTTTCGAAAGGTAAGCGCCATCGCCGAGATAAACCCGATCTCGTCCGTCGCCACCGAGATTCTCGTACATACGTACAAGCTCGGGATTGTTGGGAATAGTGCGCTCCCGATTGTAGCGTCTGCCCTTAGAGGACACCCATGCTGTCTTATGTTTAAGTCGGTCTGGCGTATTTTCACTATAGAGAGGGTGGATTTCTACATTGCCTTTTTTGCCGCAGGCATCGCACTTCAGGCGAGACTTCACAGCCTCAATCGACAGTCCTTTACTGAACAATACCTGGAGCGCTTCGCTGCCAATCTCATTGAAGTGCCCACAGCGACAACTTGCCTCCATTGTAAATCTACCATCGATCCATGTCTGTGTACTCGTGAGACTTTCTTTGATGACAAAATACAAATCCGAAAATTCAGATAGTTTGTCGCCAGGTCCATCTACAACTACGTAATGCATTTTGTATTGCCGCTTAGTCCCATAGACTTCGACAATATGAGAGGGCACATTGTTTAAGTCTGCATATTCCGTGCTTTTTTCGACAGGCCGATAAAAAGCAGAAATGCCCCATATTTTCGATCCGACGATGTAATTCTTGCGGTGATAAGGTAATCCCCCGCTAAAACGCACGGAACTATAGCAACATATCTTTCTATTGATTCCGAAATTATAATTGTTCCACTGTAGTTGTAGAAACGATAAATCAGGCATCAGGATAAAATCAAAATCCAATGGTGATCTGTATAATACGCTGCGACGCATCACTATGGCGTCAACATCGAAGATGGTAAGGTTCGACACGGATATATCGTCTCTTCCCACGTAATAGGTCTTTTCACCCATGTGCCTTTATCCGAATAGATGGCCCGAAGAGATGGCGCAGCAAAGCCCGATAAGAGTTAGCCTCTTGGCGACGAACGATCCTACTCGATTGACGCAGAGAGGACGAGTGTAAAACCTGTTTTTGTGTCCCCGATGGTTGTCCTGGTTTGAGACTTAAAGGATCAGTTCTGCTTCACCACTCCCGATCCAAGTGCCACGCCTGAATCGGGCTCCTTCATTCTCGTTGCTGTTCGAACGCGTCGGCGACGTTAATCAGGTCGCCTCCACTCGCCGCAGCGCCAGGAAATGCTCGTTCTGATCCAGCCAAGCCTTTCGGACTTCCCAATCCGGAAGGATGGTTCCTATTAGCCCCCAGAAATCCCGATCATGGTTTCTGTGCCTCAGATGGCAGAGTTCGTGGACCACGGCATATTCCAGGACCGTTTTCGGCGCGAAGATCAGGTGCCAGTTGAGGTTCACACTGCGGTCGTCCCCGCAACTGCCCCACATGTGCTTCTGGTCCTTTATGTGAATGCTTCGCGGCTTCAGGCCGTTGGGTTCGCCGTGCTGCCGCACGAAGGCTGAAACATCCTCGCGAAGACGCTTGCGGAACCAGAGCCGTAGGGCGGATTCGATCAGGACATCCCGTGAGGCTTCCGACGCCGTACGAGGGTACCCGACGTAAAAGCCATTTCGGTAGGCGACCTCCACTAGGGTGCCATCTGTTGGCTCGACCTTCAGCCGCATCAGTCTGCCGCGATATGGAATCTTGGCCCCGCTGACGAACTGGTTCACCTTGGGTGCGGCTGCCACGCGAGCCGCCATCTGCTGAGTCTGCTCGACCAGCCATGCACGGCGGCGCGCAAGCACGCCTGCAATCTCGTCGTCCGTCGCGGCTGCGGGCACCACGATCTCCACCCCGCCCGGCGTCACCGTGATGCGCGCGCGGCTTGCGGTGCCTGACCGACGCAAGATGTATGGGATGGCGGTGTCGCCGACCGTCAGCACAGGCACGATCAGACCCTCGCAAAATGCTTGAGCGCGAACTCCTCGACCTGCTCGGAGACTTCCTTCAGGTTGCCCAACCCGAAGGAGTGGACCATGGCCCGGACCTGTTGGCGGAGAGACTTGCGGAGTCCCTCCTTCTCATGCCATCGCGGCGGAGCCGTAGCCTCGTCGCCGTAAAGAGACGCGATCTGGCTCGATAAGCTCTCGATGCCATCACCCGTACCGAATGACCGGAGCACTTGCAGGATACCGTACGCCCCAGGTGAAAGACCAGTACCCTCATGGGCCGTGGCTTCGGCCTCGATGTCCCTTGCAAGGTCCTCGGCCATCTTGAGCTTGTCCGCCCAGGAAAGCTGCGCCTCGTCGAGGCGCTCCAGCAGTTCCCGCAGGCGCTCGGAGAACTTCCCATATTGGTGCGGGTTGTCGCCGATCCGCTCGGTCACGACCTTCCGCAGTTCCGTGGTCTTGCGGATCGCCGCCGTCTTGAGGTCGTCCTCGGTCTTGCCATCGGTATGGAAATCGTCCCAGAACTCCGGATCGGTGATGTTGCGCAGCTTCACCGTGACGCTCAGGCCGGTGGCGTCCAGGTGCTCTTCGAGCATGTCCCTGATCTTGCGGCTGTAGGACGCCCAGTCGAAGGCTTCGCGTTTTTCGAACACCTGGGTCGCATAGAGCACGAAGCTCGCGATCCATTTGAGGTCTGCCGTGTACTCCAAGACGCTCGGATCGGGGCTGACGGCCTCGTAGAGCCCAATGAAATCCCGAGCCTTGGCCCGGAACTCGAACCACCGATCCTCGGTCTTGAGCAGGCTGACGAGCCGGTCGTACTCGGCCTTGAGATGATCCTTCGAGTGCTTCCCGCCATCCCGCTTCAGCCCCTTCATCATTTGGAGCACGGCAGCATGCGCGGCCCGAAGCTGATTGCGGAGGTCATCCAGATTGCGCATGGCGTTGCGGACATCGTCAGCCCGGTAAGATTCGAGCGCCTCCTCCAGGTGGGCCGAGACCCCGATGTAATCGACGATCAAACCGTTGCGCTTCTTGGCGTCCGCGACGCGGTTCGTCCGGGCGATGGCCTGAAGGAGCGTGTGTTCTTTGAGTGGTTTGTCCAAGTACATGACGGATTCTAGCGGCGCGTCGAAGCCGGTCAGGAGCTTGTCGCAGACGATCAGAAACTCCGGGCTCTCGCCACGCTTTCCGAATGCCTGCTTCGCGGCGGTTTCGGCGTCCCGGTCGAGGTACTGCGCTCTGAGGTCTTGGCGAAGAGCTTCGATATATTCGTCCTCGCTCGGCTTGGCGTCTTCCTGCGAGGCCGAGTAGACGCAGGCGGACATCGCCGCAGCCGTGGCCCGTGCCTCTTCTTCGGCAACACCTTGGCGGATGAGGTCTTCCGCGATGACCCGGTCGAGGGCGCGTTTGTAAAGAATGATCGCTTCACGGTCGATTGCGACGATCTGCGCCTTGAAGCCGTCCGGACGGGCGTAAGCCTTGAAGTGGGTCCAGATGTCGTACGCGATCAAATCGATGCGTTTCGGGTGCTTCACCAGATCGGTGATCTTCACGCCGCGCCGCTTCACCTCTTCCAGCTTGTCGTCCGGGAGGTCGGCGAACCATTGGTCGAACAGGATGTCGATCTTAGCCTCGTCAATGTGCCAGTCCGTTTTCCGCCCCGTGTAGAAGATCGGCACCGTAGCTCCGTCGGCAACGGCGTCGTCGATGCCGTACTTGTCCAGATAGCCCTCGCCAACGACGCCGAAGTTCGCGTAGGTGTCCTTGTCGTCCTTCTTGATCGGCGTGCCGGTGAAGCCGAAGAAACGCGCATCCGGCATGGTCTTGCGCAGGTAGGCACCGAGGTCCTTTTCCTGCGTCCGGTGACACTCATCGACCATGATTATCCAGTTGGCCGAGTTCGGGATCGGCTGCTCCGATCCCTGGAACTTGAAGATCGTTGAAAGAACAGTCAGGCCATCAGTGCCCTTGCCGATCAGGTCGCGCAGTTCGCGGATGCTCTCGACCGCAGTCGGGTTCGGCAGGCCGCAGGCTGCGAAGGTGCCGCTGATCTGGCCGTGCAGGTCAAGACGGTCCGTCAGGACCATGATGTTGGGATTCGTCAGTTCGGGCGACGAGACCGTCAGATGGGTCTTCAGCTTGAGGGCAGCGAACACCATGGTCAGCGACTTGCCCGAGCCCTGGGTGTGCCAGATGAGTCCGCGTCGGTGCTTGGCTTCGACGACACGCTCGACGATCTTATTGACGGCCCGAAACTGCTGGTAACGGCAGACTTTCTTGATGGTGCCGCTGTCCGTCTTCTCGAAGACGATGAAGTGGGCGATCAGGTCGAGGAGCCGCGAAGGCTCCAGCAGGTTCCAGAGCCCATTGGAAAGCCCGTCGGGGAATTCATTTTCTCGATAAGGCCAGGGATCGCGCCACTCGGCGTAAAACTTCGACGGGCTTCCGGTCGCGCCGTAGAGGCAGTTCGTCCCATCCGTAACGATGTTGAAGCAGTTGGTGAGGAACAGGCGGGGGATGTCCCGCTCGTATTGCTTGATCTGCTCGAAGGCTTCGCCGGTCTTGTCCTTGCCGTTGATCGGGCTCTTGCACTCGATCACCACGGCGGGAATGCCGTTCACATGCACGACGATATCGGCCACGCGTGTCGCTTCGGCCTTTACCCGGAACTGATTGGTGACGGTGAAGAGGTTGTTCGCAGGGTTCCGGAAGTCGAGGACCCGGAGCGTCCGTCGGGTGCTCTCGCCTTGGACTGCACGACTGAAGTTTCCGCGCAGGATCGAAAGCCACACCTCATTGTCGGAAACCGTAGCAAGGTCGGCGTAGGCCGCCTGGGCGTCGGCGTCGGAGATGCCGTTGATCCGCTGGAGGGCTTTGATAAGATGGGAACGGAAGAGAACCTGATTGTCACCGTCGCGAAGGGTCGGATGCTCGGCAGGCGATACGAAGGCGTAGCCCATGTCCTTCAGGAATTCGAGGATTGGTTTTTCGGCCAAATGCCATTCCATTCCCGCCACAGCGCTCCCCTTTGCGTCCTACTCTGCGGCCATCAAAAAACCGTCCGAGACTCGCTTACGACCCGTTAAGAGGTCCGACATGAGGGCCTTCTTAAGCGCTTCGAGCACCGTTAGCTGTTCTTCCTGACCTTCAATACAGGTTTGGAAAGGAGCAATACCCTCACGGATCAACCGCTGCTCGGATGTTTGAGGGAGTGCTACTTTAACGTTCTTGTAATCGCGTAAAGTGATTTTGGGGCGCGTTTGACCACCGGTGATTTCTTCAACGGCTTTCCTGGCGCGGTCTCCATTAAGCAATTCGACTAGGAAGGCCGGATCAACCTTTGTTCTGTTTGGCCGTAACCGAATAATATCGGCAGTAACGATTCCACACGGAAAATCCTCGGGGCAAAGCGCTGCGATCCCAGGAGGAAGGCCCATCTTTGTTACGACGAGGTCACCGGATTTTACCGAATGCGGTTGCAACTGAGTTGCCTTCTCTTGGGTAACAAATACATTGCTTTTCCACCTAAATTGCCCTGGGCGCAGGTCGCGCACGAAGACCACTGGCACTCCTTCGTCACGATAATCGCTCATGACCAAATTGCTACCGAACGGGCCGATAACGAAGCTGTTTCGGCTGTTCTCTGCTAGATCAGCAAGGCTGACGACCTCCCACTCCTCCGGTATCTCTCCTATTTCCGTCTGCTTAAACCGAGTGTGTCCGATGCCTTTGGTGAGCAGGCGCTTCAGTACGCTCTGCTTAACCTTGCGGGTCTGCTCGATGATGGCCTGTGTCGCATGTATGGTCTTGTCCACGCTTGAGAGGATTTCGGCGATGCGGCGCTGTTCGGTGAGGGATGGGTAGAGAATAGATTTTTCTTTGAGGTACCGAAAATGCCGCGAATAGCCCTCGCTCGGAAGGTCAAGGCTCGAAAGTGCATAGAAGAAAAACTGAGGGTCAAGACCCGAAGTGGGCTTCAGAAGTTGCGTTCCATCTGCCCCGACCGCGAAAGGGAAGTCGATGAACTTAAAACATCGCGTGTGGTCTCCGAAAACGATAACCGGTAATGAAACAGGACAAATATTATCTACATCGTCCGTGTAGCCACAAATAATGCTTTCTCCCTGATCGACGATTGGAATTGCTCCTCGATCTCGGTAGTCTCTAGTCTGGAGTTTGCGTATCCTTTTCGAAATTTTTTGCAGGAGATCAGGTATAGGTGATGCCTGCCATCCCTCCGGAACCTCACGCGACATAGCCAAGCTCCTTGAGAAAGCCCATCATCTTGGCTTCGGCGGCATCCCGCTGGGCCTGAAGTCCAAGAAGCTTCTCGACCTCTTCGGCCACGTCGAGGTCCTCCGCTTCCTCACCCACGTGGACGTAGCGGGAGATATTTAGGTTGTGGTCGTTCGTGGCGATCTCGGATATCGCCACCGCGCGGGCGAGCCGATCCACGTCGGAGTATTCGTGGAACGTCTTTGCGAGGATGGCGACATTGGCCTCGGAGAGATGGTTCTGGGCCTTGCCCTCAACGAACTGCTCGACGCCATTGATGAACAGGACCTTGCCCCGTCGTTCGGTGGGCTTGTTCTTCCGGATGATCACGACGCAGGCAGGAATGCTCGCCCCGTAGAACAAGTTCGGAGCCAATCCGATCACCGCCTCGATCAAGTCTTCCTTCAGCAGACCTTCGCGAATTCGGCCCTCTGCTCCGCCTCGGAACAGTACGCCATGAGGCAGCACCACACCAAGGATACCATCCTGCTTCAGGCTGGAGATCATGTGCTGGACGAAGGCGAGATCGCCGTACGATTTCGGCGGGCAGCCGAAGCGATCACGCCCATACGGATCGCCATTGCTCCAGGTCTCGTGACCCCAGGATTTCAGTGAGAATGGCGGATTTGCGAGCACCCGGTCGAAGCTACGAATCGCCTTCGAGCCCTCACCAACGAGGTGCTTCGGGTCCAGGAGGGTATCCCCACGAGCCACCGACGCATCGTCAATGTCGTGCAGGAAAAGATTCATCTGAGCGATGGCCCAGGTGTTGAGGTTCTTTTCCTGGCCGAACAGGGACAGGCTCTTGGGGTTCTTGCCTTGTCGCTCCAGATGGTGGACCGCCTCAAGGAGCATGCCGCCCGAGCCGCAGGTCGGGTCGTAGACAGACATACCGTCTTCCGGGCGCAGGCACTCGACGATCAGCCTTACCACCATTTTCGGGGTGTAGAACTCGCCGCCCTTCTTCCCCGCATCATCAGCAAACTGCGCGATCAGGTACTCGTACGCCTGCCCAAGCACGTCGGGCTCCACGTCAGTATTGCGCAGGCGGTACGACTCGAAGTGCTGGAGGAGCCTTTCCAGAGCGGCATCCGGAAACCGCTCCTTGTTGTTGAAGTCCACGTCCTGGAAAATGCCCCGGAGCCGGTGGTTCGCATCTTCGATGGCATGGAAGGCGGCATTCAGGTGCTCGCCGATGTTCGTCGTGTGCTTGCGTACATCCTTCCAGAAGTGTCCCTGCGGAATATCGAAGCGATGCTCATCCGGATCGGCGGCGAGTGCGGCATCACCATACTGCGCCAACCGTTCCTCGTACTCCTCCTCCCAGACATCGCAGAGACGTTTGTAGAAGAGCAGGCCAAAAATATAATGTTTGTAGTCCGAGGCATCGATGGCACCCCGGAGGATATCGGCGGCTCGCCAAAGGTGGCTTTCAAGCTGGCTGAGTGTCAGGACGGGCATATTCTCGGCGGTTCCAATCAGGGACAAGCGATAGGGCAATCTACCAGTCGAACTTCGACGGGCAAGATCGCAGCATAGTGCCTTCCATTGGGTAAAGGGCGGTAAGTATCCGCAGCGTGGCGAGATTGGCACGGTCCTGCGCCTGACGCTGTACTATCAGAGCTTCAGAACCCTCGCGATGCTGACGAGGCATTGCCAATGCTAGGCAGAATCTTTCGCGGATTTCGTTGACGAAAATCCGATCTGTGACAGGTTCGAAAGCCTGACGCCGTTGAGCGGAAGGAACCGTCTTGTCCTGGAGGGTCGCCTTGGGTTTCGTTCTCCCCGCCTCACACACCACTTCAAATGATTACGGCATGGGTGATCGCGATCACAACCGACAGCAGGCGAAACGATTTCTGACGGGTCCACACAAGGTGCTCCATGCCGATGATCGCGTCGTCCTTGGCATCAGCATGCATGCCAGCACGATTGAGATATTTCTCGTTAGAAAGGCTGAGACGACGGTCACATATTATCTGCGATCCGAGGTTGCAGAACTTGAAGAGCTTGGGATCGCCGCAACACAAGTTGCCGTTTGGCGTCGCGCTGCCCCTGGCCTGATCGGAGGAACTTCCGGCATCATCCATATGCTCCTCGACGGCTTCAACGCGGTCGTCAGCGCCGCCTCTGTAACTCCAGCAGGGCAACGGTACTGGCTCGACCGAATGGCCGAGGCCGAAGTCAACGGAATGACCGTCGGTCTGGTCCGGGGGAGCGGCCTCGATCTGTTCCCGAAGGGCAGCGATTTCCAGGAATGGCTGAAACAGAGCAACGCCTGGGGCGACGACGAGACGCCGAATGAACTCCGCTATTTTATTTCGAAGAAGCCTCTGGGGGATCAATAGGCATGGATATGCGTGATGCGATCAACTTGGTCGAGGGGCTGAACATCCCACTCAACGAGGTGTTCGATAACCCGCTTGCTCTCGCGTACAATCATGCGAAGAGCGAAGAATTCAAAGCAAAGGTCCCAAACATATCGGCGGTGTTCGTGTATGATGCGGAATACGACGGACAACATTTGGAGTTTTACCGCTTCAAGCACAAGCAGTGTTGGGAGGTCCACTTCAACCATGCCTCGCAGGATTACGAGGTTGGCACGCTCGGCGTGCTGAAGAAAACCGGCCTATCGCGCATCATCGCAACTGCCGTTCATCTGCTCGACGAGAAGGCCACCAAGGGGAACCCAATCCGGTATTATGCTCAGGAACCCGACTTGCGCCGCCTCTATGATCTGGCATTCAAACACCTCAACGACACCAAGTACCGGGGGCGGCTGGGGCGCATGGAGGACAGATCGTTCCGCGACCCGTGGGGACGGTCTGTGCCAGCCGTCCTGTGCCACATGGATCGCCGAAACCTGCCTGTTCTCCCGAACGAGTCCATCGACAAAGCATTGGCCGCGTGGGATGACGTGGACGACCTCCTGGAGGACAATGCCCCCGACAAGAAGTGGTCTGTTACTTATTATACCACCAATAAAGTCCGGATGGCGGGGGGTGGAATAGGGATGCTCGTGGTCGAGGCCAAGACCTCTCGCGAGGCTCGCGCCAAGGCGCTCAAGCACCTGGACGAGAAGTTTTTTGTCGGGGCGGGGCGGGTCGTGTGGGTGCACGAAAACGCCGAATGAAATGGCTCGGGCGACGGGGCATCATCAATATTTTGCCCGACAGATCGCCCCTTCCTCAGTCCTCCCCCAAGAGCCGTTTTCGGTATTGGTCAGCGGTCCAGGTGGTGGTCTTGATGGTGCCGTCCCTAATCCCGCGTACCATGGTATTTAGACGGTCGTAATCATCGCGCGGGATCAGGCTGTCCTGGGCGATCTCCACCATTCTCATGATTTGGCCGTCGTCGGCCCGGATATCGTAAACAGGCATGCCGTCCTGCGGCTCATGCGCTTTGATGATTGTGCCCCGACGCTCCAAAGGCAGGCGGACCGATCTACCTAGGTTCTCGTTTGTCATCGGCGCGGCTCCCTCCGGTCGTCTCAAAAATTGGCAGCAGTCTTAATTTCTATCCAATGTTCCTCTTGTGGAGAAGGAAATTGGCCCGCGTGCTGCTGGCGCACGCCATCTAGGCGGGATTTTGCGATGTTGTGATAACGCCTGTCGATCTCGACGCTAATCGAACTCCGGTTGTTGAGAAACGCTGCCACAGCCGTGCTCCCGGCACCGCCAAACGGATCGAGAACCACGTCACCGGGATTCGAACACGCCCGGATAATGCGCTCCACCATGGCAACTGGAAACTGACAGGGATGTTCGGTTTTCTCCGGTGACGCACCTCGACCACCCACCACGCGTGGGTAGTGCCAGTAATCGGTTGGATTTTGCCCCTGTGGGCTGTTTCGCGGATCATCGGTGATGTTGAGTGTGCCATCCCGCACGTCGTCCAAATTGAAAATGTAGTTCTCGGGGTTTTTCACGAACCACATCCACCGCTCAGTGCGATGCGCAAAGCGTTTCCCGTACCGAAGGCCACCTCGGGCATGCCAAACCACTTCCTGTACCAGCCGCAAGCCGTGCCGCACCAGGAGCGGGTAATAGTGATAGGTAAGCGGCACGGCCTCGGTGTTGCTGTGCATGATGTGCCCGACATTGATCCATAATGCGCCTGTCGGAGTCAGCAGTCGGGGAATGCACGATATCCAGCGCTCGGCGAATTGCATGTACTCGCGCACGGAGAGATCGGATTCGTATTCCTTACCGGCATTGTAAGGAGGGCTTGTGGTGACCAGAGAAATCGAGCCTGCCGGAAGGGACTGCATTGTCTCAATGCAGTCGGCGTTGATGAACTTCTGAAACGGCGCGCTGACGACCCCGCGAGGCGCTTCGCGTCGGGTTTTCGACGATTTCCGGACGCGAATTGAAGGCGCAAGGACGCGAATAGCCGCCTCAAGGCACGCAATTCGACCGACGCCGCGCTCCAGACTGCGAAGGGTGGGGATCGACAGGCCGCACTGATCCGCTAGGTCCTGCAACGACATTTCCCGTTTGAGGCGAGCGGCACGGAAGCGCGCACCAAGGGTGCTGGCCGGGGGCAAGCCCGCGATGGCAATCCTCAGGAATTCCAGAACAGGCACAAGCGTCCTCAGCGTGCCCGCCCCCTGCTCGGCGAGCCAGATCGCTCGGGGGCTGACGCCGACGGCCTTTGCAAGTTCGCTTTGCGAGAGGAGCGCACGCTGGCGTGCTTCGCGGATAAGGGGAGCAAATTTCATGAAAAGAATCGACAGGCAGGATCGTCAATCTCTTTCAAAAATTTTTGGCGCGAGACAAGTGGGCTCGACCGTTTCGGGATGGCTTCCTGTCGCCCCAATGGTCCGAATTCGAAACCGATCCGGTCCCATCCCAATAGAGCAGAGGACCCGAAATCGATCTCCCAGGGAGAGGCACGCAGGAGGATGGGCGGACACATCTAAATATGAGTATGCCACGGAAAATATTGAAACAGGTCGCCGCATCGTTGGGTCTCAAGGAAGGTTTTGTCGATGATCTCCGCCGGTCCGCCACCCCATACGTCATCGATTGCATCGGACTGACGCGACAAAACCTGGGAGACGAACTCTTCGAGCGTGAAATGCGTGAACGCGAGATGTGGTGCAAAGGGAATTGCATCGGGCAACGCGAAATCGAGCCGCTTCGACAGGATGGGCGGCTGATTGGCCGCCGATATCGGTTCGAGCAAGCCGCCGAAGCTGTGCACTTCAAGCTGCGGTTCGAAACATATCTCTGACAAGCCTACCTGACGTAGTTCCGGGCTTTCGTGCACCGACGGCCTTAGGAGAGCCGCAAAGGGCTACAGAGCCGCTCGCGTCGAGCACGTAGCTTGGGGACCATTTTCGTGAAAACAATCGACGGTGGGGTTCGTCGAAATCTTTCACAGTCGCTCTTTCGAAAGCAATGGCGTCGCTTGGAGCCCTGCCTCAGCGGCTTCAAGGTGCAATTTTTCATGAACTCCGTGCTTTGCACCGTGAAACCGGCAGGATGACCAAACGCGTCCCGCGCCTAGATACCACTCCAGAACAATGTCAGCCGCTAGGTTGGCACAATGGAGAGCGTACCATGACGAAGCATAAGGTCGGCTATCTTATCGGCAGTCTCGCAACGGCATCGATCAATCGCAAATTGGCTAAGGCGTTGGTGGGTCTTGCGCCGAAAGAACTGGAGATGGAGGAGATTTCCTTCAGGGAACTGCCCCTCTACAGCTATGACTACGACGCCGATTTTCCACCGGAGGCGCAAGCGTTCAAAGCGGCAATCGCCGCCGTCGATGCCGTGCTGTTCGTGACGCCGGAGTACAACCGGTCGATCCCAGGCGGCCTGAAGAACGCAATAGACTGGGCCAGCCGACCTTACGGCAGCAATTCGTTCACGCGCAAACCGTCAGCCGTCATCGGCACCTCGCCGGGCGCAATCGGCACTGCGGTGGCGCAGCAGAGTCTGCGAAGCGTCCTCAGCTTCTGCAACTCGCCACAAATGAACGCGCCCGAAGCCTATATCCAGTTCCGGCCCGGCCTGATCACCGATGACGGCGAGGTAACCGACCCCACCACCGAAGAGTTCCTGCGCAACTACATGGCCGAGTTCGAGGCTTTCATCACGCGGGTCTATACCGCCGTGCCGAAGGGAACACGATGAGTGCACCCGTCTAGCGCGCAAGCCGTTGCTCCAGGCCACTGCGCTCAAAGGTTGATTTCTCGGCGGTTACGGAGGAGCGCGATGGCAACACCGTGCTCGATGGCGGCAGTCTCAATCATGTCCTCCAGTTCCCGGTCGGAGACCTCGGGCGCGGGTGACAACGTGCGGATGGCGCGGATCGCCAAGTGGGTGGAAAGGTGTTTGGCTTTGCGTCGGGACAGGACGTAAGCTTCGACGAGTTCGTGTGTCGAACGCTCGGACATGGAACCACAGAACGTCACGCACTGCCTCCGTTTCATCGAGGATGCCGAAATGAACGCGGCGAATTTGGCAAGCGGCGGCTTTGCTGTCGATCTCACCTTTTGGTTGGTTTGACATGAAACGTTGTTTTTCGGCGCGGATCGGTAGCTGTCTCGATCAGCCGTCGATATTCGGCCACCGGCACCGGGTAGGCCCACTCCGGATCGCGTCAAACGATGAGATGGCCCAGATGCGCTGCTTTTAAGACCGCAATTCCGGAAGACCAGGAACATTCCCGTTAGAGCTTGGTTCGGGAAATGGAAGTCCCAAGGAGGCACAAATGAAGACGGCATTTATTCTCGCCTGCATCGCCGCCGCAGTGGGGACGAGCCCTGCGCTGGCGCAGGATACCTCGACACCGCCCGCCGGAGCGGAGAAGTCAACCAAGACCGGTGTTTTGGAAACGGGCGCTGCCATCCTGCAAGGCCACGCGCCGCTGAGCGAAATGGACATTTACCTCGACGGCTTCCACGCGGCCAGGGACCATGCCGGGCACCAAATGGAGGCTCACCGGTCGGTAGTAGACGCTTAACCTCGCGACTTGAGCAAGTCACCTAAGGGGAGCGGAGCGGGTCTTTCGGCAACTCCGCGCGCCACCGGAAAAGGACGCCTCAGATGACGCTGCCCAAGGGCGAAGACCCGTAGATGGCGATGAGCAAGGTCCCGGAAGTCACCCTTGGGTTCTGGATCATCAAAATTCTGGCAACGACACTCGGCGAAACCGGTGGCGACACCGTCACCATGACTGTTTTTCACGCCGACAAAAATGCGCACAACGGCGGCTATTTGATTGGCACAGCAATATTCCTGGCAGTCTTCATTGCGGCGGTTGCAGTGCAAATCTCGGCGAAAAAATTCAACCCGTGGATTTACTGGATCGCCATTGTGGCATCCACGACGGTCGGCACGGCTATGGCAGATTTTTTCGACCGGTCATTGGGGATTGGCTACACAGGCGGCGCGTCAATTCTCTTCCTCTTGGTCTTGGCCTCCCTTGCACTTTGGCGTTTCGCTATGGGCAGCATCGACGTTCAAACGGTCGCAACTCCGCCGGTCGAAGTGTTCTATTGGGTCACTATTATGTTCTCGCAAACTCTGGGCACCGCACTCGGTGATTGGCTCGCAGACACCGGGGGTCTTGGTTATGGGGGCGGCGCGCTCGTCTTCGGGGCTGCGCTCGCAGTGGTCGCGGCGCTCTATTACTGGACAACCGTATCGCACGTGCTCTTGTTCTGGGCCGCTTTCATTCTGACGCGACCGCTTGGGGCGACGGTCGGCGACTTTCTCGATAAGCCGTTTAGCCATGGTGGGCTTAACGTGAACAGGCCCCTCGCTTCGGCAGCGCTTGCGGCAGTGATCATTGGCTTGATTCTGCTGCTGCCCCAACGCGCGGGTCGGCATCCACAGTGAAACCGCGTCCAGAACCCGTTATGGGACCACGTCCGGGACGGGGATAGCAGGCTCGGGGCTTGCTCCAGCGTGCTGTGCTTCTGCTCGTCAGCGGCTTTGGTGGCCTGCGCCACTGACGGCAATCATAGACGCTCGGTCGCCCAGAGCGATGGCCCTGACAGAGTGGTTCGCCCGATCACTGACGCCGACAAGGTCAATTTAGCGTAGATATGCCCGAGGTGGACCAGCACCAAGGTGAGCAAAGCGTTGACGCCGGTCGCCCACGTCATCAACACTCGCCCAGGTTCAACCGGAGATGTGCCGCATGGCCCAATCGACCCAAGCCCCGATCAGCCGTTATCCCGTTCCCGCACTTGAGTCGCTGCCGGAGGACATCCGTGCGCGCATCCTCAAAGTGCAGGAGAAGTCCGGTTTCATCCCCAACGTCTTCCTCACGCTCGCCTACCGGCCAGACGAGTTCCGCGCTTTTATGGCCTACCACGACGCGCTAATGGACAAAGAAGGCGGCCTCAGCAAAGCCGAGCGCGAGATGATTGTGGTTGCAACCTCGTCGGCTAACCAGTGTCAGTACTGCATCATTGCCCATGGCGCGATCCTGCGAATCCGTGCCAAGAACCCACTGATTGCCGATCAGGTCGCTGGCAACTACCGCAAGGCGGACATCACGCTGCGACAACGAGCGATGCTCGACTTCGCGATGAAGGTCTCGCAGGAGGCTTGGGCGGTGGACGAGGCCGACAGTGTCGCCCTTCGGGAGCATGGCTTCAGCGATGACGAGATTTGGGACATCGCGGCCATCGCTGCTTTCTTCGGCATGTCAAACCGTCTGGCGAACTTCACCAGCCTGCGCCCCAACGACGAATTCTACTCCCTGGGCCGGAGTTGAAGACCTGCTCGGGCGTCTAGTGGGGCAACCGCTTGGGTCTCGCTAAGGCTCATCGGCAAGGGGCATGCTCATGGTCCGAGTATGCCCAAGGTAGTATCGGCGGCATGGCGAACAGGATTGTTGATATGGCAAAGCAATGGGCGCGAGCCATCAAGCGCGATGTGGTGGCGCTGTGGATCGCAGCCGGTGACAGCCGGGTGCCCTGGTACGCGAAGGTTATTGCCGGGGCCGTCGCCGCTTATGCACTTTCACCCATTGACCTCATCCCGGATTTTGTGCCTGTGCTGGGCTATCTGGATGATCTTCTCATCGTGCCGCTGGGGATAGTGCTTGCGGTCAAGCTCGTGCCACCGAACCTGATGGTGGAGTTTCGGACCGAGGCAGCGTCCCGCCAGGGAAGACCGATAAGTCGGATTGGGGCCGCAGCTATCATTGCGCTATGGGTGTTCGCCGCCGCCTTTCTGATTTGGCTGTTCTGGCCCACGTCACGACCCTGAAGAGCGGCCCCGGTGCTCAAGCCAAGAGCCTTGTTATCAGGAGTTAGCTGCGCTGGGCGGCCTTTGTAGACGCTTTGGGCTTTGGCAACCGATTACGCGACGCTGACGGGCAAGCGGACGAAGACTGAAAAAATGTTGCGTGTGCAGGCGCTCATTAGAGTCGCCTTTCTCGGTGACAATGCAATAGGTTCTCGCCATCCAAAATTGGAGGGCGGCGATGTTTCTACCCAATCAGCACCTCGACTATAAACGGGCGCTCGACGCGGCTGATTTTGTAACGCTGGGTCTGGAGGCGGCTCAGGAAGTCGAGCGGCAGTTGAGTTATCGGGACAATCACGCACCGACACCGCTCCACGCCCTCCCGGCTCTGGCTGCCGCCCTCGGGGTGGGCACAATCAACGTGAAAGACGAGGGATTCCGTCTGGGCCTCGGCAGCTTCAAGGCTCTGGGCGGCTCATACGCGGTTATCCGCCTTGTGCTGGAAGAGGCCAGCCGACAGCTTGGGCGAGCAGTAGACATTGCTGAGTTAAATGCCCCAGAGATTCGTGGCGTGGCGTTCGCTATGACGATGGCCTGCGCCACCGACGGCAACCATGGACGTTCGGTGGCCCAGGGCGCGCAACTCGTCGGTGCCAAGGCAGCCATTTTCGTGCATTCCGGCGTCAGCGAGGAACGCGTGGCAGCCATCGCCAAGTTCGGCGCGCAAATGATCCGGGTCGAAGGCACGTACGACGACTCGGTCGCCGAGGCCGCGCGCGTTGCAGCCGAAAAAGGCTGGGTCGTGGTCTCGGACACCTCCTGGCCCGGCTACGAGCGCATTCCGGGTTTGGTCATGCAGGGTTACACCGCCATGGTACGCGAGGCGCTGCGCCAGATGCCAGAGCGCCCGACCCATGTGTTCGTGCAGGCTGGAGTTGGCGGCGTGGCCGCCGCCGTTGCGGGACACCTCGCCATCGAGTTCGGCGATCAGCGACCGACCTTCGCGGTGGTCGAGCCAGCACGAGCGGCTTGCCTGTTTGAGACCGCGCGGGCAGGTCGCCCGGTCAAGATTGAGCATGGCGAACCAACTGTCATGGCGATGCTCGAATGCTATGAGCCGTCGCTGGTGGCGTGGCGGGTGCTCGCGCGGGTGGCCGATGCCTTCATGACGGTCGAAGAGGAGGACGCCGTCGCGGCCATGAATCGCCTCGCACGGCCAATCGGCGGCGACCCGGCTATCGTGGCGGGTGAGAGTGGCGGCGCAGGATTGGCGGGCCTGATCAGCGCAGCGGCGGATGCCCAGGTGCGCTCGTCGCTGGGACTGGACGAGACCTCCCGCGTACTCCTCATAAACACCGAGGGCGCGACCGATCCAGGACGATACGAAGAGTTGGTTGGCCTACGACCAGACGAGGTCACGACCCTCATCATGTAAAATCCCCGGCATTAGGTAGCAGACGACCAAAACAGAAACCGCTACCGCCCTCTTTTCTCGTCAAGCCCCGCTATCTCGGCGTCGGCGAGTCCAACCATCTGCTGTCCCATGACCTTGATGAAGACAATCGCCCTTTCGCGGTAGTGGACATGCAGATGTGGCTCCTGTGCCCAAGACTGTTCGAGGCTGACGCCGGGGAACGCGCGTTTCATCCCGTCGCTTGCGAAAAGCGCCAAAGCCACTCGGTCGATCAAGTAATGTCTCATGTGTTCGTGCCTTCGTCAGCGGACATGGGGCCATCAAGCTTGTTTTAGATGGTTTGCAACTCCTTTCGCAGCGGAAGCAACCAGATCAAAGAGAAGGGGGACCTTCCAGTCCCCAGCCAATATGTGGAAGCAGGATCGCCGATCAGAGTCCGAACGTCACCATACCGCGCTCGTCGATGGTCCAAGCCGGATTCCAGGCGATCTCCCAAGCGTGGTCATCCGGGTCGCTGATATAGCCACGAAAACCACCATGGGGCGGAGCGTCCGCTTCCCTGATCACGCTTCCGCCCGCCAGGACCAGCCGCCGCATTGCGGTGGCAACGTCCTCCTGGGTGGGAACATTGTGAGCCAGCGAGAAAGCTCCGGGAACGGCCAGCCCCATTCGGCCCATGTCCTGTTCAAGCGCTCGCTTCAGGAAGGTGCCGAGCACGAACCCATTCATCTGGTAGAAGATGATCTCGGGGTTCTCGAACACCGGTTTCCAGCCAAATCCCTCAACATAA
>NZ_JBDZDR010000018.1:0-18598 GCF_040049255.1 Mesorhizobium sp. KR2-14 | reverse complement strand
ACACTGACTTTGCAATATCCAGACCAATCGTTGTAACGGTGCCCATCATAGCTCCTCCAGCTCTGCCCCGCGACTATAGCTGCAGCTACGGGGGGGAGGAGAGCCGTCCACCGCATCAGAAGCTGTCAGTCCTCTTCCGGAACATATTTGGCCGAAGCGGACATTCCGCTGACGAATCCCATATCGGGCGTAACCGGGCTCTCTGCTCCTGGAATCAGACGCTTGAAACTCAACGCGGCGTCGACCTTTTTGCGCCTACAAGCTGCCCTTCAGTTTGCGGGCACCGAACCGTTGGTCATGGGCCGATAAGGTACGTCGAGTGCGAATACCATGAGTTCATGCACAGTGTGATAGAGTTGATCGGTCCCGACGTCGCTCTTACTAAATACGGCGCCCAGATACGCCCAGTACAGAAGTTGCGAGCGTAACGCCGCGATCGGCCGAGGTACACCCGCGTCTATAAGCAAGCGCTGGATGTAGTCCGTGCGTTCGCGATCGATCGCATCCAGGGCCTGCGCGGCATCAACGTTGACGTCGGCCCAAGCGCGCACACGGATTTCCAATCCGTAGCGGCGTGAAAATGCGTGAAGCAAAAGCGCAGCCAGACGTTCGGCGGAATTCTCAGATTGCTCGACATCGGCGATGACCGCTTCCGTGGCCAGATGCTTCCAGTGTGCGATCACCTTGACGTGGAAATCCGCCAAGTCGGCAAAGTGCCAATAGAAGCTTCCGCGGGAAACGCCCATTTGCCGGGCCAATATGTCCACTTTCAGGCTCTCGAAGCCTTCGCGGGCGAGAGCAGAAATTGCGAAATCGATCCAATCCTGCGGGCTTAGTCTCTTGGTCATACCGGCACCATACAGATATGTATTGACAGATGCAATTTGCGCTCTACAGTAATCTCCATACACTTCTGTATGGGCTGCCGATGCGGGACATGGCGCTTCAAGCTGCAGGATTGCTCGCAATCTTCGTCGCGATCACCCATGGGGCGATCGCGGAACTGAAGGTTTTTCCGCGTGCACGGATCGGTTCGCGACCGACTGCCACTCTTCTGAGAATGGTTTGGCAGGCAAGTACTATTTCTTGGGTTGGGATCGGCATGTTGCTGATCGCCGCACCGACCTTTGAAGACCTGGCTCGGGAATGGATCGCGGCCATAGCTATCGTCGTCTATGGTTACGCCGCTATCGGCAACGCCACAGTCACCCGATTACGCCACATCGGGTGGCTCTTGATGACAACCGTCGTCGGTCTTTCGCTGGTTGGGTTCTAGCAGAGACTCCGCATTCCGACCGCGCGTTCGCCGCCTGAATGCGACGGCCGATTGGAAGGTCGTGACCGGTACGCTCGCCTGAAAAGAAGCATCCTGCCCAAACCCAAGATTGATGGCAGTTTCCGTGACATAGCCCGTGGGGGTCTTTGTGCTTCCCACAATGCAGTGGGTTGCCGAGCTAGCGCATCAGGTTACGAGCGAGACCGGCTAGACAATCCTTTGATCTAACCCGAAACATGTGACCCTAGCGAACGGTTTCGAAAGGATTTCTCTTAATGACAGCAAAGGAAATTTCAACGACGTTGGATAGCCTCGAGAAACATCTGAACGAAGGCATCGTAAACGATGCTATTGAGAACTTTTCCTGGCCCAGCCTGCACGCTCACCTGAGCGATGTCGGGCTGGATGCGGGCAACTTCGAGCACCTATTGGGACTGATCCGGCGAGGCAGCGACCTTATTATCAAACGGCCGCAGCCTAACCGAGAGGCCGCTCGCGACACGTTCTTGGCGAAGCTGAAAGCTTTCGTCGTTGAAACAGCGGGCGAGGATCGATGCGGCCTTCTTCGCGGCGAGTTGCAAACGATGATGCTGCTCGAAAGCGGTTATCGCGAGGTCCTCGCCGCCCTTGAAATCGCGCCCTCGGCTAACATGCTTCCGGAAATGCGTCTGGCATCTGTGCTCTCCCGAGCCGCTGCAAACTTTAGGGAACTCGACCGGCGTATGGCAAACGAGCAGCGTTCGCGCAAGCACATGCCCATTCAGTCGTTTCGCATACCGCTCGAAAATGGCGCGTCTGCGCCCCCGGACGGCATCCTCTCCGTCATCGTCAATGTCGCTACAGCAACGTTGATGATGGAGGCCCATCAGAACCGTTGGGTCGGCAAAGATAAGCGGTTCGAGCTACCAACCCTACCCGTGGTGTCCGAAGATGAACTTGTAACGGCTGGGCCCGTCGAAGCGCTCGCGGTTTTCTGGCGCCGGTGGGAACGGCTGGATCAACGGTATCGATATCTTGGCAATCAAGTTGTCGAGTTCACGGGGGAGGACTTGCCGGACTGGGCACCCGCCGGTGTGACAAGGGTCATACGGCAAAGCGGAATGAGCGAAACCGAGACCGCGGACTTCCTGGCCAATGAGCGATTGAATGCACGTCTGGTGCAGACCTATATGGAAATGACGCTCCAGACCAATATGCAGGACAAGGCATCGGGCATAGCCGGGCCCCTGAATCTATTGCCCGAAGCCTATACTTCGGCCGAAGAGGCACACGCGGCAGTATCGTTGTGCGAGATCTTGGGCTATCAGATCACGCACGATCATGAGCGTCCAGGTGGATTAAGGCTTGTGGAATGGCTGCGCGGCTACGCGGCCTTGAGCTGCCTAGTTCGCGAACGCTACGACGCACAGGGCGTAGGGGGGCTCCTGGTAGTGATCCCCCGCGGCGAACTCGTGCCTTTGCTGGAAACACTCGGTCTCAAGAACGGCACCGCGGATGTGTTCGTCGACCAGGCAATGCTACGCACCTCCAGTCGCGACCTGTTCGATCAGCCACTGGTACGACTGCAGGGTGGCTTCGTACTGGTGTTCGGCCCAGCTTTGCTGGGCGCAGACCCGGCTAGGACGACCCTCTCGTCCCTTGGCAGCCTCGAGATACAGTTGGAGCGAAAAGGGAAGGCGTTCGAGCGTGACATGCTCGAGTTCTTCCGTGAACAGGACCTACCTGCACATACGTTCAAAACGAAGCGAGACGGCGAGGAATACGAGTTCGACGTGATCGTGCCTTGGGGAGATTTCGTCTTCCTATTCGAATGCAAGAACAAGATGCTGTCCGGGCACAACCCCGTCCAGGCATTCCGCTTCGACCAGGGACTTCGCTCCGCTATCCATCAAGTCAATCGTCAAGCAGATTTTCTGCGGGCAAATCCCGACGTACTTCTTGATCGAGCCGAAATCGACCTTGCGGGCAAGACGCTTGTCCCATGCGTTCTCAATTCTTTGCCTTTCGCTCTGCCCGGTCCGGTGGACGGGGTCTACGTGACGGACGCCTCCGGATTGAAGCGGTTCTTCCAGGGGCGCCACGTTCATGCCATCGTACCGCATCACTTGGGCAAGGGTCGCACCTTGGCGCATAGAACTGCTCTCAAGTCGCTGTGGACCGGTGAACGCCCGACCCCACAAGACCTCTTGCGAAACCTCGATGAGCCCGTCGCGCTCACGATAACTGGAGCTCATCTGACCACGGCCGCGACATGTTTTCCCCTTGGCGGCGGTACTGTCGTCGAAGTGGAAGAATTCAGCAGAACTGAAGCCAATACGGAAAGTGTTGCCGCCCTCTTCGGCGCTGACCCTGTCATTGCTAGGCGCGGGATCGACGCAGTCGCAAAGCAGGTTCGGGAGGCTAAGGCGCGATCGGAGAAGAAGATGTTGCGCGATCAGGACCGTTCCTGGCGAAAGAAAAGAACCAAAGCGCGCTAACTAGGTATCTGGGGCTCGAACACTCGCGTCATCTGCTACACCGAAGCCAAAATTGCTGATGGTGATAGCACCGGACGAACGTACCGCCGTCATGAAACTGCCCGAACCCAAAGTCCCGACGCCGACCCTGGCCTCTTTTGCCTAAAGACAATGACGAATGCGTTCCAAACGATCAGAAAGGGGCGTTTCACGGCGGTTTCACACCCGCGACCTTCGCCATCCAGCGGCACGGGCTTCTGCTTCGAACAGAACCGCGGCAAGACGTCAGTATGAACACATGCGCATCAAGGTTACCTCACAGTTGCCCGCGCTTCTTGGCCAGGCATAGGCATCGTAACCCCTTTGCCAAAACGGCAGCTTTCGGGCGGCCGTAATAGTCTACCGAACGACCGAAATGGGCGCAGAGCTGCCGTTAAAATTTCCGGGTTCGACTCGGGCTTGAGTCCGACAACTGCTCGGTCCAGCGTGCCGGCACCCTAGGCAGCAGGCCCTGCCTCTGAGCGGCCTCCGCCTGCTTGCCGTCGAGGATCGCCTCGACGATGTCGGGCGCCAGCAGGGTCAGCCGAACGACGCGTGAGATGAAAGAGGATTGCGCTTCATGGCTGCGGCAAGCTCACTGACGCTGGCGTATTCCCCCTGATCCAGCATCCCGCCTCCACTCGAACGCCGGGAGGTCAATGGCGCCTTTCTCTATATCACTGACATACGTCGACCCATGTGGCGTCGACCAGGTCCGCGAGATGCTGCGGGGAAAGCCGGACGGCTGCGTTGGTCGCGCCGGCGGCAGGGACCACTGCATCAAACGGGCGTAAGGACACGTCGCAAAAAATTGGCAGCGGCGACGGCAATCCGAACGGACAAACACCACCGACCGGATGGCTGGTTTCAGCAACGACCTGTTCTGCATCCAGCATGCGGGCTTTGCCGCCGAAGCGATCCTTGAACTTTCGATTGTCCAGACGCGCGGTGCCGCTGGTGACAATCAGCATGGTCTGGTCGCCCACTCTTAGACAGATCGTCTTGGCGATCTGAGCCGGCTCGACGCGGTGCGCCGAAGCAGCGAGTGCTACGGTTGCTGAGCTTTCGGCAGTTTCGATGATTTCGATTTCCGGTGCTCTTGCGGCCAAGAATTCACGGACCGATTCCAGACTCATGCGACATCACACCCGATGATAACTATGCCACGGACTTAAGGGCTGGCGCTTGATCGGACAACAAGGTTGCGTGGCGTGCGGCTTTTCGCGCATTTCCCATCACCGTCGACAATGCTGTCACGCTGCCTCTCCCATTCGATCGGAAACGGCTTCATTACTGACGCGAGCGTGACATCGGCCGGTTGCTGCCCGTTGAGGATAGCATCGATCAGGTCGGGCGCCAGAAGCGTGAGGCGCAGCACCCGACTGACATAGGAGGGATTGATCCGCTCGGCGGCCGCGATGTCCTCGACCGTGGTGTGGATGCCGGACTCCAGCATTTTGCGCCAGCGGAAGCCACGGGCGATGGCCTTGATCATGGCGTTGTCGATCCGGGCACGCGGTGGCGCCCATGCTGTTGCGCCGTCTGGCACCACAACCTGCTTGCGGCCACCACGTCTGCGGAAGGTCAGCGGCACATGCACGGTGATGGTGTCACGGTCCCTGGTGACAGTCGCTGTCATGGTCACGCTGCCTTGCTGCTGTCGGTGCCGATGGTGCCCAGATCGGCAACAAGGCTGGCCAGCCCCTGCGTGCGCAGCCGGATGGCAACGCCATGGGCGGCAAGATCCACCCGCTCGACCAGCAGCTGCACGATGCGGGCCTGCTCGGCCGGGAACAGCTCGTCCCAGATCGGGTCGAGCGCGTCCAGCGCCTCGCGGACGTCGGCTTCCCGCAGGCCGTCGATTTCGGGCCGGGCCGCGCGCCACGTGCCGATGATGATTTCCGGGGCGCGCAAGAGACCGCGCAGCTGATCGATGACGGCCGTCTCCACCTCGGCGGCCGGCACGCGGCCGATCGGACAGGCATCGGCCCCGCGCTTCAGCACCGACTGGCTGACATAATAGCGATAGAGCTTGCCACCCTTTCGTGTGTGGGTCGGGGAAAACGCCGCACCATCGGGGCCGAAGATCAGGCCCTTCAGCAGAGCCGGTGTCTGCGCCCGCGTATTGCTGGCCCGCCGGCGCGGACTTGTCTGCAGGATGGCATGAACCTTGTCCCACAGGGCGCGACCGACGATCGGCTGGTGCTCGCCGGGGTAGCTTTCGCCCTTGTGCACAGCCTCGCCGATATAGACCCGGTTGTTCAGGAGCTTGTAGAGAAAGCCCTTGTCGATCAGCTTGCCGCTGCGGGTGCGCACATCCTCGGCGGCGAGGGCCTTGGCCAGCACGGTGGCCGAACCGATGCTGACAAACCGCTCGAAGATCATGCGCACGGTGGCGGCCTCGGTGGCCTCGACCACCAGCTTGCGGTTGTCGACGCGGTAGCCGAGCGGCACGATGCCGCCCATCCACATGCCCTTCTGCCGCGAGGCCCGGATCTTGTCGCGGATGCGCTCGGCGGTCACCTCGCGCTCGAACTGGGCAAAGGAGAGCAGGATGTTGAGCGTCAGACGTCCCATCGACGTGGTGGTGTTGAACGACTGCGTGACGGAAACGAACGTCACGCCATTCCTGTCGAAGACCTCGACCAGCCTGGCAAAATCCATCAGCGAGCGGCTCAATCGGTCGATCTTGTAGACCACGACCACATCGACCAGGCCATCCTCGATGTCGGCAAGGAGTTGTTTCAACGCCGGACGCTCCAGCGTCCCGCCCGAGACGCCGCCATCGTCATACGGATCACGCACCACGACCCAGCCCTCGGCACGTTGGCTGGCAATGTAGGCCTCGCAGGCCTCACGCTGCGCATGCAGGCTGTTGAACTCCTGCTCCAGCCCTTCCTCGGAGGATTTGCGGGTGTAGACGGCGCAGCGCAGTTTGCGCATGACAGCTTTGTTCATGTCCGGCTCCGATGGTTTTTCAAGCCAAAGAAGATCCAGCCATTCCAGCGCGTGCCGGTGATGGCGCGGGCAACCGAGGACAGGCTCTTGTAAGGCCGTCCCTGCCATTCGTAGCCATCGGAAATCACAGTGACGGTGTGCTCGATCCCCTGCCACTCGCGGATCAACCTGGTGCCGGCAATCGGTCGGTCATCGGCGCACTTGCGTCGCACCATCACGTTGCCGCCATCAAGCTGCTCGCCCAAGGCTTCCAGCCGCGCGATGGTCTCGGGCTTCAATCCGCCGAAGGCCAATTCCTGGATGCGGTAAGCCAGTCGGCGTTCGAGGAATCTGCGGTTGTAGGGCGGCGGCTCGCCGGCAAAAAGGTCGCGCCACCGCGCCTTCAGGGCGGCTGTGTCCATGGTCTTGAGATCGGCAAGGCGGGCGAGCACGGCGGCATCGCCGTAGCGCGCGCTTTGTGGTTCGGAGAAAATTGTCATGCGGTCCCTCCCATGCGGCGGGTCCCACCAACGCTCGCGTCGCCACCACAGTGAAGCGAACTCTTCGCAGCTCCGCCAGATAGTCTGCTTGACTGTCGGGCCCGCAGCCGAACCAGGCCGAGCGCCAGGATGGCTGCGACTTCCTCGAGCCGCTCGGGGGCGGTCATGGCCATCGGGTGTAGGGCATTCGGTCCGGTCATCTCGATCTCGTAAAGACAAGTTGGCAGAT
Organism: Mesorhizobium sp. KR2-14; assembly: GCF_040049255.1. Taxonomy (NCBI): domain Bacteria; kingdom Pseudomonadati; phylum Pseudomonadota; class Alphaproteobacteria; order Hyphomicrobiales; family Phyllobacteriaceae; genus Mesorhizobium; species Mesorhizobium sp. KR2-14. Next base: position 11,161 of record NZ_JBDZDR010000018.1, on the reverse strand, counting down.
CTCTCGCCTGCCGGTGCTAGCCACGAATCGAAACGCGCTCCACAATGGGTCAAAAGCTTGCGGGGGAGAGCGAAGACAAAAGTGGAAAGAAGAACTTCCGCATTCTGCGGGCCAGCATTTTCCAGAGGCCGCGCATGACGAATCCGGCCACTGCTCACGCATTCCCCGACACAGCCCTGTCCCTGCAAGAGGCCTTGCGGAGTTTCGTGGCAGCCGATTTTTGGAAGGCTCATGAACAAGCCGCGTCGCGCCGCAAGGCATTCCCGAGAAGGATTGTCATACTTTCCGAATACGTGCATGGGCCCGAAGCGACTGCGGCAAACCGGATTGCCGCTGAGGCGCGCCAAGCTGATGGAGCGCTGAAGCAGGCCAGGCAGCGGATTCTCGACGAACTCAGGTCGCAGCTCCTGTCAGGCAAGTTGACGGCCTATGTGCGCGAGTCCTTTCCTTTCGGCCCGGTCCGGCCAATTCCGCCTGACGCCTGGAAGACCCTTAGGTTCACAGATCTCCGCTCCGGGCGCGTCAAGGGGCCAGGGCTCGAGCTTACCGGCGTCCGCATCGCGGCAGGCCCGCCCTGCCAGTCCGGCCCCGCCAAGGAGACACCGCAGTCTGACACTTCGTCGTCCGCAGACACGCCCGCCCGCAGCGAAACGCCCGCCCCTCGGTTCAGCCACAACCACAACTTCACGGTGGTGCGACTTGGGGACGACGAATTTCACTTCGGGGACATCCAAGCCGCTGTTGTCAAGGAACTGCACGCGGCGAGCCTGACGCCAGACCCGTGGTGCAGCGGCAAAGCGTTGTTGCATGGGGCGCGCTCAAAAAGCCGCAGCCTCAGCGATATCTTCCACCGGAAAACCGATCCGAGTTGGACGCGTCTGATCGAGTATCGCCACCATGGGAAGTACCGGCTGCGCCTGACCCCACCGTCGTAACCGAGATCAAAGCACCCAAGCCACCAGCTAGACCAGGCCCCGTCCGATCTGCGTCCGAGCCGCGTCCGGAGACTCTGACGGGGCTGCAAAGGCACGTTCTCCCGCGAAAGATATCGCAACAAGGAGAACACCATGACGTCCCCTCACCTCACGCAGATCGAACTGGCCAGGCGCTGGCGCATGAGCGAGCGCACGCTCGAAACGTGGCGATGGCGCAAGGTCGGACCGACCTACATCAAGCTCCGCGGCAAGGTGCTTTATCCGCTTAAGGATGTGGAGGCCTTCGAGCGCCGGCGCCGCGCCGAGACGCACTCTTCGATCCTCGGATCGTGGGAGTGAGCCGATGCTGGATAAAAAGAAAGACCCGGAAGCGCTGGCAGGCGCTGACCGGGTCGATGTCATGATGCTTGCTGGCGATAATGACACCGACACTGCTAGCGCAACGGTAGCCGACCTTCAAGTTCGGCTTATCCTGGCCCGCTACGCGCTGTCTCTCCCGCTTGCGCTCGCCCTGGCCGAACTCGCCTTTTCCTCCGGGAGGCGCCCATGATGGCCTCTCGATCGGAAGTCTGGCTGGTTTGCCCAGAGCAAGCCGAGCTTGCCTGGTTGGTCCGTCAGGGCGTGCCGACCACCGCACTGGTGCGGCCAACGGCGATCATGCTGGCAACGGGATCAAAGACCCATGACGGACTCTTTGAACACGCAGAACACGGCGAGCGCTGGATTGCCTTTGAGCAGGAGGACGACTTCGTCTTCTGGCATGCTGGTCGCAATGCGTTTGCGACCTATTCGAACCGTGCCTTCGCGCTCGGCGAGGAGGCGATCGACAATCCCGGCACCTATGCCTTCGAACGCGCCCTGAACATCTTTGCCAGCCCGCTGGACTGGCTGCGGGCCGGCCGCGACGGCATCGTCGTGCTCGACTGGAGCTGGGCTTTTGACCGGCTCCGGGATGCTCCCCGCATCGCCATCGCCGAGGGCCTGCTGCCGCTCTACAAGCGCCACATGCGCCCGGCTCGCATGCCCGAACTCTTCGTGATCTCCAGAAACAGGCAGGCCGCATGATCAACGACACGGTCACCCCGATAGCAGACCACGAGAGGCGCAGGCGGCACGAGCCGCGCTTCAGGCCGACGAGCACCACCGCGCTCATGGCAATGGAGTTTCCGCCGATCCGCTGGATCGTGCCGGGCTATGTTGCCGAGGGGCTGAGCATCCTCGCCGGCCGCCAGAAGCTGGGCAAGACCTGGTTGGCGCTGGATTGGGCGATCGCCGTCGCCAGTGGTGGCCTGGCCATGGGCTCGATCCACTGCGAGCAGGGCGATGTGCTCTACATCGACCTGGAGAACGGCCGGCGACGCATCCAGACCCGGATCAGGGCCCTGTTCCCGGACGAGCGGCAGATCCCGGACCTCTCGCGCCTCGGGTGGGTGGACAATGCCCCGCGCCTCGACGACAGCTTTCTCAAAGCCCTCGACGAGTGGCGCCTGTCGTCAGAAAACGCGCGCCTGGTCGTCATCGACGTTTTCCAACGGATCAAGCCGGCCGGCAAGCCCGCCCTCAACGCCTATGAGAACGACTATGCCGCTCTGGCCCCGCTGCAGCAGTGGGCGACGGAACGGGGCATCGCGGTCGTCTGCCTCCACCACACGCGCAAGGGCGGGGCTGATGATCCGCTCGAGGCGCTGAGCGGCTCCAACGGGCTGTCGGCCTGCGCCGACACGACGCTGGTGCTCGATCGCAATCAGAATGGCGTGTCGCTTTATGTCCGCGGCCGTGACGTCGAGGAGAAGGAAAGCGCGCTAACCTTCGTCGGCGGCTTCTGGATCGTTACCGGCGAAGCCGCAGATGTTCGCCGCTCGGACGAGCGCGGTAACATTCTGGCCGCCCTGGAAGAGGCGACCGAACCCATGTCCCCATCAGAGCTCGCAGATGTTACCGGCATGAGGAACGGTAACATTCGCAGGCTGCTCTACTCGATGCTGAAGGCCCAGGAAGTGCAGAAATCCGGGCGTGGCCGCTATCTGCACCCAAAGAACGGCGCTCAATGAGCACCAGATCGCGTACCCCGGTAACATCGGTAACATGGTAACAATCGCATAAAAGAGCCCGCGACGAGAGCGCCAAAGTTACCTTGTTACCGATGTTACCGGGTATATCGTCCTCTTGCAGGCAGCGCCTATAACGGTCCCGACATTCCCCACGTCCCCCCTTCCGCCGGCCGAGTGTAAGCCAAAGCCGACTTCGGTGAATACGATCACTGGTCGACGTATGCGCGTCTGCGCGAACGCGGGCGATCTTCGTATCATTGTGCGACGAAGACGAAGAAGAGATGCATAGCGCCAGAAGCCGCTCCTCTCTGCGAAGTCTGCACATGTCCCGATTGGGGCCGGGAGCGGTCCGTCAAGTTTCGATTGGCGGCAAGCTGCCGTTCAGCAACCGACCCCTCGCAGTCATCTGAAATCGATAGCGCTACGACCCCAAAGCGGCCATGCAGTTGATTTTTGACCGAGCTGGGAATGCACTTTTACCGAAGGCAATCTGTCGAGATATCAATATCTCGAACACAACATCCTATGAATCCAAATAATCTATCAACTCTAGTAAGTTGCTCTGAAGGCAACTACAGGACTTGATTCGTGCCTATACGCGGTCAAAAACGTTGGGGCAGCAAAAGGGGGATTCGATGGTCGATAGTGTGGTTCAGGTCGCGGTTCACGACCTGCGGCGCAAGGGGCCTGCCGACTTTGAGACCATCTTGGGAAAGGACCAACTGGATGTTTCCGAGACGGTAGTGCGTGTCGTCAACGATCTCCACACGCTGTATGCGAACAGAGCCTCGAAGGCACATGGACGGTTTTCGGAAAACGTCGAAGATTACCCGGCCCAGACATTCATCGCCGACTTTCAGAAGGGCGTCCAAGACTTCGCGACACTCACTCAAAAGCTAATGACCACCCTGACCACCCAGGCGCGTCGGAAGGCCGGAGCGACAGGCGGCCATGTCTTGTTTGCCCATATCGAAAAGGATGGCCATGTCTTCTTGATGGTTGCCATCATCAACGACAAACTTGGTGCGGCTCTCACGAACGATCTCGATATCGCCGACGTCAAACATCTCGATCTCGACGGGTTCCGGTTCGCCGGTCGGGTGAACATAACAGCGTGGCTGAATGACGCGGACCGCTACATCGGCTTTCTGAAAGGAAAGGGAGACGTCGCCGAGTACTTCAAGGAATTTCTTGGTTGCGACACCACCGTGCAAGACAGGGAAGATACCAAGACCCTCATCCGCGTACTGGAGGATTTCGCAGACCCTGCGAAAGGCGTGGTCAAGGATAAGCAGGCTTTCCTGCAGAAGGCATACGATATCTGCGAACGGCATATCCGTGACGGAGTTCCACTCGATTTTGAAGCCTTTGCGAACGAACTCTTCCCGGAAAAGCCAGGCCACCTGGCGAAGGCGCTGGGTGACCCGGACGTTGCGCTAGGGGACGGGTTCGTTCCGAACAGGCGCGCCCTCAGGGCGATGGTAAAGTTCACGGCCAAGACGCCGCTGTGGTCCATGGAATTCGACCGACGCGCTCTGGCCGAGGGTAAGATCGTTTACGATCCCGACAAGAAGACGGTAACGTTCACCGAGTTGCCAGATCAACTAGTGCAGGAACTCGAACGCGATCGGGAGTAGGATGTCGATGATCACGTTTGATCAGTTAATCCTATTGTACAGGAACACGGCCTTCTCTGCCGACGGATCGGTTAATCGTCTTCACATCCGAGACCACTCCGTCCTCGAGACGCTGAAGTTGATAGACACAGATGACGGCGCCTTCAAAGATTCGGGCATTACTATCCGCGACTCATCGGATCAATTGGTCCTCAGCGGGACGATTTCCGTGGAGATTTCGCCGCCCCGTTCAGGTCTCGGTTCGCTCGCACGGAATGTGGAGGGTCTGCTTGCAGCCCCATCGCACCGCATCAAGGAGCCATCACGGTTCTATTTGTTTAGCGAGCGCTTCGCCTACAACGACGCGGATGTTCCAGAGTCAGTTGTGAAGTACCGGAACACGCAGAGACTCATCAGGGCACTGTCAGAGGCGGCGGCGCTCGTTGACCCATTTCAGGCTGAAGCTATCTTCCTGGGACCTGGTCGGCTGCGCATTCCGTTCCTCTACAAGGCAACCGATCTCAATGAGGTGAAGCCGGCCGTAGTCGATGAGCTCGAAGACTTCGTATTCGAGAAAATTCACAAGGATCAGAAAACGGCCATTTTGGCCTCGAACGTCATTGAGCTATGCCGACATCAGCCCGAGACCGAACGCTTCAGGTTTCTGCTCACACATCTGCGTGAACTCGTTTCGAAGACCCAGGACGGCTACAAGCTGTTCGCCTCAGAATTCTCCTATGAGAAAATAAAAAGTAAGACTGAGGAAGCCATCAACGAATATACCAACAAAATTCACAAGACCTTCCACGACATCCAAAACCAGGTCATGGGCGTCCCGGTAGCGACGATCATCATTGCGACACAGCTCAAGACCGCAACGACGTGCGGAGTAGAATTCTGGGCGAACCTCGCGATTTCGATCGGTGCAACACTTTTCGTTCTACTCCTGTCAGTCGCGGTCTACAATCAGCTTATGACTTTGAACAACATCGAAGGCGATCTTCGGCGGCAAAAAGAGAAGCTTAACAGGGAATACGCCACGGTTGCGGATCAGTTTGTACCTCTCTACATAAAGCTTGGCACCCGCATCATTATACACCGGTGGATCATGCGATTGATTATAATCGCTTGCTGGTCGGGTGTAGGTCTGACTTGGTGGATATTCCTGCGCCTTTCGACACCCGAGCCCTGGGCGTGCTTCTAGCCGCCAGTTCAGCTCGGGCCCTGCTATGCTCAAGCTGCGATGGCGTCCGCCTATAACGCGACCACGCCGATCGGATGCGCGAAACGAACGGCGGAGCCATTTTGCGAACCGTTTGGGGGCCGAGAACGGACTGGCAGCCACGAGATGATGTTGGCGAGAAGCGGCCGTTCCATCGTTCACCTAAAGTGAGCTGTTCCAGGCTGCTCGCACCAGATTCAGAAGCAATCCTTCACCGAGTCAACGACGGGGGACTCGCCCCTCTTGCCTGCATTCGTCATAGTGAGCAGATTCGCTAGAAAACACGCTTGGAATCTTTCAAAATCCGGATTGGGAGTAGCATAGACGAGCGTGTCAGCCGATCGCTCAAAGCGATCAAGGATTTCAAAGGTCTAATACAGCTAGAGAAGAACGTTCGCGAACGAGTGGTCTTCGATGAAGAAACTTCCGCGGCATTTAAGGAGCGCGGCGAATTCATCGCCCGCAGGATGATTTCGGAGCGGACTGGTCTTGATCTGAGCGAACTGACGCCTGCTGAGGAAAAGATCGTTCGCGCCGTGAGCGAGTATCTGGCGATCAAGCAACGCGAGGGTAGCAATGCGAACCGCACGCTTGATCAGCTTCGCAATCGCGGATTAATTGAGGCGGCAGAGACCGCGGTAGCAAAGTCGAAGCCGACGCAGGGCTATGAAACCCTGCATCGCGAGGATCTGGATGATCTCTCATACGAGAAGATCGTCATCGATCACCCGGAGGAGTTTTCGCCGCGAGCATTGTGGTATTCACGGCGCACACTGGGACTGGCCAACGCGAGCGAGAAGCCGCCCGCCCGTCCCGCGATACCGGCGCAAATTCGCACCGAGGAGCTGTTGAAGTGGCTGGGCGCTCGAGCAGCCGCAAACGGCGGCCACATCTCGCACTTCGCGAATGCCGATGCGGCCGCGACCCTCGGCATGACCGACATGGCGCGCCATGGCCGCGTATACGGAAACATTCAGTCTAGGCTGGATTTTGCTTGCTACCGCCTAGGTCTGCCGCCGCTTGGACTGACGGCAGCGGCCCCGTTTACTGAGGCCTGGCAACAGGAGGACCGATCATGGCCGTTTCCCGTGCAGGCAATGCAACGCGTCGCACAGTCGTTTCGTTGGCAGCAGCATGACTTTGAGCGCCTGGTCCTAGAGACGCAAAAGCTACCGGGTCAGGCGCATCTGCTTTGGAAGGCGGAGCTTACCGGGAATGAAATCGCCGTTCGCGCTTGGGCGGAAGGTCTCGAAGATGGACCGGGCGAGTCGGTTGCGACGCCGCCCGCCGCGCCGGAAGTGCCGTTTCTTAACCCCGCCCCGACGCCCGAAGAGGAAGAGGTCGGAGACGAACTGCCCGTTCCTACAGACGGCCCATACTGGGTGCTCGTGTGCAATCCTGCGAAATGGGCAATCGACAAGTTTCTCGAAAGTGGTGTGACTGCCGACACTTGGGGAGTCCGTCCCAGTGACGCATCGAAGTTTGGCGCGGGACAGCTCGCCCTTGTCCGTGTTGGTGTGGATCGCCGCAGCGCTGCGGACCGGGATGGCCGTGAGCCGCTCGAGCCCGGCATCTACGCCTTGTGTGAAATCGAAGGACCATCCTTCGCCGGCACTGGCGCGAACGGTGCTTTTTGGGCGGCTGACGCAGGACGTGATCCGGGATGGCCCACAGTCGGCGTTCGCTATCTGCGCAACTACCTTGCGCAACCGCTCACCATTGAGCGGTTGCGGGAAGAGCTGCCGGGCCTGTCCCGTTTGTTGCTCGACGGTTTCCAGGCGGCATCGTTTCCAATTTCTGCGATTGATTTCCAAGCGGTGCTTGACCTGCTCGGTGAGGATCAGGACGCGATTGCCGCGGAAGTTGCCCAAGACGGTGCTGACACGCTTGATCGGCTTGCGGAGCTAGAAAGCAAGTTCCTGCACGCCAGCCCAGAGGTGAGAATCCGAATCAGTAAAGGTATCGAACGTGGACCGATCGGCACGGAGGTAAAGCGCCTGAACGCCTTCCGTTGTCAGCTGTGCGAGGCTTTGGGTCGCAATCCCTTTGGCTTTACGAAGCGAAACGGCGAACCCTATGTCGAGGCCCACCACGTCATGCCGGTGCACCGCAAGGAGATCGGTTCACTTTCCGCGGCCAACATCGTCACGCTCTGCGCGAACCATCACCGGGAGGTCCACTACGGCGATGTAGACTTTGCGATCGGCGAGCAGCACTTCACCTTCACCATTGACGGTAAGGACGTGACGATCCCTCGCGCGAAGGTGAAACTACGGATTGGCATTCTCGCGTACGGTTCGCTGATCACCGATCCCGGTGAAGAGCTGGAGCGAGTCACGATCGCTACGACACGAGATGTCCTGACGCCGTTCGCAGTCGAATACGCGCGGTCAAGCCGCGGACGGGAAGGAGCACCGACGCTCGTGCCTGTGGTGAGCGGCGGAGCTCGGGTGAAGGCCTGGATTTACGAGGTCGATGCCGATGTGAAGACAGCGTGCGATATCCTCTATCGGCGCGAAATAGATGCTATCGGCAGCGGCAAACCCTACAGCGAGCCCGAAACCGGCGACCTGAAGCGTGTCGCGATAGAACGTCATGTTGGCCTTGGCGGTCTGCACGTGGTGCTATCCACAAAACTTGCCCAAACCATCACGCCGCTAACGGCAGAGCGCCTCGCGGATCTGGCCATTGACAGCGCGCGCAAGCTGAAAAATGGCCGCGACGGGATCTCTTATTTGATGAACGCTACCAGGAACGGGATCGAGACGCCGTTGTCCGCCGCCTACGCCAAGGAAGTCATGCGACGGCTTGGCGTCGCCGACCTCGCGCAAGCGGTCAAGGCGATACACCGCTCGGAATAGGAAGCAATCCGAGCAATCAGAGATTGGATGTCAAGACCGTATGAGCGACGAAGATTGGCTCGATGCTGACATTGCAGCGATGGATCTGGACTACGCGAAAAGGCTGGCCTTCAGATTTACCGCAATTACACGCAATCGTTTGAAACCCATACAATCAAGAAGCTCGTGGAGGTCTTCGACCGCGAGCCGCTTGATCTCACCGACTTCGAGAAGATGGCTACCCCCGTAACATCGGTAACATGGTAACAATCGCCGAAAAGAGCCCGCGACGAGAACACCCAAAGTTACCTTGTTACCGATGTTACCGGGAATATCGTTGCCTCCAGGCAGCGCATTTAACGGTCCCGACATTTCCAATGTCGCCCCTTCCGCCAGCCGAGTGTAAGCCAAAGCCGACTTCGGTGAATACGAACACTGATCGACGTATGCGCGTCTGCCGCCACGATCGCGCGAACGCGGCGATCTCCATATCGTTGTGCGAAGTGATGCATAGCGCCAGAAGCGGCTTCTCCCTGCGAAGGCTGTGCAGGTTCTATTGGGGTCGGCAGCCGACAATGTCAGGCCGCATTCAAGTCCCGCACCTTCTTGCGGCCTACCGACCTCCAAATCAGTCGGCACTCCAGGAGTCAGACAAAGCTCAAGTCAGGACTCCCAAACGCAATACATGCGGCAATCCATCCACACCGCCTAGTCACCTATCAGGCCATCGAACACTTCAAGCATGGCATCGCTGATCGCCTTGCCAAGCGCGGCGGCAGTCTCCGTCAGGGCTTCTTCCTTCATGTCACGAGCGGCAATCGCAAAGGCGGCCCCTTCTACCGTCACGATTTCCTGCGCCCGCTGAATCGCCCACAGGGCGAAGTCGCTACGGTTGCTGATTTCCACGGTTTCCATGTTTTCTCCTGATTTGTTCGGGTGGATGCCTTATAGCGACTTTGACCGACGATGCAGTCTGGAGAATCGTTTTGAGCATGAGCTCGAGATAAGCGAATGGCGCAGCAGTTCGATTTGTTTGTTTCGCAAGCGACGGCTCCTGCAAAGGCGGCTGGTTCATCGGCGATGAAACAGCAACCATCGCCTGTGTTGAGTGAAGACGACATGGTGCGGCACCTCCAGGCGACCGGCCGCTACCGCATCTTGAAAAAACTCGAGCCTCGTTCTGTCACCGCGGCCGCGCGAGCTGGATTTCCCTTGAGGGGCGTGATCGTCGACACCGAGACCACCGGCCTCAATCATCGCAAGGACGAGATTATTGAGATCGGCATCATTGCCTTCACATTTGATGAGGCTGGTAATCTCGGCGATGTCATCGGCGTCTACGGTGGCGTGCAGCAACCGAGCATTTCGATCCCACCGGAGATCACGCGTCTGACCGGCATAACCGACGACTTGGTGGCCGGCCAGATGATCGATGTCCACCAGCTTCGCGCCCTCGTCGAACCCGCTGATCTCGTGATCGCCCACAACGCCGGCTTCGATCGGCCGTTCTGCGAAACCTTCTCACCCATCTTCGCGGGAAAGGCCTGGGCCTGCTCGGTCTCGGAAGTCGATTGGGCGTCTCGCGGCTTCGAGGGCACCAAGCTCGGTTATCTGGTCGGGCAAGCGGGCTATTTTCATAAGGGCCACCGGGCCGTCGATGATTGTTTTGCGCTGCTCGAGGTTCTTGCGCAGGACGGGGGAGAGCTGGCGCGCTCGCCGTTTGCCGAGCTCTACGCAGCCAGTCAGCGATCATGCGTTCGAATCTTCGCGGCAAACAGCCCGTTCGACATGAAGGACCATCTGAAGGCGCGCGGCTATCGCTGGTCGGATGGCAGTGACGGCCGGCCGAAATCCTGGTGGATCGAGCTTGCGGAAGACGCACTCGAGAACGAACTCCGCTACCTGCGCTCGGAAATCTATCGCTGGGATGAAGCCGACCCACCGGTCAGGCGCCTTACCGCATTTGACCGCTTCAAAGACTGACAAGCTATCTGCTATCTGCCTCACGCAATGGCGTATGGCTGGACCGCGATGCAAGCCTCCGGTCCCGCAACGCATATAGACCCGTTCGGCATCGTGTCTTTTCTCAGCAATGATGGCTTTGGCCGAAGCATAGCACTTACCCAACACCCGTTCGGCCCGCGCCAGCAGGCTGGCGTTCCGCCTTAATGCCAGCATGACTTCGTCCGCGTCGATCGGCGCTTGCACATGCCAGTCCCGAGCCGACCTCGAGCATACCGGCAAGCACCACTGCAGCATGGAGATCGGAATCGCGCACGCCGCCAACGCCGTTGGAGCGTGATCTGAGGATCACCTCTTCGGCGACCGGTCCAGCTCGAATAGCGGAATGGGGCGCGTTGCCGCCCGGCAGCTTGGGGGCCGAGGAACGAACCCGCTGCGCGGGATGGGCGCGCGCGGTGGGGTAGAGGTCACGGGCCGGCCCCCGCGCCCGCATTGAACGTCGTCCGGCTGGGGCAGAGCATCTCGGGCTTCTTCA
>NZ_JBDZDR010000017.1:0-19868 GCF_040049255.1 Mesorhizobium sp. KR2-14 | reverse complement strand
GTTGAAGAAGCCCGAGATGCTCTGCCCCAGCCGGACGACGTTCAATGCGGGCGCGGGGGCCGGCCCGTGACCTCTACCCCACCGCGCGCGCCCATCCCGCGCAGCGGGTTCGTTCCTCGGCCCTGAGCAGTGGGTCTGGCGCCCCGTTTCTCCATCGGCCAATCAAGGCCGAAGAGAACTCACATGGGTCACTCTCAATACGATGATGCTAGCCGTGAGCGCGCAGCTTGGAACGCTGGAAAGAAGGTGGGAACTAAGCGTCCGCTCACGCAGAAGCAGGTCTGGGCTGTTCGCTTCTTCCTCGATCGCGAGAGACGCATTCGTGACCGTGCCCTGTTCGATCTGGCAATCGACAGCAAGCTTCGCGGCTGCGACCTAGTAAAGATCAGGATCCGCGACTTGGTCGCAGGGCCGGAAATTAGGACCCGTGCGATCGTCGTTCAGCAAAAGACGGGTCGTCCAGTCCATTTCGAGATAACCAGCGACGTGAGAGCCAGTCTTCTGGCTTGGCTTGAAAGCCGTGGGGGCACGGTCGAGGACTATGCATTTCCGAGTCGGGTCAATCACTCCCGCCACATGAGCACAAGGCAGTACGCCCGCCTGGTTGATGAATGGGTGACCGCGATCGGACTGCGTCCGGAGGAGTATGGCACTCACTCGCTTCCTCGCACGAAGGCATCGATGATTTACAAGGCGACTGGAAATCTCCGGGCCATCCAAATCCTGCTTGGCCATTCCAAGATCGAGAACACTGTCCGATATCTCGGCGTCGACGTCGAGGATGCGCTGCTCTTGGCCGAGCGAACTGAAATCTGACATTCGAAGCGGTCACCCGATGCATCGCGGATGACCGCTTCGACCCGCAGGATACTGTGGTGGCCTGTCTGTTCTGGGTGGGAAGCGGAATGACCGCTTTCGCGCGGGCATAGCAAGCACGCGGACGTTCGGCCAGCCAACACGATCTACAGCTCTGCGCCCAATGTCGGTCGTTCAAGGCCGCCTTTACCACAGCCCAAAAGCAGACGTACCCAGGGCAAGCTGTAGGTCTGGGTTGCGCCGTTCTACATATGCGTCAGAGGCAATGTTGGATGCCGGTGGCGCAATCGCGGCACGCCGGACGCAATGGCCTAGCTCTGTTTATCGCGCTTGGCAGGACTCCGGGGTGGCGGATTGCGGCGCTTAGGGTCCGCTTGTTTTTCGTCCATCTCAGCGCGCTATAACGCACTCGCCTGGGCGGATCATCGAGGGCGGACGGATGCGGCGACAGCTCACGAACTCAACCGAGGTCCGAAAACAGCGAGAAATGGCAAACAGTCTCTGTTTCGCGAGGACATTCCAAATGCCAGGAGAGCACCATGGCAAAGGCCAGCTCCGCGAAATCAGGAAACACGAGGTTCGTCTAGCGCATCAGCCCTGCTGCGCGCAGCGCATCCTCGATGATCTTTCTAATTCCCGTGGCCTCCGGTGATGTGTCACACGGGGCCTGTTGAATGGCGGTCAACTCAGGGAACACTGTTTTCGCCTTTGCCGTATCCGGCATCTGCGGAAGAGGCGGAGGGCGCTGACCGGCAGGCATCGCTGACCTTGATATTGTGGAGCCGTTCTTCTCCATTGCCGCGATCTCCCAGAACCGCGCGGTCTCCCGCGTGGAAGAGATGCCGGCATCGAGCATGAAAGGTCCCGGAGCGCCGAGATCGTCGTTGCCAATGGGCGTGCCGTGGCCCATGCCGACAATTGAATTGATCTCAATCATCGTCTCGCCGGTGGCGTTGCACCAGACCTGTCTTGAAAGCCTGCCTGCCGTTTCCGAATGCGTCGGCCTCTTCTTATCGAGGCCATGAACGCCTAGCCACTGTGCCGCAATGGCTTCCGCGTTGGACGGCGCGACCGTCTGGTCGGCTGAGCCCTGCCAGATCGAGATCCTTGGCCATGGTCCTGGATGATCCGCCGCGCTGTGGACAGCCTGTTGCAGATCCCGTTGCGACGGGCCGCCTTGGCCGCGCATGCGATCGAACGCCTGCGGGACCGTCGTTGCGCTGCCGTACGGCAATCCGGCGATGATCGCGCCGCCGGCAAAGACCTCCGGATACGTCGCCAGCATGACCGCCGCCATTGCGCCGCCGGCCGAGAGACCCGTGATGAAGATGCGCTTTCGATCGAGGCCGTGCGCGAGGACCATCGCCTCCATCATTTGCCGTATCGAAAGCGCCTCGCCCATGTCGCGCCTGGTATCGGCAGGCTGAAACCAGTTGAAGCAAAGGTTCGGATTGTTGGCACGCTGCTGCTCGGGATAGAGCAGCGCGAAGCCCGCTTCCGCGGCAAGCTGCGACCAGCCGGAGTGATGATCGTAGCCGGCTGCATTCTGAGTACAGCCATGAAGCACGACCACGAGTGGTGCGCCTTCCGGAAGGCCTGTGGGAAGATAACACTTCGCTGCCAACGCGCCGGGGTTACTCCCGAAGCCGGTCAGTGTCTGGAGATGGTCGTTAATGCCCGAACTGGCGGAATGAACGGTATGTTGCGCTCGCAGCGCAGCAAGCCGGACAATGGTATCGAAGATTTTTCGCAATGTGGCCGTCCCTGTTTTGACGCCCGGAATTGGACGGCATTCTGTGCAACGCACTCGCAGCAATAGCGTTGCTGCATTGCACAATAATAAGAGAGGGCTTGGCTGGATGGGGGTTCACCTGTCTCAGGAGTGAAGGGAGGCGGGCATCACGGCCCGCTTTTTTCTTTTAGAACTGCACGCGCTGGCATCTCATCCATCTTTTCCAAGATCATAGTTTACATCAAAGCCCGCCACCGAAGCCTCGCTGGTGATGGCATCCACCAACTCCTGGTCGGAAATATCTAAGTCCGGGAAAACGCTCCGCACCGCGCCAAGGGCCTCCGAAATTGCAAACGGCCGTGCCTCCTTTTGGCATGCATCCAGGAACGTTGCGATTGCCGCCCGCACCTGATCTGGAAGTTCATTGCTCATGGCCGAAACACCTGGGTGTGTTCATCATGACGTCGGCGTTTGCGTTTCTGTAGCAGTGGCACCCGTCGCTACTTCGCCATCTTTCTCCAGCGCTGCTTCCAGATCGGCGGGGTCTATCTGGACGATCTGTCGCGTCATAGTGCCAGTGCGTATCGCAGGCAGGTGGATGAAGGTAGCAACGCGCCGATATGCCAACCACGAAATGCCTTCGATCAATTCGTCGTCCTGGTCGACATAATACTCGCCGGCCGGTTGCGGAGCATCGAATCCATACAGCAGGAACGGCGAGGAAAACCGAACAATAGATCGGGTCGTTCGCATGGTCCTTACTCCATGGTTTTCGACGCATCCAAGAGCCGTACCGAATGAGTGGACCGAACCTAAATCAGTTGATTGCGGTCTTTGGTTTCGGTCATACGTCTGCGCGTGCCATCGGTATCGTTGTCGCTACGACGCTGCGCTTCCGCACGCAACGACACGCCGCGAGCGCGGCCTTCATCGTCCCATCGCACGATGGCGGCGCCTGTGGTTTCCCACTCATCAAGATGTGCGGCCAGCTTAGGTCGAAGATCCTCTTCGGCCGCCTGGCTTTGCTCGACTTCTCGAGTGAGAAAATGCACTGCCGCGTTTTCCCTAGCGACGTCGTGTATTGATCCTGGTTCGCGCACTTCCGCCAGAAGCCGCTCGATCATGTTCATATCTGCAAAGCTAAGATAGGTGGAAGACATGATGTCCTCCTTTGTTCGGGGCTAGGGTACGTTGGCCCTTACTCGGCATCGCCCTTATCAGATGACACCAACCACGCCACCGTGCGCCATTTGTTGCTCAGAGTCGATCTAAATCACTCCATGTCCGGCACTTTGCCGGCCAGAAAGGGCCTAGGTCGGTTCACCGTGTACTCGCAGCGCCGGAAGGCCTCTCTCCGCCAGGCGATCAGGCTTTTGGAAGCAGCGCTGCCGGCCTCTCAAGACGGCCATTCTCTATGCCAGCCAAGTCGTCGCAAATGACCAGTAGGGCGCCGAACCACATTGACTGTTGCTCCACCTGAGGGTGCCGTGCGTAGGGCCTAGAGTTTACCGCAAGGCGGCAAGAAAAGCGGGTCGCGAGATACGACCCGCCCTGAGGGCCTGGCTGGAACAATCACATCTTCGCAGCCGGGCCCTTGCCGTGAGTTGTGACAGGCTCATTCCCTCAACTCGGGGCGCGACCTTTGAGGCGATGAAATAATCCGGTCGGCAAATACCGGATTGTGGCATGGCCCGGGTTCGCCGCCAAAAGCCGTTCTGACGCAGTGCTCTGCATGCTACCTGCGCTCTCGAGGACGGAGCCTCAGGAATCACGCCTCCTCATGTATTGGTCGAGAGATAAGGCCAGTTCCAGTTGCTGGGTCACTCCGTCCTGAAATTCTCCGACGAGAAATCTGGCGGCATCGCTGCTAATCGTCGAGCAGACGGTCGACTTTCGAAATCCGGCCTTGGCGAGGACCCGTTCGATCAGCGCCATGTCATCAGGTCCCAGGTACTGCTGGTGATTGTTGGAAGACATGCTGCCCTCCTTCGCTGGGGTACAATACTCACATGCCCCGGCACGGGTCGAGCCCTCCCCATGGGCCCTCAAGCAGTTACCATGCGCTCATAAGCACTCAGTGTCTATGCGGGTATTTCCTCACCCCCCCGGCCGGCACTCCTCGGCCCGTCGTCTCTCACGGGGTGGCGGGCTTTCCGCGCCCTGCGAAGCATAACCCAGGCAACTTGTGCGCCTCGAATAAACCTCAATTGGGGCTTACGAAACACTATCGCTCATTTGGCCTGATTTGGCCTCTCGCGGTGTCAGACTTCGACCCGCCATTCTCTATCCAAATTTACGATGTGAATGCATGGCAAGGTGTTGCCATCGCGATGGCAACACGGACGTTTTGACCATCTCAGCGCGCTGGCGCGCACTGGGTTGGGCGGATCGTCGAAGGCCAGACGGATAAGCCGACAGCTCTCGATCTCAACCGAGCTCCGAAAGCAGCGAAGCAGGACAGGGTAAAATCCAGTCTTTGTTTCGCGAGGACATGAATATGTCGACACGCACGACCCGATCCATTGTCCACGTCTCCGCGCCCTTCGCATTGAGGGGCGTCGACGAGGTGCAGACGCCGGGCGATTACGCCATCGATCAGGATGAAGACCTCATCGACGGCGTTTTCCTGGCTCGCCTATCGCCGTGTCGCAACCTTCATCCACCTGCCATCAATCTCGACAGATATGATGACGGCGCAACTGGTGGAGATCGGTTTCTCCGAGTTGGAAGCCGCACTTCAGGAGGATCGAGAGCAGGCGCAATGAAGCTCCAAGCTCGGGCCAAACCTGGCACGGGCGAAACCAGAGGACACGAGAAGATGTCACCGCATCGCTTCGTAGTAGGACAGTCGGTTCACTTCAAGAACAGGTTCAACCAGTCGGACACGACGGCAGGGACCTATCGCATCACCGCGACCCTGCCGGAACGGGACAACTCGCCTCAATACCGCATTCGAAATGATGATGAGCGGCACGAGCGTGTAGCAACCGAAAACGCACTTGAACTCATCGAGACGCCGCCGGTCGCAACCGGCTTCAACTGACAGGAGATTTGCATGGCAAAGAGTCAGCGGCGCAGCAATCGCGAAATCAGGAAACCGAAAAAGCAAAAGGCGCCGGTCAAAGTCGAGACACCATTCGGCTCGCAGACCAGGCTCGCCGGCAACGGCAATGGAGGGCACCGCACGCCCAAGAATTGAGCGTTGCGCGCCCGTTCTCTTACGCTAGGTAGCCCAAATGAAAGTCGTCATTGAATTCAGCCGGGTTCGTGAACTGGACAACGCACATGCGGTTCTCGGCCGCGTGGCCTGCGATGCTATCGATACCGACGCGGCGATCGGCATGGCGAGATCGCTCTTCCGCACGCTCGACATGCCGCAGGACCCTGACATCGTCAGCATCAGCGACGATCAGGGGCGGCAACTTTACTGTGCTGTGGTGAGGCCAGTCTGAAAGGAAGCGGCTTTGTCCGAACGGCAGTTCATTCACGAAGGACAACAACAATGACACACATCACACTAACTTCAGGCCCGAAGCGGCCCGTTCCATACCCGACACCGGATCTTCTGCCTGATGGCCGCATCCGGCCTGGCGAAAATGCCGAGCTTTTGCGCCGCAAGAAATCCGACTGTGACGGCACCCTTCGGCGGATTCGTGAACTCGTGGAGCGCAACAGGCTGCTGTAGGCGTACAAGAAGTTGTCGACAGAGATCTATTGAACGACCTCTGATCGTTAGGAGCACCGCCATGCGAGTGAACGAGAAAAAGAACCAGAGAGGCCGAGACGCTTTCGCTATCGGCGTCTGGGAAAATGAGGGTGGCGCGCTGGCGCAGCACAGCATCTACCACGTTTTCACCGGAGTCCCCGCAAGACGAGCCGAAGTGATCCGGACGGGAGACAAACCATGACGCTGAGCTTTCCCAATCGCAGCCGAAGCTATGATGAAGCCGCAAAGCGCATTCGTTTCGTCGGATATGATGGCACGTTCCAAATACCCTTCTCGATCGAGGCCGGAGCATTGTTGAATGTGGTGCCGGCGATCGATGCCGAGCAGAAATGCCTGGCAGCTTTTGATGCGGCCCGGCTTCGAATCCTGAGTGCTGCGCAGAAGGCCTATGTTCGCGGCAACAAAAGCTTCTACATACTGACGGAAACCGATCTCAGAAGCACCAAGCGTTAGACGGACGTGGAATTCAAACGGCTACTCGCCATGAATGCGGCAGCAAACGTTGCGCGCTGCACTTCCCGGACAACCAGTCTGCGAAAAATGAAGAAGCCCTAAACCAAAAGTTGACATGCATTCAAAGATGGCGTATGAACACAGCATCGATGTTTGCTTGTCTGATTTGTTCTGCGCGCTATTGGCGCCTCCTCGACGAACCTCCCTTCAAAAATCGACCCGACTGCCACCGTGCAAACGCGCGGGGGATTTCATATGCTAAGAAAGGGTTCGTCATGAACACCGGCACAGTTAAATGGTTCAACGCCACCAAGGGCTTCGGCTTCGTCCAGCCTGACAATGGCGGCCAGGACGTTTTCGTCCACATCTCCGCCGTCGAGCGCGCCGGCCTGCGCACTATCGTCGAAGGCCAGAAGCTCAGCTACGAGATGGTCCGCGACAACAAGTCGGGCAAGATGTCGGCCGACAAGCTTCAGGCCGCGTAATTATCATCCCTTCGGTCCGGTGACCACGGATGTACTGGCACCAGTGGCTGAACGGATGACAAGGAAGGGTCAGGCGAATGCCTGGCCTTTTTTGTTTAGATGGCTTGCTGAACAAGGAGATAGATGATGTCTCGAGATCCTCAGAGCGCACGCGCACGGGCTGAACTCAACTTCGGCAAGACGCAGACGCAGTTCCTCGCCCGCAATCGCATTGTCGAAGAGAGTGAGGCGATTGCCAGAGAACGCGACGCGAAGACGGCGCGATTGAAAGAAATGCGCCTGCAGAAGGAAGCAGAAGAGATGCGTGCTGGAACAACCCCCCGCACGTCCAAACGGGCGGCCAAGAACTGATGGCAAGACGCGCAGTTCTGGTGAAAACTCCGGGGGACGCCATCATAGCCGATGTGGTGGAGAACCTCGATCATCCGATCGAGTACGTTAGGCGCATCCTTGAAAAACTGGAGCGCTGCCGCCGCGCCCGTGGCGATGCGCAGGTGCGCATTGGCGTGCTTGGACGAGCCGAATGTCCGAACTACCTGATCGAACACATTACCGAAGACCTTAGCGGCCAGAAATCCATCCATCCGGATGCTGCCTATAGTGGCAGCACACACCGCGAACTCGCCCCCAGACATATCGAGGAGACCAGGAACTGGTCCTCCGAAGAAATGAACATCACTGCCGTTTCGGCGTTGATCGGCCGGCTTCGCAGCCGGTCCAGTTGACACAGGAAGCCTCGATGGCCATCAAATTTGCCGCAAAAGATCAAGAAAAGGGCGCAGCGACCATCACGGCCAAGGCGCCAGACAAGCACAGCAATGATCGCAAAGCCCCCGCCCCGAACGACTTGGGAGCGACGCCAGCGACGGTCGAAGCCGACCTTTTCAACTCCATTCCCACGGCGCCGATGCGAAAGCGGAAGTCGAGATAGCGTTTTCTTGAATGCCCGCCAAAGGGACGCAGATCGGCATTGAAGCTCTGATGATCGAACAAATTCCCGCAGACTTCGACTGCAAGTCCTGTGGTGCCTGTTGCTCCTACTCCTCGGAGTGGCCGCGATTTTCCACCGAAGATGAGGCCAAGCTCGACCGGATCCCCACCCAATTTGTCGCCGGCGACGAAAGCGGCATGCTTTGCGACGGCGCGCGCTGCGCGGCGCTTGTTGGGGTAGTGGGCAAAGCGACCACATGCTCGATCTATGAAATCCGCCCGGACGTTTGTCGCGCCTGCATGCCAGGCGGCAATGACTGTCTGATGGCGCGGCGGAAGTTCTTCCCGCCGGATGCGACGCTAGCCTCTGAAAGACAACGGGCAGCATAGCCAACAGACCGCTGAAGAGGCGGCTTTCGGGATCGGCGACGGCAGTCTGGCAGCCATAGTATCAGAAGCCGCAGCTTATCGCGCTTCGTCCCCGAAAGCGGACTGACGGCTTCCGGCCCCTGAACAGACGTCAAAAAATCACCCAAATTCTAGGAGCGATCGAGGTGATCACAATTCATGACATTCCTGCCCGACGCCGTGGAAAGTTCCCAGCAGCCAATGCGCATTTAGCTCTTCTGCGCATCCGGGCCTTTCATGAAGTGGCCGGGCGACAGGCCGACATGGCGGCTGAAGGCTGTTTACATACATCCCTGATGTACGCCTTATTCATGATGCGTCATTTATTGGTCGCCGTGTATGGGAAATGAAATGAAGGTCCATGCCATCCGATCTGGATCGGTCCGAATTAAGTCGGTGCAGCGCGAGGCGCGGTACCCCGGGGCGCTGGGCCTCGTGGATATATTTGCCGATCGCGAATGGACGGACTGGCTGCCGACCTATGCCTGGGCCATCGAGCACCGGGAGGGTGTGATCGTGGTCGATACCGGGCAATCGACGCATCTGCTGGAGCAGGCGCGCCGCTCGCTGCACCCCTATATCCGCTGGCAGGCGCGATTCCAGATCGAGCCGGAGCAGGAGCTCGGGCCGCAGCTCAAGGCGCTTGGCATTGGGCCGCGCGACGTAAGGCAGGTCATGCTGACGCATTTGCATATCGACCACGACGCGGGGCTGCGGCATTTTCCGCACAGCAAGATATGCATAGCGGCCGGCGAGATAGCGAAGGCACGCGGCGTCATGGGAACGCTGCGCGGCTACCTACCGCAGCGCTGGCCGGACTGGTTCAGCCCGAGCCCGCTCGTTCTCGACGACGGTCCTCACGGCCCCTTCCGGGCCAGCAAGCGCCTGACACGGGACGGCGATGTCGTGGCGGTGGCGACACCCGGGCACACGGCGGACCACATCTCGGTCATCGTCGACGACGGCGACGTGGCGTTCTTCCTTGCCGGAGACACGTCCTATGACGAGGCGCTGATGCTGGCGGGCAAGGTTGACGGGGTCAGCGCGAGCGCCGCGGCCTCCGGCGCGACCCTTGGAGCGATCCGCGATTTCGCGAGGCAGCGTCCGACCGTCTACCTGCCGACGCATGATCCGATGAGCGGCGGCCGCTTTGCGCGTCGCCAGATCGTGCCACTCTTTGGACAGGCTGGGAAACCGGGATGAAAGCGGAAGAGGAGCGTCGCTTCCTGATCCTCGGCGCCCAGCGCGAAGGCATGGAGTGTCTACATGGATCAGTTCACGACCTCGGTCCCCCCGCAGCTTGAACGTCAGCCTGCTCGATGAGCGTCTGCGGTCAGGATCGATGGCCATGGAAGACGATGTCCGTCTCGGCAGTTCGGCTCTGGAATGCGCGGTGACAAGTGCCGCACCTGCGAATTCGTTGAAGGCAAACAAGGTGATGAAAGCTGGAAACTTAACTGGCCTATAGCAGTCTTGAAAAAGCGGCATCACGCTCCACCCTTCTCAGAGTGCAGTGTATGTCGTGGCACAGGAGGCTTTCATGGGACTGTTTGACGATGCTGTACCAGGGGGCAATATCGGCAAACCTTTGATGATAGCGCTCGGCGCGCTGTTGGTCGGCAAGATGCTGAGCGGCAAGAACCAACCCCAGGCGGGCGAGCGCGCGCAAGCCGGCGAAGGCGGGCTGCTCGGAGGCCTTGAAGGGCTTCTCGACAAGCTACGGAGTTCAGGGCAGGGCGCCGCGGTCGATTCCTGGGTCGGCACTGGTCAGAACAAACCGATAGCGGCCGAGGATCTCGGTAGGGCGATCGGGCCGCAGACGATCAAATCGATCGCCGAGCGTGCCGGGATGAGCGAGGATGAACTGCTGCGGCAACTCTCAACGGCGCTGCCCGGCGTGGTCGACAAGCTCACACCCGACGGCAATGTCCCGCGACCGGAGCAGATCGCATCGCGCTGGCAGGAATAGGCCCCTGGGACTGCAGAAACAGAAGCGCGCGCGGCAACGCGCCCATTCCGCTATTCGAGCTGCACCGGTCGCGGAAGAGGTGATCCTCAGATCACGCTCCACGGCGCTGGCGGCGTGACCTTCGATCGGTTATCGCAGCGGTCCGAAGCCGCGTCACGAACTGTTGTCGGTCACTGCCCTCCCGTCGCGCTCAGCGTGCTGTCCTCCTACGGGGCAGCGGACAGATTCTCCACGATTCTGCGGCTAGCCGCTAACTTTCCAGTGGCATCGAATGAAAGCTCGATCACCCAGTCATAAACATCACCGGGCCATTGGCCTTGCGGAAGGAGGGCGGCGGGATGGACGCCGAGTGCGTTGAGCAGGTTCGGTATGTGACCGTGGTGCCAGGCAATTAGGATGTGCTGCCCTTGTGGTTGGGCACGCAGCGCTGCGACCAGGGCGATTTCTTCCCCGTCGACAAAATGGGTGTTGATTGGCAGGCCAGTCGACTTGCTTAGCGGTTCCAGTGTCCGCCGCGGCCGATGACTTTCCTGGCTGTCTTTGGTGGCGAACAGTGCGTTGGGCTCAATCGAGCTGCCATTCGCGCGAAACGGATGAAAGTAGCGAGCATAGGCTATGGCTCTTGCATTGCCGGCGGCTGAAAGGCCAGAGCCGCGATCGGATTTATCGGCATGACGCAGGATGAGTACTGTGGCGTTGGCTAGATTGCCCGCAGGCTGCCGTGCCGCGACGGGCAGCACCACCAGGGACAAAGCGAGCAATGCCATTACCAGCTTGCAAGATGTTGGGATCTTCGTCATCGCAGTCCAACTCCGGCGATAAGGACGCGCCCGTCCCAGTTGGCGTATTCCTGGATCTTGGCGATGTCCGTGATCTTGTGTTCCGCACGATTAACTCGCGGCCAATCCAAACGTCCTTCCCGATCACGGCGCGATCATCTCTCCGCAATGCCGCGGCGCTTTACACACTTCGACTGCGCGCCACCCTCTCCGTCAACCGGGAGGGTGGCGCGCAGGCAGCCATTATTCCTGACCGTAGTCTCCACCGCCGTCATCGCCAGCGGCACCGCCGTGATGGATGCCATCACGGAAGAAGTCCTGGACATCCTCTATGGTCAAGTAGCCCTTCTGATCCGCGTCCATCGCCCTGAAGATGCGGGCGTGGAAGTCATTGACCTCGTCCAAGGTCAGGTTTCCGTCACCGTTGGCATCCATGACCGCGAAGAGGATCTTCAAACCCACGCCGCGCATCCACGGCGGGCCGTGACGATGCTTGTGCCATCCCACCATCATGCCTTGTTCGCGCGCCTCGGCTGCCCGCTCGCGCAGCCTTTCGCGCATCATCCCGCCTCTCTCGCCCATCATCTCGGCTCCGGGCCGCCTCGGGCCTCTCGGAACTTCTGGCCCTCCCTGCTCTTCCATGCGCTGCGCCATCGTTTCACGGACGGCCTGCCGGATCATCTGGCGCAACTGGTCAGGGCTGATCTGCACTTGCGGACCGCCTTGTTGTTGCTGCTGGGCCGTCTGAAGCGGCGTCTGTTCCTGCGCGAAGCTCGGCGACGCTGGTAGCGCCATCATTAGTCCGGCCACTGCAATACCTGCCAGCATCTTGACGCGTGTCATGATCTCACTCCTCGGCATTGAAACTTGGAAGTTGTGCGCTCGATGGGTCGTGGAGGCGTGCCCATGGCTCAAGGCAGAGTGGGACGGGTTTCCCCAGAAGGCATTGACCCGCATCAATGACAGCAGCCGGTTGCAAGCCACCCTGCCGAATTCCGCCTGGCCTCACGGGCAACCAGGCTGCGAGGCAGCAGACCCACTCCCGCCGCCTGCCGACTGGGTGACGTTTGCGGGCAGCCCAAACGTGTCGACTGCATCAGCAGGGCGTATTTTTTGCGCCACTTATAAGCAGTCGCGCCGCTCTACCTCCAGGAGGCCCTTTCGCCCAAATGGCCGCCTAATCCCACGAGTAATGGCTATTATTTTCGCTAATTTGCTCCCGTAGACGCTTTCCTACTGGATCTACTGCCGTTTTAACTCAGTACCTTCTGTTTTGCCTGACATGACCGGCCAATTTTGTTGAGATTATATTGCCAATACAACTTGGCTTCTTCGTGGCAGTAGATGCCCGCCTCTGGAACGAGGCGGGCATTTTTTTGCGCGCTCTCAACGCACAGTCAAACTGGTGAACAACTGCTGGCTGCGTGATTGTCGTGGGGATTATCCCCTCTTGATCGGGGTGATCCCGATAGAAAAATAGTAGTAGCCCCGAATTGATGTTGGTTAACTAATGATGAATTCTAAATAGTAGCGAGAAATACTTCTCGTTGGAGGGGGGCGCATTTTCAGCCTATTCACCCAAGAAAGGTTTGTGACATGAAGAAGCTCCTCCTCGCCTCTATCGCGGTCATCGCCATGACGGCTTTTGCTGCCGAAGGCTATGCCGGCAACCACGACAACAATGGCGGCGGCAGCAGCCAGGGCGGTTCCAATAACGGGAACGGCAATGGCAACGGCAACTCCGGGAATAATAACGGAAACAACAACGGCAATAACAATACTGGCTCAAACAACGGGAACAACAACGGAAACAACAATTCCGGGTCTGGAAACGGAAACAATAACGGCAACGACAACTCCGGGTCCGGAAATGGCAACAACAACGGAAACAACAACTCCGGAAACGGCAACGGCGTTAACAACGGGAACAACAACTCGGGCTCGAACAACGGAACCGGAAACGGCAACTTCAACAGCGGAAATAACAACGGAACCGGGAACGGAAACAACAACTCCGGCTCCGGAAACGGTCAGAACAACGGCAATCATAACATGGGTTCCAATAACGGAACCGGAAACGGCAACTTCAACAGCGGCAACAACAATGGCCGCGGAAACGGCAACAACAACTCCGGTTCTGCCAATGGCCAAAACAACGGCAACCATAACTCCGGTTCGAACAACGGAAACAACAATGGCGTCGGCAACCTGATGAGGGTTCTGACCGGTGGGACGTGGTGATCGAAACTTGCCGCGTGCCAGCGGGTTCGCGACCAGGATAGTATGAACCCGGCCTACAGCTTCTAGATCGCTGCCAATCGCGCGCTGGGCGATTGGCGCTCTATAGAGCTTGCCTGGCCGAGATCTATCCCGTTCGATCCCGTCACGGCCCGCCGGCACAGCCGGCGGGCCTCTTTCGCACAACGGACTCGCGATGCGCAGGAGTTTGCCTGAACTCCACACACGCGGCAAATCCGTCGCGCTGGGCGCTCCTCAGCGCGAGACGGGAGAACTTTCGCAGGCCTGTATGTGTGTTCGCGTCCCGTTCAATCGTAAAGGACCCTTGGCTCCATGAAAGTCGTGATGGTGGGATCCGGCTACGTCGGCTTGGTTTCCGGCGCTTGCTTTGCAGAACTCGGGCACAGTGTGGTGTGCGTCGATAAAGACACCTCGAAGATTTCGGATTTGCTCAAGGGCAGGACGCCGATTTTCGAGCCGGGCCTCGGCGAGATGATAGACCGCAACATCGCCGCAGACCGCCTGTCTTTTTCAGTTTCAATCGCCGAGGCCGCGCTCGGGACTGACGCGTTCTTCATCGCCGTCGGAACGCCGCCTCGTCCGGGCGACGGCGAGGCTGATCTTGCCTATGTCCGAGCGGCCGCGGCAGAAATCGGAGCGTGCGCTCCCCCCCGAACGGTCGTCGTGACCAAGTCAACGGTGCCGGTCGGCACGGGCGATATGGTCGAATCCCTCGTCCGGGCAGCGCATGCACATCAAGACGTCGAGGTCGTTTCCAATCCCGAATTCCTGCGAGAAGGCAGCGCGATCCGTGATTTCATGCGGCCGGACAGGATCGTCATCGGGACGGACAGCTTCTGGGCCGGCTCCGTGATGGAAGAGCTATACCAGCCGCTTACCGTGCAGGGCGCGACGCTTCTACGTACCAGCAGGCGCACCGCTGAAGCGATCAAGTACGCGACCAACGCGTTTCTGGCCACCAAGATTTCCTTCATTAATGAGATGGCGGATTTCTGTGAAGCGACCGGAGCAAGCATTGAAGAGGTCGCGAAGGGTATGGGGCTCGACCGAAGAATCGGGGAGGCCTTTCTCAAAGCCGGACCAGGTTTCGGCGGCTCATGCTTTCCAAAGGACTCCATGGCTCTGCTTGCCACAGCGCACAGCCACTCGGTTCCCCTTCGGCTGGTCGAGAGCACCATTGCCGTAAACGAGGCTCGTAAGCGTGCCGTCGGGCGGCGCATTCTCAATGCGATGGGAGGTTCCGTCCACGCCAGGAAGGTTGCCGTTCTAGGCCTCACTTTCAAGCCCAACACCGATGATGTGCGGGAATCCCCTGCGCTCCCGATCATTTCCTCCCTTCAGTCGTCAGGGGCAAAGGTGGTCGCGTACGATCCCGAAGGCATGCGGCGTGCTCGCGCCTATCTGCGAGACGTTGCCTATGCAGCAGATGCCTACGAATGCGTCGAGGATGCGGACTGCGCTGTTCTTGTCACGGAGTGGGACGAATTCTTAGGGCTGGACTTCAGGCGAATTGCGTCGGCAATGCGTCAGCGGGTCTTCATTGACCTGCGCAACGCTGTTGATGTCCCGCGGCTGACCGCAGCCGGGTTCGCCGTTCACAGGATTGGGCACGCGCCCACTCCCAATCCGCCGACGGGTTCAACCGCTGGACCGGGGTCGCGGGAGCCCAGAATCGTATCCGCAAACGGCACCCCGCAAGTCGGTTTGGAGATTGCCCGCGAAGCCTTCGGCGGAGCCGCGTTGCGGGCTGCAAAGGACTACTGAGATGCCATCGGTCTGGGGAGTCTCCGAGGTTCTACTGCTGACATTATTCTTCGCAGTTCAGATACTCTACTCTCTCAGCATAACGGCTCATGTCTGGTTCAGAACCATGCCCAGGAACATGGTGGAGCAGGCTGATATTGACGCGATCAACAGAAATAGTCTGCCCTTTGTGGTCTTGTTCTACCCGGTATTGCGGGAGCAAGAGTCCACGATGAGAACCACGTTCCGCACCATCGCCAATATTGACTATCCATCAAACAGGTTCCAGGTAGTCGCAGTCCCGAACGCAGATGACAGGGAAACCATCGCGTCACTCCAAAAGCTGCAGGAGGAATTTCGCTTCCTGGAAATCCTGCAGGTGCCTGCCACCACCGACCCAAGCTGGCAAGTGGTGTGGGATGCATGGGACGCCAATCCAAAGGCCTACTGGTGGCACCAAGGGCCACGCGCCCGAAACCGGCGGCTTCCTCCGAAGAAGACAAGACAACTGATCTACGCCTTCTATCATAGGTCCCTCCTTGTCGATGGGGAGGAGGACTTTCTGGTCAACTATATCGACGCGGATAGCTGCCCTCCAAGAGACCACTTCCTGGCCGGAGCGGCCGGAATAAGGAAGTTCGACGTTCTGCAGGCCCAGAACATTGCAGGCAATCTGCTCGGCAGCATGGCGTCGTCCTGGCACGCCGTCGACCACATGGCATGGGACGGCCTCACCTATCCGCATATATCAGCGGACGGAAAACAACCCTTTTGGGTCCTCGGCAAAGGTCTGTTCTTCAAGGCCTCGGACCTGAGCGAGCTGGGCGGCTTTCACCCGTGGACCACAATCGAAGATCCTGAGGTCGGAATGCGCTTCTGGATCAATGGCAAGCGTATCGGCATCATTGAAAATCCTCTTATCGAGGAAGTGCCGACGACAATCGCCCATGGGATTACCCAGCGCAAGCGCTGGGTGTGTGGCTTTTTCCAAAGCCTGACGACCCCGCTGAAGGCCATGGGTTACACGCCATGGCAGAGGTTCCGTGCGTGGCTTAACTTCTTGCCATGCCTGTCTTTGGCGGTGAATTCGGCAGGATTTCCCCTGGGTGTATGGGCTATCTGGAACCATTGGAGTGGCGATGGCGTGATACCTGTGGCAGGCGTCTGGCTCGCCTTGGGCAACATTGCCGCTCTGAGCCTCATATTGATCAGCCTCTATGTCAGCATCTGGAAACGCAGCAGGCTTGTCCTCGAGAGCAGACTCAAGCGGGCCTGGTACATTGTTCGCGTGAACCCTCTTTCACTGATGCTCTGGTGGCTCATCTGGTGCATCCCTCTGTGGATAGGGTTTCGGATGTTCCACAAGGACGAAGGTCTGGTTTGGGAGCGTACGGTAAAGATCGACGCAAATCATGATCTGATCATGTCAGACCGCGGCGTCGACAGTCTTCCGGTAAATGGAAGGACAATGCCTGCTCCCACAAGGTAATTTGCTGCCGCAGAATGGGAGGATGAAAATGGAGAAGAGACACGTACTGATTACCGGCGGAGCCGGGTTCATTGGCTCTCATCTGACCGATTTGCTCATCGAGCGCGGCTTCGAAGTCACCGTGCTCGACTGCCTCGCGGATCAGGTCCATGCGGATGCGGAAATGGATGCTGACGGTTGGCCCGTCTATCTGAATCCGAAAGCCCATCGCATCAAAGGCAATGTTCTCGACGACTGCGTTTTCGAGCGGGCCCTGAGCGGGATCACGCACCTTGCCCATCTCGCGGCCTCCGTTGGCGTCGGCCAAAGCATGACCAACATTGTCGAGTACACCCGCAATAACGTGATGGGCGCGGCTGTAATCCTCGAAACACTGTCAAACATGAAGCTGGATCCCGACGGCCGCCATCCGATAAAGAGAATGGCGGTCGCTTCTTCTATGTCGATCTACGGCGAAGGCGAATACCGACGCGCCGACGGTATGGGCGAGTCAATCGCGCCGGGACTGCGCGGGAACGCAGATTTGAAGTCCAGAACGTGGGAACTGTCGCAGGGCGGCGTCCGTCTCGAACCGATCCCGACGACAGAAGCCAAGGCACTGCAGCCCGCCTCTATCTATGCTGTCAACAAGCGCGATCACGAAGAGATGTTTCTCTGCGTGGGTCGAGCGCTTGAAATACCGACAGTCGCGCTGAGGCTCTTCAACACCTACGGCTCGCGACAGGCGCTCAGCAATCCTTACACCGGAGTGGCTGCCATTTTCATTTCAAGACTGCTCAATGACCAGCCTCCGATGGTCTTCGAGGACGGTGAGCAGCGCCGTGATTTCGTCCACGTTTTGGACGTGGCGAACGCCTTCGCTGCGGTCCTTGAAAGCGAAAAGCCGGTCTGGGATGCCTACAATGTCGGCAGCGGGCGTTCGATCACGGTCAATGAGATCGCCAAGACGCTTGCCCGGCTGCTTGGCAAGAACATTGCCCCTGACGTCCTGAACAGACACCGGGTCGGCGACATTCGTCACTGCTTTGCCGATGTCTCGAAGCTCGAGCGAGATTTCGGTGTCCATCCGCAGCGCGATTTCGACCAGGGGATGGAAGAGCTTATTGCGTGGGTCCAGAAGGCAAAGAAGCCGATCGACAAATCTAGCCGCAGCATGGCGGAGCTGGAAACCAGCAAACTTGTTGTGTGACGTTCAGGCCGTGCGACTGCGGTCTTCAAATGAATGGCGTTATACCCGGCGGGCCGTCATCGCGGGGACAGTCGGCTTCGCGTCGGCAGCTCTTTCGGTCCAGGCTAAAGCTGGTCCATCGCTCAAGGTCCTCGCAGAACAGGGTGGCCTGTTCTTTGGAGCCGCGGTTACCGCCGAGGCGCTTCGTTTGGATTCCTCGTTCAGGAGCGCAGTCCTCAATGAATGCTCCAGCGTGACGCCGGAAATCAGCCTGAAGTGGGGTGCTGTCGAGCCTCTCCATGCAAGGCTCGAAATGGCAGCTATGGACGAAATTGCTGAAGTGGCCCGCGTCAATGGGCTGAGAGTTTACGGTCATGCGCTGCTTTGGCACGGGAGTGTACCGCAGTGGGCGGAAGCGATGCTGGGCGACAGCCCGGATTGGCGCTACATCCGGAACTACTTTTCCTCTGTGATGCCGCGCTATGGCGATGTCGTTCGATACTGGGATGTTGTCAACGAACCGTTGGAACCAGGACATCGAGATGACGGCCTAAGGGCCAACGCTTTCCTTCGCGCCTTCGGCCCCGTCTATATCGAACGCGCCATGCGGGAGGCCAGGCTGTTCGCCCCAGATGG
Organism: Mesorhizobium sp. KR2-14; assembly: GCF_040049255.1. Lineage (NCBI taxonomy): Bacteria > Pseudomonadati > Pseudomonadota > Alphaproteobacteria > Hyphomicrobiales > Phyllobacteriaceae > Mesorhizobium > Mesorhizobium sp. KR2-14. Next base: position 1,274 of record NZ_JBDZDR010000017.1, on the reverse strand, counting down.
CAAGCTGATGATCAACGAGTATGGCCTCGAATATGACATTCCCGTCGAGGGCGACCGTCGGTATCTGTTCCTAAAACTGATAGAGGATTTGAAATCGAAGAGCGTACCTCTCGATGGCATAGGATTGCAGGCACACCTCGACCTGCGCAAAGGAAAGATTTTTGCGAAGGCCATCAGGGAGTTTCTCCGGGAAATTGAGGAACTGGGACTGGTGGTCGTCGTAACTGAACTCGACGTCAAGGAGGCCGACTATGCTGCATCGCTCGAACGGCGGGATGGTGCCGTTGCGGATGAAACGCGTCGCTATCTGGAAGTGGTGCTTGATAGCCCCGCCGTCAGAGGAATCAGCACCTGGGGACTTAGCGACAGGTACTCCTGGCTTCGGCTGACGGAAGATGAACTCGCGTCCTACACAGGAACGTGGAACCACGAAGATGGTCAAGGTCTCAACAGGGGCCTTCCACTCGATGCGATACTTGCGCCAAAGCGCATGTATGCAGCGGTGGCAAGGACGCTGGCGCGACGCGACTTGGGCAGATAGCACCTACGATCTCAAGTTCGATCACAGCTCGCAGCGCGCACGTTGCCGATCCGCTTCTGCAGAACATAACCGTCTTGGGAGCTGGGCCCGGCGGGGTTTCAACAAGAACTCCGCCGAAGCGGGGCAAGAATGGAGGCATTTCTGGGGATGCCGTAAGAGGACGAGACCCGCGACAACAGCACAAATCACTGAGTCTCATATCCTCTCAGTTCAACATCCGAAATTGTGCCCGATCGGCGTTAGAGATCAATGGGATTTTCGCCCCACTCTACAAAGGTAGTAGTGTGATCCGGGATAACGCGTCTCGTCCTGACGATTGCAGCGGCTAAGCGTCACCTGAACTCGATGCTGTAGACTGCCTGATATAGGTCGAAGACGGCCCCCAACCCCGAGATCTCAGCCGGAGACCGGCGCAAGCGCGACTACAGACGCCTCTGCCCAACGATGCCCATAGGCAAATGAAGCGCAGATGGGGTTTGTTTCCTCGCACGACGAGACACTGAGCGTGTCGACCGGTCAGCTTGCGAATGTCCAAATGATAGGGGCTACACGGTGCCAATGTGACGGCAGCTTACCGCACCATGCAGCCCGAAAGCGGACGGTCCGCTAGCGTGAAGAGTTTCGGGCGCCGGCAGGCGTACGAAAGTCCCCGAGGAAGGAACCCGCGGCCCACGGGCGATGCCTATGGGGATTTTGGTTTGGGGCCGGTGTCAGGGATGGCGTGTCCGCCGCC
>NZ_JBDZDR010000016.1:0-31385 GCF_040049255.1 Mesorhizobium sp. KR2-14 | reverse complement strand
GGCGGCGGACACGCCATCCCTGACACCGGCCCCAAACCAAAATCCCCATAGGCATCGCCCGTGGGCCGCGGGTTCCTTCCTCGGGGACTTTCGTACGCCTGCCGGCGCCCGAAACTCTTCACGGAAGCCGTCGGTCCGCTATGGGGGAGATTTAGCCGCTAGGCAGACCTTCTGCCGTCGACCCGTTCCGATCATGCCGAGTCATCTTCCCCGACGCTGACGCGTTTGCGATCCATTCTAATGCATCAGTTCATGCAGCCAGCATCCACGACTACTCGCCGGAGCAGGTTGCGGTTTGAAGCCCATCGAAGCCCGACCCCGAGAGATACCTACGCCAGGCCGATGGCCGAATATTCTTCATCGCTGTGGACACTGACGGTCGACCAATGAAAGCCGCACGTTGCCCGAGTAGCCGACCCCTTCGTCATTGCCTTGGCAAATACATTGCGTAACCTACACCCGAGCTCATCCACAGATACGCATAATATACTGGGGAATCATTATGTATTTGACTGGATTGACACACAATTATTCTGCTCAATACCCTACGTGCATTGTGGGTTACGCATAGTACCGGTCAATCACAGAAATTGAGTGTATCCTGTTAGCGGTGGATCGGGATCGTTCTACCCGCGCGATCTGCGGAGCTGCTCGCCGAACTGCCCCGCTTGGCTAATGGATAAACAGGCGAAGGGATTGCAAGCTGATATGACCTCGGATGATGGCGGGTTCACGCGGGAGGGCCACCCCTTCCTCGATAAGATCCAGGGATTGGCGGCGCAAGTGACGGGCGCCCAGCCGTTATGGGAAGCGCCGTCGGCAACGCACGCCCTTGCGTGGCTGCAATTCCACCTCGAGTGGCAAGGGACGATTGGATTACTAGGCGACGTCATCAACGGTAAACGGCGAGTTGAACTCCCGCCTATGGTCCTATTTCGGGGACAGGCCGAAGCCGGTTGGGCGGTCCAGAGCGGGCTTCAGCGCCTGCTACCCGCCGAGCGGAAGCGGGCCCGGCTAGCGTCGAGCTTGTTCGCGCAAGTCGCTTACGAGATGTTCAGGGAGATCTATCGATCCGACGGCATGCAGGACTACCCACGCCCGAGCCGCCGCGCCGGAAGCGCAGCCGCCCAGCACTACGGTATGAGGACGAACCTACTCGACTTCACGACGAACGCTCTGGTCGCGATGTGGTTTGCATGCCCGGCACCCAACATGAAACCCGCCCCCAGCCAGAGTGCAATTGATTGGATCGATCTCAAGACCGCGAAGGAGCTGGGCCTCCGCATCGTGCTGCCTCCAGTCTTCGTTGACCGCCCCTACCTGCAACGGGGGGTTTTCCTTGAGGTGCCCCGATCGAAGCTGGCGCAGTTGCGCGGACGTCTCAATCGCATCGTGTTCCCATCCGCCCAACGGTTTGAGTTCGTCCGTGTATTTGGTGACGGGTTGCCTCGCCAGTTGGACCTGCTGCCTGCAGACGACTGGCTTGAGAAGCTCAAGGTATGGGCGACGCAGGAGAGCGCGAAATCTCCCGCCGAGCGGGATGCCGGGATGCCTGCGCTGTTCCAATTCACCGTCCCGCACGGGTGCCATCCTGCGATGCACCGCACCGGGATGGAGGGGCTGCTCGGATTGGGCGATACGATCGAGGTCATGCTAGACTTCGTGGACCGGATGGCGTTGCGAACAGTAAAAGGCGGGTTGATATATCATCCTGATACGGTCGGCATGCTCGCGAACGACAATCCGGAGTTTTTTTCTTGGCTGCTACGGGGAGTCGCGCCCGACGAGAGCGGCATCACGGTTATGCCGCACAATGCCGACCTCAAGTTGAAGCTTCGCAAACTTGCCGCAACGCTGCGCCATCACCGGATGGCGAAGGCTTAGCAGACTAGGGCTGTACCTCGACACCCCACAAAGGAAACTGTTCAGTCCAGGAGTGCGCCAAAGCCACCCTAGGAGCCCTATTGCCCGCTCTGGCGTAAACAAGTTTTGCCCATCCAGAACCAGCTCGACGGCATTTTTGGGCGTCGACAGCCTTTCGATCGCCGTATGGCGGCTCTGAACCACTCAGCCCTAAAAGAGAGTCTCGACCAAGTTGAACCTTCCTGTCTCAAGGTGCGCCGGATTCTCCCGGGAACTCACGGTTCTTTTCTCTTTTCGAGCGCGTTGCAATTGTGATGACTTCTAGTAGATTAATGCAAGCATTCGTCGTTATAACTTCATCAAAAACAATCGGCGGCTCCATTTTAGTGCGAGGCACTTGGGGGATGTCATGGAAGCACTTCGCGGTATCTGGACTTACAGAAGCTTCTTCAATGTCGAGGACGGAGCCGAGCCGAGCGGCGGGATTCAACTTTGGCAAGCTGAACTCTATCTGGACATCGATCCGGCCACGAAGCGTGTGTTCGGTCACCTCGGCGAACGCGTTGATCCAACGCCCGCCGACGATGGGAATGGAAAGCCGTATCCGTTCCTGTCGGTCGAGGGGAGCTATTCGGATGGCGATCCGGTGTCGGTCTCATTACGCGCTGTCGGCCGCAAGGGATCGCCCTGGGAATCATGGATTTACGATTATCAATGTGTGCTGACCCCGACCTGGCCGCGAGATCCTAACTTCAAGCCCTCGGCGCAGCAGAAGCCGACGCTCGTCGGAACTGTGATCCGCACGGTAGAGCATGATGGCGCGCCGGCCGGTGCGAGCTATTCCTTCTATGCGGTGAAACACGACTTCGTGGAATCCCGCGTAGCGACACCCCTCCCCGAGCCGGTCGTGGCGATGCTGGCAAGTCCCGAGATGCGCCTTCATCATCAGCTATGGCATGCGAGCCGAGACAATTGGGACGACCTCGCCGAAGAGCAGAAGACTTGGCTTCGCGACCACAATTGGCAGCCCGGAACACCCAACAAAGAACGATCAGCCGGTCTCGGCCCAGTCAATCTGGCTAACCATTCGGGCGAGGATTTCCTGTTCATGCACCGGCGTATGATCAAAGCGGTGCGCAACATCGCCGGCGCCAACGCTCCCGCCGGCTGGAAGAGGCTACCCGAGCCTCGAGCCCTCGCCGACTTCGCACCCGACCGCGCAAAGCGCGTGATCGGCAACATCGACGGCTACGCGGTGCCGCCTGCCTGGATCGTGCCGGATGACGCCAGCACGACCGCTTGGCTGGCGGCGCTCCGCAACCCAGCGATCTTCAATGGCCGGTTCCGATCGTGGGAGGTTCAATACACCAATCCCGCCTGGCTCGCCTCGGTCACACTCGGCGAGCTCGGCGCGTGGATCGAGTTCACGATCCATAACTGGATGCATATGCGCTGGACCTCGGTCCAGAGGGATCCTGCTCAGAACGGACTTGCCATCCCGGAGGGGCGGCAGGACGACGACTTCGCTCAAGGCTGGTTCGATCCCTCGAATGATCATCTGGGCGCCACCTTCTCCTCTCACGTCCACCCGGTGTTCTGGAGACTGCACGGCTGGGTCGATGACCGCGTCGAAGACTGGTTCAAGGCGCAGGAAGCCGCGCGGCCCGGTACGGTCAAGCGACAACAGCTCAAGGATGTCGAGTGGTTCGTAGTCGACGGCACATGGGTTAGTGTCGACGACCCTTGGGAGGGCCCGGTCGACGACGGCGGCCATGCCGGCCATCATGGACATGACCACGGTCACGGTGGCATGGACGTTGAGCTGATGAAGAAAGCGATCGTCGTAATCTTCAGGGGCGTAGAGGCCCTCGAAATGGACACGATGTCCCTTCAGGAACTGCGAGAGCGGCCTCAAAACCGCATTGTCTCTCGTTTTGCCAACTGGCTCTAGAGTCAGAATACGTTTTGCCATGGAGCGCCCGACCACCCCCACTGTTGGCCAAGGACTGCGGCTGACCCCAAAGGGTCCTCGAGTCCGCTCGACCTTTGCGTGGCTAGGTGGGGGAAGAAATCTCGCTCAGTATGTGTCTTGACCCTTGTTTTCGCCATCAATCAAAAGACCAGCCGTGCCTCGTGCCACGGCGGGTCATCCTGACCGCCATGCTTGGGGGGAGTGATCCGTTCGCGGCTCATGCTCACACAACTTCTTGAGCTACCGCCCTGCCGAGGCCGACCAGACTCAAGCGACAGCCAGCGTCGTACTGCAGCGAAAACAAAAGCAGAACAGCGAAATTGCTGCGCCTTTTCAGCGACTTACACGCCTGCTATAGTGCCGGGATAAGTCACTGGCGGGCCTCGGCACGGGTCCTTCCGGGCGGATAAACCTATGCCGGGGGGCGCAGCCCGGCGCATCGCCAGCGACAGGGCGAATTTTTTGGGAAGCCACCCGGGAGTCCAGCCAGAAGCCTGATCGCGTAAGCCTTTGATTGCGCGTTGATGTTGCGGCCCTGAGGGGTGGACCCCAGCTGGATCCCGGAGTCCAGCTGGATCCAGGCGGGGTCCAACGGCAGGGTCCAGCAGCGGAGTCCGGAAGCCGGCTTTTGATCGGGGGCAGCATGACCATCCAGTTCGCACCGGAAGTCATCGAGCAGTGGCCGCTTGAGCGGCTGAGGCCCTATGCCAAGAACGCCAAGACGCATGGCCCGGAGCAGGTGGCGAAGATCGCCGCCAGCATGGCCGAGTTCGGCTGGACGGTCCCGGTGCTGGTCTCGGCCGAGGGCGAGGTCATTGCCGGCCATGGCCGCATCCTGGCGGCCGGTGAGCTTGGGCTGGACCAGGCGCCGGTGATCGTGCTCGAGCATCTCAGCGAAGCGCAGCGGCGGGCCTATCGGATTGCCGACAACAAGCTCACCGAACTCGGCGGCTGGGATGACGGCCTGCTGTCCGAAGAGCTTCAGGCGCTGAGCGACGACGGCTTTGATCTTGCCCTCACCGGCCTCGACGCGGCCGAACTCGATCGGCTGTTGGGCGAGCTTGGCGACGACACTGGTGCGGCGGCTGGCGAGGACGTCGTTCCCGAGCCGCCGGCCGAAGCGGTCACCCGGCCCGGTAATCTCTGGGTTCTGGGCCGGCACCGGCTGCTCTGTGGCGATGCCACCCAAGCCACCGACGTCGCGCGGCTGCTTGATGGAGCGGTGCCGATCCGCCTTACGGCGTCGACTATGATCCGCAGTGGCGCAACGCCTCAGGTATCTCGGCCACGGCCAGGACCGGCAAGGTGGCGAATGACCACCGCGCCGACTGGCGCGAGGCCTGGGCGCTGTTTCCCGGCGACGTCGCCTATGTCTGGCATGCCGGTGTCCATGCCTCGACCGTGGCCGACAGTCTTGTCGCCGCAGGCTTCGGCATTCGCGCGCAGATCATCTGGGCCAAGCCGCGCCTGGTCTTGAGCCGCGGCCACTATCACTGGCAGCACGAGCCGTGCTGGTATGCGGTGCGGGACGGCGCCACCGGCCACTGGCAGGGTGCCCGTGACCAGACCACGATCTGGGCGATCGGCACTGGCGATCAAAGCGAGGACGGCGCCACCGTGCACGGCACGCAAAAGCCGGTCGAATGCATGCGCCGGCCGATGCTCAACAACAGCGCGTCGGGGGCTGCCGTCTACGAGCCGTTCTGCGGCTCCGGCACGACGCTCATTGCCGCCGAGACCACCGGCCGCGCCTGCTTCGCCCTAGAACTCGACCCGCGCTACTGCGATGTGGCGGTCGAGCGCTGGCAGCGGTTCACCGGCCGCCAGGCGGTGCGCCAGGGTTCGGGGGCATAGTGGCGGTCATGCAGGGCCTGAGCGAGCGGCAGTATGCGGCCCATGCCGGCGTCTCCCGCGGCGCCGTGCAAAAGGCGCGCCTTGCCGGCCGCCTGGTGCTGTTTGCCGACGGCTCGATCGATGCCGTCGGCTCGGACGCCCGCCGCGCGGCGCTGACCGATCCGGCCAAGCAGCGCCCCTCGCCTGCCCGGGCCAGGCTGAAGCCGGTGCCGGAGGCGGCCCTGTCCGCCGTCGGCGAGACGCTGCGCGAGCAGGGCCTCTCGGCACCGGCCGTGAGTGGCTCCACAACCTTCCTGCAGGCCCGCACCGCCAACGAGGTGCTGAAGGCACAGGAACGCCGCCTGAAGCTTCAGAAGCTGAAGGGCGAACTGGTTGCGCTCGATCGCGCCAAGATCCTGATGTTCCGGCTGGCGCGCGAAGAACGCGACGCCTGGGTGAACTGGCCGGGTCGGGTGGCCGCGGTGATGGCGGCCGAGCTCGGCGTCGATGCGGCGGCCATGCACGAGCTTCTCGAGCGCCAGGTGCGCACCCATCTCGCGGAGCTGGCCGATGTTCGTGCCGACTTCCGATGAGCCGCCGGAAGGCGGGCTGGCCGACTTTGCCGGCTTTGAGGAGCTGTGCGCCTCCTGGCGCGAAGGGCTGCGGCCCGACCCGTTCCTGACCGTCTCGGACTGGGCCGACAAGCACCGCATGCTGGCGGCCCGGGCCTCGGCCGAACCCGGCCGCTACCGCACCAGCCGCACGCCCTACATGCAGGAGATCATGGACTGCCTGTCGCCGGGCTCGGCCACCCAGCGCGTCGTCTTCATGAAGGCGGCGCAGGTCGGCGCCACCGAGGCCGGCAACAACTGGATCGGCTTTGTCATCCATCAGGCGCCCGGGCCGATGCTGGCCGTGCAGCCGACGGTGGAGCTGGCCAAGCGCAACTCGCGCCACCGCATCGATCCGCTGATCGAGGAAAGCCCGGCGCTGCGGGACCGGGTCAAGCCGGCGCGCTCGCGCGATGCCGGCAACACCATGCTGTCGAAGGAATTTGCCGGCGGCATCCTGATCCTGACCGGCGCCAACTCCGCCGTCGGCCTGCGCTCGACCCCGGCCCGCTACATCTTCCTGGACGAGGTCGATGCCTATCCGGCCTCGGCCGATGACGAGGGCGATCCGGTGACGCTGGCCGAGTCGCGCTCGCTCACCTTCGCGCACCGCCGCAAGGTGTTTCTGGCCTCGACCCCGACCATCCGCGGGCTGTCGCGCATCGAGCGCGAATACGACGCCTCCGACCAGCGCCGCTACCACGTCCCCTGCCCCGCCTGCGGCGTCATGCAGTGGCTGAGGTTCGAGCGGCTGCGCTGGGACAAGGGCAAGCCGGAGAGCGTCCGCTATCACTGCGCCGCCTGCGACGCTGCAATCGGCGAGCACAGCAAGACGGCCATGCTCGAGCAGGGCGCGTGGCGGGCCACCGCCACGGCGAGCGATGGCGCCACGGCCGGCTTCCATCTCTCGGCGCTTTATTCCCCGGCCGGCTGGCTGTCCTGGGCCGCGATCGTCCGCGCCTTCGAGGCGGCGCAAGGCTCCGAAGAATCGCTCAAGGCCTTCCGCAACACCATTTTGGGCGAGACCTGGGTCGAGACCGGCGAGGCGCCGGACTGGCAGCGCCTGCATGACCGCCGCGAAACCTGGCCGGCCGGATCGGTGCCCGCGGGCGGGCTGTTCCTCACCGCCGGCGCCGATGTCCAGAAGGATCGCATCGAGGTCGATGTCTGGGCCTGGGGCCGCGGCCTGGAAAGCTGGCTCATCGACCATGTCGTGCTCGACGGCGGCCCCGGCGATGCCGCCTGCTGGAGCGGCCTCGACCAGCTGCTGTCCCGCAGCTGGCCAAGCGCCTCGGGCAAGGCGATGCGCCTCCTCAGGCTGGCGATCGACACCGGCTATGAGGCGCCGGCCGTCTATGCCTGGGCCAGGCGGTCCGGCGCGGCCCAGGTCGCGCCGATCAAGGGCGTCGAAAGCTTCAACCGCGCCAGTCCGGTCACCGGGCCGACCTATGTCGATGCAACGTCCCGCGGAAAACGCCTGCGCCGCGGCGCCAAGCTGTGGACCGTGGGCGGCTCGACCTTCAAGGCCGAGACCTACCGCTTTTTGCGCCTGCCGCGGCCGAGCGAGGAGGAACTCGACGCCGGCGCAACCTACCCCGCCGGCACCGTCCACCTGCCCGCCTGGATCGACAGCGAGTGGTGCAAGCAGTTTGTCGGCGAGCAGCTGGTGACGGTGCGCACCAAGCGCGGCTTCTCGCGACTGGAATGGCAGAAGCTGCGAGAACGCAACGAGGCACTCGACTGCCGGGTCTACGCCCGTGCCGCCGCCTGGCTGATTGGCGCCGACCGCTGGCCGTCCTCGCACTGGGCCGATCTCGAGGAAGAATTTGGCCTGCGGGCCGAGCCACTGGTCGCAGCGCCAGAAGCGGGTCCTGAGGCCGCATCCAGTCCTTCAGCTTCACCGCCTCAGACACACACGCTCAAAAGCAGGCGGCGACAGGGACGGCGCATCCGGCGAAGTTCTTGGATGTCGTAAAGCGGCACACGAAGAGCAATCACGCCGGCAAGTTCCCGCCGCCTCTGCGTGTCTCATTCCAGCTCTCATGTCGAATTTCGCCGCACATTGTTGCGAAGCGTGTTCAGGCGCGCCGCCGAAACCGGCGACGCGCCGAGACCTCAGACCGACAGCACGATGCCATCTGCTCCCGGATCTGCCCCGCCGTCGGGTGCTCCGTCAACAATCCGGATCCCGTGGACCCACGCCACGCCGTAGGTCAGCGGACTGCGCTCTACCGTGTAGCCCTGCTCCTCCAGCTTGCGCGTTTCGCGCCTCGGAATCCTGTTGGTCACGTCGATGATGTTACTGGTCGCAGAGAAGCGCGCACTGGCGACCGCGTCGCTCATCTTCATATCGAAATCAAGGACGTTCAGGACAGCCTGCAGCACGCCCATGGCGATCTGCGTGGCGCCGGGCGCTCCCACCACCACATAGGGGGTGTCGCCCTTGAAGACGAAGGTCGGACAGATGGAGCTGAACCGCGCCTTGCCCGGATGGACCGAACCCGTCTGACCGGGTCGAGGATCGAAGACGCCCATGCAGCCATTGTACATGAAGCCCAGGCCCTTCGTGATCACGCCCGAAGGCATGCCGAGGGAATGGGTCATCGATACGCAGTTGCCCTCCTTGTCGACAACACTCAGATGCGTCGTGTCCTTGGAGGGATGTCCGGAATTGAACCGCGGCACCTCAAATTTCCGGCCCTGCCGAATGCCATCGGCGATATCCTGCGCATAGGCCTTTGAGAGTAGGCGATCGACAGGCACGTCGACGAATTTCGGATCGCCGATGTAACGATCCTTGTCGGCGGTCGCCACCTTCATGGCCTCGCAAACGACGCGGATATACTCGGCAGAGTTATGGCCGAGCGACCGCAGATCAAAGTTCTCAAGGATGTTGAGCATCTGCAGGAGCATCAGGCCGCCGCCCGGCGGCTGGTTGGTGGCAACGCGGTAGCCGCGATAGTCGCCCCAGACGGGGGACGTGAGAACGGGAGCATAGTCGGCCAGGTCCTCGCGTGACAAAAGTCCGCCGTTGGCCTGCATGTCTTCCGCGATCCTGGCCGCGATGTCGCCTCTGTAGAAGGCATCCGCGCCCGACCGGGCAATCTCTTCCAGAGTGGCTGCCAGGTCCTTGTTGACGACGGTGGCACCGACCTGCTTGGGCCTGGAGTGATCGTCGCAATAGAGTTCCTTCGCGGCCTCGGTATAGCTGAGGCGTTCCGGTCCGCCGATTCGGCCCATGGCCCCTTCGGCAGACCACCATGCCGCCACATGAGGCCGCACGGTCCATCCGCGCCTTGCCCAATCGATCGCAGGTGCCATCACCTCGGCCCAGGGGAGTCTGCCAAACTTCGCGTGAGCCGTTTCGTAGGCGCGCAAGGCAGCCGGCACGCAAATCGACTGGTACCCGATGTCGTTCACATTGCCCTTCGTGATGAAGCCGTAGCCGTCCCGCGCCTCCCCGACGATCAGGTCCGCCCACATGTCGTCACGCGCCCTCTTGGGGGCCGGCGCATGGAAATCGATGTACTCGTGAACGCCCGTGGTCCTGGAGAAAACTCCCATGCTGCCGAAACCGGCGATGCCGGTCATCAGCGGATCGACGACGCCCTGGACAAAGGCGCAGGCAATTGCCGCGTCGATGGCGTTTCCGCCCGCGTCCAATATGTCGGCGGCCGCTTCGGCGGCCTCCGGTTGCGGCGCGACAACCATAGATCGCGAGATGCTCATTGATCTGTTCTCCATTTCATTGGGATTCGGAGCCATACAGGTGGCACTCGACGAGTGCTTCCCCGGCCGGGATTGCTGCGGGCTGAACCCTGGAACAGACTTCCATGGCTCGCGGGCATCTGGGGTGAAACGCACAGCCGGACGGTGGATCCAGGGGGTTCGGGAAAACGGTTCCGAGGTTGAGGTCGGGCACGCCGAGGTCCGGATCGGGCGTGAGCACGGACGCCATCAGCACGTTGCTGTATGGATGCCGCGGGGACGCGAAATATTCTGCCGCCGGAGCCTGTTCAACGACGCGCCCCAGATACATGACCGCAATCCGCGTCGCTATGTGCTCGACCACCGCCAGGTTGTGGCTGATGAAGACATATGTCAGGCCGAACCGGTCCTTCAGATCCATCAACATGTTGAGAATCTGCGACTGCACGGACACGTCCAAGGCCGAGGTCGGCTCGTCGCAGATCACCAGTTCCGGCCGCATCACCAACGCCCTTGCGATCGCAACGCGCTGACGCTGTCCGCCAGACAGCTGGTTGGGATAGGAATCCGCCAGGCGGGCCGGCAGCCCTACCCCGTCCATGATTTCACGCAACATCTCGTGACGCGTCTGCGGCGTTCCGATCCGGTGGACCTTCAGCGGCATCGTTATGATCGAGCCGATCGTTTTTCGCGGGTTGAGGGAGGAGTACGGGTCCTGGAACACCGGTTGCACGCGCCGCGACATCATCGCGGTGTTGACTGACCTAAGATCCTTGCCCTCGAAGGTTATCTGACCCTCAGTCGGCCTTTCGAGGCCGAGAAGGATCTTGGCTAGGGTGGACTTGCCGCAACCCGACTCGCCGACAATGCCAAGGATGTCGCCCTTGTTGATCGTGAGATCGATCGCCCTCAGTGCGCTGAGCGGCTTCCTGGGTGAAAACATGCCCTGGCTGACCCGGTAGGTCTTGGTGACGCCAGAGACGGCCAGCAACGACGCGCTCATCGAACCGCCTCCTCGAGTGTTTCGAATTGATCATTGTCGCTCCACACGCGACCGACTTCACTTTCGGGAAGCAAACACCTGTCGAGGTGCCCGGAGGCGCTTTGCCTCAGCGGAATCTCGCCGACCGAGCAGGCTTCCATAGCCCGCGGGCACCGTGTCCTGAATCCGCATCCGTTGATCTTTTCGAACAGGCTTGGAACGACCCCCGGGATCGATCCGAGCCTCGCCCCGACATTGGTCATTCCGGGAACGGGGATGCACCTCAGGAGGCCCTGCGTGTAGGGATGGCGAGGGTTGCGGAAGACGTCCCTGACCGACCCCTGCTCGACGATCTTTCCCGCATACATCACCAGCACCCGGTCGGCGATGCGCGAGACAAGGCCCAGGTCGTGGGTGATGAAGATCATCCCCATGCCGAGCTCTTTCTGTAGGTTCTTCAAGACCCACAATATCTGTGCCTGGATCGTTACATCGAGCGCCGTCGTCGGCTCGTCGGCAATGACGAGGCTGGGATTGCATATCAGGGCCATGGCGATGATAACTCGCTGCCGCAGACCACCGGAGAGCTGATGCGGGTACTGGCCCAGACGCCGCGCGGCCCCGCTGATCCCGACTTTCTCGAGCATCTCCTCGGCCTTCTGATAGGCTTCGCGCCTGGAGATGTTCCGGTGCCGCAACAAAGGCTCGGTCAGTTGATCGCCGATCGTGTAGACCGGGTTGAGCGTCGTCATCGGCTCTTGGAAGATCATCGACATCCGATCGCCACGAATACGCGACATTGCGCGCTCGCCAGCAGATAAAATATCCTTTCCTTCAAAGGTCAGTCTGTCGGCCGTGCGCGTCCCCGAGCGTGGCAGGATGTCCATCAGGGCCAGGGACGTCATGGACTTGCCGCAGCCAGACTCGCCGACGATGCAGACGGTTTCGCCGGCCGAGACCTCAAGGTCGAGCCCCCTTACGACGTGCAGACTGCCGCGAGAAGTCTCAAGTCTCACGTTGAGGTTGCGGGCCTCAAGGATGACCCGGTCTTGTCTGTCAAATGTCATCTCACCGGCCTCCGGGAGCGGTGACGTCACGGATGCCGTCGCCCAGCAGATTGATGCAGATGAGCAGCGCAAACAGCGCGATGCCCGGTAGCGTGATCATCCAAGGCGAGAAGAAGATCTCCTGCTTCGCCTCCGCCAGCATCAGGCCCCAGGAGGGGAGTGGCGGCTGCACGCCGAGGCCGAGGAACGACAGCGAGGCTTCATACAGGATCGCGGTCGCCATCTCGATGGTGGCTATAACCGTTAGCGGAGCTGCGACGTTCGGGAGGATCTCGGAAAGAATGATGCGCGGTGTGGAACATCCGATGGCCTTGGCCGCCACGATGAATTCCTGCGAGCGGATCTGCATGGTCACCGAGCGCATGACCACCGCGAAGCGATCCCACAGCAGAAGACCGAGGACCAGCGTTATGACAGTCAGGGATGCATTGAGCATCGCCACCGTCGCGAGCGCCACCAGGACAACGGGCAAGGTCAGCCGTGTGGTGATGAGGAACGAGATCGCCATGTCGATGCGCCCGCCAAAATAGCCGGCCGTGACTCCGAGCGACGTCCCGATGAGGCCGGACATCAGCGTTGCCGCAGCTCCGATGAAAATCGAGATGCGGCCGCCATAGAGGAGGCGCGACCAGTAGTCCCGTCCCAGCTTGTCGGTGCCGAGCGGATGATCCCAGCTCGCGGTTGGGTGATCCCAGAACCAGGCGTACCAAACCGGCGGGATGCGCCGGCTTGCCAGATCCTGGGCATAGGGGTCGTGCCAGGTGAACAGCGGTGCGCAGATCGCGAGGACCAGGATCAGCGTCAGGCCGATAGCTCCGATCAGCAGGCTGCGGTGACCCAAGGCCGAGAAGAGGACGTCCTTCACCCTTGGCGTTGATGGAATTGCAGCTTCGGTCATGGTCGCCTCAGTTGGTCCGAAGGCGCGGGTCGAGCCACGCATTGAGCAGGTCTGCCGCAAAGGTCAGGACGACGTAGATCGACGCGATCACCAGGACGATCGCCTGGATCACGGGAAGATCCGAGTAGGAGATGGCCTCCCACGCGAGATAGCCCACACCCTGCATGGCAAAGATTGTTTCGATGACGACCGACCCGCCCAACATGAAGCCGAACTGCACGGCCGCTACCGAAACCAGCGGGAGGATTGCATTCCTGAGCGCGTGCTTGAGGACCACCTTGGAACGGCCGAGCCCCTTCGCCCGCGCGGTCCTGATATAATCCGACCCCATGACCTCAACGATCCCGGCGCGGGTGAGCCGCATCAGCGTCGGCGTGGCATAGTATGCGAGAACCACCGAGGGCAGCACAAAATGGGCCCAGCTCGACGAACCGGACACGGGAAGCCATTTCAGTCCCACGCTAAACACGGTAATCCCGATCAGGGCGAACCAGAATGAGGGCATCGCCTGGCCGACGATGGCCACCCCCAAGGCCAGCCTGTCCACCCACGAGTTGGGGCTGAGACCGGCGGCAATTCCCAGGGGCACCGCGATCAGCATGGCCAGCGCGAAGGCGATACCTCCGAGCGTCAGCGTGACTGGCAAGCGCTCGGAGATCACCTCCGTCACCGGGCGGCGCTGGCGATAGGATTCGCCGAAATCTGCCTGGAGCGTATTGCCGAGCCATTCACCGTATCGGGTGAAGATTGGCCTGTCGAAGCCATAGGCGACCCGTATCGCTTCGACGTCGGCCGATGTGGCGCCCTCCCCGGCGAGAGTCCTGGCCGGGTCGGCCGCCACGTTCGTCAGCGCGAACGCGATGGCCGACACCGCGAGCATCACGAGGAGACCCACGAACATTTTCTTGAGCGTGAAGACAAGCACGCAGATTCCTCCTCGTTCGTCGGTTAGCCGCGCTGTGCTATTTCTTCCACTTCACGAGATAGAAGCGGGGGTTCTCGTCAGGGAAGGAGCTGAACTCAAGGCCTGCGCGATGAGCATAGGTGACAGGGTTGGTCCACAGCGGATGCCAGAGCACCTGCTCGTTGATGCGCTTGGTCGCGAACGTGTACTTCTCGAGGCGGACATCCTGGTCGATGGTGGCCGCTCCCGCCTTCAGCGCATCCGAAACCTGGGCGTCATGGGCCATGTCGTCCGCGCCAAGCGTGAAGAAGTTGTTCAACAAGGCGGACACGTCGTTGATGCCGTAGGAGCCCCAGTCCCCCAGGAACAGGTGCGTGTTGTTGCCGGCGATCCGCTCCGAAACGGCGGCATACTGGAGAGCCTGGATGTTCACGGTCACCCCGACCGCCGACAGGTAGCCCGAGACGGCCTCTGCCCACGCCCGGTCGCGGCTGGAGTTCGAGACGAGGTCAAGCGTGACGCCCGACTCAAGGCCGGCTTCCTTCAGCAGGCTTTTGGCCTTCTCGGGATCGTACGGGTACTGCGGAACATCAGCCGGGCACCCGAACTGCGTGCGGAAGCAAGGCGAGGTGACGACGGTCGAACCCTGTCCGATAACCTGCTTGACGATTGCTTCCCGATCGATGGCGTGCGCGATCGCTTGGCGCACCCTGATGTCCTGCAGCGGATTGCCGCCTTCCATGTCGCGGAGATTGAACGACAGGAACGAGATGCGCATCGTCTCGGCCGGATTGACCGTGACATCAGGCACGCTCGAAAGAGGCTCGGCCTGATCCGCCGGGACGTACCAGATCCAGTCGAGTCCTCCCCCCATGAGTTCCGCCATCTGGGTGGAAGCATCCGGGATTGCCCGATATTCGATTGCGGAGAGTTCCGGATCGCCCTTCGGGCTGCCGTCGAAATAGCCTTCCCACTTCGAAAGCGCCATCGATGTGCCGGGAACGAAGCTGTCGAACTTGTACGGACCTGTGCCGATCAGCCCGCCGTCGATCTTGGCGGCGTTGTTGGCGCCGTAGAAGCCCTCAGGAAGCATCGCATGCAGGCTCGCCACATATTCCAGAGCCGGCGGGAACGGCGCATGGAGATTGAGCTGAACCTTGTAGTCGCTCAAGGCTTCCGCGCTCTTGATCCAGTTGACATTGCTCTGGACGTTGATCTTGTTCTCCGGGTTGGAGATGTAGTTGTAGGTGTAGACTACGTCCGCGGCGTTGAAGTCGCTGCCGTCATGGAACTTAACCCCTTCGCGAAGGGTGAATACCAGGGTGACATCGTCCACCCATTCCCATGACGTCGCCAGCATGGGCTCGTATGCACCGGTCTCGGGGTTGCGGTGTATGAGCGTGTCCCAGACCAGTTGTCCGTTCAGGATCATCGCCTCGCGATGGAAATTGTAATATGGGTCTGGCGCCGTAATGGAAACCGTGCTGGCCCAGCGCAATTTGTTGGCCTCTTGCTGCGCCATGGCATTGCCGCAAAACGCCATAGCGGCAACACCTGCCAGCAGTATCAGCTTCTTCATTCCTCACTCCCTGTTGTTCGGCTTGCCGGACTGGCTCGCCACGATTGCCATGAGCTTCTCGCCCACCTCGATGCATCGTTCGCTCGGATAGCGCGCGGCGATGCCGCCAATGCTCAGGCTCCCGAGCAACTTGCCCCTGCTGTCCCGAATGGGAACACCGACAGCGACGATGTATTCGAAGAGATCTTCGTTTCCGATCGTGAAGCCTCGTTGCCTCGCCTCCGCGATGCGCTGCCGGATGGCGGCCGGATCCACCACGGTCCGCTCGGTTAGCTTCTTCAGGGGACGGGACAGATATTGGTCGATGAAGGCATCATCGGAAAACGCCAGCAGCGCGAACGGACCGCCGCCCGCATGGATGGGGGAGCGGGTGCCCAATTCCGTACCGACGTTGCGGATCGGCGTGGTTCCCGCGCGCTTGGCGACGCACAGCGATTCGTCATCGCTCAGCACCATGAGGAGGCCGGCGTCGCCAGTGATCCGCGAGATCTCGTCGAGAGCAGGCGTTGCCTGGAGGATGAGGGGGTTCTTCTGCAGAGCCTGCTGGGCAAGTTGGACCAGCGTGGAGCCAGCGAAGTAACCGCCTGTGGAAGGGTCCCTCTCGATCATCCGCTCAGCCAGCAACGTGGCAAGGATGCGCAGGACAACCGTCTTTCCGTAGCCGACGCGGGCAACAATCTCGGTGGTCGAGATCGGGCTGTCGGCCGCCCCAACCTCCTTGAGGATGGCGACCGCCTTCTGAACCGAAAGACTTTGCTCTGGAACTTTGCGTTGCGTCATCTGATTGGTCCGATTATCGGACTCAAGGTCCTGTAAATGGACACGTACTAAGCCGCTGACGCCGAGTCAAGCGGCAAATCGGGGTCGCCCGTTTCGTGTTCATGGGGCAGCTGGCGAGTGGCGACAAAACTCATTGACAGTTTGATCCCCACACGGAAGGTTAGTGCGCAAACGGACTATAGGTCCGAATATCGGATAAACAGAGCAAAAACACCCATAGCCAATGCCACTCTGCAACGAGGACGATCAGGAGATTCCCAAGCGTGGGACAGTTCCGCCATTGACGCGACCGCGTTGCGCCCCGTCCTGTTCCAAAGTTTATTTCGATCAGGCCCAATGTGACGACCAACCGAATGTCGGCTCCGCCATCTTTCACTCAGCAGCAAGACCGGCGATGAACATCTCCGGCGCTCCAATGAAAATGTCGATGTAACGCATGTTTTATGAACCTTCGAAGGGGCATCCCCTGCCCTGGGACCCGTTCAAGGCGATCGTGGCTCCTCGGCCGATCGGCTGGATTTCAACGGTGGACCGCGACGGCCGAGCCAATCTGGCGCCCTACAGCTTCTTTTCCATCGTTCAAGGCAAGCCTCCCATGGTCTCCTTCGCAAGCGAGGGCCTGAAGGACAGTGTCGTCAATGCTCGAGATACCGGGGAGTTCGTCGTAAATCTGGTGACGGCCAACAGCGTCGATGCCATGAACGCATCGTCGAAATCCTTGCCACGCGGTGAGAGCGAATTCGACTACGCCAAACTAGAGATGGCGCCGTCGTCCCTAGTGAAGCCGCCGCGCGTTAAAGCGAGCCCGGCTTCGCTTGAATGCGTCGTAGCCGATTTCCTCGTCCTCAGGGACAGGGGCGGGCGGCCTCTGGACGGTTTCCTCATCATAGGAGAAGTCGTCGGTGTCCATATCGATCGGGCGTTCCTGGAGGATGGGCGGTTCAGGACTGATAAAGCCGAAGTCGTGGCAAGATGCGGATACCGAGACTACGCAAACGTGACCGATATGTTCACGCTGATGCGGCCCGACGACCGGGATGATTCGCTGCCGGGGCTTTAGAGCGTTCAGCGCAGTTGCGAGTGTTGAGCGAACCATTTGGCAGCTCATCCCTCTTCGCTAACGCTGCGTCGCCCCGCAGAGAGTATACTCCTGGCCTGCTGCCGTAGACTCCGAGGTAGCGTCTATTGAGTTGTCATTCGCCTCGCGGCCCAACGTGGCCAACGCCAGCGGCGAGGCGCTCGCCACCGTAGATTAAGGGGCGCGACGCATGTCGGCCATCCTCCCGTTCGGTTTCGACGGTTCTCATCGGGCGACCGCCAGTCCGGCTGAAGTGTTCCCGCCGCAGCGCTACTGCTGAGCGTTGGGCAGCGGCTTCAGGCTGCGCAGATAGAGAACCACGGCGTCGAGGTCCTCCGGCGTCATCTTCGCCAGATACGCATAGGGCATCGGCGGCAGCATCGGCGTGCCGTTCGGCCGCAAGCCCTTGGTGATCATCGCCTTCAGCTGTTCGTCCGTGTAGCGGGTGATCCCGTCCTCGCTCGGCGTGATGTTGGCCGCGACCGAAACGCCCCAGGGTCCGTGGAACTCGAAGCCGCCCTGGCCAGGTACGGTGTCCACCATCGGACCCTGCGGCCCCATCGGCGTGTGGCACTCCATGCAATGGGAGATGGGACCGGCCAGATACGCGCCATACTCCACAGTCACCCCGCGCTCGGGCGTCTTCACGCTGTCGACCGGAGGGCCGTAGGCAGGCGGCAGGGGGATGCGGTATTCCGATTCCGGCGACTCGTCCTGCACCGCGGGAACGGTGCGCAGGAAGGCGACTATGGCCGCCAGGTCCTCGTCTCCCAAGCCGCGGTACATCGTGATCGGCATCGGCGGCCCGATCACGCTGCCGTCCGGCCTGATGCCCTCGCGGATGGCCCGCGCGAGCTGCTCGTCGGTCCAGTCGGCGACCCGGCCGCCCGGTGTGATGTTGGCTGCGTAGGCGGTGAAGTGCTCGTTCTTCTCCACGAGACGTCCGGCCAGTTCCTTCGACATGACGAACCCCTCGGGACCGAGGGGCGTGTGGCAGTTGCCGCAGCCGGCCGGCCCCCTGACGAGATACTCCCCGCGTTCGAGCTGGGTCTCGGCTGCCGCCGTTCCGGTGAGACCCGCGCCGATCAATGCGCAGGCGACGATGTGCTTCAGATTCATGTTCCCCCCATCTTGGCACGCCCAGTGCCCTGCGCGCAGTAGCCGTCCTCTGAGAGCATGCGGTCCCCCTTGTGGTTGTGGACGACATCTGACGCTGCGTCAATCGCCTACACCACCCCCCAGCTCTCCCTGAGGACCGCTGCCGAGTGACGTTCTTTATGGAAACTTGCAGGCTTCAGGGGGTGTCGATCTATCCGGCCGCATGGATGACATGTGGCCCTCCTTCATTTGGGGGCGTGGTTCCCCCAATGATCATCATCAGCCGAGGACCGATTCTGATAAGTGCATAAATGCACATATGATAATTTTTCATCTATATCACGCGAGTTTTCTCAGTGTTTTTAATTATATTTATTTTGAAATGATGTAGATCAATTGTTTGATTGTTTTTTTCCGTTCTGCACTAGAAAAAAATTATACCTGAAAATAATCGCATCGATGGCGCAATAAATTTCGTTTGTATTTTACGAATATTAGGGGGAGCCTTAGATGCCGTGAAAGTTAGAGAGGCGGAAGTCGATTTCCGGCAAGGCCGCCAAACCACTCCGCACGGCCTCATATCCCGACTGTGAGCCCAGGGAGGATTCGATGCGTGTGTTCAAAAATGCGGTCTGCCTTCCAATTGCCGCCGCGCTCGTGACCTGCGCATATGGGGCGTTGGCAAACGATGACCTGCAGAAACTTGCTGCGGATTCAAAGAACTGGGCGATGCCCGCCGGCGACTATGCCAACACCCGCCATTCAAAACTGAATCA
This sequence comes from Mesorhizobium sp. KR2-14, assembly GCF_040049255.1. NCBI lineage: Bacteria > Pseudomonadati > Pseudomonadota > Alphaproteobacteria > Hyphomicrobiales > Phyllobacteriaceae > Mesorhizobium > Mesorhizobium sp. KR2-14. The sequence goes on along the minus strand of NZ_JBDZDR010000016.1, from coordinate 12,236 downwards.
GATCACCAAGGACAATGTGAAGGACCTCCAGGTCAAATGGATGTTCTCCACCGGCGTGCTGCGCGGCCATGAAGGCGGGCCTTTGGTCATCGGCGACGTGATGTATGTGCACACGCCGTTCCCCAACACGGTATACGCTCTCGATCTGAACAACGACGGCAGGATTCTGTGGAAGTATGAACCCAAACAGGATCCGAACGTCATTCCGATCATGTGCTGCGACACGGTCAACCGCGGTGTGGCCTATGGCGACGGCATGCTCTTCCTCAACCAGGCCGACACGATGCTGACCGCGATCGACGCCAAGACCGGCAAGATGGTCTGGTCGGTCAAGAACGGCGACGACAGCAGCGGCGGCAAGGGCGAATCCGGAACCTCGGCGCCTATGGTCGTGAAGGACAAGGTGATCGTCGGCATTTCGGGCGGCGAGTTCGGCGTGCGCGGCCATCTGACGGCCTACAACATCAAGGACGGCACGCGTGCCTGGCGTGCCTACTCGATGGGACCGGATGCCGACATGCTGACCGACCCGCAAAAGACGACCGAGCTCGGCAAGCCGATCGGCGCCGATTCCAGCCTCAAGAGCTGGGAGGGCGAGCAGTGGAAGACGGGCGGCGGCCCCACCTGGGGCTGGCTGTCCTACGATCCGAAGCTCAACCTAGTCTACTACGGCAGCGGCAACCCCTCGACCTGGAACGCGACGCAACGGCCCGGCGACAACAAGTACGCGATGACCATCTTCGCGCGCGACGCCGACACCGGCATGGCCAAGTGGCTCTACCAGATGACGCCACACGACGAGTGGGACTATGACGGCGTCAACGAGATGATCCTGGTCGACGGCATGGAGGTGAACGGCAAGAAGCACGACGTGCTGGTGCACTTCGACCGCAACGGCTTCGCCTACACGCTGGACCGTGACAACGGCGCCTTGCTGGTGGCCAAGAAGTTCGATCCGGCCGTGAACTGGGCAACCCAGATCAACATGGATCCCAAGAGCGACAAGTACGGCCGCCCGGAAGTGGTCGACAAATACTCGCCGCAGCACAATGGCGAGGACGTCAACACCACGGGTATCTGCCCGGCCGCGCTTGGCACCAAGGACCAGCAGCCTGCCACCTACTCGCCCCAGGACAAGCTCTTCTTCGTGCCGACCAACCATGTCTGCATGGACTTTGAACCCTACCGGGTGAGCTACACGGCCGGTCAGCCCTTTGTCGGCGCCACCGTGTCGATGTATCCGGGTCCCGGCGAGCATGGCGGCATGGGCAACTTCATTGCCTGGGATGCTGCAAAGGGCGAGATCGTCTGGTCGAAGCCCGAGCAGTTCTCGGTCTGGTCGGGTGCGCTCTCCACCGCCGGCGATGTCATCTTCTACGGCACGCTGGAAGGCTACCTGAAGGCGGTCGATAAGAACGGCAAGGAGCTTTACAAGTTCAAGACGCCGTCCGGCATCATCGGCAACGTCACCACCTACGAGCACAAGGGCAAGCAGTACATTGCCGTATACTCGGGTGTCGGCGGCTGGGCCGGCATAGGCCTGGCGGGCGGCCTGCTGTCGCCGGAGAACGCGCAGGCCTGGCACGCGGCGGCTGACCAGGGCCGCGCACAGGGCACCGAGAAAGAGGCTGTCAACACGGCGGGCCTCGGCGTCGTCGGCGGCTATGCGGGATTGGCCGATTACACCGCACTGGGCGGTCAGTTGACCGTCTTCGGCCTTCCGGACTGACAGCCGGCCCGCGCTCGTGCGCAAGAAATGGGGCGCCCATCCCGTGTTGCTGGACGCCCTTCCCATTGCCGGGCCGGCACCGCGAACGCCCGGCCCGGCCGTGATGAAGCGGCTCGGCTTTCCGGATCAATTTTTCCCGGAGCGTTTTTCCGCTACGCCAATGGTAGTCAACCGAATAACGCCGGCGCATCGTGCCGGGTGGAGGAGGTTTTCATGCACATTCGTCCGATCGCGACATTGACCGCGCTCTGCCTGCTCGGGGGAGCGCCCTTGGCCCAGGCTGCCGACAAACCCAGCGACCCGCAGATCGCCCACATCGCCTACACGGCCGGGGTAATCGACATCGAGGCGGCCAAGCAGGCTTTGGCCAAATCCAAGAACAAGGACGTTGTGGCCTTTGCGAAGGACATGGTGCGCGACCATGAAGCCGTGAACACGCAGGCGCTCGACCTGCTCAAGAAGCTCAATGTCACGCCGCAAGACAATGCCACCAGCGAGGCGCTGAGCAAGGCCGCCGCCGCCGAACGCGACAAGCTCGCCAAGCTCGACGGAGCAGCCTTCGACAAGGCCTATGTGCAAAACGAGGTGGCTTTCCACAAGCAGGTGAACGGCGCTCTCCAGACGGTGCTCATTCCTTCGGCAAGCAACGCCCAGCTGAAGAGCCTGCTCGAGACCGGGCTGAAGATATTCCAGGGCCACGAGCAGCACGCCGAGCAGGTCGCCGCCGAGCTCAAGTGAGGCAGGCTATGTTGCGCAAACAGCTTGTCCGGGCTGCCAGCGCCGCCCTGGCGCTGGGCCTGGGCGCCGCTCCGCTCCGGGCGGAAACCATCCAGGTCACGATCGAGAACTTGGAGTTTTCGCCGGCGCAGATCGATGTGAAGGTCGGCGACACGATCGAATGGGTCAACAAGGACATACTTGCCCACACCGCCACGGTGAACGGCGGCTGGGACGTGATGATCCCGCCGAAGAAGTCGGCAAGCCTGGTCGTGGGGGCGGCGAAGTCGGTTGACTATTACTGCCGCTTCCACCCCAACATGAAAGGCCGCATCTCCGCGACGGCACCGTAGTCGCCAAGCTGGAACGCAGCTCCGACATCACCCAATCGACCCGGTCGAAACGAGCCAGGAGAATCTCTAATCGTACACTTTTACGTGGCGTTCTGCAGAATACGCAGGTTGCGCTGGATCTCTCGGCGATCCTTCCATACCAACCATCCCTTCTCGTCTCCATTTGCGAGCTACGGATTGATGCCTGCCGCCATTAGCTGCTTTCTCAGCCGAGATGCCGTAGCGCACGCTTCACGGTTGCCAGCCTTGCATTGTTTGCTGGCGGCCGAATGTTCGAGCATTGCGCCATTGATCCAACTGCCGGGCGCGTAATACTGAGGAGACACTTTCGGCGCTGTTGGAGCAGTGGGATACGCTGCCGTCGCGACGGTTGTGGCCTTCTGGCCGCGGGGGCTACGTTTCCAGCCATTCAGAATAAGGCAGTTCTTCATGAACTGATCCTCACGAACGGCATTGTCTATTGCATTACCGAGGCCGGCGCCGGCGACAAAAGCCGGCGATCCGAAAGCGATGTATCCCTGGCTAACGGAGCCTTTGCGCAGTTCGCAGTTTGCGTGAGCGACTTCAAAACTCGGACCATAGCCGATCTGCATATAGTCATTCGGGTTGTCCGTCTGGCAACCGCATAAAGCAATGCAGAGTAATATGACAGCAAATATACGCATGACACCCCCACCCGATACTGGGAAACCATGGCGCAGAAGTCCCTTTAAAACAATGCTTACATTAACTTTTTGTTAAGGAGGGTAAATGGCGAATTGGATCGGCTCTGCGGCGTTCTTCGCAGCGTCCGCGCGATCTTTGAAAGCCTGACCTAAAACAACCGCCTTGGGGTTTGGAAACAAGGTGTGCGCGCAGTTGCGGCACCCAGCGCTTTATGACAATCATCAGGTGTTGCTCAACAGGCAACATGAGACTTGGGGCAACCCTTCCCCGAAGCTGGAGTAGCTCCGGGTCTCACCCAGTCAGCCTGGCTGACAGCGGTTCTGGAAATCGAATAAGACGCCCGACGTGCGCGGGCGGGCGCAGCGTCGGGCAAAGTCGACGCAATAACGTCTGCCCGCTCTATGCAGTCATAAGCTTGTTTGCGGCTGATCGCTGCACCGGCGTGTCCCAGCCGGGAGATCAGATTGGCCTGCTACCGGTTTTTCGGACGCTGAGTTAGGCTAATCCCACCTAGTCGTCAGCGCTGGCATAGCTGGTTCTGGCATTCATTTGAGCAAACAGATCAAGCCCTCGCGACGGCAGAAGCGCCGAGATGGCGAGCGGTGCGGTCCGCAGATGAGCTAGCCGGCACGAGCGGCGGCGAAACGTTACCAACGATCGATAGCTTGGTGGTCTTGTTCATAGTGGTGATCGTCATCGCTGGCATCATCATCTACCCCCCCACACAGAGGATTGACCTCTGCCTATTTTTGCGCACCCTTCGAATGATGGGCGGGAACATTCACAACATCAGGGACCGGCCACGGGCTAGCCCCAAGGTTCAAAGCCATGGTCGCCGCAAGGGACGACGCAGGCTGCCGTATGCCGTGCGTCGGCTTGTTGCTGCCCTGGTAACGATCGTCTGCGTCCTCGCCGTTCAGCAAGCTGTCCAGGGTTGGCCAGACGATGGCCGTTTTGGCGAAGGCCTGACCTCGCTTTTGCCGCGCGCCGCCGCTGCGCCCATCGAAGGACGCGCCACCGTGATCGACGGCGACACGATCGAGATCGCCGGCCAGCGTATCCGTTTCAACGGCGTGGACGCTCCAGAGAGCTCGCAATACTGCGAGGATGCCAAGGGCTTCGAGTACCCGTGCGGCCGGGTTGCCGCGAACGCGCTCGACGAGTTCCTTGCCGCCTCCAGGCCGGCCCGCTGCCAGTTCGTCAGTTGGGACCGGTACGGCCGCTATGTTGGCGACTGCGCGCGAGCCGATGGCACCAGCATCCAGGCCTGGCTCGTCGAGAACGGGCATGCGCTCGATTGGCCGCGCTACAGCAGTGGAGCCTATGCCGCCCACCAGAGCACAGCACAACAGGCGCAGCGCGGCATTTGGGCTGGGACCTTTCAAGCGCCATGGGAGTGGCGCGCGGGGCAACCTGGCAATGTCGAGCAGCCCGCCAGCTTCTCGCATTCGGCCGGTTCCGGCTGCAACATCAAGGGCAATATCTCCGCCAAAGGCGAGCGCATCTACCATGTGCCAGGCCAGAAGTATTACAGCCGGACTCAGATATCAGAGGGCAAGGGCGAGCGCTGGTTTTGCTCCGAGCAGGAAGCGCGGCGCGCAGGCTGGCGCAAGGCTCGCCAATAGCGGAAGCACCCCGCCCCCTTGCTTTATCTCCCCTTTCTGCAAGCATCTGGGCGCTGCCTGGGGGCAGGCAGCCGAAGGCTCGGCGCTCACCCTCCCTGCCTACCGCGCCGAGCCTTCTGCTCAGGTGAGTTCTTCCCGGATTTTGCCCGACTGGCTGCCCAATAGCGGTTCTGGCAAAATCGTGCCGCTGTCAACTTTGGCGAGAGAAGTCTCCTGCCAACCCGCGTTGGACCGTTCGCCAGCGGTTCAGCGCGGGTCCCAGCCGCACCGATGCGCCACTCCTAGACTGCGTCGGGGCCGGGGAACAGAGTCGCGCGAGCGGCGTTTCTAGCCAGCAAACATCACGACAGCGCGGTCCACAATGATAAAGCTGACGGAGAAGGAGAAACGGTTTCTTAAGCGCGTCGACAAGATCACCCACGTTCCCTGGACAGACAAGATTGCCGCGGCGGATGTGAGTGGCAAACCCATGCGGTTGTCCCGGGCATCGTTTACCCGACTTAAGGACGACGGGATCATCATCCGATCCAGTGGCGATCTGACTTCCGATACCTACGTTATCAATCCCGCCCCGGTGACGCCGGAAGTCGAGGAAGTGCAGGAGGCTTCCTGATTGTGTCGCCAGGCGCCGAGCCTTGGCCACGCGACCGCATCTGAAACCTATTTTGGACTGCCGCGTTGATCCTGTAGCTGCGGGCCGTGTCAACCGGGCCTGACGTAGGGTGAACAGGACAGTCTTTTTCCCGGTTTCTCTTCCTGGCCAACGAAATGGCAGACGAGCACCTTATCCCGTCCGGCCTGCAGTGCCTCAGTTGCCAGAGCGCGCTCCCGCTTGTGCGCAGGTCCCGTCCCTTGAATTGCAACAATGTTCCGACACGAAAGGTTCAGGCCATGAGCGAGGTTGTCCATACTTCCGAACAGCTGCGTAACGTGACGACGGATGAAGCCGCCACCATTCTGCGCAACAGGGTCAGCTGGGGGGCAATTCTTGCCGGCGTTGTCGTTGGACTGGTCGTCCAGATCATGTTGACCGTCCTCGGGGCCGGCATCGGGGTTGCCACCTTAAGGCCGGCGGGAGGCACTAATCCCGCAGCCTCTACGTTTTCGACAGTGGCTGGCATTTGGTATGTGCTGTCGGGGCTTATCGGCGCTTACGTCGGGGGCTATATCGCTGCGCGCATGTCGGGCAAGACGCTTGCCACGACGGGGGCATTGCATGGGCTCGCCACCTGGGCCGTCACGACGCTGGTGGTGCTTTATTTCCTGACGAGCACGGTCGGCTCAATCGTCGGCGGTGCCTTCAGCGGGATCTCCAGCGCGCTCGGCGGGGCCACAAACATCGTCGCCCAGACCGCATCCCCGATGCTAGCACAGTCTAACCCGCTCGAGGCCATAGCTGCCCAGGTGCGCGCGACCGGCACAGATCCGGAAGCACTCAACAACGCGGCGATCAACGCGATACGAAGTCTGGTTATGAGCGACGAGGCCACCGCGCCTTCAGCTCGCGAGCGGGCTGTCCAAGCGCTTGCTCAGGCGCGGGGAATCCCTGCTGAACAGGCATCACAACAAATCGCGCAAATCGAAAAGCAGTACCATGATGCCGTCAACGCGGTGAGCCAGAAAGCAAAGCAGGCAGCCGATGAAGCCGCCTCTGTTGTTTCCAAGGGGGCCATGCTGGCTTTCGCCGCCATGCTTCTGGGGGCTATCGCGGGATGGTTCGGCGGGCGCTCGGGCGTCGTTCATCCGGTATTTGCAGACCGGATCATTCCAGCGAGGGCGCGCCCCGAGTTGAGGGATGAGCCGATCACACCCGCACCGCGCGGCAAGGGCCCGGCTGCGAAGATGTGATTGTTCCAGCCCGGTCCCCCTCATGGCGGGTCGTGTCTTGCGACCCGCTTTTCTCGCCGCTCTCTCGGGGATGTCCAGGTCGGCCGCTTCCGATCTTTACGGCGGCGGCCCCTCAGGAACCTCTTAGCAAACTGTCATATGGTTCGGCGCATCACTGGTCGTTTGCGGGGTTGTGCAGTTGGCATGGTCGTCCCCAGCGCCACACCGATCCCATGGCTGGCCGGACGCCAGAGCCTTCGCACCGCGGGCTACGTTTCCTGGGCCTTGGTCAATCCTGGGCTGGCTACGGTACGATGTGCTCCTCAGCAGCCTTCTAACGCGTCCCATTCGCATCGCGATCCGCCCTGCTTGCGCCTTCGGCACTGATGCGGGGCATTGGGCCGCGAAAAGATGCCGGCCGTCAGCCGCTGCTGCTGTCAGCCGGCTTGATGTTGCGCACCATGGCGATGAACTGGTCCCATTCGGTGGCGGCCCAGATTTCGGTGGTTGCATGGCCGAACGTGCGGATGATCGTCGCCACCTTCATGGCGGCCTCGATGTCGGGCGCGGTAAATATGTCCAGATAATCGGTCGGTCCGAGGACGACATAGCTCGCCTGCCACTGCGCCTGCGGGCATTCGCTGCGAATACGCGTCATCACGCGGTGGCTCAGTTCTTCCAGCGCGCGCGGCGACTCTTCCTGGTGGTGCAGTCGGGTCAGCATGACGAAGGTTGCCATCGGGGCTCTCCCATCAGATCCGAAAGCGTGCATTCTGGGCATCCCAACCCAGGCGGCATTGACGGATGTCAACTGCAACTCGCTTTTGCGTCGGCATCAGGTAAAACTTGCGAATGGCCCTCTCTTTAGGGCGTTCGGTTTGCTTTGCGACCGCTCCGCTGGCCTGCAACATTAATTTGGAACAACGGCGGTTGCCATCCGTTGCGCTTTCCCTGCCCCAATTAGCAATGGATAGATGACATGAAAGCGCTGATTGCAATAGCGGCATGCTCCCTCATGGCGCTCACCAGCGGACCAACGTTTGCAGCTTGCCCAGATCACCAAGCGGGCATTTCCAAGGATGGTACGCATGCACCGCTAGAGGCCCCGAAGCCTGATGCGGGCAAACCTGCCCAGAAGACCGGCGACACAATGCCACTGGCGTCCAAAGAGGGAGGTGGCAACAAGGATCTCGCCACGTCCCAGCAGGATGTCGAGTCGCAGCAAAAGGGCGGGAAAACCGCCGCGGCCCAGGCCGACGAAAACAAATGCAAGGATTAGCTCGCGCGGATAACGAGCCCTCATCGTCGTCGCGGCGCATCCGTGACCGCAAAATTCGGAACGTTGAGTAGTATCTCGACATTCGTCGCTGGAGCGGGCCGCGGGCTGACGTTGACTTCTAATCAGCACCGGCCGAAGCCTCGTCCGTCCCTTCACGGGTTGCCCGGCTGGCTGTCCTTCGAGGGCGCTGGCATCATCCGCCGCTGTCTAAAGTGGAACAGCACTCCCACTTGCGTCAGCAATGGGCCCGCGTTGGACTATTCCCCCGGTCTGGCGCGGGCTTTGGCGTACACCGGAAAGCATAAAGAAGCCCGCCGATCGGTGACGAACGACCGGCTCCAGGCGTGCGACGTTGAGGAGTAGGTCCATTGCCCCGTCACGAGCAACGGCCCTTAGCTTTCGTCGAACAGGTGATGCTGCCCGACAGGCCCTAAGCCTTCACCCTGCCGGTGTTCCAAGTGTTGCAAGTGCCACACGGAATTTTGATCACCCGCGCAGGTTTGTGCGTCGGCCGGCTTGCTATTTGCCATCTACCTTCAGGTGGCGGCGCTGCCGCTCGGTCCGGATTCGGCGGCTTATCCGAGCGCCTGCCGCCCGGCCCATAGCCTTTCCCGGTGCAGGCGGATCGTCAACTCTAGGATCTCTTCCGGGCTCCGACCACCGATAGTATACAAGAACAAGACCCTTGCCGAAATTTCGTCACGGTCGGCCTGGTCGACGATGTGCAGCGTTTCGGCTGCCCGCAGCACCACAGCGTCCAGTACGTCAAGCACCTCGGCGGAAAAGCCGGACAGCATTTCAGGGGACTGGGAAAGGTAACCGCGCATCGGTCGCTCCGACCTCCAAGGCGGGAGAAAAAAGCCCGCCGCGTCGGCGACGGGCAAGCGCTTGGTGGCAATGACCAAAATCCACCAAGACGAGAAGACGGGAAAATGGTGCTCTCTTGCGGAAATTCCAGAGACACCTATCGCAGCGAGTCACACCCTCGCTGCGGCCAAGGGTAGCGAAAAAAGCCCGCCGTTCCCCGGAGAGGGCGGCGGGCAAAATGAGCTCTCGCGACGAGAGCCAATTCAACGTGGCGACAGTGCTAAAGTTGCAGCCAGGGTCTTTTTTCTGGCCTCCGATACGACGCACAGGAGTTTGATCAGCTCGCCCGGGGCTTACGCTCCCAGCGTCCTGCCGTTCTCCCGTGGGAGTGCAGCCGTACAACGAGCTCGGTTATTTCCGCCGGCGTCTTGCTCAGCGCATCGAGCGCCAGAACTCGAGCCAACACCTCGTTTTTGTCGCTCGGCTCTGTAATACCAAGCTCTCGGGCGAGCTGCTGCGCCAGTCGGTTGAGCGTTGCGACATGCTCCTCTGTGTGACTGCGGACGGGGGAAGAATGCCCCTTATGGGATGCGCGCATCGCAGCCTCCAGTCGCATCACATATTGCCTCCATCCTGAGGCAATCACGCCCGATGCGATCCGCTGTGGAAAGAGGAGGGACGATCATGACAGAGCCGCTGACGCGTGCAAGTCGCGGCAAGCACCGCACCACTACCACTTTCGCATAACCACCAAACGGATAGTTGAATGCAGAGCCTTGCGGGCGCACGTTCATTTTCCCCCCGATAAGGTGCGTGGCGGCATGAGGTCTGACCTGATTGGTAGGTGAACCCTTATGCCGCCAACATCTTCCCCGTCAGCAAGCCGGCACAGACATTCAGATTTCCTTACCGGTCACCCCTCCGGCGAAAGCGTGTGCTTGTGATCTCTTCCAGAAAGTTGTGCTTGGACGGGAACAACAGCCGGCCGGTGAGGTTTGTTGCCCTCAAAGTCTTGCGTGGGAGCAGCGCAAAGAAGGAGATTGAAAATGACGCCGATTGACCTGGTCGAAAGCGACGACGTGATTGGCACAAACGTATACGACGCCAATGGCGAGCACGTGGGGAGCGTGGAGCGCCTGATTATCGGCAAACGGGATGGGCGCGTGGCGCACGCGGTGCTGAGCTTCGGCGGTGTGTGGGGGTTCGGTGCCGACTACTATCCGGTGCCGTGGTCGGCGCTGACCTATGATGAGGATCTCGGCGGTTTCCGCGTCAACATCACCCGGGAGCAGGTCGAGAACGCCCCGAAATACGACGCCGATTCCGATTACGACTGGTCACCCGAGAACGACCGCCGCATTGGGGACTATTACGGCCGCTGAAAAGGAGCCCCCCGGCGGTTGCAGTTCCGGCGCAAAAAATGCCCGCCCCGGCAAACGGAGGCGGGCAAAGCTTCTGACGAAGATGAACCTGAGAATAGCGCTGGTGCGACTAGACTCGGAGTGATGCCAGCAAATCCGAATTGCTGCGGCGGGGCAAGAGGCTCATCAGCCGACAAAGGTATGCTGGAGTTCCAGCTTTGGAACGTACACATCGGGAGATTAATGCGTTGGGGGATACAGCGGCACACCGACGTAACTTCCCTACACCATATCGAACTTCACCCAGCTTACGCCAAACGAGTCGTTGTTCATCGGCCAATTGAGACGACCGGCTCGGGTGTGGTCTTTGGCAGGGGTGACACCCAGGCTCAATCATGCCAGGCTCAAATTGCGGCGGATCTTAATGGATCTGCCAGGCCGGCGTGCATGGGGCAATGATCGCGCCGGCCGATCTCCTCGCCACGTCCGCCGAGTACAGCCAACGTTCCGCATGGCCAATCGCCGGTCACTTGGTTGGAGACGACGGGGTTTCCACATCCAGCGTAGACGTTTTCAAGGATCACGATTGCGGTCCAAAGGCTAAATCAGCGCCGCTGATGCCCGCCTCGGGTAAGACACGGGCTGATGAGTAAGGGTACGCTCGCAAGGGGGACAGGCGGGCGCAGGCACATGATGCGCGGAGCATGCGCTGGGAGCCTCATCGTCGCCAAACTGCGCGTCCGCGTAGGGCGCCACTCAAATACCCGTCGGGCCGCTCGTGTACGGGGGTCGCGAGAGGCTCATCGCGGAGCCAAGATCAACGTAAAAAAATCAGCTATAGGTAGAGAAGGTTCGACATCAGAACCATCCGCTCCGCCAGTTGATTTCCATAATTTATTGATATTATTGAAATATTTCGGTCGCCCCAATGACCCTTCCCCCTATTGATCCCCCTAAGCTCGATAGATGTATGCGGTTCTCTCCGGACTAAAATAGACCATTGTCAATCATGGCCGGTGCAACACTCCATCCTCGAACCCGGTGACGCGATTGTCTTCCCGGACACCCGGTCCCGAAAGCTGACAGTGATCGGAACCCCACGAATGCTCCGCCGCACACGCTCCCCAAGGCCAAGCGCTTGGCCTGTTCTGACCAATCACTGCTCGAAAGCAGACTTTCACCGGAACAGGCTCGCTTGACCCGAAGCAGACTCTCGCAGGCAGGGCCGTGCGTGTCGGCTTTGTGCCCATGCACGAACCCGCTCCGCGGGAGGGCCGCCTCGTTCTGAGATGGCGTGACGTTCATCGGCCTTGAGTGTGTAGAGGCTGCGATCTGACCATGGAGTTCCCTTCAACGAGAGGTACCCGCCGCCGCTCGACCGGCTGATCGCCCTGAATAAGACGCCTCCCGGTTGAACCGGTGCGCGCGGACCTGGAGATCGCCGATATCTTCCGTGCTGCTGGGCCTGCGTACCGGGCCGTACATGCCCGCCATCTAAGCCTCGCCCAGCTCAAGGTCATGTCGGCGATCCCCTAGCTGTCGCACGGCGACCCTCGGCGGTGATGCCGATGCGTGCGCCAAGATGCCTGGGATCGGTCGCGATGGTCAGCATCGTCTCCGATGCCGCCTTGAACAGCAGGTTGTAGACCAAGGCCTTGTTGTGGAAGGCGATGGCGGCGACCTCGGCGGGCAGCGTGAACACGACATGGAAGTAGCCGACCGGCAGCAGGTCGGCTTCCCGCTCGGCGGGCCATGTCCGCGCCGCCGCGCCCTGGCACTTCGGGCAGTGCCGGTTGCGGCAGGAGTTGTAGGCGATGCGCCACTGGCCGCAGTCCTCGCAGGCCTCGACGTGACCGCCAAGGGCTGCGGTGC
>NZ_JBDZDR010000015.1:0-37681 GCF_040049255.1 Mesorhizobium sp. KR2-14 | reverse complement strand
CGATCCGCTGCAGATCACGCTCGCTCATCGCAACCAGTCCCATCCGCAACCCCCACGTCTCAAACGCGGGGAGTGTGACATTCTTACTTTGCAGATTCAGGACATTCTAACTTTGCGGCTACAGCCGAAAATCACATAAGAGTTGTTATGGAACTTCCTGCCGCAGCTCCGGCTACCGGACCGGCCTGAACCAGCAACCACCCCCGCGCCTCTGGCAAAGACGCCCCGGCTGACGATATATTTTGCGCATCGATCTCGCGTGAGGGATTGAACGATGGCAGAGATGCGGCCGTCCATGCGGGGTCAGGCAGCCATTGGCTGGCGCTTCGGCTGCGGCATGGCGCTGTTCGTCGTGGCTGTCGGGCTGGTGCTAAGCATCCCGTTCCTTGCGGCTTCTGGACTGCGGCCGTCCACCCTGGCGGCGTACACGGGCGGCGTCTTCATCATAAACAAGATCCTGCTGGTCCTGATCATCGCGCTCGTCGGCAAGGCCGGGTTCAAGCAGTTGAAGGACATTCTCGTCGGCTTTTTCCCGCGCCTGCATGCGGTGCCGCCGGTCGGGCCGGTGCGCCATGCCATCGGGCTGGTCATGTTCTGGGTGCCGCTCACCTGGTCGTTGCTCGAGCCGTATGTCGACTATTTCTGGCCCGGGCTCAGGCCCAACAGATGGGAATACCAGCTTGCCGGCGATCTCGTTTTCGTGGCGGGCATTTTCGTGCTGGGCGGCAATTTCTGGGAGAAGGTGCAGGCACTGTTCATCCGCACCGCCCGCGTGACCGACACGTCAAGCCATGGCCCGGACTGATGCAATGGCCTCTCAGGCGCGAAACATGTGCCCCGAAGCCGGGCGCTCCTTGAGGATCGCCGAAAAGCGCGGATCGAAGGCGCGCGAGATCGGCTCGGCCGCAGCCCCCAGCGCCACCGCCCAGGGGTCGGCCAGGCCCGGCTGCAGCCGCGCCTCGGGAAAGCGCCCGGCCCGCTCGGAGACCGACGGCAGCAAGGGCTGCATGCGCTCGATCAGACGGTCGATCAGCGAGCGCGGCGCGCCACCGCACAGGATGATGGTCTGCGGATCGAAGATCGATTCCAGCATCTGCACCGTCCGGCGCAGCCGCTCGGCGGCCTTGCCGATCCAGTCCTCGGCCCGCGGGTCGGCCCGCGCCACCGCGTCGGCAATCAGCTCGAACAGCTTCGCGTCGGAAGGGTCGAGATCCAGCGCCTTGCACAGGGAGGCGATGGAGGCGAAGGTTTCCAGCGAGCCCGCGCCGCCGCCTTCGTCGGGCGACAGCGCCAGCATCATGCCGATCTCGCCGGCATTGCCATAGGCCCCGCCATAAAGCTCGCCGTTCACGATCAGCCCTGCCCCGAGCCCGTAGCCAAGGAAGATGCAGATGGCGTGGTCCACGCCGTGGGCCGCCCCCAGCATCTTCTCCGCCGTCGACGCGGCCGCGGCGTCGTTCTGCAGCACCACCTCCAGCCCGGTTCGGGCCGCGATGGTTTCCAGCAGCGGAAAGGCCTGCCAGGCCGTCATCGCCCACGGTTCGCCATAGGGCGCGCTGATGCCGAACGGGCCGGGCATGGCGATGCTGAGGCCCACCAGCCGCTCCTCCGCTTGCGGCATACGATCCGACAGCGCCTTGCGCGCCCAGGCGATGAGGTCGAGCACGACCTTCACGCCCTCGGCCGGGCCGCCGGGGGGAAGGTTGGCTTCCATCCGGGCCAGCACCTCGCCGACCAGATTGACCACGATCGCCCGCGTCACATGCCGGTCGATCTGCAGGCCGATGGCGAAGGCGCCTTCGGGCACCAGCCCATAAGGCGTGGCCGGCTGTCCCCTGCCCTTGCGCACCGTGTCGAGCGACCGCACCAGCCCGTCGCGCGAAAGCTCCTCGATGATGTTGGAAACGGTCTGCGGCGTCAGCCGCGTCGCCCGCGCCAGGTCGGCGCGCGACAGCGCCCCGTTTACCCGCAAGGCGTCTATCATCACCCTGCGGTTATGCGCGCTGGCGCCGCCGAGATTGGTCCCGCTTTTCGCCCGGATATGCCGTGTATCGTCCATCGACATCCCTCTTGACAGGTTCCCAATATTGAACAAGGAATATTTCAAGACAATTGATTTAATGAAAAGGCACAACGTTTTTGCGCCTGGAGGGCGGTCAGCGCCCGAGCTTCCCCGGCCGGCGAGGCGCCGATGGCGTGCCGCACGGCATTGCGGTTTGCTTGCATCCGGGCGTGGCGTTGGTCAAAACTGGACCCGGCAAGCTACACAGCAAGGTGGTGGAGGAAACAATGTTGAAATCGATCAAGACGGCGCTGCTCGGCGCAACCCTTTTCGGCATCGGAATGGGCGGCATCGCGCATGCCGAAACCAAGCTCAATGCGCTCTTCATGGCGCAGGCCGCCTATAGCGAAGACGACGTGCGCGCCATGACGGAGGCCTTCACCAAGGCCAATCCGGACGTGACCGTCAATCTGGAATTCGTGCCCTATGAAGGCCTGCACGACAAGACCGTGCTGGCGCAGGGCTCCGGCGGCGGCTACGACGTCGTGCTGTTCGACGTCATCTGGCCGGCCGAATTCGCCACCAACAACGTGCTGCTCGACATCTCCGACCGCATCACGCCCGAAATGAAGGAAGGCGTGCTGCCGGGCGCCTGGACCACGGTGGAATATGAGGGCAAGCGCTTCGGCCTGCCGTGGATCCTCGACACCAAGTACCTCTTCTACAACAAGGAAATCCTCGAGAAGGCCGGCATCCAGAACCCGCCGAAGACCTGGGCCGAGCTCGCCGAGCAGGCCAAGATCATCAAGGACAAGGGCATCCTCGAAACGCCGATCTCCTGGAGCTGGGCGCAGGCCGAGGCCGTGATCTGCGACTACACCACGCTGGTCAGCGCCTATAAGGGCGACTTCCTGAAGGACGGCAAGCCGGCCTTCCAGACCGATGGCGGGCTGGACGCGCTGAACTACATGGTCGAGTCCTATTCCGCCGGCCTCACCAACCCCAACTCGAAGGAATTCCTCGAGGAGGACGTGCGCCGCGTATTCCAGAACGGCGAGGCCGCCTTCGCCCTGAACTGGACCTACATGTACAACATGGCCAACGACCCCAAGGAGAGCAAGGTGGCCGGCAAGGTCGGCGTCGTGCCCGCCCCGGGCGTCGATGGCAAGAGCGAGGTTTCGGCCGTCAACGGCTCGATGGGCCTTGGCATCACCACCACCAGCAAGCATCAGGACGAAGCCTGGAAGTACATCGAGTTCATGACCTCGCAGGCGACCCAGAACGCCTACGCCAAGCTCAGCCTGCCGATCTGGACCTCGTCCTATGACGATCCGGCCGTCAGCGAGGGCCAGGAAGACATGATCGCCGCTGCCAAGGTGGCGCTGGGCGCCATGTATCCGCGCCCGACCACGCCGAAGTACCAGGAACTGTCGACCGCGCTGCAGATCGCCATCCAGGAAGCCCTGCTTGGCCAGGCCAAGCCGGAAGACGCCCTGAACTCGGCGGCTGAAAACAGCGGTCTCTGATAAAAGTATCGCGGGCGGCGCCCATCCGGCGCCGCCCGTGGCTTTCCGCGGCTCGGCCCGGCCGGCGGCAGGCAAGTGATTTTTCCAAGGGTTCGGTCAGGTCCGCCTCATGTCCAGCACCTGGATCAGCACGCGCGCATGGCTCCTGATGCTGCCCCTGCTCATCGTCATGGTCGCCGTCATCGGCTGGCCGCTGGTGGACACGGTGCGGCTCTCCTTCACAGACGCCAAGCTGGTCGGCACCTCGGGCAATTTCGTCGGCATCGACAATTACGTTAAGATGCTGTCGAATTCCGGCTTCCAGCGCACGCTCGTCACCACCACATGGTTCGCGGTCATTTCGGTGGCGGCCGAGATGGTGGTGGGCGTCGGCGCCGCCTTGCTGCTCAACCAGCAATTCTACGGCCGCACCGTTCTGCGCGCGCTGATGATCCTGCCCTGGGCGCTGCCCACCGTGGTGAACGCCACGCTGTGGCGGCTGATCTACAATCCCGAATATGGCGCGCTCAATGCAGCGCTCACCCAGATCGGCCTCATCGACGCCTACCGCTCCTGGCTCGGCGAGCCCGGCACCGCGCTTGCCGCGCTGATCCTCGCCGACACCTGGAAGAATTTTCCCCTCGTGGCGCTGATCGCGCTTGCCGCATTGCAGGCCGTGCCGCGCGACATCACCGCCGCCTCCATGGTCGACGGCGCCGGCGCCTGGTCGCGCTTCCGCTTCGTCATCCTGCCCTATCTCGCCGGCCCGCTGATGGTGGCGCTGGTGCTGCGCACCATCGAGGCCTTCAAGGTGTTCGACATCATCTGGGTGATGACGCGCGGCGGCCCTGCCAACTCGACGCGCACGCTGTCGATCCTCGTCTATCAGGAGGCGTTTTCGTTCCAGCGCGCGGGGTCCGGCGCATCGCTGGCGCTGATGGTGACCTTGCTGGTCACTGTGCTTGCGGTGATTTACGCCGCGGTCATCCGCAGAACCGCGGGAGCCAGTTGATGGAACGCCGCAGCCTTTCCGCCACCATCCTCGTCTACGCCTGCGCCATCCTTCTGGCCGCGGTCATCCTCGCGCCCGTCGTGTGGCTGTTCGTGATGAGCATTTCCTCCACCGCCGACCTCACTGCAAAGCCGCTGCACTGGTGGCCCGAGACCGTCGACCTGTCGCGCTATCGCCGGCTGCTGACCGCCGTCGGCAACACCGAAGGTGCGGCCTTCGTGGCCGCGCTGTTCAACAGCCTGCGCGTCGCAAGCATGGCGACTGTTGCCGCGCTGCTGGTTGCCATTCCGGCCGCCTGGGCCGTGTCGCGCACGCCCAAGGTGGGGACGTCGCTCTATGCGGTGATTGGCACCTACATGCTGCCGCCGGTGGCGCTGGCCGTGCCGCTCTACATGGGCCTCGCCGCACTCGGCCTGCTCAACACCGTCTACGGCCTGGCGCTGGTCTATCTCACCATCCTCGCGCCCTTCACCACCTGGCTGCTGAAATCCGGCTTTGACGCCATCCCGCGCGAGATCGAAAGTGCCGCCATGATGGACGGCGCCCGCCTCGACCAGATCCTGCGGCTCATCACCCTGCCGCTGGCAGCACCGGTGATGGCCACCGCCGCGCTGTTTGCCTTCCTGCTGGCGTGGGACGAATTCTTCTATGCCCTGCTCTTCACCTCCGACCTCAGGGCGAAGACCCTGACGGTGGCGATCGCCGACCTCGCCGGCGGCAGGGTCTCCGACTACGGCCTGATCGCGACCGCCGGCGTGCTTGCCGCCTTGCCGCCGGTGCTGATCGGGCTCTTCATGCAGCGCGCCCTGATCTCGGGGCTGACACAGGGCGGCGTCAAGGGATGACAGTGACGGTACAGAACCTACGCCCGGCGGGCCTTGTCGCAATCGAACACGAAATGGCCCGGCAAAATGCCGACTCTCTCGCCTCCTACGAGGCGGCAAAGCCGGTCGCGCACAGAATCGCCGAGGCGCTGCGCGCCACCGGCCGCCTGCTGCTGCTCGGCATGGGCGGCTCGCATGCCGTCGGCCGCGCGGTCGAGCCGCTTTACCGCGACCTCGGCATCGATGCCGTCGCCGTCCCGCTGTCGGAACAGCTCGGCCAGCCGCTGCAGCTTTCCGGGCGCACCGTGCTCGTCACCTCGCAATCGGGCGAGAGCGCGGAGGTGCTGCGCTGGTTCGCCGAGGCCGGCGTGCCGGAAAACACCTTCGGCCTGACGCTCGACGGCAACTCGACGCTCGCCAGAACGGTCCCATGCCTCGTCGGTGTCGGCGGGGAGGAAAAAGCCTTTGCCGCCACGCGCAGCCTGACCATCAGCTTCGCGCTGCACCTGGCCGTGCTGGCCGAGCTTGGCGCCGACCCCACGCAGGCGCTGGAAGTCCTGAAAAATCCGTCCGCCGTCTCGGTCGCCGCGGCCGCCGCCTCGCTCGCCAATGTCTCGGCCATCGTCACTTCCGGCCGCCGCGCGCAAGGCGTTGCCGAAGCCATCGCGCTCGGCCTCACCGAGCTGTCGCGCGTGCCCTGCTTCTCGCTCGAAGGCGGCCAGTTGCGCCACGGGCCCATGGAGATGCTGGGCCAAAATGTCGGCGTGGTGCTGTTCCGCGCTGCAGACGCCACCTCCGAGCTCGTCGCGCGCATGGCCGCTTCGGCAGCGCAAGCCGGCTCGCCCGTGGTCGTGTTCGACGCCTCCGGCGAAGCGCCGGTTGCCGGCACCGAAACCGTGAAGATCGACGCCGCCTCCGGCGCCGCCGCCATCTTCGCCTTGCTGCCGGCCGCCCAGCGCTTCATGCTGGCCTTCGCCTCCGCGCGCGTGGCCGATGTCGGAACGCCGGTGCGTTCCTCCAAGATCACCAAGGTCGAGTAGTCTCATGACCCGATACCTCACCACCGCCGGAGAAGGCCGTTGAGCGCGCTGGACATCATCGGCGTGCGCAAGCGCTACGGCACGGTCGACACGCTGAAGGGCATCGACCTGTCGCTGGAAAGCGGCGAGTTTCTGGTCCTGCTCGGGCCCTCCGGCTGCGGCAAGTCCACCCTGCTCAACATCATTGCCGGCCTCGCCGAACCCACCGGCGGCGACGTGCGCATCGACGGACGCTCCGTCGTCGGCGTGCACCCCAAGGACCGCGACATCGCCATGGTGTTCCAGTCCTATGCGCTCTACCCCAACATGTCGGTGGCGCGGAACATCGGCTTCGGCCTGGAAATGCGCAAGGTCCCGGCGGCCGAGCGCGAGGAGGCGGTGAAGAAGGCCGCAAAGATCCTGCAGATCGAAAACCTGCTCGAGCGCCGGCCCTCCGAGCTTTCCGGCGGCCAGCGCCAGCGCGTCGCCATCGGCCGCGCCCTGGTGCGCGACCCGCAGGTGTTCCTGTTCGACGAGCCGCTGTCCAATCTCGACGCCAAGCTGCGCATGGAAATGCGCACCGAGCTGAAGCGTCTGCACCAGATGCTTGGCACGACCGTGGTCTACGTCACCCACGACCAGATCGAGGCGATGACGCTCGCCACCCGCATCGCGATCATGCGCAACGGCCAGATCGAGCAGCTTGCCACGCCGGCCGAAATCTACGAGCGCCCGGCCACGCTTTATGTTGCCGGCTTCGTCGGCTCGCCGTCGATGAACATGCTGGACGCCCGCACTGCCGACGGCGTTGCCCGGATCCAGGGCTCGGACGTCGCCATCTCGCTGCCCGCCGAAACCGCCGCCAAAGCAAGGCCCGACCAGAAGCTGGTGCTGGGCATCCGCCCGGAAAACCTGCGGCTTGCCTCGGACGGCGAAGGCCCGACGCTTGAGGCGGATGTCGAGGTGGTGGAACTGACCGGCCCGGAACTGGTCGTCAGCGCGACCGTCGGGTTGCAGCGCATCACCGCCAGCCTGTCGCCGAAGTCCGACATCCAGCCCGGCACGCGCCGCCGCTTCGCACTCGACACGGACGCCTTGCACGTCTTCGACAAGGAAACGGAAAGGCGGCTGTAGCGCGCCGGCAATCCAGCGGTTCGCGCAGGACCTGCGCAAAGAAAAAGGCCCGGCATCAGCGATGCCGGGCCTTTCAAACATGCGGTGTTACGTTTCGGCTCAGACGCGCTCGAGCGCGATCGCGATGCCCTGGCCGACGCCGATGCACATGGTGGCGAGCGCCAGCTTGCCGCCGCGCGCCTTCAGCTCCAGTGCCGCCGTGCCCGAAATGCGCGCGCCCGACATGCCGAGCGGATGGCCCAGCGCAATCGCGCCGCCATTCGGGTTCACGTGCTCCGCATCCTCGGCAATGCCGAGGTCGCGGAGCACGGCGATGCCTTGGGAGGCGAATGCTTCGTTGAGCTCGATGACGTCGAAGTCGGACGGCTTGATGCCGAGCCGCGCGCACAGCTTCTTGGTCGCCGGCGCCGGGCCCATGCCCATGATGCGCGGGGCAACGCCAGCGGTGGCGCCCCCGACGATGCGCGCGATCGGCGTCAGGCCATATTTCTTGATCGCCGCTTCCGAAGCGACGATGAGGGCCGCAGCACCATCATTGACGCCCGAGGCATTGCCCGCCGTCACCGTTCCGCCTTCCTTCTTGAAGGGCGTTCCCAGCTTGGCCAGCGTCTCGACGGTCGTGCCGGCGCGCGGATGCTCATCCTTGGCAACGACCACCGGATCACCCTTGCGCTGCGGGATCATCACCGGCGTGATTTCCTTCGCCAAGCGGCCGTTTTCCTGCGCTGCCACGGCCTTGGCCTGGCTGCGCGCGGCAAAGGCGTCCTGGTCGGCGCGGCTGATGGAAAAATCCTCGGCCACGTTCTCGCCGGTCTCCGGCATGGAATCGACGCCATACTGCTTCTTCATCAGCGGGTTGATGAAGCGCCAGCCGATGGTGGTGTCGTAGATCTCGGCATTGCGCGAGAAGGCGGTATCAGCCTTGGGCATGACGAAGGGCGCGCGGCTCATCGACTCCACGCCGCCGGCGATCATCAGCTCGGCTTCGCCGGCCTTGATGGCGCGGGCGGCGGTGATGACGGCATCCATGCCCGAGCCGCAGAGGCGGTTCATCGTCGTGCCCGGTACTTCGATGGGCAGGCCGGCCAGCAGCAGCGACATGCGCGCCACGTTGCGGTTGTCCTCGCCCGCCTGATTGGCGCAGCCATAGATCACGTCGTCCACGGCTGCCCAGTCGATCGACGCATTGCGCTCGACCAGCGCCTTCAGCGGTACCGCGCCGAGGTCGTCGGCGCGCACCGAGGACAGCGAGCCGCCGAAACGGCCGATCGGCGTGCGGATATAGTCGCAGATATAGGCGTCAGCCATGTTCAAACCTCCGGAACGACAAGATCTTTGACGCTGCCTTCGACCACCAGCGTGGCTTCGGTCAAGGCCTGCAGTTCGTCGAGGCTGATGCTCGGCAGTTTTTCCCGAAGAACGAAGCGCGAGTTGACGATGTCGAGCACGGCAAGGCTGGTATAGACCGTGGTGACGCAGCCGACGCCGGTCAGCGGCAGCCGGCACTGCTTCAGCAGCTTCGGCCGTCCGTCCTTGGTGGTGTGGTCGGTGATGACGCAGACCCGCTTGGCGCCGTGGACAAGATCCATCGCGCCGCCCACGGCCGGCACCGAGCCGGGGCCCGTGCTCCAGTTCGCCAGATCGCCGTTTTCGGCAACCTCATAGGCGCCCAGGATGGCGACATCCAGATGGCCGCCGCGCACCATGGCAAAACTGTCGGCATGATGGAAGAAGGAGGCGCCCGGGTTGAGGGTCACGGCCTTCTTGCCGGCGTTGATCAGGTCCCAGTCTTCCTGGCCGGCGGGCGGGGCCTCGCCGAAATCGAGAATGCCGTTCTCGGTGTGATAGATCACCTCGCGCCCTTCGGGCTTGAACTTGGCGACCATCTCGGGAAAGCCGATGCCGAGGTTCACATAGGCGCCGTCGGGAATGTCCTGCGCCGCACGCCATGCGATCTGCGCGTTGGTCAGTTTTACAGCCATCACTTGGTCACCTCGCGCAACAGAGCTTCTTCCTGTTTCGGGTTCGGAACTTCCACGATCCGCTTCACGAATATGCCCGGCGTCACGACATGCTCGGGGTCGATCCCGCCCGGCTCAAGTACGCGGCTTGCCTGCACGATCGTGGTCGCGGCCGCCGTCGCCATCAGCGGCGAGAAATTCCGCGCCGCCATGTGGTAGGTCAGGTTGCCCTTGCGGTCGGCCAGCTCGGCCTTGATCAGGGCAACATCCGCCTTCAGCCAGCGCTCCTGGACGTATTTCCGGCCCTCGAATTCAGCCACCGGCTTGCCTTCGGCAACCAGCGTGCCAAAACTCGTCGGCGTGTAGAAGGCGGGGATGCCCGCGCCGCCGGCGCGGATGCGCTCGGCCAGCGTGCCCTGCGGCACCAGCTCCAGCTCGATTTCGCCGGCGAGATATTTTTCCGTGAAAGCGCGCGGGTCCGACGAGCGGGGGAACGAGCAGACCATCTTGGCGACCATGCCCGCATAGATCATGGCCGCGATGCCCACCGCGCCATTGCCGGCATTGTTGTTCACCACCGTAAGCCGGCCCGGCGATCCGGTCTTCTTGTATCGCTCGACCAGCGCATGGATGAGCTCGATCGGCGCGCCCGCCCCGCCGAAGCCGCCAATCATCACCACCATGCCGTCCTGGATGTCGGCGACCGCATCCTCCAAGCTTGGACTGATCTTGTTCATCGTTGCTCTCACCCATCCTGACTGGCGGCCGTCACGGCCGCAGCGAGAAACCATTGGCGACCACCTTGTTTACAGCCTGCCGCCCTGGCTATGAAAGTTCGCATTGCGAACATTTGTTTTGTATGCGATACTTTGCCATGATCATCACTGAAGAGTCAATATTCGGCGCGGCCCGCGGTTGCGCCCATGGAAGGCATTGCCCATGTCCGATGAAGCTGCCTCGAGAGACCATGTAAATTCGCTGGAGCGCGGGCTCGGCGTCATGGAAATCCTCGCCGCGCATCCGGCCGGGCTGACGCTCACCGAAACGGCCGAAAAGGCAGGGCTGACGCGTGCCGGCGCGCGGCGCTTCCTGCTCACCCTGGTTGCCGCCGGCTATGCCACGCAGACCGGCCGGCAGTTTTCGCTTTCGCCGCGCTTGCTCTCTGTCGCGCGCACCTGGCTGCAGGGAACCTCGCTTTGGGCGTTCGCCGAGCCCTTCATGCGCCAGACGGCGGCTGCGTTGCAGGAATCCTGCTCGGCCACAATTCTATCCGGCGACGATGTCGTCTATGTGGCACGCGTCGCCGGCCCGCGCATCGTCAGCCTGGAGCTGCATGTCGGCGCGCATCTGCCGGCCTATTGCACGGCGATGGGTCGTGTTCTGCTGTCGGGCCTGAAGGCCGAGGAACTCGACGCTTTTCTCGCCCGCATCTCCCCTGCCCCCAAGACCGCAAAGACGCTTACGGATCCGAAACGGATTGCCGAGGCCGTCGCCAATGCTGGTCGGGAAGGGTACGCCGTGGTCGACGAGGAGCTGGAAATCGGAATGCGCTCGATTGCGGTGCCGCTGCGCGACCGCTCTGGCGCAATCGTCGCCGCCATCAATGTCTCCACCCAATCCGCACGTCATTCCGTTGCCGAAATGGAGCGCGATTTCCTGCCGCTGCTGAAGCAGACGGCGGCGCGGATCGAGGATTTTTTTGTGCAGTGAGTGCCGGAGCTTTGCCGCGGGCGGTGCAATCGCACAATCGCAGATGCTGCGACCTACCCCCACTCCGCCTCGCTACGCTCGGCACCTCTCCCCCTCAAAAGGGGAGAGGAAGGGTGCCAAGGTTGCGGCCGGCGTTTCCTCTCCCCCGTCGATCGGGGGGTCCGAAGGACGGGCGAGACCTGTGGCTCGCCCCGGCATTGTGGTTTGCGAAGCAAACCGGAGTGGGGGTCGAATTCTATGTGAGAGCCCTCAAGGGAGGCAAGGCCGCGCGCTGCCGCGAGGCCCCCTCCCCGATCTGCGCCGTTAGTGCAGCCCGCCCACGCCCAGCAACCGTTCCACCACCTCCGGCTGCGCGGAAAGTTCTCCCGGCGTGCCCGACCAGGCGACGCGGCCGCGCTCGAGGATGATGGCGTGGTCGGCGAAGTCGAGTGCGCTCTGGATGCGCTGCTCCACCAGCAGGATGGTCATGTCGCCGCTGGAGGCCAGCTTGGAGAACGCCGCCATCAGTTCCTCGCAGATGACCGGCGCCAGCCCTTCCAGCGGCTCGTCCAGCAGAAGCACCGTCGGCTTGCCGAGAATGGTGCGGGCGGTGGAAAGCATCTGCTGCTCGCCGCCTGAAAGCTGCGAGCCGAGATTTTTCCGGCGCTCCTTCAGCCGCGGGAACATGTCGTAGGCTTCCTCGATCGCCGAGCGGTCGCGGTCCTTGAGGCCCACGAACAGGTTTTCCTCGACGGTGAGCGAGGGGAATATGCAGCGCGCCTGCGGAACGTAGCCGAGACCGGAACGGGCGCGAGAGGCGCTTTCCATGCCGGTCAGTTCGCTGCCGCCCAGGCGGATCGTGCCGCCATAGCGCTTGGTCTGGCCGGCAATGGTCGCAAACAGCGTGGTCTTGCCCATGCCGTTGCGGCCCAGCACGGCAAGGCGCGAGCCGGCGGCAACCGAGAAGCTGATGCCTTCCAGCACGCGCGTCGGGCCGTAGCCGGCGCTGAGATCGGTGACTTCAAGCAGCGCTGCGGTCATTGGCGTAGTTTCCGAGATAGGCTTCGCGCACGCGGGCATCCTTGGTCACATCCTGCGGCGAACCGTCGAAGATGATGGCGCCGGCGGCAAGCACGACGACGCGCTTGGCGAAGCGGAAAACGAGGTCCATGTCGTGCTCGATCATCAGCACGGCGAGGTCGGAAGGCAGGCCGGCAAGGGCCGCCTCGATGCGCGGGGTGTCGCTCTGCGGCACGCCGGCGGCGGGCTCGTCGAGCAGCAGCACCTTGGGCTTGAGCGCCAGCGCCAGCGCGATCTCGAGCAGGCGCTGCTGGCCATAGGCGATCTCGCTTACCCTGCGGGTCGCGATATGGTCGATGCCCAGCGTGTGCAGAAGTTCGTGCACCTCGGCCATCACGTCCGGCATGGCGTGGAAATTGCCGAGCAGCCTGCCCGTGCGGCCCGTGCGCTGCAGTACCGCCAACGCGACATGCTCTTCCGGCGTCATGTCGGCAAACAGCCGCGTCACCTGGAAGGAGCGCACCAGCCCCTGCTGCACGCGCTTGGTGGGGGCCAGCGAAGTCACGTCTGCGCCGCCCAGCGTCACCTTGCCGGAATCCGGCTGCAGGTGCCCCGTCACCAGGTTGACGAAGGTGGTCTTGCCGGCGCCGTTGGGTCCGATCAGCGCCACCCGGTCGCCCGGCGCCATGGAGATCGAGACGTCCTGCGTGACCGCAAGGCCGCCGAAGGATTTTTTCAGGTTCTGGACCTGGAAGACCGCGCTCATGCCTGCCTCCGGTAGCGGTTCAGAAGCTGCGCCGCGGTGCCGTAGAGGCCCTTGGGCGCAAACAGCACCACCGCGATCAGCAGCGCGCCGACGATGGTCAGCCAATGGAAGGGATTGGCGGCCGAGACGAAATCCTCGAACCACATGAAGGTGACGGTGCCGATCAGCGCGCCATAGAGCGAGCCTGTGCCGCCCAGCACCAGCATCACCAGCGAATCCGCCGAGGTGGTGAAGCTCAGGCTGTCGAGGCCCACCACCTGGGTGGAGATGGCGTTGAGCGCGCCGCCGATGCCGGCCACCGCGCCGGAGATGACATACATGCGCATCAGCATGCCGTTCACCGAAGCGCCCATGGCGCTGACGCGGATCGGGTCTTCCTTGATGCCGCGGCACAGCATGCCGAAGGGCGAGCGCACCAGAAGCCGCAGCAGCATGAAGACGAT
This sequence comes from Mesorhizobium sp. KR2-14, assembly GCF_040049255.1. Taxonomy (NCBI): domain Bacteria; kingdom Pseudomonadati; phylum Pseudomonadota; class Alphaproteobacteria; order Hyphomicrobiales; family Phyllobacteriaceae; genus Mesorhizobium; species Mesorhizobium sp. KR2-14. The sequence continues at coordinate 24,306 of NZ_JBDZDR010000015.1, read as the reverse complement.
GACCAGCAACGCGATGCCGAAGCCATAGGCGGTGTGACCCCAGAGGTCGAACTCGAAGACGCCGAACACCGGATCGGGCGAGATGCCGGCAAGGCCGTCGCTGCCTCCGGTCCAGTCCGACGCCTTGTTGGCGATCTCGTGGAAGAGATGGACGACGGCAATGGAAAGCACGAGCTGCGCCAGCCCGTGGCCGCGCAGGATCACCGCACCGGAGACCAGACCGGCCACCGCGCCGCCCACCGCGCCAATGGCGACCATGGCGATCGGGTCGGTGATTTCAAAATGCGCCGCGGCAATGCCGGCCGCGTAGGCCCCTGCCCCGAACAGCGCCGCGTGGCCGAGCGTGCCGACGCCGCAATAGCCGGTGACGAGATCGAGCGACAGCACCAGCAGCGCAATGGCCACGATGCGCGTCAGCAGCGCCAGATTGTCGGGGAACAGCAGAAAGCCGATCGCCGCAACGACCAGGATGATGGCAAGGCCCGCGAGATCGCGCAGCAGCCAGTTGGGGGCGGTCGCCGCCCTGCCCGTCGCAGAAGTGGTTTCAATCGCGGCCATTATTTCTTCCTGCCCAGAAGTCCGCGCGGGAAGATGCAGACGATTGCGATCACCGCGAGATAGAAGAAGAACTCGCCATATTCCGGCAACAGGTAGCGGCCGGTCGTGTCGATGGTGCCGAGCAGGACACAGGCCAGCAGCGCGCCGGGAATGGAGCCTGCGCCGCCGACCGAGACCACGACGAGGAACGTCACCATGTAGCGCAGCGCGTAATAGGGTTCGATCGGCAAGAGCTCGGCGCCGACGATGCCGCCAAAGGCGGCGAGCCCGACCGCGACCGCGAAGCTGACGGCATAGACGATCTTGGTGCGCACGCCGAGCGACGCGGCCATTGCCGCATTGTCGACGGATGCGCGCAGCTTCACGCCGAAGGCGGTCTTTTCGATCAGGAACCAGAGCCCGCCGGCCACGACCACGCCGCAGGCGATGGCAAACAGCTTGTGCGCGGCGATGGAGCGGAAGCCGAGATCCACCGGCCCGCGCAGCGTCTCGGGCAGCGGGATCGTCTTCAGCGTCGGGCCGAACACATAATTGGCAAGGCCGATGACGCAGAAGGTGATGCCGATGGTCATCAGCACCTGCGTCAGCTCCGGCGCGCCGTAGATCCGGCGGTAGAGCAGCCGCTCGACGGGGATGGCGATGAGGATGGTGCCCACCACGGCGATCAGGATCGCCACGGCATAGCCCAGGCCCAGAGTGTGGGCGGCGTAGGAGGCGATGTAGCCGCCGATCATGGCAAAGGCGCCATGGGCAAGATTGACCACGCGCATCAGGCCCATGGTCACGGACAGTCCGATCGAGATGACGAACAGCACCATGCCATAGGCAAGGGCGTCGGTCCCAACGCTGAAAACGGTTTGCATGGCTCTATCCGGCAAGCGCCCGGAAGCCGCACGCGGCCACCGGGCGTCGGTTCGTCAAAGGTTCGCTTACTTCGCGGCGGCCAGGCCGGGATCGCCCTGGTTTTCGAAGGTCGCGGTTTCCTTGTTGTAGTAGGTGCCGTCTTCGGCCTTGGCCACTTCGCGCAGGTAGATGTTCTGCGTCATGTGGCGGCTTTCAGGGTCGATCGACACGGGGCCGCGCGGGCTTTCCCATGCCATGCCCTTCACGGCGTCCACGGCCTTCTGGGCGTCCTGCTTGCCGCCGGTCGCCTCGATCATCTTGTAGATGACATGCATGCCGTCATAGGCACCCACCGAGGGGAAGGACAGTTCGGCTGGGTTGCCGATGGCCTTCTCGGCGGCCTCGACGAACTTCTTGTTCTCTGCCGAGTCGTGCGACACGGCATAGTGGAAGGTAGTCAGCAGGCCTTCGGCCGATGCGCCCAGCGCCGGCAGGTCGGATTCCTGCGTGAGGTCGCCCGGCGCCAGGAACTTGATGCCGGAGTTCTTCAGGCCGTTGTCGTTAAAGGCCTTCACGAAGCCCAGCGTGGTTGGGCCCGAGGGCAGGAAGGCAAACAGCGCATCGGCACCGGAATCCTTCACGCGCTGCATGATCGGGCTGAAGTCGTTGGTCGACAGCGGCATGCGGATCGAGTCCACGACCTCGCCGCCCTCGGCGGTGAAGGTGGTCTTGAACGCGGTTTCGGCGTCGACGCCCGGGCCGTAGTCGCTGACAACGGTGATGACCTTGTTGACGCCGCGCTCCTTGGCGATCTTGGCCATCGGGGCGGAAGTCTGCCAGGTGGTGAAGGAGGTGCGCACCACCAGCGGGCTCTTGGTGACGATCGCCGAGGTCGCGGCGTTCATGACCACCAGCGGCACATTGGCCTGCTTCAGCAGCGGGGTGACCGCCATGGCATCCGGCGTGAAATAGAATCCGGCCAGATACTGCACGCGTTCCTTGACCACCAGTTCCTGCGCCAGCGCCTTGGACTGGGCCGGGTCTGCCTGCGGCACATCGCGGTAGACGATCTCGATGTCGTCATCGCCGACCTTGCTGCCATTGAGCGCCATATAGGCGTCGATACCGGCCTTGAAGTTCTTGCCCTGGATGGCAAACGGGCCCGAGAAGGGGCCGATCACGCCGACCTTGATCGTGTCGGCATAGGCCGAGCCGCAGAGCGCCACGGCCGCAACCGCGGCCAGGAGAATCTTCTTCATGTTTCCTCCACGATAACCACCCGGCTACACGTGCCGGGTTGAACCAATTCACCATCTGCCAGTGTCATGCTCAAAACGGTGATGTAAAATGAAAAGAAATGAGCATTACATAATCAGGCGGCTATATGAGCCGCAGCCGACCCGCCCCTAATAGGGCAAGCCGACATAGTTTTCAGCAAGCGAGGCCGAAGCGGCCTGCGAGTGGACCAGATAGTCGAGTTCGGCTTCCTGGATGCGCTGGCCAAAGGCGTCGGTGTCGGGGAAGCGATGCAGCATGGTGGTCATCCACCACGAGAAGCGCACCGCCTTCCACACCCGCGACAGCGCCTTGGCCGAATAGGCCTCCATGCCGGCGGATGACTTGTCGAGGTAGTATTCGCGCAGGCCCGAATACAGGTAGCGCACGTCGCTGGCTGCCAGGTTGAGGCCCTTGGCGCCCGTCGGCGGCACGATGTGGGCGGCGTCGCCCACCAGCGAGAGCCGCCCGAACTGCATCGGCTCGGCCACGAAGGAACGCAGCGGCGCGATCGACTTTTCGAAGGATGGGCCGGTGACGACCTTTTCGGCCGCTTCCTTCGGCAGGCGCAGGCGCAGCTCGTCCCAGAAGCGCTCGTCACTCCAGTCCTCGATCTTGTCGTCGAGCGGGCACTGCACATAGTAGCGGCTGCGGTGCTCGGAACGCATCGAGCACAGCGCGAAGCCACGAGGGTGGTTGGCATAGATCAGCTCGTGGTCCGCCGGCGGCACTTCGGCAAGGATGCCAAGCCAGCCGAACGGATAGGCGCGCTCATAGGTGCGGATCGCATCCTGGGGCACCGACTTTCGGCTCACGCCATGGAAGCCGTCGCAGCCGGCGATGAAGTCGCAATCGATGCGTTGGGTGACGCCGTCCTTTTCATAGGTGACGTAGGGCGCAGTGGTGTCGAAATCGTGCGGCTGCACGTTCTTGGCTTCGTAGACCGTCGTCAGGCCGGCCGCCTCGCGCTTGTCCATCAGGTCGTGCGTCACCTCGGTCTGGCCATAGACCATGACACGCTTGCCGGTGAGGCCGTGAAGATCGATGCGGTGGAGGCGGTTGTCAAAGGCAAGCGAGATGCCTTCATGCGGCAGGCCCTCGGCATGCATGCGGGCCCCTGCCCCGGCCTCGTCGAGCAGATCGACCATGCCTTGCTCCAGAACGCCGGCGCGCACGCGGCCCAGCACGTAGTCGCGGTCGACGCGCTCGAGAATGATGTTGTCGATGCCGTTGTTGGCCAGAAGCTGCCCGAGCAACAGGCCAGAGGGACCCGATCCGATGATGACAACCTGCGTGCGCATAGTTTTCCTTTTTTGTTCGCTGCGTCCGGCTGGTCGAGGGGCAATACCCCCACCCCCAACCCCTCCCCACAAGGGGGAGGGGCAACGGCTGACCCGCCGCCCGTTACCAATCTTCAATCTTCACCGCTTTCTGGCGGCAACGGCGACAACTTCGTTCCCCTCCCCCTTGTGGGGAGGGGTTGGGGGTGGGGGTACAGGGAGCGAACCTATCGCCCCATCACAGCCTAGGTCCCCACCGCCTCGATCTGCCCGGCTAAAGTCCGCGCCTGCCGCAGCGAGGCCGCCGTGGCTGCCACCATCTGCGGCAGCACGAGCCACTCCAGCGTCCAGGCGGCGCCTGAGCGCTCCTGTTCGTGAACTAGCGCGTGGTGCATCGCCGAAAGCTGCGTGGCGTTGAACCGCGCGAGTGCGACCAGCACTTCCGCGGCCACCGGATTCTGCTTGTGCGGCATGGCCGAGGAGCCGCCGCCACCCTTCAGCTCGATCTCGCCGCCGCCCTGCGCCATCAGCGCCACGTCCTGCCCGAATTTTCCCAGGCTACCCGTGACGAGCGATAAGAGGCTCGCAAACTCGGCCAGCCTGTCGCGCTGGCTGTGCCACTGCGGCGCGTCGCCGAGCCCCAGCTTCGCTGCCAGTGCCGCACGCACTGCAGGCGCCTTGTCGCCCAGCTTTTCCAGCGTGCCCGCCGCCCCGCCGAATTGCACGACCAGCAGTTCGCCGCGCTGCTCATCCAGCCGCTTGCGATGCCGGGCCAGCGGTTCGCGCCAGGCGCGCACCCGGTCGCCGACCGTGATCGGGATCGCGGCCTGCATGCGCGTCTTGCCCATCAGGAGCCGGCTGCCGAAGCTCGCCTCGATGGCGGCAAGCCTTTCGATCACTTCGCCCAGCGTCGTGTCGAGATGCGCGATCGCCGGCTTCAGCCGCAAGATCAGGCCGCTATCGATCACGTCCTGGCTGGTCGCGCCGAAATGCACGGCTTTGTCATGCGGTGCGCCCACCGCGGCGCGGATCTGGCGCACCAGTTCCGGCACCACCACGCCGTCCTGCCCTACCCCTGCCCGCAGCCCGGCCATGTCCGGCTTGAACATTTCCAGCGCGGCAACGATCGCCGCGGCTGCATCGTCCTCTATCACCCCCTCCCCCGCTTCCGCCTCGGCCAATGCCCGCTCGAAAGCGAGCATGGCTTCGATCTCGGCTGCCGCCGAAAAATGGCGTGCAGTCTCGTCGTCGCCGAGAAGGCCGGACAGGATGGGATGATCGAAGGGCGAGAAGGACATGGCGGCTCAGATGTCGAAGAAGACCGTTTCCTTCTCCCCCTGGAGATGGATGTCGAACACATATGAGCCGTCGGCAGCGCGCTCAGCGATCAGCGTCGGCACGCGCAGCCGGTGCTCGATGCGGGCGAGCAGCGGGTCCTCGGCATTCGCCTGTTCCTCTTCCGGAAAATACATGCGGGTGTGCAGGCCGATATTGATGCCGCGCGCCACGATCCAGAACGTGATGTGCGGGGCCTGCCTGCGGCCATCCTTGAACGGCACGCGGCCGGGCTTGATGGTCTCGAAGACGCACTCGCCCGTGTCCATGTCGGTGGCCTTGCGGCCCCAGCCGGAAAAATTCGGGTCGGCCGCGCCGCGCATCTCGGACGGCGAATTGTAAAGCCCGTCGGCATCCGCCTGCCAGATCTCGATCAGCGCATCTTTCAGCGGGGTGCCGGTGCCGTCGAACACGCGGGCGCGGATGGAGATGCGCTCGCCCTTGGTCCTGTCGTTGACCATGGTGGAGCCGAGGTCTTCCTTGAAGACGCCGGTGATGCCGCAATAATTCGGCGTCAGGCCGATATGGACATAGGGTCCCGCGGTCTGCGAAGCGCTTTCCTTGAGACGGTCGAGAGACTGCGCCATCAGTTGCCCTCCAGGCGATTTTCGAACAGCGACGAGCGGCGCCCGCGCAAAACGATGTCGAACTTGTAGGCGCGCGCGTCCATGGGGATCGTCGCCTCGCGATCAAGGGCGGCCGTCAGCCCGTTGATGGCGGCCGGGTCGTTGATCGTCTTGACGATCGGGCACTGCCAGATCATCGGGTCGCCCTCGAAATACATCTGGGTGATCAGCCGCTGCGCGAAGCCGTGGCCGAAGATCGAGAAGTGGATGTGCGCCGGGCGCCAGTCATTGACCCCGTTCGGCCACGGATAGGGCCCGGGCTGGATGGTGCGGAAGGCGTAAGCGCCGTCCTCGTCGGTGATAGTGCGGCCGCAGCCGCCGAAATTCGGGTCGAGGGCGGCAATGTAGCCCTCTTTCTTGTGGCGATAGCGGCCGCCGGCATTGGCCTGCCAGAATTCCAGCAGCGCGCCGGGCACGCCCTTGCCGCGCTCGTCGAGCACGCGGCCATAGACGATGATGCGCGGGCCGATGGCGCTTTCGCCGGGCTTGGCGAAGTTGTGGATCAGGTCGTTGTCCAGCTCGCCCAGCATGTTGTGGCCGAAAACCGGGCCGGTGATCTCCGACAGCGTGTTGTCGAGCGACAGCAGTGCCTTCTGCGGCGAGCGCAGCACCGAGGTCTTGTAGGTCGGCGTGTATGCCGGCGGATGCCACAGACGGTCGCGCTGGAAGAAGGCGCCCGTCTCGGGCTTGCGGTTCGACAGGGGATCAGCGCTCATCGTGTTTCTCGCTTCCTGCATCCATTTCGGCAAAGACCTGCTTGGCAATCTTGATCGCCTGGTTGGCCGCCGGCACGCCGGCATAGATGGCCACATGCAGGAACGCTTCGCAAATGTCCTCGCGCGTGGCACCCGTGTTGGCGGTAGCGCGCACATGCATGGCCACCTCCTCGTCGTGGCCGAGAGCGGCCAGCAGCGCCAGCGTCACCATCGAGCGCTCGCGCTTGGTCCAGCCGGGACGCGACCACACCGTGCCCCAGGCGCTCTCGGTAATGAGCTCCTGGAACGGCCGGTCGAATTCGCTCGATGCTTTCTCCGCCCGGTCGACATGGGCGTCACCCAGCACCGAGCGCCTGACGGCAAGCCCTTCTCGGTACCTGCTCGATGGTTGAGCCAATTCACCCATTGTGTTTCTCTCCGGAAGAAATGTCAGCAAGGAAAGTGCGGATCAGCGCCAGCAGCGCTTCGGGCTGTTCGACGCATGGAATGTGCCCGCAATCGGCGATGATCTCGAAGCGGGAACCTGCGATCAGATCGGCGGTGCCGCGAACGACGTCGGGCGGCGTCGAGCCGTCCTGGTCGCCCACCACGCACAGCGTGGGCACGGAAATGCGCCTGGCCGCTTCGGTGTAGTCGGCATCGCGAAGTGCCGCACAGGTGCCGGCATAGCCGGCGGCGGGCTGGCGCACCAGCATGTTGCGATAGCCGGCAAGCTCGACCTTGCGATTGGCGCGGAACGCGGGGGTGAACCAGCGCTCAAGCACCGGATCGGCCAGCGGGTCGATGCCCTCAGCCTCGATGGTGGCGATGCGTGCGTTCCACATCTCGGCATTGCCGATCTTGTGGGCGGTGTCGCACAGGATGAGCGCGCGAACGAGATCGGGGCGCCGCGCATGGAGGCCCTGCGCGATCAGCCCGCCGACCGACAGGCCGCAAATGATGGCGCTCTTTACATTGAGATGATCGAGCAGACCTTCGAGATCGCCGACATGGTCCTCCATCGCATAAGGGGCCGTGCCGACATCGGAAAGGCCGTGACCGCGCTTGTCGTAGATCACGATGGGAAAATCGCCGGCGAGATGGACGATCACGTCGCGCCAGATGCGAAAGTCTGTGCCGAGGGAATTGATGAAGACTAGAACCGGCTTGTCCGCGGGGCCGCCGATGAGCTGGTAGTGAAGCGTGACGCCGCCGATGTCTATGAATTGCACTGCATTTTCTCCTCAATGCGAGAGTGGATTAGATATTTGGTTCGGTAAAATGATATTTTGTGGCGTTCTCTTAACCGATAGGTTATGGAAAGACATGATTGAAAGTCGTGTCCGTTTCCGCCATCTCCAGACCTTTCTTGAAGTTGCCCGCCAGAAAAGCGTGGTCAAGGCCGCCGGCATCCTGAATGTCAGCCAGCCGGCGGTAACCAAGACCATACGCGAGCTGGAAGAAGCGCTGGGCGTCGCCGTCCTGGAGCGCGACGGGCGCGGCATCCGCATCACGCGCTCGGGTGAGATCTTCGTGCAGCACGCCGGCATGGCCATCACGGCGCTGCGGCAGGGCATCGATTCGGTCGCCAATGCCCGCGCCGAAGGCGGCCCGCCGATCCGCATCGGCACTCTGCCCACCGTTTCCGCCCATATCATGCCGCGCGCGATGAGCCTGTTCCTGAAGGAAGACACTGGCGCCACCATCAAGATCGTCACCGGCGAGAATGCGGTTCTTCTCGAGCAGCTGCGGCTCGGCGAACTCGACCTCGTTGTCGGCCGCCTCGCCGCGCCCGAGAAGATGACCGGCTTCTTCTTCGAGCACCTTTATTCCGAACAGGTGCTGTTCGTGGTGCGGGCCGGGCATCCGCTGCTCAAGGGCGGCCAGGACGTGTTCGAGCGGCTGGGCGACTATCCGGTGCTGATGCCCACGCGCGGCTCCATCATCCGCCCCTTCGTGGAACGCCTCTTCATCACCAACGGGGTGGCGGCGATCCCGACCGAGATCGAGACGGTGTCCGATTCCTTCGGCCGCGCTTTCCTGCGCCAGAGCGATGCGGTGTGGATCATTTCGGCCGGCGTGGTGGCGGACGATCTCAAGGCCGGCACGCTTGCCGCGCTGCCGGTCGACACCGGCGAGACGCGCGGCCCGGTGGGGCTGACCATGCGCACCGACACGCCCCCCTCCCCTGCCTTCTCCATCCTGCTCAAGACCATTCGCGAGGCAGCCGCCAGCCACGCCTGAGCGGAAGCCGTGGATGGCGGTTGACAGCTGTCAACGCGGCGCCACCCTCCTCGCCGGAAAAACGCCAACTGCGGAAGAAAGCCTGCCGACCGCGGCTGCGAATTCGGGTAACAATCGGGACGCGCGCACACCGGTTCGGGAGAGCGTGCTCGGAGGCTTTGGGACATGCAAGACATTCTCCAGGGATTGCTATGGGTGGTGCTGGGTAGCGCGCTTGGCGGCCCGGCGCGGTTCCTCGTCTCCGGTCTGGTGGGACGGCGGGTGGGCGAGACCTTTCCCTGGGGCACGATGACGGTCAACGTCAGCGGCGCCGTCGCGATAGGCCTGGTCGCTGCCGCTTCCGATGCGGGCGCCCTCCCCCTGCCCGACGCCTGGCAGTTTGCGGTCGTCGGCTTCCTCGGCAGCTACACCACCGTGTCCTCCTTCAGCCTGCAGACGCTTGCGCTCGTCCGCGACGGCCAGGTGCTGCGGGCCGGCGGCAATGTGCTGCTTTCGGTTGCACTGTGCCTGTCCGGTGTGGCGCTCGGCTATGCCGGGGGCGCGGCAATGCTCGGGGCGAACGCGTGATGAACCGGCCGGACAAGGTTCCCGCCGACGACCTCGCGCTCCCGCCTGCGCGCACGACCGGAAAAATAGTGCGCACCCGCTTCGCGGGCGAAACGATCTCTCTCTATCTCGCCGTTTGCGCCGGGGCCGTCATCGGCAGCGTCCTGCGGGCACTCGCCTCTCTGGCGGCGCTGGCCTGGCTGGGGGCTGCGTTCCCGTGGGGCACGCTCTTCGTCAACCTCGCCGGCTCCTTCGTCATCGGCTTCTACGCCACGCTGACCGGCCCCGGCGGGCGGCTGTTTTCCGGCACGCACCAGCGCCAGTTCGTGATGGCAGGCATCTGCGGCGGGTTCACCACATTCTCCGCCTTCAGCCTGGAAACGCTTCGCCTGGCGCAGAACGGCGCCTGGCCGGCCGCCGGGCTGAACGTGGTGGTTTCGGTCGCGGCATGGCTCGTGGCGGTATGGCTCGGCCACGCGCTCGCCGCGCGTCTCAATCGTCTGGGAGGATCCTGAACATGCAGACACCGGGACAGGCGCAGCTTCTGCGCATATTCATCGGGGAAGACGACCGCGACGAGGAGGGCCGCCCGCTCTACGAGGCAATCGTGCTCAAGGCGCGCCAGATGCATCTTGCCGGCGCCACGGTGCTGCGCGGCGGGCTCGGCTATGGGCATTCCAGCCGGCTGCACACCACCAAGATCCTGCGCCTGTCGGAGGATCTGCCGCTGGTGGTCGAGATCGTCGACAGCGAGGACAAGATCAGCGGCTTCCTGCCCGTGCTGGACACGATGATGACCAGCGGGCTGGTGACGCTGGAAAAGGTGCAGGTGCTGCACTACGGAGCGCCGCCCGGCGCCTGAAGACTGCGAGCGCTGTTCAGCCGATCGGGAGCACGGTGTTGACAGTTGTCTCCCGCCTGCCTTCCGCCACGACCTTTCGCAGCGCGTCGAGGGCTGCGCCAACATCGGTTCGGGCTTCGCCATCCTCCGGATAGACGGCATAGGCCGGATAGGTGAATTCGGGCGCGCCCGCGACATATTCCAGTTCGCCGGCCTGAACCAGAGGAGCAACCACACCTTTGCGGAAATAGCCCATGCCGCCCGCGCGCAATATGTAGCTCAAGCCGAGCGGCCCCAGGCCCACCAGCAGGCCGGGCTCGCCGAAGGTGGCGGAATTGGCGTCGTGCTGGGCGGCGAACAGCGGCCCCCAGTCGACATAGACATATTCGTCTTCCCCCTGCCCCGCCGCGCCCGGCTTCGTGCCGCGCACCAGCACGAGCTGTTCCTCAAGCAGAAGAGTTACCTTGAAGCCTTGCATCAGCTTGGGCGCGTAGAGAACCGCAATGTCCAGAACGCCGGTTCTGAGCTGGTCCAGCAGCTGGTCCGGAACGCCGACATGGGCATGGATGGCGATTTTGGGCTCGGCCGATTTCATCCAGACCAACCAGTCGAGCAGCAGCGGGTTCCACAGGCTCAATTCGCCGCCGAGCGCGACCACGCTGGTCCTGCCCTGCGGAACGGCCAGTTGCTGGCGCGCCCGCTCCCAGATCTGCACGAAGGATTGCGCATAGCGCTCGAACTCGCGGCCGGCCGGGGTCAGGCGGGCGCCATTGCGGTTGCGCACGAACAATTGCCGCCCCAATTCGTCTTCGAGCGTTCGTATGCGGGCGCTCACGGTCGTTTGCGTGACGTTGAGCCGTTCGGCCGCCTTCAGGAAGCTGCCGGAATGCACTATTTCGAGAAATGTGCGGGCACGGTCGATGTCCATCAAGACCTCGCAGGCTGACCCGGCTAAGAGTGCAAAATTATTGCATCGACACAACAGTTAATTCCGCTTGCCTTCTTTTCCTTGCGGGCGCACCTTTTCGGGGGTGCGGGAGTGCGGAGATCCGATGTCGTGCGTGAGAAGCGCCGCCACGCCAGTGCACCTTGCTTCGTCCGGGCAGCGCAAGCCCCTGCCCCGGCATCCCTGGCCGCCGCTCCCTGCAAACAGCCCCGACAAATCCACGATCAAATCCGCGGCGCCGCAATTACGGAAGCGCCATCGGCCGCACAATCGCGGCGAACCAAACGATCTTCGCAACCATGGAGGAGCCTGGCCAGGCGCTATTCCCGCGCAGCGGCGGCCTGCTAGCCGCCAGCCGTTGCCGACATAAGGGCCTGCCCAGCCACAAGGAGGGTAGCGCAATGTCTGATGCAGCCCGTATGCCTCGGTCGGCCGCAGGTCCGGACGAGCACATCCCTCGTCCGCTTATCCGTTGGCTGTTTTCAACCAACCACAAGGACATCGGGACGCTCTATCTGATCTTCGCGCTGATCGCGGGCATTTTCGGCACTGCCCTTTCGCTTGCCATCCGGATGGAGTTGCAGGACCCGGGGCTGCAGTTCTTTTCAGATCCCACGACCTTCAACGTGGTCGTGAGTTCCCACGGCATCGTCATGATCTTCTTCGTCCTCATGCCGGCGTTGATCGGCGGCTTCGGCAACTGGATGCTGCCGCTGATGATCGGCGCGCCCGACATGGCGTTTCCGCGCATGAACAATTTGTCGTTCTGGCTGCTGGCCGCATCGTTTCTGCTGTTCATCATCTCGTTGTTCCTGCCCGGGCCGCCGGGGTCGCACGGGCACGGCGGCGGGTGGACGATGTATCCGCCCTATTCGGTGATCGGGCAGCCCGGGCCGGCCGTCGACGCGGTCATCCTGTCGCTGCACATTGCGGGTGCGTCTTCCATACTCGGGGCGATCAATTTCATCACCACCGTGCTCAACATGCGGGCGCCGGGCATGACCATGCACAAGATGCCGCTGTTTGCCTGGTCCATGCTGGTGACCGCGTTTCTGCTGCTGCTGGCCCTGCCGGTGCTGGCCGGGGCGATCACCATGGTGCTCACCGACCGCAATTTCAGCACCACGTTCTTCGCGCCGGAAGGCGGGGGAGATCCGATCCTGTTCCAGCACCTGTTCTGGTTCTTCGGCCACCCGGAAGTCTACATCATGATTCTGCCGGCCTTCGGCATCGTCAGCCATGTGATCTCCACTTTCTCCAGGAAGCCCATCTTCGGCTATCTGGGCATGGCCTACGCCATGGTGGCCATCGGCGTGATCGGCTTCGTGGTCTGGGCGCATCACATGTTCATCGTTGGGCTGTCGGTGGAAACCCAGCGCTATTTCGCCTTCGCCTCGATGGTGATTGCCGTGCCGACCGGCATCAAGGTGTTTTCGTGGATCGCCACCATGTGGGGCGGCACCATCCAGTTCAGGACGCCGATGCTGTGGGCGATGGGTTTCGTCCTGCTCTTCACCATCGGCGGCGTCACCGGCGTGGTGGTGGCCAATCCGGGGCTCGACCGCATGCTGCACGACACCTACTACGTGGTTGCCCACTTCCACTATGTGCTGTCGCTGGGTGCTGCCTTCGGCATCTTCGCCGGCTTCTACTACTGGTTCCCGAAGATGACGGGCTACATGTACAATGAGAGGCTTGGCGATCTGCATTTCTGGATCACCTTCATAGGCGTCAACCTGGTCTTCTTTCCGCATCATTTCCTCGGGCTCGCAGGCATGCCGCGCCGGGTGGCCGACTATCCCGACGCCTTTCACGGCTGGAACCTGGTCTCTTCGGTGGGCTCCTACATTTCAGCCGTGGGGCTGCTGGTGTTCCTGGTCGTGGTTGCGGATGCCTTCGCCAAGAAGCGCGTAGCCGGTGCCAACCCGTGGGGGCCGGGAGCCACGACGCTCGAGTGGACGCTGTCGTCGCCGCCGCCGTTCCACCAGTTCAACAAGCTGCCGATCATTCGCTGACGGCACGCGAGGAACGCTTGAAGCGAGCTGGCGCGACGTGCGAACATGCCCTCCGTTGACAGCTGTCAACGCAGGTCGCGCGCGCTAGCGAACGGCTGTGAGCGACAAAAACCCGCTCCCGTCGGCGCTGCCAGAATGGTTAATTTCCGTTAACTATAAAGTGCTTGACGCGACTCGCCCCTCCCTGCACCCTTGTTACGGAATTGGGACGTAATTCGACGATTCAGGCGTAACACGACTTTCGGGTCGTTACTGCGGGAAATTCACGTAAAAAATCCGCTCGGCGTAGGCGAGATTCGACCTGCCGGCCCGAATCGGCGCATGATCTGCACTGTTCTCGCCTTTCGGCGCGGATCGGGGGGATTGAGCGCTGCGTTCCTGACGATGACGGCCGGATAAGCAGGGTTTGAAATGGTTGCCGACGCAATAATGAGAGAACAGGACTGGGGACATGTCGACGGCGCTGCGGTGCCGACCGACCGCGCCATCGCGGCCGACGCGGACATGCTGTCGGCCCAGCTTCAGGCGATGCGCAGCCGGCTGTTCCAGCCCGACACGCGCAAGGTGCTGCGCAAGTTCACCAGCGGCGAGGCGGCCAAGCTGATCGGCGTTTCCGACGGCTATCTGCGCCAGCTCTCGATTGCGGGGGAGGGGCCCCAGCCGGAGGTCGGCGTTGGCGGGCGCCGGCTTTATACGCTGGCCGACATCAATGCGCTGCGCCGGCACCTGGCGGACCAGGGGGGCGCCAAGGCGCGCAGCTATCTGCCTTACCGCAGCGAAATGCTCGGCGAGCACCTGCAGGTGATCGCGGTGACCAACTTCAAGGGCGGCTCGGGCAAGACCACCACCAGCGCGCATCTTGCCCAGCACCTGGCGCTGTCGGGCTTCCGCGTTCTGGCCGTCGACCTCGACCCGCAGGCTTCGATGTCCGCGCTGTTCGGCTATCAGCCGGAACTCGATCTCAACGGCAACGACACGCTCTACGGCGCGATCCGCTATGACGACAGCCGGCGGCCGCTGCGCGACATCATCCGCCAGACCTATTTCGACGGGCTCGACCTGGTGCCCGGCAATCTCGAGCTGCAGGAGTTCGAGCACACCACGCCGCACATGCTGTCGGCGCGCCAGAACGGCGCCGACGACGGCCAGCCGCTGTTTTTCGCCCGCGTGCAGGCGGCCTTCGCCACGGTGGCGGAAGACTATGACGTCGTCATCATCGACTGCCCGCCGCAGCTCGGCTTCCTGACCCTGTCGGCGCTGTGCGCCTCCACCTCGGTGCTGGTGACGGTGCATCCGCAGATGCTCGACGTCGCCTCCATGAGCCAGTTCCTGTTCATGACCGCCGATCTTCTGGCGGTGGTGCGCGAGGCCGGCGGCGAGCTCAATTTCGACTTCATGCGTTATCTGATCACCCGTTACGAGCCCAATGACGGGCCGCAGGCGCAGATCGCCGGTTTCCTGCGCTCACTGTTCGGCGCGCGGGTGCTGACCGCGCCGCTGGTGAAGTCGACCGCATTTTCCGACGCTGGGCTGACCAAGCAGACGCTCTACGAGGTGTCGCGCGAAAGCTTTACACGCACGACCTATGACCGTGCGATGGAATCGTTGACAGCTGTCAACTCCGAGATCGAGGGCCTTATCCTCAAAGCCTGGAACAGAGGTTGAGGAGGCGGGCATGTCGGGACTGAACCGTAAGGACCAGCTGAAAGCGCTCTTCGGAATGGAGCAGCCGGCCGCGCCGGCTCCGCGCCCGGAGCAGAAGCCTGCTGCGGTTGCACCCTCACAGCCGGGAACGCCGGAGAAGCCGCGCACCGCTTCCGGCGCGGTGAAGGCGATGGGGCTTTCGCTTGGCGGCCTGTCGCGCGAGCTTGAGGATGCGCGCCGGCTGAAGGAGAGCCTCGAGGCTGGCGAGCGGATCGTCGAGATCGATCCGGCCCTGGTCGAGGCGTCGTTCGTCGGCGACCGGCTGAGTTTCGAGGAGACCCACGACCCGGAGTTCGAAGCCCTGGTCGAAAGCATCAAGACAAGCGGCCAGCAGGTGCCGGTGCTGGTGCGCCCGCATCCGGAAAAGCCGGGCCGCTTCCAGGCCGCCTACGGCCATCGCCGCCTGCGTGCGGTGCTCCGGCTCGGCAAGCCGGTGCGCAGCATCGTGCGCAATCTCAGCGACGCCGAGCTGGTGCTGGCGCAGGGCAAGGAGAACTCCGAGCGCCGCAACCTCTCCTTCATCGAACGGGCGCTTTTTGCGCATGCGCTGATCAAGCACGGCTTCGAGCGCGGCGTGGTGCAGGAGGCGCTGTCGCTGCACAAGGCCGACATGACCCGCTTCCTGCAGGTGGCCGAGGCCTTGCCCTTCCAGATCGCGCAGGCGATCGGCCCCGCGCCGAAGGCTGGCCGGGCGCGCTGGATGGAACTGGCCGAGCTTCTGAAAAGCGACGCCGCCCAGGTTAAGGCGGCCGACGAGGTGACGCGCGAGCGTTTTCGCGCCGCCGACAGCGACGCCCGTTTCACGCTGCTGTTCAACCGCCTCGCGCGCAAGCCCAAGGCCGAACCGGCGACCGAGATCCGCGACGGGCAGGGGCGCGTCTTCGCCCGGCTCGCCAATTTGACGAAAACGCCGCGGCTGGAACTGACGGCCGCGCCGGACGGCTTTGCCGAGTTTCTCGGCGAGGAACTGCCGGCGCTGCTGCAGCGGTTCGAGGAGAAGCGGCGCGAATGAGTTTATCCCCGCCCGGCGAATCACCGCGATAATGGGTCGGTGGTTCGCCTGACGGACGGTGTCAGTGCGTAGCCAGAGTAACGGAAAGAGCTGGAAAGAAAGGAAACCGGCAAGAAAAAGGCCCCCGAAACGTCACCATTCCGGAAGCCCTCATCAATGTAGCAATTGTGAGAGAATCACTTCCGACCTGTCTTGTCAAGGGTTGGGCACGTTCCGGCACGGCTTTGCTTGCCTCGAATCGAGGTTGAAGTGATGATTGAGCGTTTTGCAACGACGCCGTTTGGCGGTCGGTCGCTTTCGCACGCCATGTTCGCAGCGCAGGAGAAAGTGGCGCGTGCGCGCCAGAAACTGCTGGCCGAAGCGGATGAGGGCGAGGCGACGGCGACGGCCGACAAATGGCAGCTTCTGCGGTCTCTGACCGAAGCGAGGGTGGTCTACGGGCTGTCCGACCGCACAATTGCCGTGCTGGAGGCGCTGTTGAGCTTCCACCAGGCGGCCGAGATGGATGGGCGCGCGCCGCTGATCGTGTTTCCTTCCAATGCCGAGCTGTCGATGCGCACGCGCGGTATGGCGCCGGCAACCTTGCGGCGGCATCTGGCGGCGCTGGTCGACGCTCAGATGATCATCCGCCGCGACAGCCCCAACGGCAAGCGCTATGCCCGCCGCGGCGAGGGCGGCGAGATCGAAAGCGCCTTCGGCTTCGACCTGGCACCGTTTGCCCTGCGCGCGGCCGAGATCGAGGCGCACGCTGCTGCGGCACGGGCGCAGGCGCGGGCGCTGCAGGCGCTGCGCAGCGAGATCACCATCCACCTGCGCGACGTTTCCAAGACCATCGACGCCGGCCTCAGCGAGGAGAGGGCGGGGGACTGGGACAGCTTCGCCGATCGTCTCGCGGAACTGTCCGGGCGCGTGGCCCGCAATGCCGCGCCGGAGGACCTTTCGAAGCGCCGGGATGCGCTGTCGCGGCTGCGGGCAGAGGTCGAACTGGCCTACCTCGACAGTCTTACAAACGAAGAAATGAGCGCCAATGACTCCATTTCCGAGCGCCATATTCAGAATTCAAATACAGACCTCCAATTTGAATCTAGCTCCGAAAAAGAGCTGAACGAAAATCGGCGCGGCAAGACCGTGATGGTTGGCGAAGGCGGGCCGGCCCATCAGGCCGACAGGATTGCCGGGATAAGGCGGCGGCTGAAGGCGGCGCGCGACACCCGGGACGACGACACGCCCCCGCCGCCCGAACTTGAGACGAAGTCAGTACCGGCGCCGCTGGAAACGGTGCTGGCGGCCTGCCCGCAAATTGCGCTCTATGCCCGCAAGGGCATCGGCGACTGGCGCGACCTGGTGCAGACGGCGGGGCTGGTGCGTTCGATGCTTGGCGTGTCGCCGGATGCCTGGACGCGCGCCCGCCGCGCCATGGGCGATCTGAACGCGGCAGTGACGGTTGCGGCCATCCTCGAACGCTCATCCGAAATCCGGTCGCCGGGCGGCTATCTGCGCGCGCTGACCGAGCGTGCCGAAAGCGGCCGCTATTCGGTCGGGCCGGTGCTGAATGCGCTGTCTGCCGCGGGCCGCGGGCAAGCGGCGAGGGCAGGGGAGGGGGCTGGTTGATGAAGTGCTGCGAGGTAGGGCGGCCTGGACATCGAGTAACCCCCCGAGGGTTGGCGCGGTCATCAGGATTGGCGGAAGCGCTCCAGCGACAGGCCATTGGTTTCGACGAAGGCGTTGGAGCTTTGCAGAGCCTCCCTGTTTTCGGCGCGCCAGCGCTCAGCCTTGGCGTTCGCCACTGCCTTGGCAATGCCCTCTTCGGCCGCGCGCGAAATGTTGATGTCGAGCGTCTTGGCTTCGTGCAACAGAGAAGCGTCGATGGACAGGTTGGCGGCACGCTTGGTCGGCACAGCGGTCTCCTTTGTCCGGTATGTTATGCTCATGTCCCTGTGCATCCAAAACGACGCGGTGCTTTTGGTGCTTGCACAGCATCAGACGGGCGCGGTGGGATGTTCCCGGACTTGATTGCGGCAAGCCGCCGTCATAGCTTATGCACAGGGAATGCGGCATCTGATATGACAGGGTGATGAAAATGGGCCACGCGATGAAGGTATCCACCCGGGCTGAACCCCTGGTCTGGTCCTACATGGACCGCAACGGCAAGATCGCGGTCGGCCAGGTTGCCGACGGTTTTGGCATGTCCAAGGGCCAGCTTGCCGAAACGGCCGGTCTGGCACGCGAAACGGTCTATCGCGCCGAACGCAGCCGCTCCGCCAGGACGCAGGGCCGCCTGCGCGAACTGCTCGAGATCATCAGCCGCGTAACCGAGTGGGCCGGCGGCAAGGAACAGGCAATGGCCTGGTACCGCGCGCAACCTCTGCCGGCGTTTGGTGGGCGCACGGCGGAATCGCTGGTTAAGGAAGGCAAGGCGGCCGCCGTTCGCGACTATCTCGACCACATGGCCCTCGGCGGCTTTGCGTGAGGTTCGTCGGCACCTGCTACAGGGCACATGATCCGCGTTGGGCATTCAGGCCGACCTCCGGCGATGGGGCTGCCATCCGCGGCGCCCGCTTCAACCCCAAGGGGGTGCCAGCGCTCTATCTGGGGCTTTCGGTGATGACGGCGGTGAAGGAAGCCAATCAGGGCTTCGCGCACCGCATCGATCCTTGCGTGCTGTGCTCCTATGAGATCGACTGCGAAGACATCGCGGATCTGACGACGGAGCAGGGCAGGGGAGAGTTTTCGATCGCGCAGGAGGACATGGCCTGCGCCTGGGCGATGGCGCTCAGCGAGGGAAGCCGCCCGGCGTCGTGGGCGATCCACGACCGTCTGCGGGCCGAAGGGATTGCCGGCATCCTGGTTCCGAGTTTCGCACCGGGGGCCGAGCCGGACGATCGAAACCTGGTGCTGTGGGACTGGGGGCCGGACCTGCCGCATAAGGTGAGCGTGTTCGACCCCAGCGGCCGGTTGCCGAAAGACCAGCTTTCCTGGCAGTCGTGATTTCGTCCGGCAAGCGGACCAGCGGCTTGCCGCCTACAGCCCGCTGGCCTTGGTGAGATTGACCCGGAAGCGGTCGCGGCGGCGCTGGTATTTGCGGGTCATTTCGGCGCTGGCGTGGCCGAGCTGCTTTTGCACGTAACGCTCGTCGACCTCGGCCGATGAAGCCAGGCCGGCGCGCAGCGAATGGCCGGCAAACTTCTGCGCCCGCTCGCCCTCGGTCAGGTCGCCACGCACGCCGGCGGCCAGCGCGGTCTTCTTGATCAGCCGCGCCACCTCCTGGTCGTTGAGGCGGTGCGCGCCGACCGTCCTGCCCCGGCCGGTGACGCGGCGAAACAGCGGCCCGTGCGCGATGCGGGCGAACTTCAGCCAGGTTTCGAGAGCGGCGACCGGGCAGGTGGCATCGGCAGAGCCACGGCCGATCTCGACCTCGCGCCAGCCGGTCTTGCCGCGCAGCGTGATGAGCAGGCCCTTGCCGGGAAAGACCTCGATCCAGCCGCGGCCGTCCTCGGTCTGGTCGCGGCCGACGTCGAGCCCGACGATTTCGGAGCGGCGCAAGGCGCCGGCAAAGCCGAGCAGCAGCATGGCGCGGTCGCGCAGGCCGCGCAAGGTCGCCCGGGGCAGCGTCTCCAGCATGGCGATCAGGTCCTCGGGCAGGATCGCTTCCTTCTGGCGTGGCGGCGCGGCGTGGGTGTTGCGGATGCCGGCGAGCACGGTGGCGATGTGCCGGTCCCGGCGGTCGAGCGGCTGGCCGCGCTGGGCGTAGTTCCAGCAGAGCGAAGACAGGCGCCGCTCGATGGTGGCCACCGCGTTCGCTTTCTTGTCTGCGGTTGCCGTGCCCGAAGCGCAGGCGGTGACATAGAGGCCGACGACCTGAGGGTCCGGCGGCAGCACGGCAAGACCTTGCCTGCGGCACCAGCTCGAAAAATGCTTCCAGTCGGACGCATAGGCGCGACGTGTGTTGGCCGAGCTTGCGGCCTCGACATAAGTGCGCGCGCGGGCAGCGAGATCCTCGAGATGGCCGGGCAGGCGGGCCGGTTCCCCGGCGACCGGCAGGGCAGGGGAGGGGATATTCTCCAGTTCAGCTGACGGCTGCCCCATTTCCATCACGACGCCGATGAGGTCGGAAAGGTCGTCTTCCGCGTTGCTCGGAGCGGGGATATCAGACTCTTCAATGCGCATTGGCAGGCACCGCCGCGGGGATGTCGGTCTGGGCGAAATCGTTGCCCTTGAACAGCAGGGGTTCATCGGTCAGCTTGGCAAGCGCGTAGGAGAAGCAGTCGCCATAGTTCAGGCCCGCCGGATGACGGCCCTTGCCATAGCGGCGCCAGGCGCGACGCGCCTGATCGGCGTGCTCGACCTCGACCGCGACAATGTCGACGTTCGCCCTTGCCAGCCACAGATCGAGTTCGACCCCACCGGGTTCGCCAAAGCGCGTCTCCAGTACCATGGCTGCCTCCAGCACGGTCGCGGCCGAGATCAGACGCACCGGATCGTCGGCGATCAGGCGTTCGAAGGTCGGCGCTTCGGGCTCGTTTTGGGCAATCGCGACGATCGCGGATGTGTCGATGACCATCAGCCTGGCAACCCGTTGTCGTCATAGCCAAGTATGTCGTCGGCGCTGCGCGTGTCGAGGACAGGCATGCTGCCCCAGCGCCGGCGGCTGGCGGCCAGATCTTCGAGCAGCGCGGCCTTGCGCGCGTCGGAGCCGAGCCGACGCAGCCGTTCCTCGAGCGCGCGGCGGGTGGCGACGGTGATCGTCTCACCGGTCCGTTCCGCAAGGCTGCGGGCGAGGCGTTCGGTCTCGGGGTCCTTGATGCTTAGTGCCATCGGGGAAGTTCCATTCTACCTAAATGTCTACATTCTACCTACATAGCACGCCGGACGTCGAATTGCACGCCAGTCGGGGCGTTCTCTGTGACCGAGCGGAGCGTCGCGGTATGGGGTTTTCGGGCGTTCGCTCGACGACAATGCGTGAATTAACATAACGAAGGATAATGCAACATTATCGGTCATCAGGAGGCAAAGACAAGCTGTGCGTTTTGGAGCGGACAGGCTGGCGAAAACCGCACGGCGCGGCTAGGCTGGCCGGCATGGATTCGGCTCGCCTCACGCCCGCTTCGACCGCCGCACCGGCCGCCCCTCTTCCCAACTGGGCGCTGGCGCGCGGCCGCGCGGCCGGCGAGGCCGACGCCGCCTTCGCTGCCGGCATCGCCCTGAAATCGCTCGATGATCTCGTCCGCGCCGAACCCGTCTGGGCCGGCTGCTGGCGCGCCCGCCAGGCGCTGCAATGCGCCACAAGCGCCGTCCGGCTGCTCGGCCGGGGCGAGGACGAGGCGGGCTTGCGCGATGCCGTGGCCCTGACTGCGGCCGGCGACGATCCGGGTCCGGCCGGAAGGGTGTTTTGGGCCTTCAAAAGCCTGTCGACGCGAAAGCCCGGCGTTTCGTCGCAAGGCGTCGCCGAGCTGGCCGATCTGTTGGGCCTCGCCTGGGACGAGCGGCTGGCCGCCGCGGTCGACCACGCCGACGCCGCGCTGCAGGCGGGCCGCGCGGTCCCCTTCGCCGCCGCCGACCTGGTGGCGGCGGTCTGCGGCGCGCGGCCGGACGCGGAGGTTCTGGCCTGGGCGCTGGCGGATTGTCTGATCGCTGCGCAGCTGAACTGGGGGCGTCCCGTGCCGCTGTTGCTGGCCGAACGCTATGGCGCGGCCTTCCGCACGCCCGGGGGCCGGGGGCGTGTCCGCCCGGGCGAGCCCGGCTTTGGCCGCGCCGTCTGCCTGGCGCTGGTCGAGGGTGCAGGCGCGGCGCTGCGGTCCGCCAGCGACATCGCCCGGCGTGCGGAAAAACTTCTCGCGGTGGCGCCGAAGCTGCGCACCAGGGGGGCGGCCGCCGTCATCGCAAAACTGCTCGACGAGGATGCCGTGCCGGCCGCCGCGCCGGGGCTGAACCTGTCGCGCTGGGCCGCGACGCGGCTGTTCGAGCGGCTGGAAGGGTTCGGCGCGGTGCGGGAGCTTTCGGGCCGCGCGTCGTTCCGGATTTACGGGTTGTGACGATGGCCGGACCCAACTCAGCCCAGGCGGTACGCAGCGACCAGGCAAAGTCCGAAGACGGCGTATTGTTCGACCGCGAGCTGGAGGACCTGCCGCCGGAGCTGCGCTGGCGCGAATGGATGCTGCGCGCCGAGGCGGTGATTTTCGCCGCCGCCGAGCCGGTCAGCCGCGAGACACTGGTCCGCGTGGTCGGCAGCCACTGCAGCATCGACCTTTTGATCGAGGATCTCCGGGAAGAGCTGCGCGACCGGCCCTATGAGCTGGTTTCGGTCGCCGGCGGCTGGCAGCATCGCACCCGCCCCCGCTTTTGCGACGCGATCCGCGTCGCGTCCGCGCCCACCCGCTCGGCCGCCGCCGCGCTGTCGGAGTTCGAGGCGATGGTGCTGATGGCCATTGCCTGCTTCCAGCCGGTCACCCGCGGCGAGCTGTCGACGATCTTCGGCAGGGAGGTCTCCCGCGACACCATCGGCGCGCTGCGCAGCGCCGGCTTCATCGCCTCAGGGCCAAGAAGCCCGACGCCGGGCGCGCCCTACACCTATGTCACGACGAAGCAGTTCCTCTCGGCGTTCGGCCTGGAGACGCTGCGTGACCTGCCGGATGTCGAGGCGCTGGAGGATGCGGGGTTGCTGAGCCAGAAGGAAAGAGCGCCTCAACCGTTTGCGGGTACGGTGGAGCTATTGGAGGACACCGCATAGCCTCGTTAAGGAGGCTCGCGCGCGCTCTTGACGCACCGCTCTCTAGCCGCCGCCACCTCTCCGCCAAGGCGGCGGCCCGTTCCTGCTGGTCGCCCGGGAGAGAATCGCCGTGGTCCGGCGCCCAACGTCGCAAACTTGGATGCGCGTTGAGGAACGGCAGGTTGCGGTTGTGTTCTGTGCCGTGAGCATCGCGAACTGCTCGGCGATGGACGGATCAGGATTATAGGCGACCCAGCCGCATCCAGCAATGCTCGATTTGGCGCGTGCCGCAATCAAGATGATCTCCGCGTCTCGCTGGCCAAACGCTTATTGACCAGGCGGGCGAGAGTTTTTTGGCGATACGAGGCAGCCATCAAGGCTGAGCCTTGCAAGGCATGAACCGCAAACCACCTCATCCTTTCACCCTGTCCCGCATGTCGCGCAGCACGTTGACCACCTGCGCCTGGATGGAGACATCAAGCGTCGAGACAAGTTCGTTGCAGACGAGTAGTTTCGGGCGGGAGGCCAGTGCCCGGGCGCTGGCGGCGCGCCGGCGCTGGCCGCCGGAGAGCTCGTGCGGATAGCGGCCGGCCTGATCGGGGCGCAAACCGACGTCGCTCATCAATGCCTCGACGGGGGCAGCGCGTTCGGCCCTGGGCAGGAGATCGTGGATCTCCCGCGGTTCGGCGATCTGGGTGGCGATAGTCAACCGGCGGTCGAGGGCTGCCCCTCGAAGGTGACCTTACCGGACCGTGCCGGATCGATAGTCTATGTCGGGAATATTACCTGCTGTGACATTTGGGCTGGGAGAGCGCTGGTGAACGGATCGTTTAGCAGTCGTGGTGCAGGCGATCTGCAATGAGGCGGGGCTACGGCGACGTGGCAGCCTGTCACGAATTCCAATGGAACAGCCGGGGGGCCGCACATTGGCGGTGCCGAGCCTTCCTAGAATCATGAAGGTCGGGTCGATATTGCGGCAATGTCGCAAGCCCGACTATTGCTACCATGACCTAGAAAATCGAGTCTCTTACGTCCTGCGTTAGTATCTTACTAGCTAGTGGCGATACAGCGCCCGTGGCGGCACCTTCCGTCGGTTCGACCTGGGCCTTGGTGTCCACGCGGACATGCCCGGAGCGAGGCGCTCCACGAGATCCTGGTCGGGATCGCTATGGGACAAATCACCTGACAGGAGCCGTTGCTACCTGACAGGTTCAGTCAATTGCCTGCACTAGAGCCCTTCAGGTTTTGACGGAAACGTATCCGGCGTTTTCGAAGTAGTTGCTGCATTCGGCCGGTTCGATCGAGGATACGAGGTGGCCGACGTGCCGCCATGTCTCCTCGATGGTTCTCTTCTAGGCATGGCGCATCCAGTGCTTGATCTTGGCGAAGGCCTGCTCGATCGGATTGAGATCGGGTGAGTATGGCGGGAGGAACCAGAGCCTCGCGCCGGCCTCTCGGATCACTTGTCGAATGGGCGCCGACTTGTGTGAGCCGATGACGTTGCCCCCAGGTTTTATCCAGTTTTGAGTTCGTTCCGGCGTTGGCTTTGCCCTGTCGGGCGCGTGTGGAAGGTCAGTGCGAACTCGTCGGGCGTCTGCCAGCCGAGCTTCGAGTGCGGGCGCGCACCGTTGTAGTCCGTGCGCCAGATGCTCAGCGCCGTGCGGGCCTGCGCCAGCGAGG
>NZ_JBDZDR010000014.1:0-51366 GCF_040049255.1 Mesorhizobium sp. KR2-14 | reverse complement strand
ATGAAACCAAAACCACGAAGGGGAAAAGCAGGACCTTGACCACCACCACCGAACCGAAACATACCTGAAAGGCGGGTCAATTCTCGGCGGAAATCCCGGGTCAGTTCCTGGCGGAAATCAACAGATGGGCGCTGGCGCAATTTCACCCGCGAGGCCATTGCCGCCCGCAACGACAATCTCGACATCGCGTGGCTGCGCGACACTGAGGCCGAAGCCGAGGAGGCACTCACCGAGCCAGAGGACATCGCAGCCGCCATCATCGGTCACCTCAAGGCCGCGCTGGAGGAGATCGAAGCACTGGCAGAAGAGATTGAGCCGGATAGCGTTGAGGGAGTCGCTGCCTTCGCGGAGGCTGCGGAATGACTGGGATGCCGAGTGGTTGGAGTGTCGCCCGACTGGGCGATGTGGCAAACGACATTGCCTATGGCTTTACAACAGCGTCCACGATGAGTGGAGTTCTACCGAAACTGCTGCGTATAACGGACATTCAAGACGGAGCAGTAAATTGGGATAACGTTCCACGCTGTACTGACTTGCCTGATGATCGGGTGCTCTTGAGCGCTGGCGATATTGTGATCGCCCGCACTGGCGCGACCACAGGCAAGAGTTACTTGATCGACACCGTTCCCGAAAAGGCTGTTTTTGCCTCTTATCTCATCCGCGTTCGATTGGGTGGACAGTTTGAACCTCGTTATGCATGGGCATTCATGCAGTCGAGCGACTACTGGTCACAAATACAGACCGTATCGAAAGGGACAGCACAGCCAGGTGCTAACGCGACGATCCTCTCAGAACTCAGCCTGCCCGTTGCTCCGCTCTCCGAGCAGCGGCGGATCGTGGCGAAGATCGACAGCCTTGCTAGCAAGTCCAGACGCGCCCGCGATCACCTCGACCACATTCCCCGGCTCGTCGAGAAGTACAAACAGGCTGTGCTCGCGGCGGCATTCCGAGGGGATTTGACGCGGGAATGGCGAGCACACAATGTGCCGGATCGGGTGTCACGTGAGAGCCTTGAAGAGCTACGGAAAACGGCCTGGGTGACGCTGTCCACTCGATCTCGATACAGTGCCGCAGATGAAATCGACTGGCGACCGAATATTGATCTGCCAACAGGCTGGATGTGGGCGTCGGTAGATCAGCTATCATGCCTGATCCAGTATGGTACCTCGGCGAAAACCAACGAGGATGGCAACGGCGTTGCCGTTTTGCGCATGGGTAACCTCCAGGGCGGTGAACTGGAGCTAACTTCCCTGAAGTATCTGCCTCGGGATCACCATGAGTTTCCGGAGTTGCTGTTGCACTCCGGCGATATCTTGTTCAACCGAACCAACAGTGCAGAGTTGGTTGGCAAATCGGCTGTATATGAAGGTGAGCCAGCCCAAGCGTCCTTTGCCTCCTACCTGATCCGCATCAGGGCGTGTGGCCTCATGCCCCGTCTATTGTGTGCCTACATCAACTCCGCGGTCGGGCGGGAATGGGTTGCGTCCGTCGTCAACCAGCAAGTCGGGCAGGCGAACGTCAACGGTACGAAGCTGCGGCGGCTTGGGGTTCCTGTGATGCCTCCCGCCGAACAGCAAGAGGTGGCTCATCGTATCCGCACCGCCTTTGCTTGGATCGACCGACTCGCCTCCGAAGCAACCAGCGCACGCAGATTGATCGACCGGCTCGATCAGACTGTGCTTGCCAAAGCCTTCCGGGGCGAATTAGTGCCGCAAGACCCCGCCGACGAACCCGCCTCCGTGTTGCTGGAACGGATCAGGGCCGAGCGAGGCGCGGCACCCACGCCAAAGCGAGGAAGGAAGACCAGGGCGGGAGCATAGGGAGAAGCCAATGGCGAAACCAATCGGAGATCACAGCGATCAACAGTTGCGGAACGTCATCGACAATCACCGCAAAAACGGCAAGCTCAACGCGCCCTATTACCTCGATGCCTTGGATGAACTGGCGCGGCGCAAGGGGCACGGCCTCGATTTCCAGAAGTCGTTCGACTTGATCCGCAAGGCTGCTGCCGAACGACGGTTCCTGTCCTACAAGGAATTGGCCGACGCGAGCGGCGCGGAATGGTCGAAGGTGCGATACGCCGTCAACGGTCATCTCGGCGACCTGATTGACTATGCTCACGGGAGGGGATGGCCGCTGCTCAGTGCCATCGTTGTCAACCAGCAGAACGTCGCCACCGGCGATATGGAGCCGCAGACGCTCAGTGGTTTCGTCGAAGCAGCACGTGCGCTGGAATACGTGATTGCCGACGAGAAGGCGTTCCTGGGCGAACAGCAGGAACGTGTATTTGCGTGGGCGGCAACGAACGTCGAACCTGAATGAGCGCGGCTCCATCGGCTCTCGGCTGATGCCGCACCCCGCGCGGCGCAAAGGTGTGTAGCCGATAGTAGGCAGAATTTCCTTCTCAAATTTGGATTGTGTGGTTTGCTCTGTGATGTCAGTCCATCATCATGGAGCAGGTATTGAATTGGAGCGCGCGAACAATTTTTCTCCTGACCACCGTCAGGTGCTTGCTCAAGGAGGTAGGGAGACGGTTTTGAAACCGTTCGTTATGCCCGTCTCACACACGGCGGACGATTTCGGCTTGAGTGATCGCGACCATAACCGACAGCAGGCGCAGCGTCTCCTAGCAGGTTCGCACAAGGTGCTCCATGCGGATGATCGCGTCGTGCTTGGCATCAGCACGCAAGCCGCCCTCATTGAGATATTCATCTATAAGAAGTCGGAAGCTGCTCTGACATATCATCTCCGGTGCGAGATCGCGGAGCTTGATCAGCTAGGGATCGCCGCAACACAAGTTGCCGTTTGGCGTCGCGCTGCCCCTGGCCTGATCGGAGGAACTTCCGGCATCGTCCATATGCTCCTCGACGGCTTCGACGCGGTCGTCAGCGCCCCCTCCGTCACCCCAGCAGGTCAGCGGTTCTGGATCGACCGCATGGCTGAGGCAGAGGACAACGGAATGACCGTCGGTCTGGCCCGAGAGGACAAACTCGAACTGTTCCCGAAGGGGGAATGGCTCAAACAGGCTGCTGCATGGGGCGAAGGAGAAGAGTTCAAGGACCTCCGCTATTTTATTTCGAAGAAGCCTCTGGGGGATCAATAGCTATGAACATGCGTGACGCGACCAATTTGGTCGAGGGGCTGAACATCACACTGAACGAGGTGTTCGAGAACCCGCTCACCCTGACGTACAATCACGAAAAGAGCGAGGAGTTCAAAGTAAAGGTCCCAAATGTGTCTGCGATATTCCTGTATGACGCGGAAATCGACGGACAAGAGTTGGAGTTTGTGCTCTTCAAGTACAAACAGTGCTGGGAGGTCCACTTCAACAACGGGACGCGGGATTACGAGGTTGGCACGCTCGGCGTGCTGAAGAAAACCGGCCTATCGCGCATCATCGCAACTGCCGTTCATCTGCTCGACCAGAAAGCTGCCAAGGGCAATCCCATCCGGTACTATGCTGAGAAACCCGACTTGCGCCGCCTCTATGATCTGGCGTTCAAACACCTGAACAGCACCAAGTATGGCGGTCGGTTAATGCGGATGGAGGACAAATCGTTCCGCGACCCGTGGGGACAGAATGTACCCGCCGTCCTGTGCCACATGGATCGCCGCAATCTGCCTGTGCTCGCGAACGAGTCCATCGACAACGCTCTGGCCGCGTGGGATGACGTGGACGACCTCCTGGAGGACAATGCCCCCGCGAAGGAGTGGTCTCTCACCTATTATACTACCGGGACCGCGAA
This sequence comes from Mesorhizobium sp. KR2-14, assembly GCF_040049255.1. Taxonomy (NCBI): domain Bacteria; kingdom Pseudomonadati; phylum Pseudomonadota; class Alphaproteobacteria; order Hyphomicrobiales; family Phyllobacteriaceae; genus Mesorhizobium; species Mesorhizobium sp. KR2-14. The sequence continues at coordinate 47,620 of NZ_JBDZDR010000014.1, read as the reverse complement.
GGGCGGGATAGGGATGCTTGTGGTCGAGGCCAAGACCTCTTGTGAAGCTCGCGCCAAGGCGCTTAAGCACCTGGACGAGAAGTTTTCTGCCGGAGCAGGGCGGGTCACCTGGGTGCACGAAAACGCCGAATGAAATGGCTCGGGCGACTGGGCATCATCAATATTTTGCTCGACAGATCGACCTCCTCACCGTTCTCCGGAGAGCCACTTACAGTATTGGTCAGCGGTCCAAGTGGTGGTCTTGATGGTGCCGTCCCTAATGCCGCGCACCACGGCAATAAGACAGTCGAAATCTTCTTGCGGGATCAGTTCGCCCTCGGCGATCTCGACCATCGTGGTGATCTCGCCGTCGTCGGCTTCCACATCGTAAGCAGGTGGCATGCCGTCGTCCTGAGGCTTGTGAACTTTGATGATCGTGCCCTGACGGCCCAGAGGGAGGCGCACAGTGGCACGAAGGTTGTCGTCGGCCATCAGTAATCCTCCGCATATCTCACGTTGTACTCGACTTGCAAATTGATCGGCCCCAGGTACAGCCCATGATCCCAGGGCGCGGCCATGTCATATCCGATAAGCCAACAGTTGCTGTCCACCTCCAGGCGGATGTCGAGCTTCAGCGGGCGGAAGACTATCCGGAAGATACGCCAGGACCGGCAAAACCGTTCGAGCCGATCACTGCCCAAGGAGCATTCTGCCCCGATTGGCCCGAGATCGAAACCGATCAAGTCCCAGTCCCAATAGGTACCGGCGACCCAGCGGAATGGGCTAACAATGATCTCCGAAGGAGGAGCGCGGAGGAGGACGTAGTGCAGGCGCATCAATCGGCCCCCTCGATTTTTGCCATCGAAGATAGCCTGATCCTGATCATCCAAAACCAGACGCCGAGTGACCTGATGGACCGCAGCGGTGCGGCTGTCGATTTTGCCATGCCCTACCAATTGCCGGGGTCTGCGGTGTGATCAACGCTGGCAAACTCATCCGCCGTTTTTCGATCCAGCACAAGAACAGTTGTACTCTTCGACTCATCGGTGACCGAATACTGAAGAGGCGGCCACTTGGATATCCCCTGATACATAAGCAAGGCGGCTTCCTCGACGGTATCGGCCTCGACTTCGGCTGTAATAACTACGGTAAACTTATGCATAGTCCTCCCCCTCGGCTAATTGGGGCGTCTGCTACTGTCGCGCCGTCGGCATGATGCGCACGATGAAAGTTGGAACCCTTTCTCCGACAGCATTTCCTTAATTACTGTCAGCTTCGGTAACGGCAAGCCAGCGCTTGGTGGAGGGATTTAACCGAGTTTTAAGTCCGCATCCCGGAACCGACTGCCAAGGTGGCGTGTTCCCCGACCCCAGAGCATGGCCCTGAGATCGACGCCCCGATCCCCTAAACGCTGACCGGCTTGCATCCTGACGTTCACCTATTACCGTCCGCGCCGAATGATATCGGCCACCTGACAGGCCCGGTCGATCCCTTGGACTACCTCCATGACCTCTGCGGCGATCACCGTCGGAAGCCGCCCCGCGATGGCGCACAGGCGCGCTCGCAAAACCGCAACTGTCTTTGGCGAAACCCGCGCCATAGCGCGCCCATCGCGGGCGTAATCTTTTAGATACGACGGACCCCGCCCGAGTAGTCGGCGGCAGTAATCACGTTTCGAGCGCACAAGCCCCAGGTCGCGCAGGGCGCTGTACGAGTTCAGTAGGCTCACCCCCAGCATATCGGTCACCTTAGCTAAATACCGGCGGAGGAATGCAACCGTTGCATGCTTTTCGAAGGAGACCAGTCATGGATACGATTATAGAAATGGCGAATAACCTCGCCGTGCAGCGCATCATACGCCGATATTTATCGCCCGAGGGCAACCAAATCTGCACCGTCGAAGGTGCCTGCATCACGAGCCGTCGGACCTGGAGCAGGTACGGCGTTCCCGCCGATGCCACGTGCTGGCACATCGTCATTGAACATCCCGAAGAGGGTTGGTCCGTTAGCGCTCGCGCAGTGTGGCGAGACGGTCGGCTGATGGAACCGGTAGCAACACACACGGTGATCGAGGCTTACTGGGTCGATGACGCCGACTTGATCGCAGACGAAGACGCCGCCCGCATTGCAGTCAGCGATTGGATTCAATCGGTGCCATTGTAATGGGCATCGCCGGATATGGATTGGGCTCCTTGCAGGAGGCGATAAACGCTCGCGCGACCGATGCTAAGCCGCTTCGCGATCTCCGTTGCACCCAGCCCTTCCACGGCTCGCAAGCGGCGGACTTCTGATGCGTCGATTGTTGCGGGCCGTCCTTGGTAGGTTCGCTCGTGCTTCGGTTTTGCCTTGTCAGCCGCCTTCTTTGCCGCGATCCCGTCAAGCTGACGCTCACGTCGCAGCCGGGTTTCAAATTCAGAAAATGCCATAAGGAGGTTCATGAAAAGGTCCGACGTTGGGCTGCCATCGAGAACCACCCCGGCTTGATCAATCGCTCGGAACCTTACGCCCTTTGCTTTCCACTCGGTGAGTATTTGCTGAAAGTCGGCCATCGAGCGAGCGCAACGGTCAATACGGGTGCAGATCACTTCGTCCCCATCGCGCACGAACTTCATGAGCGCCTGGAACTCCGAGCGACCGTCCAGAGTCGTTCCGCTTTTCTTCTCGGCGAAAATCCGCTCGGCCCCTGCTTTGGCCAGCTTCGCAAGTTGCACATCAAGGCTTTGATCGTCCGAACTCACTCTCGCGTAGCCGATTACAGCCATTTTCACCGCCGCTCTGTCTCGTATGGGTCTTAGAGACAACTACGGGAGTGTCTCGAAAATGTCAAGGAAACCCATATGAGACATCATTAGGCACGGAAAAATGTCTCGCAATTTATTATTGCGTGGGTTCACCCAAATAGGACGGCTGATGCCGAAACTTGTGTCGTGGTACTGGAACCCCGTGCGGGGTGAAGGCTTCAACTTGCTTCCAAGACGCGCAGCGTTTGCTGGATGTTGGCAAGCGCACGGGTCGAGAGTTGATCCTGACCGGAAAGGGCAAGGCAATGAACGAGATGCAGAAGGCCGCAGCAGGTCTGCTCTACGATGCGAACTATGATGAGGAACTCATCCGCTTCAGGGATCATGCCAAGGCTGTCTTGTTCGATTTCAATCACACCCATCCTCGGCAGGCGGAGAAAAGAAAAGACCTGCTAAAGTCGCTGCTCAGCAAGACAGGCGAGAACTTCCTTATCGAAGCGCCATTTCATTGCGACTATGGCTTCAACATCGAGATCGGCGAGAACTCTACGCCAACGTCAATCTCGTCATCCTTGACGGCGCGAAGGTGACCATCGGTACCAACGTCTTTATCGCTCCGAATGTCGGCATCTACACCGCAGGCCACCCGATGGATGTCGCGCGCCGCAATCAGGGCCTCGAATATGCCCTGCCCATCACGATCCACGACAATGTGTGGCTCGGCGGAGGGGTGTCGCTCCTGCCTGGGGTCACGCTCGGCGAGGGCTGCGTTATTGGCGCAGGCTGCGTTGTGACAAAAAATGTTCCTCGAATGGTCCTGTTCGCCGGAAATCCCGGCAGAGTGGTTCGCCCGATCACCGATGCCGACAAGCTCAAGTTCGGGTAGGCACAGCCGAGTTGAACTTTGACTTCGCCCGCGACAAGCGTTGCAAACGTACGTGGCCCGCCGAGACAACTACCGCGATCTGCGTTTCCGTGGCGCTTTGGTCGGCGAACTGAGTTCGCCTGAGCGCCAGGGAAGGAACTTTACGAGGCCGCAGAGACCGAGGCGGTCGAAGATATCGACTAGCCTCTTACGAAAGAGCCCAGTCGAGGACTTGCAATTCGCGACACATTTTTTTGCGGGGCGGGACTGGGCGCTTGGCTAGTGCGCACCATATTGCCCTGGTGGCGAGAAGGCTTTCTGGGCCAACGTTCTCCTGACATGGGCCGACCCGCCTGCTGTACCTCGGCAGGCGGGCGTTTTGTATCACGAGGCATCCACATAAGCTGCCAGCGTGTCGTAGATAGGTTTGCATCCCAATGCGCCGCTACAATGATTCAGACCTGCTGGAGATGCTACAGCAGGTTGCCGAAGTTCTGCACATCGTTGAGCCAGCCGCGCTCAATGAGGCACTGGCTAGAATCAGGTCGCTTGGTGTGCTCGGTTTCACTCCGGACCAGATCGTCTCGCTGACCATCGGTCTGCATCGAGAGGGTTATTGTCCAGGCGGAAGGAGGCCCAACGGACCAGCGCCCTTACGCATTCGGACGGAGCGTCAGCGTAGGAAGCTTAAAGAGTAGGATGGAACCTCTGTGACCTGCTCTCGTTGATTGATGCGCTCTGTCCCTCCAGCAGAGCGCCTGCCCGAAGCCCGCCGCCCCCCGAGACGGCGGGCTACCTAGTCAGAGGCGGTCCCTTATGAGTATGTCCCGGCTTTGCCTCAGGGGCATTGGCGTACAATTCAATCTCTCGTCGATCTCATCTTCGGGCGCTGGTCACGGGCAGTCGATGGATTTGCTTGCCAGTGTGGCTGTCAACGCACCGGTCGCCCTTCTCGGTGTCGTGCACTATCTTGTCGCCGCCATACTTGCCACACATGGCTAGCGCCTCCTTTTCCATCTGCAAACCTTCGTAATCTTGGTAAATCCAGATGACGCCGAGCATGATTAGCAGCAGCATTGCGCACAGCATCAATACGAAATTTATATAGTAATCGTTGTCGTGATGCCCGGACATGATGTCGGCTCCGCGCTCACCAGCGCCACCACAATTATAACGCCGATTTTCACGCCGATGGTACCAACCAGTAATTGGGCGCGCGCCGTCAAAGGGCTACTTCCGGCACCTACTGGCCGACGCGCCGACCGGCGCGGAAGAGGACCGCTCAGACATGATGCCGAACAGCGGCGGTCGCCGAGGGGCTCCATAGGCTACTACTTTTGTAGGAGAAAGGTGAATAACCGTTGATCTCTGGCGCGGGTCGGGCACAATTCCAAAGCTGACCAGAGACGATGTGAGGCTCGGCGGTTTGGCTGTTGCGCTGGGCCTCCTCGTTACCCGGCATCTCCCCAAAACCTCCATTCTTCGCCCCGCTACGGCGGGGCCTTTGTTGAATCGTCTGCTGCTGCGGCCAAGTTCCGCATCGATGTTCATTACTGAGAGGGGCAAGACGGTTGTCTACGGTCCGCCTCCGCATAGATTCCTATGGTTCACTACAACCCTGCGACCGAGGCCGCGCCCAGATGTAGAAGGTGCCATGGCCCCCGACATCGTTCCCTATCTGCTCCGCGCGGCGAACATGCTTGATAACGTGAGTTGCGTCGAACGCCGAAGATTGCTGGTGGCCGCCGCCGAGATCATCCGCGATTACCGCGCCGAGTTGAATTTTCCGCTTACGGACGATCTCGGGTCCGGTGATCTGGTCTTCGACCTATGCCAGATGGCCTACAACATCGAACTGTTCGGTCCGAAGGCGGTCTACGAGGCGATGCTCCAGGCCGTCGCGGTCATCAGAAAGCTACGGAGTGAAGTGCTGCGAGCAAGACGCTAACAACACGGCGGCCAAGTTAACACTTTTGGAGAGGGGGGGGTGAGAAACTTCTTGTTTTTCGGCTCCCATGTGGCAAACTTTTGATGATGCTATACGCGCATCGCGGATCATTATACCTCCAAAACATGTGGCCCTGCTTCGGCAGGGTCTTTTTTGTCCGCCACTTAGAACCATGCGCCGCGTGGATCGCCGCTTCTTCCTGCGTGTTCTTTGAGACTCCCCTTGTTGTTGCGCGGCCAAGCCGCTGTGCCCGTTGCCAGAACCCAGCGACGGTGAAGGTCCTGGTGGGACCGATGGTCTATGTTTGTGTAGGCTGCCTGGAAAGCGACGCACCGCCGCAAAACAAGGGTGGTCATGCCAGCTTCGGACAAGCTTGACGACCCATAAAGCCACCAGACGTTTCACGTCGTCGCCCGATGCAGCACCGCCCGTGTTCGTCGGGCGAACTTTTTTCGAACTCAGGCCACGCCTTTTTCTGAACGCGGCGCTGCCTTCCGCTGGTTGACGCCAGCGGTAAATCCCTTGGGTCTAGCCCTGTCCGACGGGAGCAGAGAACACGTCGTCCTGCTCTTGCAACATTCCGATCACCACGACCGCCTCGCGCATCATCTCAGATATAGCCGTGCCGCCAAACAGGTCGATTCCGCTAGCCATGGCGCTGAGGTCGAAGGTGATGCCACACGGACCGGCCAGCGCCTCGATAGACCCGAGACGGATGTAGTAGCCATGGATGAGCGCGGCGGCGCGGCGAAGCAGAATGGACCGCTCAAGACTGGTCAATTGCTCGATCTGATCTGCCGCATGAAGCAGGTCGGCAGTGATGGCTATGGGCATGATCCCTCCTTCAAGGAGATACTGCCATGGACAACGGGTTCGAGGGTTTCAGGAGGGGAAGTCTGGCATCACATGCGTAGGGCCAGCCTTGGCGGCGGCCAAGAAGGGCAAGATTTTGGCGCTATGCTGCGGCCTTGACCACCATGCCCGCCAAACCCGCACATATCGATCAAGCGCAAGGGTCAACTCGCCCTCGTCGGTCAATCCCTCTTGATACTTGCGGATCAAATACTTGGCTGCACCATCCTGTAGCGCGGGGCCATCTGTCGGCTTGAGAAGTTCGGGATGCGCTAGAACACGTTCGAGCATCGCCATATCACTGGATGTGAGATACTGCTGGTGACTGTCGGAACACATACGCAACTCTTCCTGACTTGTGGCTGATTTCCCCCAGACATCGACAGCGCTTACTTCGACTGTCGAGATTTTGAGTATGGGTTGATGAACCTGCCGCGTCTACCGAATGTATGAGTCTGTACCGAGGCAGTGCGGGCCATTTCGGCGGTCGGCGGTGTTACGATGTCAAGCTTGCAGCGGACCGGCGCGGACCGGATTGGCACAAGTCCTCACCTCTTGGAGGGCCGACAGCCGGGGCACCTGCTTCTGCCGTGAAGATTACGCTCGGGATGGCAAGTCAACAGTTGCCCTCTCGGCCCTGACGGAGAAACGAGATGGCGACGCCATGCGCTATGGCGGCGGCCTCGATCATGTCCTCCAACTCCCGGTCAGAGACTGCGCAGGCGGGTGACAGTGTGCGGATGGCGCGGATTGCCAAGTGTGTGGAGAGAAATCTGGCCTTGCTTCGGGACAGGACGTAGGCTTCGACCAGTTCATGCGTCGAACGCTCAGAAATGGAACTGTGAAACGCCATACTGACCTCATTTTCGTCGAGAGGGGTCGAGAGCGACAAGGCGAATGTGGCGAGGGACTTTGTCTCTGTCGATATTCGGGGCTCCGTTGGTTCGATATAGAACGCTGTTTTCCCGAGCCGTCACTTCCCTGTCCCGATCAGTCGCTTGTATTCGGCGACCGGAACGCCGTAACTGCCGTTGGTTCGTTTGATCAGGCCATGGCGGTTGCGGATGGTGATTTCGCCACGGCTGGCGCGGATCAGACCCTCTCCCTCAAGGACGTGAAGCCCGAGCGTCACTCCGGGACGGCGCACCCCGAGCATGACCGCCAGAACATCATGCGTGAGTGGGAGCACGTCGCCAATGACCCTGTCGTGGCACCTGAGCAATAGTCGCGCCAAGCGCTCCTCGAACCTTGAGCGGACGTTCGATAACGCGCAGTAGGTGGCTTGAACGTAGAGGCTCTGAATATAGCGAAGCAGGAGGCTACGCAGTTGGTCGCTCCGTTCCGCCGCTGAGGTCAGGGCGGCCACTGGCACCCGGATGCCCTCGCCAGCCATCTGCATAAAACATTCATGCGCGGCGCAGCCATCCCCCAGCACCGCAGCGGTTCCGGTCATGCCTTCGAACCCGATCAGGCCCACCTCGACATCGCGCCCTCGCGGCATTCTGGCGACGATTGTCGCGATGCCCGATTCAAGGAAATAGACGAATTCTATGGGTTGACCGCGATGCTCAAGGTCCATCCGAGCAGGAAGCCTTAAACGATCCATTTTATCTTCAAGTAAACGAAGATCATCTGGATTCATCTTGCGCAGGATGGTATTTTTATAAGCCGTCTTATACATGGACGCCATCCATGCATTACAATACATTGCCTGCCAATGCCTTACGGTCTAAATAATTAATCCGCCCAGTTAATGTATTCAGAAAATTTCTCATTCTACAATTAGATTTCTGGTTTGCTCCTGGGATTGTGAAGTTGACGCTCTACCAGAACTGGGTCGAGAAAAAGATACATGCCCGTGCAAGATGACGCCAGCCGGTGAGCATGCCCGTCCCTGGGAATGTTTGATTTTGTACGAACCATGCTCAGCCGCTTCTGCGCCTTGTCTTCTCAAAGCATTCTGGCAAGTTTGCCGCGCTACTATGGCCCCATAGGAGCATGACGGGGCGGCTCTGTGAACAAGGGCCATTTGCCGTCTTTAGCCCCGCTTCGGCGGGGTTCTTTTTTCGCCCACACCTCATGCCCAATTTGGGCAGATGATCTCCTAGACCGGGGACGGAGCCGCCTCAGCCGCTCCCGAGAGGGCTTCCGAAGTCTCGGAGATAACGCGAGGCGCTTCGGCCAAGCTCACGAGATGCGCCTGTGCCTCAATGGCTGCTTTCGCAAGCGTCAGTGGGTGTCAGATAAGTTGGGTCAAGTTTCAGGGTCGCCTTCAAGCCCTGCGCTCTCCACTCGCGCTTTATGCTGCCGCCGAGTTGCTTTTCCACGGCGATCTGGCTGAGGCGGGTGCCGAAGCCTTCACGCTCGGGAGGTCCTTCGACGGGGCCACCCCCGCGCTCTGTCCAGACCAGGACGATCTGGCCGTGCCTTTCGGCGCAGTCAAACGCTATGCTGCCCGAGCGCTCCCGAAGCGCACCATGCTTGGTCGCGTTTGTCATCAACTCAATCAGCACCAAGGCGAGAGGCGTCACAGCTTGCGAGGAAAGAGTGAAGTCGCTGCCGGTAATGCGAAGCCGTTCATCGTTGGCGGAATCCAAGCAAGGCGACAGGATGGTGCGGATCAACTCATGCAGCGTCGTGTGCTGACGGACGCTGCCGGAGGCGTCGTCCACGTCTGGGACTGTGAGTGCTTGAGCGCGCGCGAGAGCTTCGAGCCGCTCACGGGCCATGGTGCACAACTGTGCAGGCGTCTTGGCGCGAGGGGCCGACAGGGCGATCAAGCTGCTTGCAAGTGCAAAGACATTCTTGATGCGATGCTGCATTTCTTGCAGGAGCAGCCGCCGCTGGTCCTCGGCTTGCTTGCGCTCCGTGATGTCCCTGGCAACCCTTGAGGCACCCGTTATCTCGCCATTGATGTTTTTCAGGGGTGAGATAGTCAACGAAACATGCATCGCGGTGCCATCCTTGCGCAGGCGCACCGTCTCATAGGGATCAATGCGCTCACCGCGCCGGATACGCTCCTGTATGTCGATCTCGTCGCCGTGCAGCATTTCAGGCATAAGCATGATCACGGTCTTGCCGATGACTTCCTCGGGGCGATAGCCGAAGAGCCGCTGAGCGCCGCTGTTCCAGCTTGTGATGGTCCCGTCGAGGTTCTGGGTCAGGATGCCGTCCTGAGAACTTTCAACAATGGCGGCAAGGAGTTGCGTATCGCGGGCTAGGTCGGATGTCTCTGCATCCGTCGCGAGCCGCTTGGCACCCTTGTCCACCGCACAACCTCTGGAGCCGAAAAGTAACAAGGTCAATCAAAACAGGATATCCCAAACGGCCATTCGCGGCACGCCTAAATTGTTAAACCGTCTTTCATGCCCTCCCCAAACCGAAGGACCGGCGCGCGTAAGGAACCAAAATGCATTGTGAAAAGAATCGACAGGCAGGACTGTCGCTTTCTTTCACATCTTAAGCGGGCTTGTCGAACCGTCGGTTGATAAGCGCAGATGGTTGCTGTCTCCTCGCGGTTCTCTCAAACCAGCATCGAGGCGAGCAAAGCGTTGACGCCGGTCGCCCATGTCGCCAACACTCGCCCAGGTTCAACCGGAGTTGCGCCACATGGCCCAATCGACCAAGACCCCGATCAGCCGCTATCCCGTTCCCGCACTTGAGTCGCTGCCGGAGGACATCCGTGCGCGCATCCTCAAAGTGCAGGAAAAGTCTGGTTTCATTCCCAACGTCTTCCTCATGCTCGCCTACCGGCCAGACGAGTTCCGCGCTTTTATGGCGTACCACGATGCGCTGATGGACAAAGAGGGCGGGCTCAGCAAGGCCGAGCGCGAGATGATTGTGGTCGCAACCTCGTCGGCAAACCAGTGCCAGTACTGCATCATTGCACACGGCGCGATCCTGCGCATCCGAGCCAAAGACCCGCTGATTGCCGATCAGGTCGCGGGCAATTACCGCAAGGCGGACATCACGCCGCGACAACGAGCGATGCTCGACTTTGCGATGAAGGTGTCGCAGGAGGCTTGGGCGGTGGACGAGGCCGACAGTGCGGCCCTACGTGAGCATGGCTTCAGCGATGACGAGATTTGGGACATAGCGGCCATCGCTGCTTTCTTCGGCATGTCGAACCGTCTGGCGAACTTCACCAGCCTGCGCCCCAACGACGAGTTCTATTTGCTTGGCCGCCGTTGAAGACGGCGCAGCGAGCGCAGGCTGCTCATCGCCTGCATCCATCCCGTGTACGAACTTTATTTGAAGCTGGGTTGGATGGGCGATGTATGATTGTCCTCATCAGGGCGATCCACAAAGACCGGATCAAAGAGAACGGGGACCTTCCAGTCCCCGGCCAATATGTGGAAGCAGGATTGCCAATCAGAGTCCGAACGTCACCATACCGCGCTCGTCGATGGTCCATGCCGGGTTCCAGGCGATCTCCCAAGCGTGGTCATCCGGGTCGCTGACATAGCCACGAAAACCACCATGGGGCGGAGCGTCCGCTTCCCTGATCACGCTTCCGCCCGCCAGGACCAGCCGCCGCATTGCGGTGGGAACGTCCTCCTGGGTGGGAACATTGTGAGCCAGCGAGAAAGCTCCGGGGACGACAAGCCCTATTCGGCCCATGTCCTGTTCAAGCGCTCGCTTCAGGAAGGTGCCGAGCACGAACCCATTCATCTGGTAGAAGATGATCTCGGGGTTCTCGAACACCGGTTTCCAGCCAAATCCCTCAACATAAAATTTGCGGGAGCGGGTAAGATCGGTGGTACCGAGCGTGACGACGGAAATCTGTTGCTGCATATCCAAGCCCTCTGGTTCGCCCCGCATCATTGCGCAGGCGTTCAAGGTCTTGGGCCGCCGCAGACGCGACGGAAGGACCCGCTCATCGCGGGGGCCGGGCCAACCGCACCGACCTAACCTGTTTCAGACGCTTTTACACATTCCAGATTTCCGCGAGCGAGGCAAGGACAGCGGTAGTGTCTTAGTTGGATGTGGCGTCGGTAATGCGGGGTGCTTGGGTGTGGCGGGTGCTCTCGCGAGTTGCCGACGCCTTCATGACGGTCGCAGAGGCGGACGCAATGGTGGCGATGAACTGCCTCGCACGGCCAATCGGCGAGGACCCATTGTGGTGGGTGAGAGCGGCGCTGCCAGTTTGGCGGGCCACGGGACCTTGATCAGGATTGATGTAGGAGCTTACTTGCCAATTCGACTACACGGTTTCGTTCCAGGTTTGCCCAGCCCTGAGGATGACGTGTTTCAATGGCGAATGCCCCGTCGGAGGTGGCGCTCAGTCGAGTGTAGCCATCTCGAAAATTCAGCGGCTGGCTCCTGTAACCGAGTTCCTCTAGCACGTCAGAAATCGTATCGCCGCAATACCCTGAGGTAGCGAAGAGCATGACGCGAGGGGACAGGTATTTAATTTCCTCCGTCAATGCCCTCTGGTGCGGTTCTGATATGCCCTGCCATCGATGCGCCGGGGGTGGCCTCTGGCCGCCCACCTCGTCCATCTTGCAGACGTTTGTCCAAGCGATGCGACGGCGCGACGGGTCAATAAGATCGACCATTTGCCAGAAGGCTGACTTGTTTCTTTTTTCGATCATCCACTTGGTGGAAGCCATCCCGCTGGCAATCTGATCTCTGCCTGAACCAACCAGCGTACCCAATGGACCTGCGCTCTTGCCGACGTAAAGCAACGCCAGTTTGCTTCCGGGATCGTATTCAGGCCCTATGCCGGTAGCAAACACTCCGGGTGATGCCCAACCTTCCTCGGCGGCTTGCTGATTGCATGCAACGAGTTGTCTCCAGGTCTCTTCGGAGATCGGCAATCGGTTCATCATGTAATTGTTCCCCACCCAGACAATTAAAGCTCCGGTAGGCGCGGTCGCGTCAAGTGTTCAGTGGGAGTGATCGGCAGACGCACTTTTACTAGGACAAGCGTGGTGGGTGCAGAGGGCGTGGAAGCTCAATAATGAGGGCGGATAAGGATAATTGCACGAGTTGAGATCAAACCCAGATCACAACACACACGCCGCAGTCCGCGCGGAAAAAGTGCCGCATTAAAGAGCGATTGCAGAGCCCGGCAAGGAGATATTCCGAGTGACTTCATTCGAACCGCTACACGGGACAGGGATCGCTTCGCGACCCTATCGCTTCTGCCTGGAGTACTCGCTCCCAAGCTCGCTCGTAACTCCAGCCATTAGCGATTTCTTGAAAATTGATGCCAACAAGCAATTGAATCACGCAGGGAACCCAATCGAGAGCCCGCTGCCACATTGATTTCAGCTAATTCTTCCGTATCAGTCCCAAGGACACACTTCTATTTCCCCCCGTCCTGCTCCGAAAACGGAGCAGGACAGGAGGAAGTGATTTTAGAGGTTCTCAGTCCCTGAGGTTTCCAATTTTTCCATAAGCCACGTAGCCGGTGTTGTCCGGCGCAGGCGGTTGCCATTTACCTGCTATTTGCAGCCCCACTTCGACCCAACCACACCTACTGGTGATGCTTGAGGATTGTCCGGACGTGTGCCTCTTCGGCCTTTTTCACGTCTCCGGGTCTTGTGCATCCGGTTGATCTTAAGGGTCCAACGGTGATCCGTTCCATACGGAACGGAAGCGCGTACGCATCGACGATGGAAGGATCGTGCGTGCACTGGCGCGTCGGCGAGTTGTCAAACCGCGCGCCATCTTTTTCAATGCCTTTTCACGGAGCGAAGCCTCCGTCGAGCAGCCGTTACTCCCTACCATCTGGGGCGGGATGTCCGACTCGGCGGCCCCTCAGCCTCATCGCGCCGGTCTGCGGCTGGCAGATTCATCCGCCACGCCTTGATTCCCGGTATCACTGTGTTGGGGCGGCGTTGACCCCGATAAACCGCCTGAGGGTATATGTGCCCGATAAGGGCTTATACTGCTATTTATCTCACGGCGACGGAGCCGCGTGCAATATTTTGGTAGCCGCAAGCCTCATCTTAAGAACTTCGTCCGCTGGTCTGGGCATCCTGATGTTCAGCGCAGGGGAGGACGTGGCCGCCCCTTGAAACTCGAATGCTTCCCGCAGGTGCAATGTGCACAGAGGCCACGGTTGTACCCGGTCAACTGTCTTTGCTTTGCAGACGCCAACCCCCCTTTACATCCGCTGGTCGAGGCTAGCGGCACTTTTGGGCTGCGAGGGAATTTGCCAGGGCAGAATGATCGCGACAGCCATGCGACCTTCCGTCCAGGTGCGCGTGTAGCTGCCACGCAACTGCGATTTGATCGTGAGGTCGAGCAGTTTGGTGCCAAAACCGTCATGGCTGGCGTCATCCTGTCCAGTCAGCCCTGCCGCCTTCTCCATCCAGTTGATGTAAAGTTGGTCATTCCTGTGGCTGATATGGACTTCCAGGACGCCCTCGTGATCACTCAAGGCACCGTACTTGGCCGAGTTTGTTGCCAACTCATGGAACACCAGCGCCAGGGAGCTAACGATGCCGGGTTCGATGAGGGCATCGTCACCATCAATGAGGCATCGTTTGTTCGCGTCATCCTCATAGGGGCTAAGCAGAACGCCGATCAACTCCTGTAGCGAGGCTGGCCTATCGGCGGCGTCCGAGGGCGCATTCCCTGTCCGAATGAGGCCATGGGCAAGATGCAACGCGACGAGCCGATTTCTCAGCTTGTCCGCTAGCGGTCGCAGGTCGGGGTCTTCCCGAACGCACAGGCTGACCAATCCGTTGACCAGAGCAAAAAGGTTCTTGATCCGGTGTTCAAGTTCATTGGACACGATCTCGCGCTCGGCGGCGAGGTGCTTGATCTGTTCAACGACCTCGTTTCTGATTGCCGTGGTCGTGGAGATGATGAGCGGCCCCAAAGTGATCAGTGCGCGTCCGATTGCGATTGATAGCACCTGCGAGTGGCTGAAATTCGATACCTCAACGTAGCCAAACACCATCGCAGCTATCGTGTAGACGCAGAATGCAAAGGTCAGCACCGCTGTTACGAAAACGCGATACGAAATCGCGCACAAAAGGAGGGCCGGAACCGGGAATGCGAGGGCTGCCATGCCGCCGAACATCAATCCCACGATGCCTGAAAGCATCAGCACGATGATTGGGGCATGATCACGTAGAGCGAGCGGCGGTTGTCGCGGCCAATGGCGTTCTTCCGGGAAGCTCAGGATCATCGGCAATATGGCAAGCTGGTTCAATAACTCGACCGAGAACCAGTAGCGGAAAGGGTCCACGCCTTCCGCGCTGTCGAAAAAGCCGGTCAGGACCGCACCCGCGATTCCGGCATAAAGCGACGCGGGGATCACGGCGGCGAGAACGCAAAGAACCGACATCGGGCGCTCCAGGCGCTGCTCGGCCCGACTGAAACGGGAAAGCGGAATATAGCCGATGCCAACGATACCGAAATTGTACGCGGCCAGCCTCGCGGCCCCGGTCAAGCCGTAGCCGAGTGTCGCGGCGACGATCCCGATCCCGACGAGACAGGCCATCCAGCCCGGAGGACGCGCCAACAGAGGAAAGCGTATCAACATGCCGAGCATGAATGCATTGGCGGGCCACGCCAGCGCCAACACGCTGTTGTCCGCCGTGTAAGCGCCAAAGGCGAAGAGTGCCGCATAGGCACCCCCGAACATCAGGTAAGCAACCCAAGCTCGGTTCGAGGTGAATAGACTCGTCGCTTTAGCGCCGACTTCACCGGCACTGAGCATGATCCGCCATCCTAAGGATTACGTATCCCAGGCATCGTAAGACCGCTTATAAGGTAGCTCCCAATGCCTCGCTGCGACAAGCGGGATTGCACTTTCGTCGATCACAGGCGGCGATTCGTGACCAGAAGGTGGGCGGCAGGCACAATCCATCCGCGCAGATCGGCGTGCCACTTGGTATTGGGAATTTTCCGCAAAGCAGACACGATCTCGGGATCGTAGAGCGTCACAATCTTGAAGTGCAGGACTTTGTCGTCCTTGCGCACAGCCGTTAGGACCGGGCTCGAAATTTCGTCCGTCAAAGCAATCTCTCTTCCTAAAAAATACTCGCCCGTTGGTGGCGCAAAATGCCTGGGCTGCGAGCGATATAATCTGACGAGCATGGGCGCGGCAATATACCCGGCCCAACGTCTGGAACTTCGTGCGGGACGGCTCAGGTGAAGTTCGTCGTGTGATGATCACTGGGCTATTCGCTGTTGAACTCACAATCCGCATCAAAATGATACTGCTCTGAAGTTCTTCGGCTTAACGCTGCTGATATTTTTCGTTGACGAAAACGACCGTGTTCACAGCGAGCGGATAGGCCGAAGTTCGTGGATTTGCCTGCAACTGTCATTTCTATATTGCAGCAACCAAGCCGAGAACGATACACGGATCGCAGCCCAGGCAATTTTCGCCAAGTGTGGGCCATCCATTTTCGAGGCTATTATTATGAAGAAATTCCAGGACGCCCGCGCCGTCGGCATTGAGTTCCCGATCCGCCGTCGCGCGATTGATTGCCGCCAACAAATGAACCCAATTCTTTGGAGCCGTCTCTCCGTCGAGTCTCAGAGACCGGGTAGCCATCCCCGGTCCCGCCCATCAGGCGGTGAACCTCTGAGCATTTTCAATGACGACAACATGTTCTGGCAATTTCAGCCAGGAGAACCAGAACCAAATGTTTCCGGAAGCGCTTGCCGGTTGGCAGCGTTTCTTGGAAGCTCTCGCTTCCCGTATCGTGCGTGAAGAGCGCGAAAAGCAGCAAACTCGGGAAGGTGAATAATGAAGCACGTAGGAATTTACGGGCGGTTTTCACACGACGGGTCGGATGAGCGGTCCAACGACGATCAGATTGAGTACTGCCGCAAATATGCGGCGGGCCAACCCGATTGGACAGTCGTGAAGGAGTTCCGCGATGATGCCATTTCTGGGAGTGCATTCAAGGGCCGTAAGGGAGCCCAAGCAGCCATTCAGGCGCTCCTGAATAAAGAGATCGACATTCTGCTGGCTGAGCATACGGATCGCATCAGCCGTCGCGCCGCAGATATGACGGCCCTCATGGATGAAGCCGAGTTCCACGGGTTCGAGATTTGGGCTGTGAACAACGGTGGCAGGCTTACGAAGATGACGGCTGGCATCCATGCCGTTATGGCCCAGGAGCAACGCGAGGAGACAGGCCGCAAAGTCCATCGGGGCATGAAGCCGAAGTTTGAGCGCGACGGACTGCACATGGGAGGGCGTCCGTACGGCTATCATTTGAAGCATGAGATCACAGACAAGCTGTCCGATAAGGGCCGCCTTCTTGTCAACGAGGTCGAGGCGGAAGTCATTCGCCGCATCTTTGCAGAGCGTCTCGCAGGCAATACGGCTCGGCAGATTGCACAAGGTCTGAACAAGGACGGCATTCTAGCCCCTCGTGGAGGCCACTGGAATGCCTCCACCATCAACGGGATGAAATCGCGGGGGACGGGCATCCTCAACAATACACTCTACGTGGGCCGCCCGACCTGGAACAAGAATCAGTTGCGGAAGGTAGTTGGCGAGGCTGAGAAGCGCGTCATCCGGCCACGGGACAAGAGTGAGCATGTCACCCGCGAAGAGCCTGACTATCAAATTGTGGATGCCGAGACGTTCTACGCGGTCCAGCGGCTGAAGGAAGAGTTTGCCAATGTGCCTCCTCCTAAACAGCGGAAGGCCAAACGGCTTCTTTCTGGCCTGCTGCGGTGCGGATGCTGCGGTGGCGGCATGTCCGTAAAGGGGCGCGACAAGACTGGAAAGATGCGCATCCAATGCTCGCGACACCATGAAAGCGGTAGCTGTGCCGACCCGGTCACGGCCTACGTCGAAGTTGTTGAGCGCAAGGTAATCGACAGGGTCATTGGGCTCTTTTCATCGCCCGAGGACATCAATGTGCTTCTGAAGAATGCGCGGGCCGAGGCCCGAAAGGAGTTGGGCGGCCAAATCAGCGAGCGGTCGAAACTGGAGCGGCGGTTGGGTGAATTGAACCATGAGGTCGAGAAGCTCACTGACCTGCTCATGCGCGGCATCGGCGTTGAGTCGGTGCTCGATGAGCGTGTTAAATCGGCACATGCAAAGAAGACGGAGATCGAGAACAAACTGGCCGACCTCGGCAACGAGCAGCCGGATAACGTGATCGACATTCACCCTGCCGCCTTAAAGAAGGTCTTGATCTGCGCAACAGAGTTGCGCGCAATGATGGAGCGCGGCGACATGGAGGGTGACGACGCTCTGTCAGAAGCGTTCCGGTTCTTTCTGGACAGTGTGGTGGTGCACAAAGCGGATGGATGGCGCAAGGAGCCGACCGTCGAGATTCGCAGTCCTTGGATGGCATTCAACGCCACACCCCCGGCTGTCCATGCCACTGCATCAGGTCTGTCGGGGGGATTGATGGTAGCGGAGGACGGATTTGAACCGCCGACACAAGGATTATGATTCCTCTGCTCTAACCAACTGAGCTACTCCGCCCCCGCAGCAGAATGCTTGAAATCCGCCGCAACAGGCTGGGCGTTTCGAAGCGCTTTGCTAAGGCTGGGCGGATATAAGGTGGTGCTGCCCACCCTGTCAAGCAGCTTAGTTCGGGGTCTGTTGACGATTTTTCCATGCGGCGGCACCGCTTGGCGGAATCGATGGAGAGCCCGGGGGTTGAGTTCGAAACGGCGCGCCGTTATGTCTCCCCCCACTTGTTCTTTGAGTTCAAAAAATCGATGAAACCGCGAATTGCAGTTCTGGGGTGCGGATATTGGGGCTCCAACCACATCCGTACCCTAAAGGCTTTGGGCGCCCTCCACGCGGTTTCGGACGCCAACCGTGCGCGCGCCGAGGGTTTTGCCAGCGAGCAGGATTGCCTCGCCATCGACCCGGGCGCCTTGTTTTCGCGACCTGACGTCGATGCCATTGTCATGGCGTTGCCGCCGCAGTTCCACGCCGAAGCCGCGATCAAGGCGGTCGAGAACGGCAAGGACGTTCTGGTGGAGAAGCCGATCGCGCTCACCGTGGCGGATGCCGAGCGCGCGGTCGCGGCAGCCCGCGCGCATGGGCGCATTTTCATGGTGGGTCATGTCCTGCGCTTCCATCCGGCCTTCGAGAAGCTGAAGGCGCTGATAGACCAGGGCGAGCTCGGAGAGGTGCGCTACATTCATTCGCACCGGCTCGGGCTTGGAAAATTCCACACCGAGAACGACGCGCTGTGGGACCTGGCGCCGCATGACCTTTCGATGATCTTGGCGATCACCGGCGCTGAGCCCGTGGAAATTCGCGGCGAGGGCGCAGCCCTGCTCGACCATCTCAGCGATTTTGCTCATCTGCACATGCGCTTCCCCAATGGTTTGCGCAGCCATTTGTTCGCTTCGCGCCTCAATCCCTATCGCGAGCGCCGCCTGACGGTGGTCGGCACTCGGGCAATGGCGGTTTTCGACGATGTCGAGCCCTGGGAACGAAAGCTCGCGGTCTATCGCCACGCGGTGT
The DNA here is from genome assembly GCF_040049255.1 of Mesorhizobium sp. KR2-14. Lineage (NCBI taxonomy): Bacteria > Pseudomonadati > Pseudomonadota > Alphaproteobacteria > Hyphomicrobiales > Phyllobacteriaceae > Mesorhizobium > Mesorhizobium sp. KR2-14. The sequence goes on along the minus strand of NZ_JBDZDR010000014.1, from coordinate 28,814 downwards.
GGCAGGATAGCGGCCAGTGGGCCTTCACTGCCAACGAGCCCACCTATATCGATGTCGAGGAAGGCATGCCCCTCACGCGCGAACTGGAACATTTCCTGTCGTGCATTCAGACGCGTCAGCCGCCGCTGACTGGCGGCGAGGAGGCCATAACAGTCCTGCGGATTCTTACGGCAGGTTCCGTCACGCACGGCTGATGCGAAGGCGGCCGGATAACCCGGCCACCGTTCAAGCCAACTTGAAGCCTATTGCAATCTGCGGTGCGGCCGACCGCCGGTGGAAACCCCGCGCCCTGCTTTAACGGCTATTCCGCCGCCACCGGCGTCGAAGCCAGCTTCGAAAGCATCGCCTCGGCTTCGGCGCCGCGCTCCGACCGTTCGATGAAACCGCCGCCCAGCACACGCGCATCGTTGCCGTCGTCTTCATAAAGGACGCAGGCCTGCCCGGGAGCCACGCCGGACTCGCCATCGCCAAGCTCGACCCAGGTGACACCGTCGCGGTTGTGCAGCAGGGCGGGGCGAGGCGGCCGGCTGGAGCGCACCTTGGCGAAAAGCTCCACGCCTTCCGGCGCGATTTCGTTCAGCGGCGTGTCGCCGAGCCAGTTGATGTTGCGCAGATAGATCTTGTGCGTCTCAAGCGCCTCGCGCGGACCCACGATCACGCGGGCCCTGTCTGCGTCGAGGTGAACGACATAGAGCGGTTCGCCCGATGCGATGCCGATTCCGCGCCGCTGGCCGATCGTATAGCGCAATATGCCCTCGTGCTTGCCCAGCACACGGCCGTCGATGTGGACGATCTCTCCCGGCGTGGCGGCTGCCGGCTTCAGCTTTGCGATGATGTCGGAATATTTGCCCTGCGGCACGAAGCATATGTCCTGGCTGTCGTGCTTGTTGGCGACCGACAGGCCGAGTTGTTCCGCGATGGCGCGCACTTCCGGCTTGGACATGCCGCCAAGCGGAAAGCGCAGGTAGTCGATCTGCTCCTGCGTGGTGGCAAACAGGAAATAGCTCTGGTCGCGGTCGGCATCCACCGGCCGATAGAGCGCACGATGGGCGCCATTGGGTCGGGAGCGAATGTAATGGCCTGTCGCCAAGGCATCGGCGCCAAGCTCGCGCGCGGTTTCCAGCAGGTCGGCGAACTTCACGGTCTGGTTGCAGGAGACGCAGGGAATCGGCGTTTCACCCGAAACGTAGCTCTCCGCGAAGGGATCGATGACGGCCTTGCGAAAGCGCTCTTCGTAGTTGAGCACATAGTGAGGAATGCCCAAGGTCTCGGAAACCCGGCGTGCATCATCGATGTCCTGGCCGGCGCAGCACGAGCCGATGCGGTGCGTGGCCGCGCCGTGGTCGTAGAGCTGCAGCGTCACGCCCACCACGTCATAGCCCTCGCGCTTGAGGATGCCGGCGACGACGGAGGAATCGACGCCGCCCGACATCGCAACCACGACGCGGGTGTCTTCAGGCCGTCCGGGCAGGTCCAGGCTGTTCATCGAAAGAAGTCCGTTTCAGCTTTTGCGGGGTTCATGCCAACGACCGGAATATAGGTCAAGCAAGGCGCAAGCGCCACCTTTGGCGTCCCGGCTTGGAACGTTGCGGCCGAGGGGCGGCGGCCGGCGCCCTGCCGGTGAGCAAGTTTTATGGCTAACAAATGGTTTACGAACAATACACAAGGCCGGCTCCGGATTTAGGCAATTTTTAAAGCTAGGGCGATAAGGTGGTTCCGATTGGGTCTTTGAGTTTTGTAGAGAGTACTATGACCGATCTGGTTAGACCGCGCGTCAAATATGTTATTGGGCCGGATGGCAGCCCGCTTACGGTTGCTGATCTTCCACCGTCGAACACCCGGCGTTGGGTCATTCGGCGCAAGGCCGAGGTGGTGGCAGCCGTGAGGGGAGGGCTTCTCAGCCTCGATGAGGCGTGTCAGCGCTACAAGCTCACCACGGAAGAGTTTCTCTCGTGGCAGGCTTCCATCGATGAATATGGCCTTGCCGGATTGCGCACCACTCGCATTCAGCAATATCGCCACTGAGTTGCACAGAGGCGCCGTCGAAGGTTTGAGCCTTTCGGCGGCTCTCATTGCGAAGACCTATCCGGCCGGGCCCTCGGGTCCGGCCGTTTCATGTGGCGACGCGGCGATGACTCGACCGCTGGTTGACGGCGCTCCCGCTCCACGCGCGAGACGGCTGACGTGTTGCTGATGCCACGATCAGTTTGGCCGGTGTAGATTCTTAAAAATCTGGGTGTGCCGCTTGTGGGCACTGAGGCCAAGTTCGAACTGCGCCTGAGCGCGATTGCGCTGGCAACCAGGGGCTTAAACCCTGCGGTTTCTCGTCCGCTCCCGAACTTTGGCGCCGGACGCGGTGGCAGTCAGATATTTCCCGGAACACAGGGGCCGGTCGGCCGTTTGCGGGCGCGGCTGACTGGCAGTCAGCCGATCATGGCGCTGCGGCCAGTCGCCGCGACGTCCCGCGTCTTGCCGTCGCGAGATTCCAGCAACTCGGCCTTGGAAAGCTCCGCTTCAGCTTCGTCGAGTAATGATTCGGCAGCGGCCCTCTGCTGCATCAGATCGGACTTAGAGTTCTTGAGATTGTCGCGGCGCAGGCGCGCCGCCTTGGCGAAGGTCGGATAGGCGAAATGGTTGATGTCGGTGATGCCGGCCTTCTTTTCCTCGGCTTCGATCTGAAGCTCGAGCTCGGTGGCCATTCGGTCGAATTCCGCGATCATCATGTCGAGCTGCATGAGTTGGCGGCGTTTCTCGCTCACCTGAAACTGCTTCAGCCTAACGAGGTTTTCACGTGACTTCATTATTCGATACTCCCGCACACGCGCACATCCCAATCAAACCGCTTCTCTCAGGCCCGACCATCGGTGAAGGCTCTGGTGTGGCGACACGATAGGAAACAAAGTCCTAAGATTCTCCGCGTCGGTAACCATTCGTTTACGGGCGTTGTTAATCATACGGGGCAGGGCTTAAGGGGCGGTAAAAATCCAGTCGCGAAAGCTAATGATCGGAAGCGGAATCCACAGCGGCGCTTATTGTCATTTGTTAATGTGACGCTTTAGGAATTGGCCTCGCGATTCATGTTTAGATTCAATGGGGTGTAGACGAGGGTTAAAAAACCGATATTGCATGAAACGAAAAATTAGGTTTTGTTAACCATTCGATGACAGCCTGTGATCCAGGCAATCACTGCCGCGGCGCCGAAAGCTGGCGAAGCGGTTCGGCGGCAGAAAAGGGGATTGAAATGCGTGTTCTGCTGATTGAAGACGATAGTGCGACCGCACAGAGCATCGAACTGATGCTGAAGTCCGAGAGCTTCAACGTCTACACGACGGATCTCGGCGAAGAGGGCGTCGATCTCGGCAAACTCTATGACTACGATATTATTCTTCTGGACCTGAACCTGCCGGACATGTCGGGTTACGAGGTGCTGCGCACGCTGCGGCTCTCGAAGGTCAAGACGCCGATCCTCATCCTGTCCGGCATGGCCGGCATCGAGGACAAGGTACGCGGCCTCGGCTTCGGCGCCGACGACTACATGACCAAGCCGTTCCACAAGGACGAACTGGTCGCGCGCATTCACGCCATCGTGCGTCGCTCGAAGGGGCATGCGCAGTCGGTGATCACCACTGGCGACCTCGTCGTCAATCTCGACGCCAAGACCGTCGAGGTGGCTGGCCAGCGCGTGCATCTGACCGGCAAGGAATACCAGATGCTCGAGCTGCTTTCGCTGCGCAAGGGCACGACGCTGACGAAGGAGATGTTCCTCAACCATCTCTATGGCGGCATGGACGAGCCCGAGCTGAAGATCATCGACGTCTTCATCTGCAAGCTGCGCAAGAAGCTCGACACCGCTTCCGGTGGCCAGAACTATATCGAGACCGTCTGGGGCCGCGGCTATGTGCTGCGCGAGCCCGAGGAAATTCGCGAAAGCGCCTGATCGCATCCTCTTTTCGCAATGTTGCCTTGCTGGACCCGGCTCTGCCGGGTCTCTGCATTTCAGGGCAGGGCGCCAGATCCGCAGGGAACTTGCGCGTTCAGGCGGCTTCGAGGTTGCGGAACCGCGCCAGCAGTTGCGAGCGATCGAACGGCTTGAGCAGGTAGTCGTCCGCGCCGGCGCGCTTGGCACGCATGATGGCGCTGATGTCGAGTTCGACGAGGCAGACGGCTATTCGGGGCCTCACCGGCGTTTCAAGGGCGCGGATGCGGCGAATCACCATGTCGGTGGGCATGTCGGGCAGGGCTCCGTCGATAACGATGATGTCGGGCATCTCGGTGGCGCAGGCGTCGATTGCCTCGGAGCCGGTGGAGGCCTCCATCACCAGCATGTCGGAACCGCTCAGGATTCGCCTGGCGACCTTGCGCACGACGTTTGAATCGTCAACGAACAGACAGCGCTTCAATTCCATTTCCGAAGCTCCCAGCAGCCGAATGCCTTGCAATGTGACGGCACCTTAGGGCGGAGAGGGTAAAAAAGCGGACAATTGGTTGGGTAAAGTTTGGGTAAAGCACCAGCGCGGGCCCACCCCCAGATGCAAAATGCCCCCGCACTGCGGAGGCATTCCAGTTAGTTGACGCGTGGTGCTGTTTTCCGGCTCAGGCGGCCGCAAAGACGATCTCTTCCGACGTTGCGTGGATCGATATGGTCATGCCGGCCTCGCGAGACAGAAGCAGGGTGTAGTAAGGCTGGATGGCGTGGGCGTCGATCGGCTCCTCCGGGGTCCTGCCGGAATGCAGTTCGAGGAATTTCGGCGGCACGCGCAGCATCGGGCCGCTGGCCTTGATCGAGAACTTCGGCTCCGTCTCGACGTCGTCGAGCGTCACGTCGATCTTTCCGCCGCGCGGGATGGCGGCGTTCGCCACCAGGACCATGTTGAGCAGCAGCTTTACCTTGTTCTTGGGCAGCAGCGCGCGGCGTCCCGTCCAAGTGAGCTCGGGCTTTTCGTTCTTCAGGAAAGCGGTGGCAACCGTTTCAGCGTCGCCCGTGTCGATCATCATGCCGGCCGAACCGGCTGCGCCGAAGGCGATGCGGGCGAACTGCAGCCGGGCCGAGGCGTTGCGCGCGCTGGTGCGGATGAGGCTCATCGCATCCTCGTCGGCGCCGCCTTCATCGAGAAGTTCCAAACCGTTGTTGATGGCGCCGACCGGCGAAATGATGTCGTGGCACACCCGGCTGCACAGGAGCGCGGCAAGGTCGGGCGCGGACAGGGCAAAGGTGTCGGCCATGGTAGGAATCCCCTCGAAAAAATATTGCCGGCGCCGGCTGGGCTGCCGCGCCGCCTCAGACGAATCATTTTGAACGCCGATAATACAGTCTGGGACGGCAGGGAGGGAGTTCCTGTCATCAGCGCCTGCGTAGGCCAGGCTTCCGGTGGAAAAGGCTTCTTTGTGCCGTACCTGCCTTCGATCTGCCTTCTTCTGGCCAAGCTTAATGGTTGGAAAACGTTTGGGGCATAATTTGCGGATAATCGAATGCGGAAGCGGCCGCCAAAGAGCCGCACGGCAGAGGCGTCAGCGAGAGTGCTCGCGGACGGAGAATTGAAAGCATGCTTTTCACAAGTTACGACCGGGTCCTGTATCGTTCGATCGCAATGGTTCTTGCGGTGTTGAGCCTCCTGGCCTTTTCGCCATCGGCGGCGCGCGCGCAAGAATATTCGGCCCAGGAGATTGTAGATTCCGGGCATCGCTTCTTCGGCGCGACCTCCGGCGGCCTGGCATCTGCCGTCGAGAAGATATTCGCCTCCTATGGCCTGCCCAACGGCTACATCCTGGGCGAGGAAGGCTCCGGCGCGTTGATCGGCGGGCTGACCTATGGCGAGGGGACGCTCTACACGAAGAATGCCGGCGACCACAAAGTGTTCTGGCAAGGGCCTTCCCTCGGCTGGGATTTCGGCGGGCAAGGGTCGCGCACGATGATTCTCGTATACAATCTGGATGATATTTCCAGCTTGTACGGGCGCTTCGGCGGCGTTTCCGGCGCTGCTTATATCGTGGCCGGCTTCGGCTTCAATGTGCTGAAGAACAACAACATTCTGCTGGTTCCGGTCCGCACGGGCGTCGGCGCTCGCCTTGGCGTCAATCTCGGCTATCTGAAGCTCACCTCGGAGCCGACCTGGAATCCGTTCTAGGGGCGGCCTACGGATCTCGCTGACTTCTGCGGCAAACGTTGCTCGCGGGGCACGCTTGTGGCAGAGAAATTGAGGGTGTGGAGGCGTGCTCGCCCGCAACGGATAATGTAGCGTGATCCAGTCGGTCCTGTTCTTTGTTCTCGGCTTCCTCTGCGCCGGCTTCGTCGTGGCGCTGTTTGCGCCTGCGGCCCTGCGGCGCGCGGCCAGGCTGACGCGCAAGCGCATCGAAGCCACCATGCCGCTGACACCCGCCGAGATCCAGGCCGACAAGGATCATGTTCGCGCCGAAGCGGCCATGGCGGTCCGCCGGCTTGAGATGACGGTGTCCTCGCTGCGCGACCGCACCGCCACGCAGATGGTCGACATCGGCCGCGGGCTCGAGGAGATCAAGGCGCTCACCGCCGCGGGTGACCAGAAGAGCCAGGCAATCGCGACCCTGGAGGCGCAGACCGAAGCCCTCCGCGCCGACCTTGCGGCCCGGAACGAGGAAATCCGCCACCTGACGGCCAGGCTGGCGGAAGCCGAAAGCGCGCAGGCGATGAATGCCGCTGAGGTGGAGAAGCTTGGCGCGATGTATGACGAGGCCAGTTTCGCCTCCAGCACGCGCCAGATCGAGCTCGTGGCGCGCGAAAGTGAAAACGAGAAACTCGCCGAAACGGTGCTGCAGCTCAAGGCTCAGCGCAAGGAGGCCGAGGCGCGCGCCCAGGCGATGGCGCTGGACGCCAGAACCGCGCGCGAGGAGGCGAAAGCCGAAAGGAAGCGGGCCAACGACATGGAAAAGAAGATCGAGCGTTTGACGTCCAAGCTCGCCAGCAGCGAGGAAAAGCGCAAGGCAGCCGCCCATTCAAAGGCGCCTGTGCTGGATGGCGACGTCGACCAGGCGGTCGCCAAGCTTTCGGCCGATCGGGATCGGCTGGAGGAGCGGCTGACCGCGCTGGCGCGCGAGAACAAGCGCCTCAAGGCTTCCAAGGATACTGCCACCGCATCCCCGGCCACGGTCGCGGGGGACGGCGACAGCGCACGGCTCCGAGAGCAGATGAACGAACTGGCCGCAGAAATGGTCAGCCTGACGGCCATGCTGGACGGCCCGGACTCGCCGATCGTCAAGGCGCTCGATAATCCGGCCGTCGAGTTCGATGGCCCCGACAGGCCGATCAGCCTGGCAGATCGGGTAAAGGCATTGCGCAAGGCGGCATCAGCCGGTTGATGCCGGCTGGGCAAAGTGATGCAGCGTGATCGCTGAAGCGGCGGCGACGTTCAGGCTGTCAAACCCGGGCGCCATGGCAATCCGCACCGTCCGCAGCCGTCCCAGAATCTGCTCCGGCAGGCCGTCGCCCTCGGTGCCGAAATAGACTGCCAGCCGCGGCGGCCTTTTCATGTCGCGGCACTCGACCTTGCCGCGCGGCGACAGTGCGACCTGCTGGAAACCTCTGTTCGCCAGAGCTTCGATGAGTTCGTTTGGGGTTGCCGCCACCGCGAATGGTACTTTCAGCGCGGCGCCCACTGAAACCCGGATCGCCTTTCGATAGAGCGGGTCGCAGCACGTATCGTCCAAAAGAACGGCGTCTGCCCCAAAGGCAGCGGCGTTGCGGAAGATCGCGCCCATGTTGTCGTGATTGGAAATGCCCACAAGCACCACGACCAGAGCCTGGCGGGGCAGGGCATCCAGCACGGATTCAATCGGCTCATGCGCTCTCTTGCGCCCAATCGCCAGGACGCCGCGGTGCATGTGGAAGCCCGCGATGCGGTCGAGTACTTCGCCCGACGCCACGTAGACGGGCAGGTCCGGCGGAGCCAGCCGCAACGTGTCCCCCATGCCGGCGAGCCGGTTTTCCAGCAGCAGCACCGATTCGGCCTCGAAGCGCTGCGCGGAAAACAGCACGTTCAGCACGACCTTGCCTTCGGCTACGAACAGCCCCTGCCGGCCGGCAAGGTCGCGCTCGCGTATGTTCATATAGGCGGCGACACGCGGGTCCGCCGGGTCGTCGATTCGTATAAGCTGCATTGCCGCCTCGGCCGCTGATCGGGAGACGGCCGTTAAACGACCTGGCCGGAGACTGGTCAAGTCTTCAGGTCGCCCTCACGCAGCCGGCTCTCTTCCAGGATGATCGGGGCCGCCGGCATCTGCCCATCTGCCTCATTGAAAATGGCGTCGAGCGTGCTCAGCAGGCGGCGCACGGCGTCCGAGTTGCAGGAATAATAGATCGTCTGCTTGTCGCGGCGGGTTTCCACCAGATCGGCACCGCGCAGCTTGGCCAGATGCTGCGACAATGCCGATTGGCTCAGCCCCACATGGTCGGCTATCGCCCCCACAGACATCTCACCCCGGCTCAGCAGGTGGCTGACGATGATGAGACGCTTCTTGTTCCCCAGAAGAGAAAGAAGTGTCGCTGCCGCGCCAGCGTGTTCGATAACAGGTTTTGTTAGCATTAGTGCCCCCCGCAAATTCTCGGTGGTGGACGTTACGGGGGCAGATAACGTCGATTGTCTTCTATTAGCCGGCGTCTGGCGGCGTGCGTCTCGCTCGGCGTGCTCGCGACAGCATTCCGAACGACAAATTAGCTTGGCGTGCCTGCACTTCTCCCAGCCTTGGCCATGTCGACCAGCATCTTTCTCAATTCGCCGGCATCCGTCAACTTGTGCGGGAAAAATATGCGCTTGATCGTGTCGCCGGAGGCGATGTCCATTCCTTCCGGATCAAGGCCGGTCAGCGTCCAGCCGTCGCCGCTGGCGCCGGCAAAATGGCGGGCATAAACGTCGATGGCATCGCGATGGTCGGCATTCATGTGGTCCAGCGCGCCCTGTTCGCTCTCGGCCAGCGCTTCCAGAGCGGGACTTTCGGTCATCAGGTCGGCGCGGGTGAGATTGTAGGCGCGGCCGAAGCCGCCATTCAGGCTTGCGCCCTGCACGTCGAGCCGGAAGAAGGAAAAATCGCCGAGGCCGACATAAAGCTGTGCCTTCGGATTGCGGTTCAGGTAGCGGCGCTGCGCCCGTTCATGCTCGGGCGTGCCGCGCTCCAGCTTCACGGCCCGGCAAGCCAGCGAGATGCGCGGATGGGCCAGCGGATCTCCCTTGCCGGCTTCGCCGAGCAGCAGCGAACAGCGCGGATCTGCCAGCAAGGCCGGCGTGTGGGCGGCGAGCATGGAGATGAGGATCAGCGGCGTTCCGTCAATGTCGTTGGCAACGCCGACCCGGCTTGCCAGCGGCGCGCCGGTATTCGGCTCCAGCACCGCAACGGCGCCGTGGCGGGCGGTGCGCAGCAGCGTCTTGCCGAGCGTGATCGCCTCCTGCGTGGTCTCGAGTACGCCGTCCTTTTTCTTCTCCCCACCAGCCACGGCAAAACCCTCGCAAATCATGACAAGCACTGTCGACTTATTTGCCGACAATGCCGTCCTTGGCAAGTCCCTCCGCCTCCGCTTCTGAAAAACCGAAGCGGTCAAGGATTGAGGCGGCATCGCAGGCGGCGCCGGCCGGTGCGCCCGCAGGTTCTGCAGCGGTACGCGAAAAGCGCGGCGCAGGCGCGGGGCGAACGAAGCCGCCGGCTTCGATATGGCTCTGGCGGGCGCGGTTGTGCGGGTGGCGTGCCGCCTCGCTGAACGAAAGCACCGGCGCCACGCAGGCTTCGGTTCCCTCGAAGACCGCCGACCATTCGTCGCGGCTCTTGCGTGCCACCTGTTCGGCAATCGCAGCGCGCATTTCTTCCCAGGCGTTTCTGTCATACTGCGCCGTCACGAAACGGGCATCGAGCGGCAGCAGGCGCGCGAATTCGGCGAAGAAATGCGGCTCCAGGCAGGCCACGGCGATGTGGCGTCCGTCGGCGGTCTCGTAGGTGTCGTAGAAGGGCGTGCCGGAATCGAGAAGGTTGTCGCCGCGCCGCTCGTTCCAAATGCCCGCGGCCATGAAGCCGAAATAGGGGGCGGCAAGCATGGAGGCGCCTTCGATCATTGACGCATCGATGACCTGGCCCTTGCCGGAGCGGGAGCGCTCGAACAAGGCCGCCAGCAGGCCCGCGATCAGCATCATCGTGCCGCCGCCGTAGTCTCCCACGAGGTTGAGCGGCGGCACCGGCCTGCCGCCCTTGTGGCCGATCGCATGGAGTGCGCCGGAATAGGCGAGATAGGTAAGGTCGTGGCCGGCGCGAGAGGCCAGCGGGCCGGTCTGGCCGAAGCCGGTCAGACGGCCGTAGATCAGCCCCGGGTTGCGCGCGCAGGCAATTTCCGGTCCGAGGCCGAGCCGTTCCATGACGCCAGGCCGAAAGCCCTCGATCAGCACGTCGGCGCGCTCCACCAACCGCAGCACGAGTTCGGCCCCTTCCGAGCGCTTGAGGTCGACCGTGAGGATCTCACGGCCGTGGCGGTCGAGGTCGTATTGTGGCGGCAGGCGAAGGAAGGCGCGATCATTGGCCGGACGCTCGATACGGACAACGCGCGCTCCCATTTCCGCCAGCATCAGCCCGGCCAGCGGAACGGGGCCGAGCCCGGCCAGTTCCACCACCGTCAAGCCGGCAAGCGGTCCCTTCATGTCGCAATCGCCTGCGCGGAATTCATTTTCGCAGTCTATCTCGGCGGCATGCGGATCGCGCCGTCGAGCCGGATCGTCTCGCCGTTCAGCATCTGGTTTTCGACGATGTGGAGCGCGAGCGCGGCATATTCCGACGGTTCGCCGAGGCGGGGCGGGAAGGGCACGGCCGCGCCCAGCGAATCCTGCACTTCCTGCGGCATGCCCGCCATCATCGGCGTCTTGAAGATGCCCGGCGCGATGGTCACGACGCGGATGCCGGAGCGGGCAAGGTCGCGCGCGACCGGCAGCGTCATGCTCACCACGCCGCCCTTCGATGCCGAATAGGCGGCCTGGCCGATCTGTCCGTCGAACGCGGCCACCGATGCAGTGTTGACGATCACGCCGCGCTCGCCGCCTTCGAGCGGGTCGAGCTTGGCCATGCGGTCGGCCGCCAGGCGGATCATGTTGAAGGTTCCGATGAGGTTGACCTCGATCACCGTGCGGTAGACGTCGAGCGGGTGCGGCCCATCCTTGCCGACGGTCTTCATGCCGACCGCTATGCCGGCGCAATTGACCAGTATGCGCGGCGTGCCGAGTTTCTCGGTCACTTCGGCTATGGCCTTTTCTGCATCTTCGGCGCTGGCCACGTCGCACTTGACGGCTACGCCACCGATATCGGCTGCCACCTTGTGTGCACGGTCGATGCCGATGTCCAGAACGCCGACCTTGACGCCATGAGCCGCAAGTGTCCGCGCGGTAGCCTCGCCCAGCCCCGAGCCGCCACCGGTTACGATTGCAATCTGGTCCTTGGGGTTCATGGGGAGCACCTCTCCGGTTATCTGCCCCATGCTACGGAGCCCTGCGCGGCCGCGCAACAGGGCTAGTGCTGGCTTACCCCGTCGACCAAGTCGGCATGGCAGACATCGCCTGCAAGCAAGGCCACGGCACCTGGCCGAATCTCGACTGCGAGCAGCCGATTGGGGTCGACCGGCCGCGGCATGGCGACCTGGCCATATGGGATTTTCTTGAAGCCGAGCGGGCCATAATAGGGCTCGTCGCCGACGAGAACCACCGAAGGTGCGCCCGCCTGTTCTGCCGCCTCCAGCGCCATGGCCACCAGCCTGCGCCCGATGCCGATATTCTTGAACGACGGCCTGACTGCAAGCGGCCCCAGCAGCAGCGCGCGGCCCTTGCCAGCCGCAATCCAGGTCATTCGCACCGAGGCAATCACGATGCCGTCATGCAGTGCCACGAAGGAAAGCTGGCGGTCGTGCGGGCCGCCTTCACGGATCTTGTAGGCGGCACGCGTGAAGCGGCCGGGCCCGAAGGCCTCCTCGTTGATGGCATCGATTTCAGGATCGTGCGCCGGCAGTTCCGGCATATAGGTCACGGCAAGAGTCATCGTCATTGCAGTCCGGTCGAGGGAAGACTAATCGCCGCGCGCAGCGGCGCTCGCTGTCCGCGCTGGTTAAGCGCGGGCGCTGATTCGTCGTCGGTCGAACCGGATATGTGCAAAGACGTTTGCCATCGGAACGTCCGCTAGCATCAAATCTGTCCCGCGTCCATCCGACATTCACGCGTGCGCACCGCATTGACGAAGTGTTTCCGCGCCCGGGCTTTCCGCGCCGGCGCTTTCGTCACTAAATAGGATCGAGAAGCGAAGGAGCATGACATGGGATTGCTGGTAGACGGAAAATGGGTGGACCGCTGGTACGACACCAAGGAATCGGGCGGTCGGTTCGTCCGCTCCCAGTCGCAGTGGCGCGACTGGGTCAGCCCTGACGGGCGGCCGGCGCCCGGCAAGACGCGCAGCTTCAAGGCCGAGCCGGGCCGTTACCACCTCTATGTCTCGCTGGCCTGCCCCTGGGCGCATCGCACCCTCATTTTCCGGGTGCTGAAAAAGCTGGAGAACATCATCTCCGTGTCGGTCGTGCACCATTTCATGGGCGAGAACGGCTGGACGTTCCTTGCCGAGGACGGCGCCACGGGCGACACGCTCTACGGCCTCGACTATCTGCACCAGATCTACACCAAAGCCGATCCGCACTATTCCGGTCGGGTGACGGTGCCTGTGCTGTGGGACAAGCAGCAGCAGACGATCGTTTCCAATGAGTCGTCCGAGATCATCCGCATGCTCAACGCGGCATTCAACGAATGGGGTGATGCCTCGCTCGACTTCTATCCCGAAGCGTTGCGCGAGGAGATCGACGCCGTCAACGAGATTGTCTATCCGGCGATCAACAACGGCGTCTACCGCGCGGGCTTTGCCACCACGCAGGCGGCCTATGAGGAGGCGTTCGGAGAGCTTTTCGGCGCGCTTGACGAAATGGAGCAGCGGCTTTCACGGCAGCGCTATCTTGTCGGCGACCGGCTGACCGAAGCCGACTGGCGGCTGTTCACCACGCTGGTGCGCTTCGACCCGGTCTATGTCGGGCATTTCAAATGCAACCAGCGGCGCATCGCGGATTATCCGGACCTGTCGAACTACCTGCGCGATCTCTACCAGGTGCCGGGCGTTGCAGGCACGGTCAACTTCCTGCACATCAAGGCGCACTATTACGGCAGCCACGTCACCATCAATCCGACGCGGATCATCCCGGTCGGGCCCGAGATCGACCTGCTTGCCGCGCATGACCGCGACCGCTTCCGCAAGGCGGCCTGATCACCAGTAGGGCGATGGCGCCACGCCGTCGAACACCTCGGCGATGCGCCTCAGCGTTCCCGGCGTCGTTGCCTGGGGCAGGCTGGCAAGCGGGAAGAAGCCCGCTTCCGCGATCTCGTGGTCCGGCAGCTTCGGGGTTTCCTGGCTGAAGGCTTCGATCAGGTACAGGGCGACGTGATCGCGTCGGCTGGCGTGGCTGTTGAGATGCACCGACTTGAGCAATGGCGGTGCGGTGAAGGCGATATTGCCTTCCTCCCAGACCTCGCGCTCCAGCGCTTCAAGCATCGTCTCGCCGGTTTCCACGCCGCCGCCGGGAAGCTGCCAGCCGGGCACATAGGTGTGCCGAATAAGAAATACGGCGTCCCGCGGCTTGTCGTAAACTAAGCCGCGAACGCCGAGTGTCATTGGGCGGCGCAACACGAAATAGAGGTGGAACAGGCGCGAGCGCAACTGCGTCCAACCTCTCTGCTGGAGGCGGCCATTGCTCTCGTCGCCAGACATCAAGCTGCAACCGGCGGGTAGAAAGCGGTGATCGTGTGGCCTAAAAGGAATCCATGTTCAGGCTTGCGCATATTTCCGACGTCCATATGGGGCCTCTGCCCGCTGTAACCTATCGTGAACTCGCTTCCAAGCGCGTCACAGGTTACGTCAACTGGCAACGAAATCGCAGGCATCTTCTTCACGACGGCATTCTCGACACCATCGTCACCGACCTGAAGGCGGCACAGCCGGATCACATTGCGGTGACGGGCGACCTGGTGAACCTGGCGCTTAACGGCGAAATCGAGTTGGCACGCCTGTGGCTGGAAACGCTCGGCAGCCCCCGCGACGTATCGGTCGTGCCGGGCAACCATGACGCCTATGTGCCGGGCGCCTTCGACAAGATCTGCCATTCCTGGGCGCCGTGGATGAGGGGCGACCGACAGACGGCGCCGGTGGGCCGACATGCCTTCCCTTACATGCGGGTGCGCGGCCCGGTCGCGCTTATTGGCGTTTCCACTGCGCGGGCGACAGCGCCCTTCATGGCCAACGGCTTCTTCCGCGAGGGCCAGGCGCATCGACTGGGCGGGCTTCTCGACGCGGCGGCCGGGCAGGGGCTGTTTCGCGTCGTCATGATCCATCACCCGCCCGTGCGCAGCGCAGTGGCGCAGCACAAGCGGCTGTTCGGCATTGCGCGTTTCCAGCAGGTCATCAATCGGCACGGCGCGGAACTCATCGTGCACGGCCACTCGCACTTGCCTTCGCTTTTCTGGATCGGCACCGCCGAAAAGCCGGTGCCGGTGGTCGGAGTTGCGGCGGCCGGTCAGGGCGTAGGCGGCCGCAATCCTGCGGCGCAATACAATCTGTTCGATATCGGGGGCGAACCGGGGGCGTGGGAGCTTCACCTGAGCCGCCATGGCCTGACCGGACCGGCCACGCCGCCGGCACAACTGATGTCGCTCGACCTGACCCTGCACTCCGTCAGGGCATCGCAGGCGGCGCGGTAGTCAGAAGCCTGACATGAGTGCCGAGAGCCCGACGCGCAGCCATGCCATGGTAAAAGCGAAGCCCACCACCGCGCCGGCGGCGAACAGACCGAAAGCGGCGAAGACGTTCTGCCAGCCACTGGCGCGCGGGGCCTGAAGAGCCGCTGCGGCCTCCGGAACGGCCTTCGTGCCTGCGTAGCTGTGGCTTATCCCGCCATCCATCTGGCGCTGGCGTTCGACGATGCGCTCGGCAATGTAGCGGGTTACCTGCTCTGCAACGGGCTTCATGTCGGTCGACTCGGCCAGCACGACACGGCCGATGCGGGTATCCTTCAGGAAGCGGTAGGTGCGGCGGTCGCGACCGAGGCCGACATGGCTGACGGCGTCGATCCAGAGGCGCGGCTGCAGGCCCGCGGAAACGGCAAAGTCGAACATGTCGATATCGGTGGGCACTTCGGCGAATACCGGCGCCAGTTCCTGCGCCAGCAGTTCCAGCCGCATGCGGCTGGCCTCGCGCAGTTCCACAACCACGTCTTCGCGGTCTGCGGCTGCATTCTTGACGTCACGAATTGCGTCGGCAAGCCGCCGCTGGGGGTCGATCGGCGTAATGTTTTCCCCTGCATCGGCCATGGGAAGTCACTCCAAAAGACGGGTTAGGAAATTTTTTACCATAGCCGCGGGGCCAATGCATCAGGTGCTGCATCTTCCTTGCTTGCTGCCGGGAGAGACGGAATGTCCTGTCTAGCGCGACATTCGGCCAATGATATCCACGACCAGTTCGGGGCGTTCTTCCACCAGCATGTGGCCGGCGCCGCGCGCGGGGTGGAGCTGGAAGACGGGCGGCAGGTCGGCGGTCTGCGCGAAGGGCAGCACGGGATCCTCCGTGCCCCAGATCACCGCGACCGACATGGGCAGGCTCGCCAGCCTTTCGCGCGGAATGATGCCCTGCCTGTCATCCCGTGCGATAATTGAAGCGATTTCGGCAAGTTTCTCCTTCTGCCCGGGTACCGCACGCATCTCGGCAAAGGCGCTGAGGTTTTCCGTTTGCGGCGTGGCGCCTGGCGCTGACATCGCCGCCAGGCATTCGGCGAGCTCGGCTTGCGTGGTCGCGGCCGCATAGCGGTGCAGCAAGGCGCTGCTTATCTGCTCGCCGAAACCGCCGGGCGCCAGCAGGGTCAGCGATGCCACGCGTTCGGGCTGGGCAAGTGCTGCCAGAGCCGCGACTGCGCCGCCCATGGAATGGCCGACGAAATGGGCTCGTTCGATTTCCCGCGCGTCGAGGTCGGCCAGAACTGCCTTCGCAGTCGTCTTGGCCGGCCCGGCATCAGGCCAGTCGAGAGAGCGACCGTGGCCGGGAAGGTCGTAGGCGATGACGTGCCTTTCTTCTTGGGCGAGAGCGACGGCAACGAGGCGCCAGACGTCGTGGAAAGCGCCGAAGCCGTGAAGCAGGACAATGACGTTCTGCCCTGCGCCATATTCTTCCGCAATAAGCGAGGGCGGCGGGACGGAGCTTGTCGAAGCAGGTTGCATTGAAGTTCCCCTGGCCTCAGCTCGGATTGGCGAGGCCGCTGGCGCGAATGGTGGTCGCGAGCTTTTCGACGAGATCAGCCGGGTAGTTTGCCTTTTCGAAGGCCAGACGCGGATTGGCGGCGAAGTCGGGGAAATCGGTGACGATTTCGTCGGCGAGGCTCTTGGCCAGCTCCGCATTGCCGGCACTTGTGGCGGCTATCAACCGCGCGGCCAGGTAGTGCGCCTTCTTCGTCGATACCAGCGCATCCGTGGCAGTTGATGCCCTGTCATCATTGCCGATCATGAATTCGGCGATGAACAGCCCGTAGTCCCACCAGTTCGGGTGGGCGCTCGATGCCTCGACCGCACGCCTCATGATCGGCACGCCGGTTTTGTAGTCACCGGAAAATATGAGCGCATAGCCATAGGCCGCGGCCATGCTCAGATCGTAGGTGTTGAGTTCGTAGGCCTTGCGCATGAAGCGGATGGCTTCGGCGGTGTTTCCGGCACTGGAGTTCACATATCCGTAGGACCGATGCGCGTAGGGGCTGGTGGGGCCGGTAAGAACGCCTCGGTATGCAAGCGTCATCGCCTTTTCGGGCGAGCGGTCGGCCGGAAAATCGTAGCGTTCCGATATCGCCTTCTGAAGCAGCGATGCCAGTTCCGCATAGATCAACGGCGACTTGATGCCGCTTTCGGCAAGGTCGCTGAAGCAGCGGTAAGCGGCTTCGTGTTTCTGCGGCATCTGGTCCAGGTAATAGCGATCGTTGAGAAGGAGGCATTCCACCAGTCCGGAAGCAAGGCGGTTCTGCTCGATGAAGCCATAGAGCGCGCCCGACACCGGAATGGTCGCGCTCAGCAGATCGGCGAGGCGGTCGTCCAACGGGACTGTATTAAGATCAGCCGGGGCCAGCGTCTGCGACACCAGAAGCTTGGCGCTGGCGCTGTTCTTCAGGTCTATGGTCACGCTGCCAGTGACCGAGCCTGGCGTGACCTCAAAGACGAATTGGAGCGGGCTTATGGGCGTGCCGTCCTCCGCATCCGGGTCGCGGGCAATCATGTCTATCGTGTCGAAGCCGGCGAGCCCACCCCGCAACAAGGCCGCAACGCGGGCGACGGCCTCGTCGTTCGCCGTGCTGATGACATGAACCGTCGGCAGGGCCACTGGTGAGGACACTGCGGCGGCAACGTCTCCGGTCGTAGTCATCCCCGTGTCCGTCGCCAGTGCGGCGTCACCCGCGGCGTCTGCCGTGAGGAGGCGGAAGGTGACAAAACCGAGCATGGCGATGATGACGACCATGGCAGCCCAGAAGAGCCGCAGATGCCGCATCACGCGGGCTTCCGACGCCGAAGGGGCGTGGAGCGGCATGGTGGCTCTGGCGGCAAGCGGAGGCGAAGCGGCGGCCTCGACCCGCGAGGCGATAGGTATGGCTTCTTCCGTCTTGCCCGCCACTCCGTAAACGGGAACGTAGCTGCCGCGCGGAATGACGACCCGCAGCGGATCGTCGGCGCCTTCCGTCTCGGAATATTGCTTCAGAAGGTCGCGCAGCCTTCTGGCCTGCACGCGCACCACCGCGTCGGCCGAGGAATCGAAATCGGCATCGCGTCCGAACACGTCTACGGCAATAGTGAAGCCCTTGAGCCGGTCGGCCTCGCCCGCCTGCTCCTGTTCGACAAGGTAGCGCAGCAATTTGCGTGCGCGCTCGGAACGGCTAAACGTTTCGCTGGCTAGTATCTTGTCCAGCGCATCGAGCACTGCGGGGGCGGCAGGCTTGATTTGTAGCAACCATCGGACCTTTCGAGAGCGGCGCTCATGAAGGCCCGATGATAGCGCGGCCACCGCCCGCGACAAGAAGCTAATGTGGCTTCGTCAAGCAACTCAGCCCTAAATCCACGGGCTGAGTCTCGATTTGGTTAACACCGGTGGCGTCAGCCGACGATGCAGTTGGCGGCCGAAACCACCGCCTCGAGCGATGCGGCGACGATGTTGGTGTTGATGCCCACGCCGAAGGCGCGCCCGCCCGGATGCTCCATTTCCATGTAGCAGACGGCCGAAGCGTTGGAGCCACGCTGGATCGAATGTTCGGAATAGTCGAGCACCGAGAGAGGCACGCCGATGTGGCGCGACAGCGCGTCGACGAAGCCGTCGACGGGGCCGTTGCCGTGGCCGGTTATCTTGATCTCGTTGCCGCTGTCGACAATGGTCGCCTCGACCACGCGCTGACCCTTGTTTTCCGTGTCCGGGTAGGTGTGGTGATCGACGAATTTCAGCCGCGCGCCGGGCTGCTCCACGTATCGCTCGATGAAGCGCTCATAGATGCGCTTGGGCGAGACTTCCCTGCCTTCCGAATCGGTGATTGCCTGGATGTCCTGGCTGAACTCGATCTGCAGGTTGCGCGGCAGGTTGAGCCCGTAGTCGGCCTGCAGCACATAGGCGATGCCGCCCTTGCCCGACTGCGAGTTGATGCGGATGATCGCCTCGTAGGTGCGGCCAACGTCCTGCGGGTCGATCGGCAGGTAGGGCACCTCCCACAGCGGCTTGTTGGAGGTCTTGATCGCCTTCATGCCCTTGTTGATCGCGTCCTGGTGCGAGCCGGAGAAGGCGGTGTAGACCAGTTCGCCGACATAGGGGTGGCGCTCCGGAATCCTGAGCTGGTTGGAATATTCGTAGACGTCCTTCATCCGGTTGATGTCGGTGCAGTCGAGCTCGGGGTCGACGCCCTGCGTGAACATGTTCAGCGCCAGGTTGACGACGTCGACATTGCCGGTGCGCTCGCCATTGCCGAACAGCGTGCCTTCAACGCGGTCGGCACCTGCCATCAGCGCCAGCTCGGTGGCGGCCACGCCGGTGCCGCGGTCGTTGTGCGGATGCAGCGAGATGATCAGGTTCTCGCGGTTGTCGAGGTGGCGGATCATCCACTCGATGCGGTCGGCATAGGTGTTGGGAGTACCCATCTCGACGGTCGAGGGCAGGTTGAGGATCAGCTTGTTGTCGGGCGTAGGCTTCACGATCTCGGTGACCGCGTTGCAGATTTCCAGCGCCACTTCCAGCTCGGTGCCGGTGAAGCTCTCGGGCGAATACTGGAAGCGGTAGCCGCCGCCGGCCTTGGCGGCCATGTCGGTGATCATCTTGGCCGCGTCGGTGGCGATCTGCTTGATGCCGGCGACATCCTTGCCGAAGACGACGCGGCGCTGCAGTTCGCTGGTGGAATTGTAGAAGTGGACGATCGGCCGGTACGCGCCCTCCAGCGCCTCGAAGGTGCGGGTGATCAGTTCAGGCCGGCACTGCACCAGCACCTGGAGCGAGACGTCCTGCGGCACCTCGCCTTCCTCGACGCACCAGCGGGCGAAGTCGAAGTCGGTCTGCGAGGCCGAGGGGAAGCCGATCTCGATCTCCTTGAAGCCCATGTCGACCAGCAGGCGGAACATGCGCACCTTGCGGTCGTGGCCCATGGGGTCGATCAGCGACTGGTTGCCGTCGCGCAGGTCGACCGAGCACCAGATCGGCGCCTTGTCGATGGTCTTCGACGGCCAGGTACGATCCGGCAGGTCGACCTTGGGGTAGGGCTCGTACTTCATGGCGGCAAACGGCATGCCGGCCCGTTTCGGAGCGGCGGATACTGGGGTGGGCTTGGTCATCTTCGGTCTCGTTCTCTTGGCCGCCATGCGCGCACGCATCGTTCAAGCGGTCTTAAACCAGAAATTCGGTTCTGTTGTGAAGAGCAAAGGAGCGTATGCCTGGCGGCAATTTCGACCGCCGGACGCTCCTTCAACGAGCCCGGCGATCGCCGATAAGGCCGAGGAGAAGCAGCGTTGCCGAAAGCGCGCGCGCGGTCTCGGCCGCGAAGGCGGTCGGACGGGAGACGGGCTTGTTCGGACGCGAGGTCATGCCGGGTTTCATATAGGAGCCGCGCGACGGAAGCAAGGGGGAGGGCGCCGGCGCGCTTCATCATCGCCACGCCCGGTTTTTACCGTCTGGCCATTGTGATCCTTCGACAAGCTCACCCTTCGACAAGCTCAGGATGAGGGGAGAGTGGGAAGACGGGCGGTCGTCGGACACGCTCATCTAGGTAAATCTTGCGGTCCTTCGACCACTCGTTCGATGCTCTTGCCCCCGCTCAGTCGCCTCCACATTCGCGTGGCCAGCCGCCGCCGAGGCCCGGGCTTGGGGGCTCGTCACCCAGTGACGCCACCGTAGCGTCACCAGCCCGGACATCGCCTGCCTCCACGTGCATCCGGTTCATGACCCTGTTCCCGTGAGGCCGATGCGGAGGATTATGAGCCAAACGGTAGGGTTGGGGATAAACGGGCCAAAACTATTTGGTCGGGAAGAACGATTTCAACCGGTTACGGCCGGACCGGGCCGGACTTCATCCACCTGAAAGCGTGCGTTTGGACGAAACCCGGTTCGGGGCTATGCTGGCCGTGAGGAGATAGGGTGGCGATGAAGGTGACGCCCTGGATGGCCCTGTTCAGCATAGGCGGCACGCTGGCCTATCTTGGGCTGGCGATCTTCGGCAAGGGCGGCTTTGCCGCATTCTTCGGAAATCCCGCGCTGGTGGCGCTGGCCGTGATGCTGCTGGCGATGGCTGTGGTTGCGCTTTTCACCCAGGGAAACCTGAGTCCCGGCGAGCGCGAGGATCGCGCAAACCGCTGGGTTCTGATCGCCTTCGGGCTTCTTGGCGTAGCCGCCGGCTACCTGCCCGCCTACACCGACCGGATCGACTTCTGGACTTTCGACGGCCAGGCGCTGCGTTGGATCGGGGTGGTGCTGTTCGCCCTCGGTGGCGCGCTGCGGATATGGCCGGTCTTCGTGCTGGGGCGCAGGTTCAGCGGGCTGGTGGCCATCCAGCCGGGGCACACGCTGGTGACGACCGGCATATATCGGATCATCCGCAACCCCAGCTATCTCGGCATGCTGATCACGGCGCTGGGATGGGCGCTGGCGTTCCGATCCGGCCTCGGCGTGCTGCTGACGGCGCTGCTGCTGCCGCCGCTGGTCGTGCGCATCCGCGCCGAGGAGGCGATGCTGCGCAGCCAGTTCGGGGAAGAGTACGACGCCTATTTCGGCCGCACCTGGCGGCTGGTGCCGGGGATTTATTGAGGCTGCCGGCTCACTCCTTCACCAGCCGTGCCACCAGCCGCGACCGAGGGGCCGAAGATCAGCACGAACAGGAAGCGCGCCGTCTGCAGCGCCATGACGAAGGAGAGGTTCACATTTTCGGAAGCGGCGGCGATGATGGCCACCGAGTCCATGCCGCCGGGGCTGGTGGCCAGGTAGGCGGTGAGCGGGTCGACACCGAGATAATGGCTGAGCATCCAGGCCAGCCCGCCGCAGAAGGCCATCAGCGCCAGTATCGACAGGATGACCTGCGGCAGGGCGCGCGTGGCGTGGATGAGGATGCTGCGGGTAAAGTTGAGCCCGATGGTCCAGCCGATGGCCGCGTAGCTGATGGCGAGCAACCATTCCGGCAGCTGGAAGGTGACCAAGCCGCCGAGATGCAGCGCGACGCCCAAAATCATGCTGCCGAGGAAGAAGGGCGAGGGCAGGCGCAGCCAGCGCCCGGCCAAGCCGCCGACGACGGCAATGGCGATGGTGGACAGGAAGGGCTGCCAGTCGATGGGCGGGAACCACGGCGTCGGTGGCAGTTCTACGCCTGAGGTGTCGACCCACAACCGCGCGATCAAGGCGGCGGTGACCGAGACGAAGATGACGCGCATATATTGCATGAAGGCAACGAGGCGGGCGTCTGCCCCGAAGGCGCCGGCCATCAGCACCATGGCGGTGGAGGCGCCCGGCGCGGTGCCCCAGACGGCCGTGGTGCCCGGCAGGATGCGCCAATGGCTGATCAGCCAGCCGAGGAAGCTGGACGCCACCAGCGTGGCGAAAACCGCGCCTGCGAAAAGCGGCCAGTCGTGCAGGAAGGAGACGAAGATCTCGAACTCGATGGAGGCTGCTACGAGGCAGCCGATGACGGCCTGCGCGGAAGAGAAGATCGGGCGCGCAAGGCGCACGGTCGCGCCGTTGGTGCCGGCGACGACGGCCGCAAGCATCGGCCCGATCAGCACCGCGGCGGGAAGGTTGGCAAGCTCGAGCAGGCCGGCGAAAACGAGCGAAAGCAGAAGGATGACGCCCCACTGCAGGCCGGGCGCAAGGCGGGCCATGGGTTCCGGGGCGGTGCTTTGCGCGGGTAACTCCATGGATGCTCCACATTCTCGCCGGCCGGATGCCGCCCTGGCGGACGCCTCTGCCTGGAGGGAAGCGCCCGCTATTCTTTACGCGATTCCCTCCCGCGGGCGAACGCAGTGCTCTTGATCATTCTCATAACGGGGCAAAGGCGGTGCAAATTGTGCGCAGCGCACTATTTTCCCGCATGAACCGCGAGGGGTTAGCGCCATTGACGAGGTGTGCCGATGCCGTCGAGCCTTCTTCGTCTTGCCATCTGCCTCGTGCCGGCCTTCGCCGTCATGGCGCTGTCGCAGGAGAAGCCGCCCGCCGCCCCACCCGCCGCCACTGGCAAACCCCTGGGCAAGCAATTCCCGCCGAGCCAGCCCTTCTGCTACGGCGTCGATTTCGATGCGGCCCATCTCGAACAGCATCCCGACCAGCAGACCGTCTCGGTGCGCGTCTCGCGCGGGCCGGCCGAGATCGCAGCCTATGCCGAAGCGGGCAAGCCGAAGAACTGGCCGGACGGCGCCAACATCGCGATTGCGGCGAAGACAAGAGAGAGCGACGAGGTCCAGTCGGAATACACATGCTCGGCGGAAGGCGAACAGTGGCGCTGCATCTCCGGCGCGTCGGCAAATGCGGCCTGCGACATGCTGACGAAGGAGGTCGTTCTGCGCAAAGGCGACGGCGACACGATCGTGCTGGCCAATCCCAGCGACGGCCTGCCCAGCCTGGAGCTGTGTTCCAGGCTGGGCATTCATGAGACGGGCGACGAACTGTTCCAGCTGAAGCCCATGCCGCTTTCGGCCTGCGGCCAATAGGGCAAGCCGACCTCCCGGTCAGGCGAAGGGCACCGCCGTGGTGCCCTTGGGCAGCTTGGCCTCGTCGTCGGGCTCGACATGGATGGTGACGCGCACCGAGGGGATTTCCGCCTTCAGCGCTTCCTCGATACGGTCGCAGATGACGTGGCTGTCGCCCACGCTCATCCCGGCGTCGACCACCAGGTGGAATTCGATGAAGACGGCGCGGCCGGCTATGCGTGACTTGAGGTCGTGCACCTCGATGGCGCCCTTGGAATTGGCCGAGATGATGTCGCGGATGCGCAGCGTCTCCTCGTGGTCGACCGCCACGTCCATCAGGCCCTGCAGCGATGAGCGGATCACGTGCCAGCCCTGCCACAGGATGTTGAGCGCCACGATGACGGCAAGCGCGGGGTCGAGGATGGTCCAGCCGGTGAAGACGGCGCCGACAAGGCCGATGATGACGCCGACGGAGGTGACCACGTCGGTCATGATGTGCTGGCCGTCGGCCAGCAGTGCGGGCGAGCGGTGGCGCCGGCCGGTGCGGATGAGCAGCATGGCCCAGCCGGCATTGATGGCCGCAGCCGCGCCATTGACGGCGAGGCCGAGCCAGGGCTGCTCCAGCGGGCGCGGCTCCTGCAAGGTGAACCAGACCTCGCGCAGGATGAGCAGGGCCGCCAGCACGATCAGCACGCCTTCGAGCACGGCGGAGAAATATTCCGCCTTGTGGTGGCCGTAGGGATGGTCCTGGTCGGCCGGCTTGTGGCTGACGCGGATGGCCCAGAAGGCGGCCGCCGCGGCGATGACGTTGACCACGGATTCCAGCGCGTCCGAATAAAGCGCCACCGAGCCGGTCAGGTGGTAGGCCAGATATTTCAGCCCCATCACGCCGAAGGCGATGAAGATGGACCAAAGGGCCAGGCGCTGGATCTTTTCCTTGGACGTCATGCTTTTCACTTTAGCCGTGGCGGTCGCCGCGTGGGCATCAAAAAAACCGAGGCATGGTTTCCATGTCCATGCCATGGGAACCATGCCTCATTATGTCAAATGCGGTGTCGGGTCGAATCCGGCCTACGCCGCCTCTTCCCTGGCCTTGCGCGGCATGTGGGCGACCACGTTCTCGATCATGCGCATGCCGGCGTTCTGGCCGAGGGACATAATCGATTCGGGGTGGAACTGCACCGCGGCAACGGGTTCCTTCTTGTGCTCGAACGCCATGATGACGCCGTCATCCGTCTCGGCGGTGACGACGAAATCCTCAGGCAGACGGGCCGGGTCGGCGAAGATCGAGTGGTAGCGGCCGACGGTGACCTCCTGCGGCAGGCCGGAGAAGATGATGCCGGGCTGCGAGACACGGATGCGCGAGGGCTTGCCGTGCATGGGCACATGCAGCTGGCGCAGCTCGCCGCCATAGGCTTCGGCCAGTGCCTGCAGGCCCAGGCACACGCCGAAGATCGGCAGGTCGCGCGCGCGCGCCTTCTTGATGGTGGCCGCGGTGTCGAAATCCTTCGGCAGGCCGGGTCCGGGCGACAGCACCACGAGATCGGGCTGAAGCGTGTCGAAAAGCTCGTCGGGCACCGGCGCGCGCACGGTCGAGACATCCGCGCCGGTCTGGCGGAAATAGTTGGCCAGCGTGTGCACGAACGAGTCCTCGTGATCGACGAGCAGGATCTTCACCCCGTCACCGACGCGGGCGGACTGGCGTTCGGTGGCGGCAATGTTGCCGGCCTTGGCGTCGCGGATGGCGGAGAGCATGGCGGATGCCTTCAGTTCGGTTTCGGCTTCTTCTTCCTCCGGCACGGAATCGAACAGCAGTGTAGCACCGGCCCGCACCTCGGCGATCCCGTCCTTTATGCGGATGGTGCGCAGCGTCAAGCCGGTGTTGAGGTCGCCGTTGAAATGCACCATGCCGATGGCCCCGCCATACCAGGCGCGCGGGCTCTTCTCGTGCTTTTCGATGAAGCGCATGGCCCACAGTTTCGGCGCGCCGGTGACGGTGACGGCCCAGGCGTGGGAGAGGAAGGCGTCGAAGGCGTCCATGCCCTCGCGCAGGCGGCCCTCAATGTGGTCGACGGTGTGGATGAGGCGCGAATACATCTCGATCTGGCGCCGGCCGATGACGCGCACCGAGCCCGGCTCGCAGACGCGGCTCTTGTCGTTGCGGTCGACGTCGGAGCACATGGTAAGCTCGGACTCGTCCTTCTTTGAATTGAGCAGCTTGATGATCTGCTCGGCATCGGCAATGGCGTCGTCGCCGCGCTTGATGGTGCCGGAGATCGGGCAGGTCTCGACGCGCCGGCCGGTGACCCGCACGAACATCTCGGGCGAGGCGCCGACCAGATATTCGCCTTCGCCCAGATTGATGAAGAAGGAATAGGGCGAGGGGTTTATCTTCTTCAGCCGGCGGGAGATCTCCGACGGCGCCGTTTCGCAGCGCTCGTAGAACATCTGGCCGGGCACGACCTCGAACAGGTCGCCGCGCTGGAAGCTTTCCTTGGCCTTCTCGACGATCTTCGCATATTCGCCCGGCTCATGATCGCCACGCGGCGGAATGCGGTCGGACGGGCGGAACGGCTCGATGTCGCCGTAGCGCGGCAGGCCCTCGGTGGAGAAGCCTTCGCCGGCAAAGTCGTAGCGGTCGTGCCAGGCCTTGGCGGCATGGTGGTCGACCACCAGAATCTCGTCGGGCAGGTAGAGCACCAGGTCGCGCTGGCTTTCGGCGCGCTTCAGCGTGTGCTCGACCGGGTCGAACTGGAAGGCGAGGTCGTAGCCGAAGGCGCCGTAGAGGCCGAGATTGCTGTCGTGCTCGCTGCGGAACAGCGCGGTGATGGCGCGCAGCACGGTGAAGACGGAAGGGGCTCTGCTGCGCTCTTCCTCGGTGAAGACCCGGCCGGGCTTGGCCACGTCGAGCGTCAGCAGCCGCTTGGTCTCGCCGGTGATCTTGACCTCCGAGAGGGCCTTCACCGCCGGGGCGATCACCGTCAGCAGCGCCTCGCCGCGTGCGTTCAGCGCCTCGATGCGCATGGCACGGCCCCGCGCGCTGATGGCCAGCGGCGGGTCGATGATGGCCGTGTCCCAGCGGGTGTAGCGGCCCGGATATTCGTAGTTGGAGGAAAAGACCGCGCCGCGGCGCGTGTTCAGCCCATCGACATAGGCGTCTATCGCATCGCCATAGACTGCGTCATGGCGCTGCCGGGTGACGACCACGCCGCCCGCCGTTCTGTAACTTTCCGAACCGTCTTCAAGGGTTTCGATCGACATTTCCGTTTCCTTCCCATTTTTCGGCAGGGATCCGGAAAGCCCAAAAAAACAAAATGGCCGCCCGGATTACTCCTGCGGCCACCAAGTTTTCAACGCGCACGCGCGCTCGAGGCCGCTGTCAGCAGGCCCACCACCAGAGCGTCTTGTGCGAAATCGTCATCATGGCTTTTTACATAGCGGCGAACGAAGGAGCCGGCAAGGGGGATTCCGTCGCGCTGGCGATCCCCCTTGGAGAAGGCTAGCCGTCCTGCTTGATGAAGCGCTTGAAGATATAGCCTTCCTGGCCGTCAAAGGAGACCTTGCACCAGACCTTGCAGCTGATGACGTCGACGGAGCCGTTGGTCGGGACCACCTTCACCACGTCTGCGTCGTTGTCCGGGCCGGCGCGCATCTTGACGGCCGTGGTGACCTGGGCATTGCCGGGCGTTATGCCCGAGGACGCCGTCTGCACCGGAGCAGCGGGCTCGGGCGCGGCGGCGGCGGGCTTGGCTTTAGCCGGCCTGGCGGCACGCGACTTGCTCGGCGCGGGTTTCGCGGGGGCGGGGTCGACCGGCACTATGCTGCCGGTGGTGCCGTTGTCGGACGGCGCGGCATCGGCCCTGCGCGACTCGTCCATGCCGCTGTCGGACGCTGCCGTATCGACCGGCTCTTCGAAAGAAGATCCGGCGGTGGCCGGGCCCCAACGGTCGTCGTTCAGTTCCGGCGTTGCGGCGGGCGAAACCTGCTGCGGGGCCGATGCCTGCGGCTGGACCAGCGCGGCGCTGGCGCTCGAGGGAGCAGCTGGAGCGGCTTCAGCGACCGGGGCCGGTGCGGTCGCCTCGGGCGCGGGCGCGGCGGTCGGGGCGGATGCCAGGTCTTCGGAAGCGGCGTCCGGCGTCGGCTCCGTTTCAGCAGTCGTTTCCGCCGCAGGAGCCTGCGCTGCGGCGACCTGCACCGCATCATTGCCCTGCGGATCGGAAAGCAGGGTCATGCCGGCGCCGATGCCGGCCAGCAAGGCGATGCCGGCAATGCCGAGCGCCAGGCGGCGCGGCGGCATGGCCTGCAGCCAGGCCGCCTTTTCAGCGACCTGTCGGTAGGCCTGCGTGGTCCTGTCGAGGAAGCTCGGAGGAACCGGCACTGTCCTTTCCGAAATCTCGATGGGGGCATCCCAGTCATAGCGGAGAAGCGATGCGCTGCCCTCGACCGGGGGCGTCTGCGCGGCAGCGGCCGGGTTGGCCGCAGGCGGCGCCGCGGATGGCGCGGTTGCACGCTCGGTTGCCGTGGGCTGATCGACAGCTCCGGCGCTTTGCGAAGCGGCTACCGGGCGCAGCGCCGCTGAAGCCTGCGCGCCGGAGGGCGCGGCCGGGCGCAAGGCCGGCTGCGAAGCTGCCGGGGCCGCAGGGTTTGCAAGCGGCGTGCGCGTGTGGGGCAGGGGCTGGCCGACCGGCCGGGCAGCGCCTGCAGATGCTGCCGGACGCAGGGTCGGCTGATGCGGCGTGGCAGCGGGCGCCGCCTGTTTCGAAAGGGGCGCACGCGAAGCCGGCTGGGGCTGGCCAAGCGGGCGGGCAGCGGGGGCCGGGGCCGCCGGACGCAGGATCGGCTGGAAAGTCGCCGTGGCCGGCGCCGGCTCGCTCGCTAGCGGAGCCCGCGACGGAGCCGCAAGAGGCTGGCTCGGCGGCACGGCGCTTGCCAGAGGTCCGGCCGGGCGAGGCGCTGGCTGCGGTGCAGCGGGCGGCGTGCTCTGGTTGGCTGGCGAAGGAAGCGGCCGGGAAGCCGCCGCGGAAAGGGGCTCGGTGCTCGCCGCACCGGCGGCCGCCTGGCCGACCGGGTTCGTGACGCTGCGCAGCAGCTCGTATTCGAGCGGGTCCACGTCAAGGGGGGCATCTGCGAGTTTGAAAACTTTCAAGGACTTACTCCACGCATGATCTGCCCGGAAGATCGAACGCACACGCGGTCCGTCCTCGCCAGAATCCCTGCCGGCGAGCGGTGAATGCGCGTTGGATGATCCGGTAAGTCCCCCGTACCCAAGCGGCAGCACATTTATTGGTAAATATGGCGTTACTTGGCCCGGCATCCGGCAATTCGCAGGCATTCCGCTGCTTTTGCGCGGTTTTTGGCGTCGTCTGGGCGCCCCGGTCAAACAGAAACGCCGCGCGGGTGGCCCGCGCGGCGTCGTCCTTGGAAGATGGCCGGCGCTGACCGCCGGCCGGTTTTTGGGCTTAGAACAGGCCCTCGATCTGGCCGTGCTCGTTGAGGAAGATCCTTTCCGACGACGGCACTTTGGGCAGGCCTGGCATGGTCATGATCTCGCCGCAGATGACGACGACGAAGCCGGCGCCCGCC
>NZ_JBDZDR010000013.1:0-52349 GCF_040049255.1 Mesorhizobium sp. KR2-14 | reverse complement strand
TTGCCGATGCGGTTGAGGCCGTCGCCGAGCCCCACCGTGGTGGTGGTCTTGCCCTCGCCGGCCGGGGTCGGGTTGATGGCGGTGACCAGGATCAGCTTGCCGTCCTTGTTGCCCTTGACCGACCGGATGAAGTCGGCCGACACCTTGGCCTTGTCGTGGCCGTAGGGCAGCAAGTGCTCCGGCGCGATGCCGATCTTGGCGCCGATCTCCTGGATCGGACGCTTCGTGGCCGCGCGCGCTATTTCGATGTCTGTCTTGAATTCGGGCATCAACTTCGCTCCCTTCGAATATGAATCCGGTATCTGTTGTCGTCGGAACGGGACGCGCTCCCGCACCGCGGCGGCGGCTCGCCGCGCGATTTCGCCTCAACTCGCGTAGGCGCAGATCTGGCTAACTCTCCTCGCAGACAGTTAGCCCCGCCGCTGCCTTTGCGTCAACTGCTATGAAATAAAATTTCATGGGAAGAATTATTTTTCGCCGGCAATCCGGCGGTCAAAGGAGACCAGTCATGCGGACGGCTCTTGCTGCCTGGGCAGCTTGGCCAATTCTCGCAGGATGCGCAGCCCGCGCACGGCCCGTCCTGGCGATGGGGCGCAGGGCTGAGTCTCAATGAGCAAACTGATTAGCTCATTATCGTGTTCGTCTCAACTCCGCGGCGTCACGGAGCGACCTCGCCAGTTCAACCTCGTGCCGAAAAACCAGTGGCAGGTTCGGCACGAGGTTGGCTGCTGTTTCGACTTATTCCGCCGGCATGAACTGGGTTGCAGCGCCGGACTTCTGTTCAAGCGATGCGAGTTCCTCTGCCTTTGGAACCGACAGCCACACTGCCAGCATGAAGCCGGCAGCGCCGCCAAGCAGCTTGCCGAGCATCAGCGGAAGGATCATCGTCGGCTGGAAGTTGGCCGAGAAGGCCAGATGGTCGCCGAAGGTAAAGGCGGCGCAGACCGCGAAGGCGATGGCAAGGACCTTGTCCTTCGGCTGCATCCTGCCGACCAGCCGGTACATGGCCAGGATATTCGCGCTTGCCGCAAGCAGACCCGCCGCTCCCTCCGGCGAAACGCCGATGCGCGCGCCCAGAACCTGCATCGGCCCGGCGAGATATTTGGTCAGCAGATAGACCATGGGGAACGCGCCGGCGAGCATGATGCCGATATAGCCGGCGATTTCCAGCGCCCGGAACTGGTCCTGCTCGTCGGCGATGATCGGATCAAAGCCCCAGGAGCCGAAGACCGTGCTGAAGAAGCCGGTGAAATATTCGACGATCGAGGCGACCAGCACCAGGGTGATGCCGGCATACATGATGCGCCCGAACCAGAGAAATCCCTTGATCATGGCGTCGGGCGCGAAACGCAAACCCAGAGCTATGGCCACGCAAAAGACGATGAGCGGAAAGAGGTTGCGTAGGATGTCGCTCATCGCCAGCGCTACCTGATGAGTAGCCTCGGCCGTCGTCGAAACCTCAGGCCGAATGTCGAGACCGGCGAAGGCGATGATCGAGCAGGCAATGAACACGCCGATCGGCACGCTGAGGATGCCCGACATGATGCCCAGCGCCATGTATTTGTGGTCGGCCTTGGCGAGCATGGCCAAGCCCACCGGGATGGAGAAGATGATGGTGGCGCCCGAAGTGAAGCCCACGATGGTGGCTATCATCCAGGCATCGCGCGATCCCGCCAGCGCATCAGCAAGCTGATAGCCGCCCATGTCGACTGCGATCACCGTCGTCGCGGCGATAGAGGGATCGGCCCCCACTAATGCGAACAGCGGGCCGACCGCAACGCGGATGAACTCCGACAGATAGGGTATCGACGCCATGATGCCGGCGACCGGAATGAAGATCGGGCCGATGGCGTGAAGGCCCTCGATGAACTCCTTTCCGAGCCCCGTTTCGGGGTTGCGGATCGAAGCGATTGCGCCGGCGACGGCGCAAGCCATGATTATGTAGATGACGTACGTACCGATAGAAGCCATTTGCCTTCCCCTCCCAAACGAGCGCGAGCTGCACTCGGCAATCGTATCGCCGCCAGACCTGCCGATCAGCTTTTCACGCGTTCCCCCTGCAGGTCATAGAGCGGCGTCAAGTGGATCGTGGCCGCGAAAGGTTCGTTTGCCACGATGAGTTCGTATCGGGCGGACGACAGGAACTCGTCGTCTACGCCAGATTCATTGCGCACATAGCCGTAGCCGACCGGCCTGCCGACCGTGTAGCCATAGCCTCCGCTGGTCAGGTACCCGACCGGCTCGCCGTTGCGCTGGATAGTCTCCCGGCCAACCAGGACGACACTCGGGTCCGTGGTGGTGAAACCGGCCAGCCGCTTGGCAAGCGGCCGTGCCGCTACCCTCTCGCAGGCTTCCCGGCCGATGAAGGGCACGTTCTGCCTGAGCTTGACGGCCCAGTTCAGGCCGGCCTCGAACGGGGTGTCGTTGGGCGTGATGTCCGAACCCCAGGCGCGATAGCCTTTCTCCAGGCGCAGCGACTCGATCGCTCGGTAGCCTACGGGCCGGATATCGTGCGCTTTTCCGGCCTGCATCAGGGCGTCGAACACATCGCCTGTCCCTGCGAGTGGCACGTGCAGTTCCCAGCCAAGTTCGCCGACATAGGTGACGCGTAGCGCGCGCACAGGATAGCCGGCTATGTCGATCTCCCGCACATGGCCGAAGGGAAAGGCGGCGTTGCTGATTTCGGCCGACGTGATTGCCGCCAGCACGTCGCGAGCCCTCGGACCCATCAGCGAAAGAGTGCCGAACTCTTCGGTAACGTCGCTCAACCTGACATCTGCAGCCGTGGGCAAGTGATCTGCGATCCAGCCGAAATCATGGGTGCGGGAGCCGGTGCCCGTCACGACGTAGAACCGGTCGTCGGCAAGGCGCGCCACGGTCAGGTCGCATTCGATGCCGCCGCGCGTGTTCAGCATCTGCGTATAGGTCAACCGGCCAGCCGGTTTGCCTACATCGTTCGCGCAGATGAAATTCAGCGCTTCCGCGGCATCGCGGCCCGAGAGCTCGAACTTGGCGAAGGAGGATTGATCGAACACGCCCACCTTTTCGCGCACATGTGCGTGCTCGGTGCCGACATGCTCGAACCAGTTCTGCCGCCCCATCGAATATACGTCGGCCGGTTCCACTCCGGCCGGGGCGAACCAGTTAGGTCGCTCCCAGCCGAGCTTGGAGCCGAATACGGCGCGGTGCTGCTTGAGCCTCTCATATAGGGGCGAAACGATGCGCGGCCGGCCGCTTTCATGCTCCTCATGCGGATATGCGACGGTGTAGTGCTTGCCATAAGCCTCGAGCGTGCGCTCCTGAACCCATGCACGATCCCGGTGAAGGCCGGAGAAGCGGCGGATATCGACGCTCCAGAGATCCAGCGGCGCCTCGCCCCGGATGACCCATTCGGCCAGAACCCAGCCGGCTCCGCCGCCCGATGCAATGCCGAAAGCGTTGAAGCCCGCACCCACGAACATGTTGGCGCATTCGGGTGCGCGCCCCAGGATGAAGTTTCCGTCCGGCGTAAAACTCTCCGGCCCATTGATCATCTGCTTGACGCCGACGTTCCCGAGCGCCGGCACGCGGGCGATGGCCTGCGTCATGTGCTGTTCGAAGTGGTCGAAGTCGTCGTCGAAGAGCTGAAATTCCCATTGGTCGGGAACATCGCCATCCGGCAGGCCAGTCGCCCAGGGCTGGGGGTTCGGCTCGTAGCCGCCCATGACCAGGCCGCCCACTTCTTCCTTGAAATAGGTGCGCCGGTCGGGGTCGCGGATGGTCGGCGCGTCAGCGGCCAGCCCCTCGATTTTCTCCGTAACGATATACTGGTGCTTGACCGGCTGAAGCGGCACCGAGACGCCGGCCATGGCGCCGACCTGGCGTGCCCACTGGCCGGCGCAATTGACGACCGCCTCGCAGGCGATGGTGCCCTTATTTGTCTCGACAGCGGTGATGCGGTTGCCTTCCATGACAAAGCCGGTCACACGCACGCCCTCGAAAAGGCGAGCGCCATGCATGCGCGCACCCTTTGCCAGCGAATAGGTGATGTCGGCAGGGTTGGCCTGCCCATCGGTCGGAAGCCAGGACGCGCCGACAAGATCGGACGTGTCCATCAGCGGCCACATGCGCTTGACCTCCTCCGGCGAGACGAGATGCATCTCCATGCCGAAGCTTCGTGCCGTGGTGGCAAGCCGGCGGAACTCGGTCCAGCGGTCCTCATTGGTGGCAAGCCGCAGGCAGCCGGTCATCTTCCAGCCTGTCTCGAGGCCGGTTTCCTCATGCAGGCGCTTGTAGAGTTCGACCGAGTATTTCAGCACGCGGGTGATGGACGCGGAGGAGCGAAGCTGCCCGATCAGGCCCGCCGCGTGCCAGGTCGAGCCTGAGGTAAGCTTGCCCTGCTCCAGCAGGATCACATCTGCCTTGTGGTCGCGCGCCAGATGATACGCGGTGGAGCAGCCGATGATCCCGCCTCCGATGACGATGATCTGGGCATGGGAGGGCAGGGATTGGGTCATCAGGAGGCACGTCCATATTGTGTTCGGTAAGCGTCGAGCGCGGCTTCAAGCCGCTTGAGGTTCTCTTGCGTGTAGGCCACGTAATCGGTGCCGGGCGCGTTGAGGTAGAGTTCGGAAACCATGCTCCACATGGCCTCGCGCAGCAGCGAGGCGCACTGCATGGCCGCAAGCGAGCGCAGCATGGCAGGGTCGGGCGACCTGTCGAAATAGTAGCCGAGCAAGGCTTCGGACTCTTCGGCCGAAAAGCCGGCATTCGACGACAGCCCCGCAAGATCGAACATGGCGGAGGAGAATCCGGCATATTCGAAATCGATCAGCCACAGGCGCTCGCCATCGTCGAGCAGGTTAGCCGGTAGAAGGTCGTTGTGGCCGAAGACGATGGGAAGCGGCATCTGCGCGGCTTCGAGTTCCTCCGCCATTGCGAGATAGGCAGGCAGATGCGCGGCCATGCGGCTTCCGCCTTCGCCCAGCGTGCGCGCATAATCGCGAATGACATGGAAGGGCCAGAACATGAAGCCAGGGCCCGAAACGTGGCGCGGCATCATGAAATGGAATTCGCGAACTATCTTCGCCACACGCTCGATGTTGGCGCGCACATCGGCTTCGCCATAGGTCTTGGCGAGCAGATGGCGGGACACCATGACCCCTGGCTCGGCATGTTCCACGGCAGGCGCAAACGACGCCTCTTCTGCCGCTCGCGCCGTCATAACCTCGCGTTCGCGAAACACATGGTGGAAAGGGTAGTCTTTACCGAACCGCACCACGTGTCGTCCGCGCGCGTCGGTTACCAGCCAGCTTTCATTGCTGATGCCGCCCATCAGCGGCTCGATTGCGATCTGCCCCTCCCAGACCGGCAAAGCCGCAATTCTTTCCCGGCGAGCAGCCGGGATTTCAATAGCCTCCGCCATGCTTCCCCCTCCGCAGCCTTTGGCTGCTTGTTTTGAGCGAGGATCGGTTGGCGTGGGCGAGAAGTCAACGATTAAATGTGGATTTATGACCGCTTTAGCTACATTTGTGTCATGAAATCGGGCAAAACACATCAAGCTCGGTCATGAGCCACAAGGAACTCGCGGATGGAATATTCTCCTCGTCACGGCCAGATCCTCACTTTGCTGAAGGAGGAGGGAACGATCAGCGTGGGCGAACTGGCGCGCCGACTGGGAGTTTCGCTGGAGACGGTGCGGAGGGACGTCAAGCCGCTGGCTGCCCGAGGGGAAGTCGTGCGCATGCACGGCGCGATAGCTCTGCCATCGGTTGTCAGCGAAGCGCCGTTCGAGCGGCGGATGCGGGAGAACCGCCCGGCGAAGGAGGCCATCGCCCGTCTTGCCGCGTCAACCATCCGTGATGGGGAGTCGATCATGCTCGACACCGGAACCACCACCAGCCTGCTCGCCCGGGCGCTCCTGGATCATCGCAGGCTGACGGTCGTTACCAATTCGTCGGACATCGCCCGCACGCTGGCCACGGTCAACGGCAACAAGGTCTACATGGCCGGCGGCGAGCTGCGCAGCGACAGCGGTGCGGCACTGGGCTTTTCGGCCATCGAGTTCGTAAGCCGCTTCAGCGTCGATCATGCAATCATTTCGGCCGGCGCCATCAACGCGGCCACGGGCGTCATGGACTATGACCTGGAAGAAGCGCAGTTCGGGCAGGCTGCCCTCTCTTGCGGGCGCCGGCGGGTCGTCGTCACCGATGCCTCGAAGTTCGGGAAAAAGGGGCTTGTGCGGGTTTGCGCTCTTGCGGATTTTGACGAATTGCTGGTCAACCGGATGCCGCCGGCCGATCTGGCCGAGGCGCTGCGCCAGTCCGATGTGACCGTGGCGGTCGCCGAAGCATAGGAGCCGATCGGAGCGGCAGTTGCCGATAGCGCCGCGTCCGAAAGGCGTTGAATCTCAGGGCAGTGGCAAGCACCAGAAGGCGAAGAGCGGCTCCTGACCGGAACGCATCGAATGCAGGATATTGCCGGGATTGTAGATCAGGCCGCCGATGCCGGGCTCGTTCCACGGCCCGTCGTTTTGCCGCCACTCTCCGGGAGAAAGGGCAATATACACCTCTTCCGGCGGGTGGCGATGATCGGGGTAGGTGGTGTGTGGCGCCATGACCGTGACGCCGATTTCAACACTGGTGCTCCGCAGCAGTGCATCCGGACCGACAATGATCGAGTTGGCGTGGCTTTCGTTAAACAGAGAAGACGCCGATCCTCTGCGATTGTACCAGGCAAGCATCGGCTCGATTTGCCGGAAAGCCTGTGCCAGGCCGCTAAGGTGCGCCGGCGCGTCTGCGAGATCGTCGCAGCAGCTTTCAAGATGGCGGCACGCCGGCAATCTGCCGGGCTTCAGATCGTTCAAGGCAATTTCGTCGCCGGGCAGTCCGGCAAAGGCCCGATGAAAGGCATCTTTCAGCGGCCCGTCGCTTGTTGCTTGCAGGCCGATGGCGGTCTGTAGGGAAGCCAGGAATGTCTTGAACTGGGTCTTGGCGAGAGAGGTCATGCCTGAGACTTTCCCGCATTATCCGGCTGCCGTACTGGGCCATTTTGCGGCATCTCATGGGCCATAAGGCTGCCTGTTGGAGCAAGCAGCGACGCGACTCGACAGCGCGGCTTGAGGCAAGCTCGTCAGGAGTTGCCTCTTGGCGTCGCCGCGCTGCTCGCGTCTTGTCGAAGGCTTCGCGGTTCAGGCCGTCTTGTCGACCTCGCCCTCGGTCTCGGCCCAATCCTTGAACGCACCGAGATTGAAGACCTTCTCATAGCCCATGTCCTTCAAGACCTTGCCGCTGAGTGCTGAGCGGCCGCCTGAGGCGCAGTAAAGGATGATCGGCCGGTCCTTCCGGAATTCGGGATTGTGGTATTGCGTGTCCGCATCGGCACGGAACTCCAGCATGCCCCGGGAAACGTGCAGTGCATCCTTGATTTTGCCGCTTGCCTGAACTTCAGGCGCGTCGCGCACATCGACAACAAGAGCGTCGTCCTCGGCAATCATCCTGCGTGCTTCATCGGGGGAAATCTTGCGCACGGCAGAATTCGCGGCAGACATGAGTTCTTTCACGCTGGTGGCCATTTCACCCTCCATTCCTCGAGCAAAATTCAAGTAAAGCACATGTGAGGCCAGGAGTGTACGAGATTCGCCATAGATCAGATGGTGTGTTGTTTGCGAGGTGCGCTGGCAGCTTGACGCAAAATATGGTCCGCGGCGAAAGGCGTGTGGCCGGACATCTGGTGTGTTGGCGTGCCGAATAGCGGAACGCTGTTCCTCATGGGGTTATAATCAGCACGAAGATTTCCGGGAAATAGGCGTTACTGCATTTTC
The DNA here is from genome assembly GCF_040049255.1 of Mesorhizobium sp. KR2-14. Lineage (NCBI taxonomy): Bacteria > Pseudomonadati > Pseudomonadota > Alphaproteobacteria > Hyphomicrobiales > Phyllobacteriaceae > Mesorhizobium > Mesorhizobium sp. KR2-14. The sequence goes on along the minus strand of NZ_JBDZDR010000013.1, from coordinate 44,548 downwards.
TTCTCACGTAAAGGGCGCATGCGGACCGCACCCCCGGAGGCTCCGGCCAGCTTGCGGAAAAGCTGGGCCGTAAGGGCCACGGATTCGGTTATGTTGTAGTTTGCGGCGGCGCGCCTCACACTTGCGGCCGACATGGCCTTCAGCTTTTCCGGCTGGCTGATGAGCTTGAGCGCGGCCCTTGCGACACCCTCCCAATCGCCTGGAAACTCGCTGACGATGCCCGGCCATTCGCTGGTGCCCACCAGAATGCCGGTTTCGCCAGTCTCGATTATTTCCGGTACTCCGCCCACGCCGATTGCGATGACCGGCACGCCACAGGCCATCGCTTCCAGCAGCGCCAGCGGCATGGCATCGGCGCGCGAGGTGTGCAGCATGAGATCGAGCGCCGGATAGACTTCTGACGGGTCCTCCCAGACCCCGGCCAGATGTACGTTCCTGGAAATTCCCGCCCTTTCGATCGCAAGCATGAGGTCCCTTTCCATGGAACCGGTTCCGACCAGTGCGAAATGCACTTCCGGCTTGTGCCGCAGAATGTAATCGGCCGCCTTGATGAACTTGTCGGGGCCTTTTTCCCAGGCCAGGCGCCCGACAAAGCCGACCAGGAATTCCTCTTCGCCGACCGAGATGGCGTCGCGCAGTCGGTTGCGCGGAGCGCAGCCCGGTCGGTAGCGCTGGAGGTCGATGCCGTTGGGGATCAGGGTCAGTCGCTCGGGCTGGAACCCGACGGCGAGTGCCTGTGACCACGCCTCCCGGCAAACCAGGATCATATGGCTGCCGGTCAGGCGGGCCACGCTGATCTCCTGTGGCTGCAGGCTCATGCCGTGCAACGTTGCAACCGTCGGGGTGTCGGTCAGTGTCCCGGCAATCGCGGCAACCGTATGCGCGTTCATCAAATGGGCGTGGATGAGGTCGATTTCACAGACATCCACCAGTCCGGCGATCATCTCGATCGAGCGCCATGGCGGATCGTCCCGCAATGGGGCGATGTAGACGGGGCAACCCTTCAGCCGCAGCATGCGGGTATAGGCACTTTCGAACGGGCACAACACGGCCACGCCGAACTCTTCGGCGGGCAGGTTGCTGATGAGATTGCCGACGTAGTTCTCCATGCCGCCGACGATCGCATTGCCCAGCACCTCCAGAATGTTGATCCTGCCGCTGTCCCGGAATTTTCGATCTGCGCCCGCCATACGGCTCGAACCAGCCATGATCATACCCCTGCGGCCTCGGGCAAGCGCAACCATCTGGCGGCTGTGCCCGACATCAGTTCCCAGCGGTCGTCCGGCGCTATCTCAAGCCTGTCCAGCAGTTCCGCCACTTCGTCGATGGCGGCGCGGATATGAGCGCCCGGGCAAGGCAGGAAGCGATCGCTTCCGAATTGCAATTGCTGCGAGCCGAGGACGTCGAATGCTAGGCGAAGAACGGATTCGCGATAGACGGGCGGCGGGCCAAAAGAAATGTCGAAGCGGAACTGACTCTCGGCCGGATCGACGCCGTTGATGCGATCGATAAGGCCGACAGCGTTCGCCTCGTCGCACCAGGGCCAGCCGAGATGGGCGAGCGTCACTCGCAATCGCGGATGATCGCGCACGGCCTCGTAAAAGCTCGGTCGGCAGAAGCGGCCGGAGCGGCCGTCGATGAAGATGCCGCTGTGAAATAGGATCGGCAGGCCTAGGCGCTCGGCAGCTTCATATACACGATGGGCGCAATCGTCGTAGGGATACCAGCCCGTCGGCACCAGCTTCAGCCCGCAAATGCCGGGCAGGCTGGCCGCCTCCTCAAGGTCGCGCGCGGCTTCGGCGTGCAGGGGGTTGACCACGGCAAAGCCGAACAGCCTGTCAATGTGCCCGGCGATCAGCCTAGACAGGTGGCGATTGCCGGCGCGCAGCGACTCGCGGTCGGCGAGCGAATAGGGCTCCGTTAGGAACGGCGCGAGAAGGACCGCAATATCCACGCCCGCCTCGTCGAGCGAGCGCAGCACGCCGTCTGCATCCTCGCGTCCGGACGTGTGCAGATGAGCGTCGATTATCATCAAAGTCATCTCCTCAATTCCGCGATGATCAACTGCCGCGAGCGCAAGGTGTTCCAGCCTCCCGCAAATTTCTGTGAACTGATCGGGAACAACTCCCTTGAGACGACGTTAGAAGGCGGCAAAAGCAGCCGAAGTCGAATGGCCTCGGAGATGTTTTTTTGTTGCCTGAAATGATGAGGGAAAGTTCTCGAATAGATGTAGTTCGTCAAACAAGGATCGGAAATGAAATGGACATCCATTGTTCTGAAGATAATTCACGCTCCTTGTTGTTTTGCTTCTCTCATCTGCGTTGGGATTTCGTATATCAAAGACCGCAGCATCTTCTTGCCAGGGCAGCGCGGAGCCACCGGGTAGTATATTTCGAAGAGCCGACTTTCGAGCAGACGGGCCAATCGTTCCTGCGGATCGTGGATGCCCTGCCTCGGCTTAGGGTCGTAACGCCGGTGATGCCGCACGGAACGTCGCCGACGGAAGCCTTGCAAATCCAGCGTCGCCAGCTCAATGAACTCATCGCCGCGGAGCCGCCCGGCAGAAGGATCTTCTGGTACTATACCCCGATGGCGCTTCGCTTCAGCGGCCATCTCGATTGCGATCTGTGCATCTATGACTGCATGGACGAACTGTCCGCCTTCAAGGGCGCGCCGCGGGCGCTGTCGGAGATGGAGAGCGTGCTTTTCGAACTGGCGGACGTCGTCTTCACCGGTGGAGAAAGCCTCTACCAGGCCAAGCGCGCGCTGCATCCGGCCGTCTATTCGCTTCCAAGCAGCATCGACGCCGAGCATTTCAAGCGCGCGCGGTTGCCGATGGCTGATCCGTCGGATCAATGCGGCATCCCGCATCCCCGCATCGGGTTTTTCGGCGTCATCGACGAGCGCATGGATCTCGCTTTGGTCGCTCAGGCCGTCTCTGCGCTGCCGCATGTCCATTTCGTCATGCTGGGGCCGACGGCAAAGATCGATCCTGCAACCCTTCCCACGGCTCCAAACCTGCATTGGCTGGGGCGAAAGTCCTACGCCGAACTGCCCTTCTATCTGGCCAACTGGCAGGCCGGCTGGATGCCTTTCGCGCTGAACGAATCCACCCGCTATATCAGCCCGACAAAGACGCCGGAGTTTCTGGCCGCCGGACTTCGCACCGTATCTACCGCCATAATGGACGTGGTGCGCAGCTATGCCGCCGCCGGCCTGGTCGAGATCGCCGATGCCGGGAACATGCCTGCAAAGCTGAAGTCGGTTCTAGACGGGCCCGACGCGAACTGGATGCAAAAAGTCGATGCGTACCTCGCCGGCACGTCCTGGGACAGGACATGGGCCCAAATGGCGGAGCTGATCGAACGCGCCGGAGAATTGCAGACATCGGGAACTCGCAGGGAAACGCTGCAATGTTCGATTGGCTGATCGTCGGGGCAGGGTTCGCCGGCAGCGTGCTTGCGGAGCGCATCGCCTCGCAACGCAATGAAAGCGTCCTCCTCATCGATCGGCGGAACCATGTCGGCGGCAATGCCTATGATTGCTACGACGAGGCGGGAATTCTGATCCATCGCTACGGTCCGCACATCTTCCACACCAATTCGCAGGCAATCGCCGACTATCTGTCTCAGTTCACCGCATGGCGGCCCTACGAGCACCGCGTTTTGTCCCGCGTGGACGGCAAATTGCTGCCGATCCCGATCAATCTCGACACGATCAACCGCCTCTATGATCTGGAGTTGACCTCCGAGGAACTCGAAGCGTTCTTCGCGGCGCGAAGAGAGACGGTCGAACAGGTGGCGACCGCCGAGGACGTGGTCGTCAGCACTGTGGGGCGGGAGCTCTATGAGAAGTTCTTCCGCTTCTACACCACCAAGCAATGGGGCCGCGATCCCTCGCAGCTCAGCAAATCCGTCACGGCGCGGGTTCCAACGCGCCTCAACCGCGACGATCGCTATTTTGGCGATGTGTTCCAGAACATGCCGGCGGGAGGCTATACCCGCATGTTCCAGCGCATGCTCGACAACCCGCGCATCAGCGTCATGTTGCAGACCGACTATCGCACCATCCGCCCACAGATTCCGCATCGACGCCTGATCTATACCGGACCGGTCGACGAGTTTTTCGACTTCAGGCTGGGGATACTGCCCTACCGATCACTGCGCTTCCGCCACGTGACGCTGGATCGGGAGACATTCCAGCCGGTCGCCGTGGTGAATTACCCGCAGGACGAGGACTACACCCGGATCACCGAATACAAGCATCTGACCGGCCAGAAGCATCAAAGAACCAGCCTGAGCTATGAATATCCCAGCGATGTGGGCGACCCCTATTACCCGGTGCCCTGCGCGGAAAACGAAACGCTCTACAAGCGCTACGAGATGCTGGCCCGGGGGCTCCGAGACGTCTGGCTCGTCGGACGTCTCGCAACCTATCGCTATTACAACATGGATCAGGTGGTCGGGCAGGCCCTGGCGACCTTTGCGAGGATCCAGAAGACGGTGCCGGTAGGAACCCCAGCATCGACCGGTCTGGCCGAGGCCGCGGAATGAACCGCGACATGCCACTTCAGCTTTGGGGCGGCATCGAATGCAGCGTGGTCCGGGTCGGCGAGGGGATACGCGACCAGGTGGTCGAAACCGGCCACTATCACCGTTCGGGGGATCTCGAGCTCGTGGCCGGCCTGGGCATCAGGACGCTTCGCTATCCGGTGCTCTGGGATAGAGTTCGACATGGCCTTGCTGGGGAAGACTGGAGCTGGTCCGACGCGCGGCTGAAACGGCTGAGGGAACTCGGCATCGATCCCATAGCCGGCCTTCTGCATCATGGCTTTGGCCCGCGGGCAGACAAGGTGCTCGACCCACTATTCTCAGACGCATTCGCCAGCTTTGCCCTCGCGGTGGCGCAGCGATACCCCTGGATTGAATCCTTCACGCCCATCAATGAGCCGCTGGTCACCGCCCGGTGCAGCGGCCTTTACGGCCTGTGGTACCCACATGGCACAGACGAAGCGACCTGCTTCCGGTTGCTCGTCGCCCAGTGTCGCGCAGTTGCCAAGGCGATGGCTGCGATCCGAACCGTCAGTCCCGGCGCAAGGCTCGTTCAAACAGAAGATTTCGGGCGCGTCTTTTCCACGGCCTCGCTGCGACACCAGGCGGACTACGAGAATGAGCGCCGCTGGCTCTCCATCGACCTGCTTGCCGGCCGGGTGGATCGAAGCCACATGTTTTATAAGATTCTGCTGGCGGCTGGGGCAAGCGAATACGATCTTGCCGAGCTTGCAAGCGAGCCCTGTCCTCCGGACGTCGTCGGCATCGACCACTATCTGACCAGCGACCGCTTCCTCGACCATCGCACTGAGCTTCATCCCGGCGAGTATGTCGGCGGAAACGGTTCGGATGTTTATGTCGATATCGCCGCGGTGCGTTCAGAGTGCCAAGACCAGGCACGACTTGCCTTGCGCATCGGCGAGGTTTGGGAGCGTTACCACCTGCCGCTGGCAGTTACGGAAAACCATAATGGATGCACGCGCGACGAGCAGTTGCGATGGCTGATCGAGGGCTGGGAAGCGGCCGGCGCCGCCCGCCGCAAGGGGGCTGATGTGCGCGCAGTCACCGCCTGGGCGCTCTTTGGCATGGTCGACTGGAATTCCATGCTGGTGCATCGCGAGCGGCATTATGAAAACGACGCCTTCGACAGCCGCTGCCAGCCGCCGCGTCCTACCGCGCTGTCGCATGCTATCGCGAAGCTGGCGAAGGGCGAAGACTACGACCACCCGGCCATGGACGGTGCCGGATGGTGGCGCAGCGAGAGTAGCCCGGCCAAACCGGCACGCCCCATCGTGCTTTCCGGCAACGGTGAATTCCGGTCGATCCTGGAAGAATGCTGTACGGCTCGCAGGCTCTCTTTTCTGACCGGCAATGCGGATATTGCGCTCCAGCAGCCGCTGCCGGAGTTGGCGTGGTCTTCCATTCATGCCGAACCGGGGCGGGCTTCCGAAGGGAACAGCCTACGCCTGTCCTGCCGCTTTGCGGATGGCGGCCAGCTAAAGGTCGAGGCCGACCGCGCGGCTGACTGGCATTGCGTGGCTGATGCCTGTCTCGATCTGCTCATCGACGATTGCCGCGGAACTGTAAGACTGCTCAAGGCCGAGCCCCATAACCAGTACGAGCTGGCCCGCATGGCATAGCCCGGCCATTCCCGCGGCGCCGGGGCCAAGCCGCAGCGCCAAAACGGCTAGCGCTTCGCGGCACCGCTGTCTGCTTCATCCCTGCTCAGGAACATCTTGGTGGTGGGAGCCAGATGGTCGCCGAGCCATTCGGCCATGGCCTCTTCCTCGCGAAGGTTCTGCAGGCAGACCCGCGCAACTTCGTTTTCGCCGATCGCCTCCGCAGCCGCAATCAGGATCGTGTATGAGGCGATCTCCATGTGTTCGAATGTGTAGCTGGCGAGCGAGCCCTTCATTACCTCGTCGCTGGAAAAAAATCCGCTGAAGGCCTGGCCCATGGCCGTCAATTTTCCGCTGAAGTCCTTCATCGCCGACGTGTCTTCACCCAGTTGCTCCAGGCATTGTCTCAAGCGCTTTGCCTGCTGCCTGGTCTCGTCCAGGTGGACCCGGATGCGCTCCCTGAGTTCGGGATAGCTGTCGAGCCGGTTGATCTGGCCGGACAGCATTGTTTCGGCTTGTTCTTCCATGGCGTGGGCATCCCGCAGCCACTGGACCATCCACTCGCGCGCCTCGGACATGGCAATGCTCCTCTTTCTGGAGCAACCCAACCTCGAACCCGTGGGATTGTTCCGGTCGTTCGAGGGTGCATTCGGGCCGAGAAGCCGGCGGGCGCGCGGCCAGATAGGGGAGTTGGATACGCCCTAAAGTGTGTTTTGACGTCGTGCCTGCGTTCCGGGGCCGCGCCAGTTGCTGGCTCAGCCGATCACTGTTGCTTCGGAGTGGGGTTTACGCCTTCGGAATGGCGCGCCTTCTCCTCGGTCTCTTCCACGGGCTCGCTGTTTCCGAACCCGCCAGGAGGAAGCTTGTTCTTCGCGGCATCCTGGGAGAATTCGGGATGGCCTGCGTACTGCGTGTCTTTCGGCGGCTTTTCATGATTGGCCGGTTCCGCCGGAGGTGGCTGCGCAGGCTCCGAGGAAAATGCAGGATCATCGAATGGAGGAAACGAGCCCGCAGGGTGGGTGTCTCTCGGTGGCGATTTCTGCTGATCAGTCCGCTTGTCTGCATCTACGCTGTTCTTGCCCGGCATGTCGGTCTCCCCGTCTGAGTACGAAAGAGAACTGTGCGTCGGGCTAATTGTTCCGGGCGATGCCGGGGATTCGGCTGCGGCTGCCGAGCTTCGGGAAAGGGCGCGATCACCCGCCTGGAAGATCCGGAGGCTTGGGCGTTGGATTCGGCTTGGGTCGTGGAGAGGGCGGCGGACCGAGGGGCACCGGCTTGTCAGGAACGTCGGGATGCTCTTCAGGCTGAACTTCCTGGTCTTCCTTCCTTGGGGCAGGCGTCTTGGGGTCCGGCATCGAAGCCTTTCCTTTCGCGCCTAACTCCTGGCGGAACATAATCGTTCCGAACAAGGTTTTGCCTCCTGTGGGGACAACGCGTCGCCTTCGCTCCTTCGCTTGGAGAGCATTTATGGAAACAGCAATCGTCAAGGTGATCTGTGCTGTGGGGCAGTCGGGCCAGATGGGCCTGCATGGGCGCCTCCCCTGGGAGGGCGACCAGGGGCCGGAATACAAGGCAGACGTCGCCCGCTTCTTTGAGCTCACAAAGGGACATGTCCTGGCTGCCGGACCCAAGACCATTGCCAGTGTTCCAAAATTTGCCCGCGAGGACCGGGAATTGTTCATCCTGCGCTCCAGCATGGACCCGGAGCAGACGCTCAAGCGCTTTGCCGGTCGTATCGTCTTCATCGGCGGCGGCCCGGCGGTGTGGGACGCTTATGCGCGCTTCGTCAGCCACTGGGACATAACGCGGTTGCCTTACGACGGTCCTGCCGACCGCTGGTTCGATCCGCGATGGCTCAATGCATAGTGATGGATCAGCGCGCTACCAGCATCGAGGATGCACGCCGCCAAAAACAGCTTGAAGGTCGATCCAAATCAAGCCCTCAACAGGCCGGAGATATGCTGGGACCCCGCCTCCTATGTGGGCTCCCAGCATGGGCGCGAGACAGACGTGACAATCATTTTGACGTTCGCGATGTCTTTGCTCTGTCTGCCTCGGCGCGAGCAACGATAGCGTCGTAGACGGCCAGTTCGGCTTGGTCGATCGATGCGACGGCATAGTCGATCGCCAACGACGCCTCCACTTCCAACGCCTTGGCGTGGTTTTCGGCGTGCTTGACGTCCCTCTCGTGCTTTTGCTCGGCGATGTTGGCCTTGAGGGCTGCCTGATCCGCGCTGATTTTCGCCTGCAGCGCCTTCCATTTTTCGGCGAGCGTGGTGCCGACAGCGTGCATGTCCTCATTCACCTTCGCTATCGACGCCTCCACTGTGGCGCGAGTTTTCTCCCTGCGACTAACGATCTTGTCGTGCGCCTCCTTTAGTGCGGCGGAAACATGATCCTCGGCTTCTTTCGCGTGGGCAGACATCTCGGCGAGACCTTCGGAAAGCGGTTTGACCATGGTCGTTCTCCCTGGTGGGGTTAAAGTCCCAACGAGGAGATTTAGCGCACCACCTTACCCCTGGAAGAACCCGCACCTTCCAAAAGTATGCGCCGCCCACCCTTGGCGGGGCGCCGATGCCGAACATCAAGGCACTCCCTCGAGACCATCGCCGCAATGGGCTGATGATCCGCTCTTCAGCCTGCCCCCTGCGGCCGTACGAATCGCGCAGCTCCTTTGCTAGCGCCCTTTGGTTCGCCCGAATCCAGACGAACTCCTTCGATTCTGACAGACGCGTTGCGTCATCGGCCGCAAGAGCGGGTTGCGCTGCGTTTACTCCTTTAGATGGCTGCAGCCAGCCATTTGGTTGGAATGACACAGGCGCGGTTTATGCAAAAACTGCGACGGTAACAGGCCCAGCGGACTTACTTGTCCGTAAGCGATAGAGAGTGCGGACCCGAAATGTCAGCAATCAAGCGTGCGCTCCTGCTCAGCACCGGCGACCGCTATTTCGCCCTCGTGACGAACTTCGCAACCGTATCCATCGTTTCCCGGATCCTGTCGCCGGGCGAGATCGGCGTATCGGTGATCGGGGCTGCCATCGTTGGCATCGTCCTGTCGATCAAGGAATTCGCGAGCAGCAACTTCCTGATCCAGCGCGGCGAGCTGTCGCGCAACGACATCCGCAGCACCTTCACTGTGATGCTGATCCTGACGCTTGCCATTGCTGCCGCACTTCTGCTGGCCGCGCCGTGGCTGGCCTCGGCCTATGAAGAGCCGCAACTGGCCCCCTATCTCCGGCTGGTTTCCGTCGCTCTGCTCGTGGAACTGATCTCCACGCAGATTCTGGCACTGTTGCGCCGCGACATGGTCTTCGGCAAAGTCGCCATCACCAACATGGCCGGAGCCGCTGCCGGCTCTATCTCGACGATCGTGCTGGCTTTACTGGGTTTCAGCTATATGAGCTTTGCCTGGGCGTGGCTGGCCTCGGCCACCGCGATGGCGCTCTTCGCCATTGTCTTCCGCCCGCATTTCTGGATGTTCAAACCCTCGCTGCGCCATTGGCGCGAGATGGTCGCATTCGGCGGCTATCACGGCGCCACCGTCGTCCTGCTCCGCGCCTACGAGGCGCTGCCCTACCTGCTGCTCGGCCGCATGTTCTCGCCCGATGCAACGGGCTTGCTCAGCCGTGCCAACATGATCTGCCAATTGCCGGACAAGCTGATCATCGGCGGCGCGGTTCCCGTGGTGCTGCCGGCTTTCGCCACCGAGGTCAGGCAAGGACGCGACTTGAAGCACCCCTATCTCAAGGCGATCGAACTGGTCACTGCCCTGCAATGGCCGGCCCTCGTCTGTCTGGCCCTGCTCGCCCACCCCGTGATCCACATCTTGCTTGGCCCCCAGTGGAAGGACGTGGTCCCCCTGGTTCAGGTGATGGCGATAGCGTCGCTTTTTGCCTTCTCCTTCGAGCTCAACTACCCCGTGCTGGTGTCGATGGGGGCGATCAGCGACATCTTTCGCCGCGCCCTGATCATCTTCCCCGTTTCGGCAGCCATGATCGGTGCTGCGAGCTTCTTCGGCCTGCAGGCGGTCGCTTCGTCCTTCCTGCTGGTGATCCCCTTCCAGGCTTTCGTGTCTATGCTGATCGTGCGCCGCCGCATTGCCATGCAATGGGCTGACATCGCTGCACCGCTCTGGCGCAGCAGCGTCGTCACCGCTACTACGGCACTCGGGCCACTCGCAGTCATCATGGCCACCGGCTTCCGGCTTGATCTGCCAATCTGGCAGGGCATATTTGCCGGCTGTCTCGCCGGGGCTGGCTGGGTAATGGGGCTGAAACTGACCCGCCATCCCTTGTTCGACGAGTTGCTCAAGACCCTCTCGCTTCGCCGCTTCGCCGTCCAGCAGCTCCGAGAGATGCCCTAAATAGCCGACTCGCAGGAACGTCGCAGTGCCCGGACGCGCCACGCTGCGATTGCGCGGAGACCGTAGATTCTCAGGGCGTGTGCCGTCCGAGGGCCTCGGCAAGGCGCATGCGCATATGCGCCATAGGGTCACCCATCCGCATCAGGTAGTCGAGAGGCGGCAGCACCGCCAGGCGCGGCGACAGCTCGAAAGCGAGCTTGAACAGCTCTAGCCCGGCCGCGCGCTGCCCCCGCACGATGTGCGAGATGGCAGACCAGTAGGCCCGCTTGCCGAGATTGCCATAGACGCGCCGCCGCAGCCCGCCAACGCCGGGCGCAGCAGCAGCGTCGCGGGTGAAGAAACTGTCGAAGGTCTGCCTGGTTTCGACCAGATCGCGCTTGAAATCGCGCCAGAAGATGGCCGAGATGTTGGCACCATGCACGCGCCTGATGCCGTGCACCGCGTTGGTCACCGCCACGCGGCGGTTCAGCGACAGCCTGAGGTAAAGCTCGAGATCCTCGTTGAAGGCTACGTCGGTTCGGAAATGGCCGACGCGCTTGAGATCGGCCGTCCGCACGAGGGCCGCCCCGCCGCCGAACAGCACCTTGGAAGGCAACGAGCGCTCCAGCGTGAACGCCTCCGACGACAGTAAGCGCCACGGCTCGTCCGGCCTATTCTCAATTGCGGGGGGAGGGTTGGTGGTATGCCAAACCAGTTCGGCGCCGCAGGCGAGCGAAACGTCACTCTCCTTCTCCAGCACTGTCAGGGCACGCGCGAAGCAGCCTTCGACGAGCAGGTCGTCGGCGCACAGCAGCATGAAATACTTCGACGCCGCCCAGTCCACGCCCTCGTTGTAGGAGGCGTGGTGGCCAAGGTTCTTGTCGCGCGCAACAAGCGTGATGCGCTTGTCGTGCTTCATCAGCCTGCGTGCCACCGCGACGCTGTCATCGGTCGAGGCGTTGTCGACGATCAGTATCCGGATGTCATCGACGCCCTGGACGCTGATGCTGGCAACGCATTCCTCGAGATAGCGACCGTAGCAATAGTTGGGAATGGCGATGTCGATCAGGGCCATGGCTCGGTCTCCATGCGGCCTTGCGGCAGCGGCGTTGGACGGGAAGCCGGTGTCGCAAGCCGGTTCTCGATCACGCCGATAGCGGTCTCGTAGCGACGGACGGTCCGGTGCCGGCGAATGGCATTGAGAAAATAGCTGACACCGTAGTCGAAGGTACCCGCCGGCAGGGGCAGCGCCGTCTCAGCCGATATGCGCCTTAGCAGGGCATACTCCCTGCGGTCGCAGCGCCACGACCGCATCGGCATGAATTTCACCCGGCCGGTATAGTGCCTGACCAGCGCCGTCGACCAGGCCTTGGTGTGTAGGGCCGACTTCTGGACATTGTAGCGAACCGGCAGCATCCTGCAGTCGCCGCCAAAGGTGAGGTTGAGCGCGCACTGGTCGTTGGGTACGCATTCGCTCATGTAGGCGCAGGCATGTGAATGGGCGAAGAGGTTGCGGGTGAAGCGATCGAGCGCCCGCGTCCGCAGCCACTTCGCGCCATTGATCACCATGACACCGGCGTTGAAGAAATCGGGCGAAACGCCGTTTCGATTGCAGTTCAGGGCAAAGGCGGGATCGTCGAAGCCGGTCGACACCGACAGGTCGAGACAGGCCGCGGCCGACTCCTCAAAGCCGACGATGTGCTCCAGATGCAGATCGCCGAAAGCCAAAGTATCACCGTCGAGATAGGCGATATATGCATAGTGGCGGGCAAGCTGTTCGATCACCGCCACCCTGAGATAGGTGGTCGAAGTCAGATGCTTGCCGATCGTGACCTCGTTGGCCGGCGCATAGCCCGGAGCCGGCGCGACAGCCAGGCCGTGGCCCCGCGACTCGACTGCTTGTCTGAACCGCGGCGGCACCTCGCTTTGGTAGCCGTGCTGGAACAGGAAGAAATCGACTGGCGCGCCATGCGCGAGTGCCACGGAAGCCAGCGCAAACAGCGTCATTTCGTGGTAGTTGGCGTCGGTGACATAGGCGACTGCCACCGGGCCATTTCTGGGTCCGTGATGCGCCGTGCTGGTCACGTCAGGCCCCTTTTCCGTTCGGGCAGGCGCAGGACCTGCTCCAGCAGGATCGTCTCCTGCTCCACTAGTTCGGCCAGATAGCGCGCTACCGTCGCGCGCACCTGAGCGGCTCGCGCGTCGCGCTCTTCGAGTAGCCCCTCCAGGCGCGAGATCAGCCATTCCACCTGGAACTGCTCGACATCGGCGCAATAGTCGGCGAGCCACATGTCGGCTGCGAGCACGTCGTGCTTTTCGAGATAGCCGAGCGAGATCACCGGGATGCCGACGCGCAGCGCGCAGACCACGTTGTGGAAGCGGGTTGCGACGATGACATCGGTCGCCTGCATCTGCGCCATCACGTGATGCAGTGAACTCGCGGGCTCGTAAAGCACACGCGCAAGCTCCGCCTCGGACAGTTTCGGTCGCAGGCGGGCCATGAGATCGACCACCGCGACGTGGTCGTTGTCCTGGCCCAACATCAGGCGAACCGCAAAACCGCGTCCGAGCACCAGTTCGACGAACTCGGCAAGCTTCGCGATGTAGGCTTCATAGATGCGTTGGCCCTCGCCGGTCCGGCCGCGATAGTTCATTACCCCCAGTCCGATGATCAGCGGTGCGCCCGGATAGCGCGCCAGTGGCGGGGGCACCGGCAGACTGAAGGCAAGGTCCGGGAACACCTCGTCCGCGCTGGTGTCGACCCCCAGCGACGTGACGAAGTCGCGGGAAATTGCATCGCGGAACGACCGGTACGTCGCGCAGCGGGAAGCACCGGAAAAGAAGAGCCGACTGAGGTAGTGATAGGCAGGCCCCGCCCCGATGCTGACGAAGGCAATCGCGCAGCCACGCAACCTTGCCATCGCCAGCCATTTGAAGAACACGTATGGCATTCCGAAGGGGGTGTCGCCGAAATCGTCGAAGGCGCCGGTTCCCGGCAGCACCACGATGTCAAAGCAGGCAAGCTTACGGAAGGCGCGGACAGGACCATAGAGCTTGTAAGGAAGGCGGCCAAGCAGGCGGTTCGCCCGATCGAGCCATGGCTGTTTGATACCCCGCCGCGTCAGCTTGATAGTGTTGATGCCGAAGGTCTCCGCAACGACCTTCGGCTCGGTGCAGATCACCGTCAGTTCGGCCTTGGGGCAGATGCGCGAAAGCGTCCGGATCATCGCCTCGAGCGACCCGTCATTGCCGAAATTGCCGACGCCGAACTGGCCCAGAAGGGCGATGCGCAGCGACCTTTTGCCATGATCGGAAACCGCGCTTTCGGCCGGCCGTTGCGGCGTGGGCAACCATTCGGCGCTGCCGGTGGCGCGCTCCTCCCGAATGGTAGCGGCGGCGGCCACACCGCCGGCCAATAGGCCCGGCCCCTTGCTGCCCCTGCCCACCATCAGAATGCGCCTCCGCCTCCTGCCTGCTGTTCGGGATGAACCGCATCGGCCATCGCCATGAGCTTGAGATGTATCTTCGTGATGCCCGGCCAGGTGTATTCGGCCGCCCTGGCAAGGCCGGCCTTGACGAGGTCGTGCCGCAGTGCCGACCTGGAGTGCAGGCTGCGCACGGCGTGGGATAGGAGCGTGACGAAATCACCGTTGCTGCCCCAGCGTCTCACAGGGCGAGGAGCTGTCCTGGCAGTCGTTGTCGCGTCCATGTAGGCGCCGGGTAACGGCAGCGCGATGACATTGCTGTTGCCTGGCGACATCCGCTGCGAAGCCCGGACCTTTCTCGTGTCCATCAGGTTTCTTCCGCGCCCATCGGTTAGAGTCTTTGCGGACGAGCGGCACTGCATTGCAGCGCAACTTTGCCCTGACCGTAGCATTGTGTGGCACAAGCGCGGTTTCAAACGATGGGCTTATCGGCCTACTTCTTCGGATTGGAGCCAGTGCGCAGCATTCAGCGATTTACTGACCCGGGCGAGGCTACGCATGGCCCAGCGTGGGTTCATCTCAGTTCGTTTTTTTTGGCTGCCTGCCTCTGGAATTCCGGCCAGAGCGCGCCATCTCCCGGGTCTTCCAATTTTGGTGGAATGGCCATTGCCACCAAGCGCCTGCCCGGCAGGCGGCAGGGATTTTTCTCCCGCCGTGGAGACTGGAGCGGCCGATGCGCAGTTATCTTGCCCAATCCCCTGAAATGCTCCTCCATGTTTTCCGACGATGTGCTGAACGTGATGGACGAGTTGGTGCAGCGCGCAGCCGAGGCGCTGCAGATCGATGGTCCGGTGGAACGGAACGCGTAGGAACCGCAGCTCCTTTGGTGGAGCACGAAACCGAGACATGGGCTTATTGTTTCCGGCGTGTCCGCAGCGGTTGGTCCGTTCCAAACAAATTACCGGATGCTTCCCGGGAGAATGGAGAGCGTACAAATGACCAAACACAAGGTCGGCTATCTTATCGGCAGCCTCGCAACGGCGTCGATCAACCGCAAATTGGCGACGGCGTTGGTGCGGCTTGCGCCCAAAGAGCTGGAAATGGAGGAGATTTCCTTCAGGGAACTGCCGCTTTACAGCTATGACTATGACGCTGATTTCCCACCGGAGGCGCAAGCTTTCAAAGCGGCAATCGCCGCCGTCGATGCCGTGCTGTTCGTGACGCCGGAGTACAACCGGTCGATCCCGGGCGGCCTGAAGAACGCAATAGACTGGGCCAGCCGCCCCTATGGCAGCAACTCGTTCACGCGCAAGCCGTCGGCCGTTATCGGCACCTCCCCGGGCGCAATCGGAACTGCGGTGGCGCAGCAGAGCCTGCGAAGCGTCCTCAGCTTCTGCAATTCGCCGCAGATGAACGCGCCCGAAGCCTATATCCAGTTCCGGCCCGGTCTCATCACCGATGACGGCGAGGTAACCGACCCCACCACCGAAGAGTTCCTGCGCAACTACATGGCCGAGTTCGAGGCATTCATAACGCGGGTATATACCGCCGTGCCGAAGGGGACATGACGATTGCACGTGCCGGCTGGCCCGCTTGAACGTGTCGCGAACTGTCCAGTAAGCGGCTCGACTACCGGCTGCTGTCATTGATGCGGGTCAATGCCTTCTGGGGAAACCCGTCCCACTCTGGCTGCCGCGGCATGGGCACCTCCACGACCCATCGAGCGCAGAATTTCCAAGTTTCAATGCTGAGGAGTGAGATCATGACACGCGTCAAGATGCTGGCAGGCATTGCAGTGGCCGGACTAATGATGGCGCTACCGGCGTCGCCGAGCTTTGCGCAGGAACAAACTCCCTATCAGACGGCCCAGCAGCAACAACAAGGCGGGCCGCAAGTTCAGATCAGCCCTGACCAGTTGCGTCAGATGATCCGGCAGGTCGTCCGTGAGATGATGGCGCAGCGCATGGAAGAGCAGGGAGGGCCAGAAGCCCCGAGAGGCCCGGGGCGGCCC
The DNA here is from genome assembly GCF_040049255.1 of Mesorhizobium sp. KR2-14. NCBI lineage: Bacteria > Pseudomonadati > Pseudomonadota > Alphaproteobacteria > Hyphomicrobiales > Phyllobacteriaceae > Mesorhizobium > Mesorhizobium sp. KR2-14. The sequence goes on along the minus strand of NZ_JBDZDR010000013.1, from coordinate 28,601 downwards.
GGAGCCGAGATGATGGGGGAGAGAGGCGGGATGATGCGCGAAAGGCTGCGTGAGCGGGCAGCCGAGGCGCGTGAAGAAGGCGGATGGCGCAAGCACCGTCACGGCCCGCCGTGGATGCGCGGCGTGGGTTTGAAGATCATCTTCGCGGTCATGGATGCCAACGGTGACGGAAAGGTGACCTTGGACGAGGTCAACGATTTCCACGCCCGCATCTTCAGGGCGATGGACGCGGATCAGAAGGGCTACTTGACCATAGAGGACATCCAGGACTTCTTCCGTGATGGCATGCATCGCGGCGGTGCTTCTGGCGATGGCGGCGGTGGAGACTACGGTCAGGAATAAGAGCTGGCCGCGCGCCACCCGCCTGTTCACGCGGAGGGTGGCGCCCAATCGAAAGTGTCGCGGCATTACACCAGGGGCATTTGCAGGAGCCCAGCTTCCCTCGAGCATAACAGTGCCGCGGCAGCCGCAGCACTCCGCGTGGTCAGCAATGAAAGTGGCGGTAGCTCGTGCTCCCAAATGCCCTTTGGCGGCCGTATGTCACATATCCTTGATCGTCCCCGGTTAGGCAGGCCCAAATCTGGAGACCGTCAATGCGCTCGACCGCACAATCAAAGCGCCCCAAAATCGGGGAGACCGTTGTCCACGCGACGGCGAGCATAAGAGATTCAACCATAGGCAGATGCTGCGAGATCTTGGAGGACAGCTCGCTGCACAGGGTCGAAGTGGGGGATTATTCCTACTTGGGGCCTCGCTGCATTGTCGGAGACGCGACGATTGGAAAGTTCTGCGCTATCGCCGCGGAAGTCAGGATTGGTGCGCCCAATCACCCGATGGACCGGCCGTCCATGCATCGTTTCAGCTACTGCCCAGAATATTACTCCGTGGATGCAGTGCGCGACGATTCCTTCTTTGATCAGCGAAGGGAAGATCGCGTTGTCATCGGGAATGATGTCTGGATTGGCCACGGGGTAATCGTGTTGCCGGGTGTAAAGGTTGGAGACGGTGCCGTGCTCGCAGCAGGCGCGGTCGTCACCAAGGACGTTAAGCCATACACTATCGCCGGTGGTGTTCCTGCAAAGATCATTCGCGAGCGGTTTACGCGAACGATCGCGGAGAGGCTCACCTCTATCGCTTGGTGGGATTGGCCATTCGAGACAATCATGGCGCGGCTCGCCGACTTTCAGTCAAGCGATATCGAGGCCTTTTGCGCGCGCTGGTCCTAGTACACCTCGCGACGCTTCTTGCTATGAAGATGCCCCACCCGGAAGGGACGGAGCATCCTGCGACGGTGCTGAGGCGGAACAGGCGACGCACGGCACAACAGCGCGGAGCGGAGGGGTTCATGGTGATGTCCAAATTCAGAACCTCACCGCGAGGTTTGCGTTGAAACCGTTATCCCGCGCGCCGGAGGCGAACTGACCGATATAGGACAAGCCGAAGCTCGAGTCGGGCGTCAGCTTGAGGTCAAGCCCGGCCTCGGCCACCGCACTGTCCCTGGCGATCGGCGCGCCGGCGATTGCGAAGGCATCACCGGCCGAGAATGCCAGCGTTGCCGTTGGCGTGGTGTCGCCAAAGGCATGCCGCCAGCCGACCAAGCCGCGCAGCGTGGCGTCAACCGTGCCGAGGCCAAGCTTGTGCTCGGCGCGCAGGCCCAGCGTGGTGAAGGTGACGTCGGTCGTGCCGCGGCGGCCGGAGAGCGCCGCCGCGCCGCCATTTTCGGCAAAGCCATTGGCATGCAGGTTGACCTGGGCGAGGTTGGCGAAGGGCTCGAAGCGGGCCCCTCCGGCCTCGATGCCATAGCCGAGCTCGCCGAAGCCTTGCAGCGTGCCGGCCCGGAAAACCGGCGTCGAGGCGCTCGGCGATGCCGGGAATGGCGACGGAGCGGCGGGTGGAGAGATCGTTCCACGTGTAGGCAAGGCCGCTCCTGAAGGCCAGATTGCCCCATTGCGTGCCGCCATAGAGGCCGAGATGGTAGTTGTCGCTCGAGCCCGACGAGAAGCGGGTCTCGACATCGAAGCGGGAGTGGCTGTAGCCGGCCATGAGGCCGAGGCGCCAGTCGCCAACCAGGCCATCGGTGCCGATCAGCAGGCCGCCGGTTGAGCCCGTGAGGCTGGCGGCATTGCCGTCGCCGTCGATCGAGCCCCACGCACCGAAGCCGTAGCTCCAGACCACCGGGCCGGCATGGTCGGGGGCCACCGCCATGGGTGTGTCGCCCGGCCCATAGGCCAGCACCGGCGTAGGCGAGGCGCCCGGCGCGGCGAAGGCGGCGCGCAGACGGTCGTCGATGGCGTTGCGCACGAAGCGGCTGTCCTCGACGAGCGCGGCCTTGGCCGAGGCGTGGATCTCGCCCGAGAGCGCATCGAAGCTGTTGCGCACGATGTCCGCATCGGCGGCCAGCACGATCGAGCGCCAGACGGCATGGCTGCTGTCGAGTGTGTCGAAGGCCGTCCCGGTGGCGATCTGGTTGCGGGTCCGGCCGAGGCTGGCGAAGGCCAGATCGTTGCGCTGCAGTTCAAGCGTCACATCGTTGCCGTTGCCGCCCTGGTAGTCGAGCAAGGCATCGAGGAAAAGCAGGTTCCGGGTCACCGGGCCGAAGGTCCCGACGACAGCGCCGGCGCTCTGCTTTTCGAGGATGGTGAAGGGACCGTTGAAGACGTCCCAGCTTGCCGCATCCGCCGGCGACAGCACCAGGTCGAGGCTTGCGCCGGTGATGTCGACCGCTCCGGCAACGACGATCTTGTCGGCCGCGCTCGGGGTCGCCTCGAGGCGCAGCGTGCCGTGGTTGGCGTAGTCGCCAAGCACATGCTGGACCCCGATGGAGTTGCCCGGCGCATGCACCGCGCCCGCCGCGATGGTGACGCTCGATCCGTTCGAGCCGAGATTGCCGGTGCCACCGAGCAGGCCGCCCGCGCCGACGGTCAGCGATCCGCCGAGCGCGCCGGCGCCGTTCCGGCCGACGATCAGGCTGCCGCCCGATACCGTCGTCGTCCCGGAAAAGCCGGAGCCGTCGCCGGTCAGCGTGGTCGTGCCGGCGTAATGGTGGAAGGCATGGGTGCCCGTGCCGCTGCTGGTCAGCGCTGCCGCGAAGGTGGTGGCGCCGCTGTGATTGAAGGTGAGCGTGGCGGCACCGTCGCCGAAATGCACGCTCGCCGCCGCCAGCGCGCCGGCGGCGACGGCTGCGTCGCCCGCCGCCGCGCCGATATTGATTGTGCCGCTGCCAGCAGCCTCCGAGCCGAGATAGACGCTTCCAGCCCCGACGGAGACGATGCCGCGGTCCGCGATGGTCAGCGTGCCGGTGCCGTAACCTCCGACACGAAGCTCTGCGGAATTCGCCCAACTCGAGGCGTTGCCGCTTGCATCCGTGCCGGAGACCGTCACCGTGCTCGTCGATCCGCCCCACGTGGCAATATAGCCATTCGTGTTGGTGACCCTGCCGCCGCCCGCGATATTCAGCGTGGCGGTGCCGGAACCTCCGACACTGAGGTTGCCCGAATTCGTCCAGATCGAGGCGTTGCCGCTTGCGTCGGTGCCGGAGACCGTCACCGTGCCCGTCGAGCCAGTAGTGGAGGCAATAGAGCCATTTGTGTTGGTGACCTTGCCACCGCCCGCGATATTCAGCGTGCCGGTGCCGGAATCACCGACAAAAAGGTAGTCGGAATTCGTCCAGGTCGAGGCGTTGCCGCTTGCGTCCGTGCCGGAGACCGTCACCGTGCCGGTCGAGCCGGCCCTGTAGCCGATCAAGCCATCTGTGTTGGTGACCCTGCCGCCGTCCGCGATGGTCAGATCGCCGGTGCCGACAACGCCGACAAAGAGGACGCCCCCGACGAGCCATGTCGGTGATGTCGCTCCGGCTGGGTCCATGTCACCGGAGCCCGTCACCGTTTGCGCCTGCGCCGGCTGGGCGCTCGCCCAGAAAATGGCCGCCAGCGCTGTGGAGAAATACAATCGGCGATGCCGGGCCGCCGTCGTCCGCCCTGCGCCTGGCGTATCCGTCAGTTGCCCCATGTCCGTCCCCCACTTCGGCGCGGGCCACCTTCGCCCGTCTGAACTGTCGCGCCTCAAGGAACGTACATGCGGAAATGAAAGTCGCCCGAAATTCTATTCGTCAAGCAAATAGCAGATGTCTAGATAATCTATTCTTGTTCGTCAAATCCGCGCCTTTCAATTGTTGTTTCCCTTTAAGAGGCCCATCCGAAAGGGTCGAAGGACCGACCAGGGCCATTCGGGGATCGCCGCAATTGCATCCGACGCAGCCTCCTTGACTACTGGTCGGCTGGCCGCGAGCAAACTTCGTCGCCAACGGTCGCCAAGCTGTCATCAAATTGCGCTAGCGCAGGGCCGCTGCAATGTGAGATCGGCCCGCCATGAACACAATCGCCCCGGGTAATGTCCTCGCCAATCGCAGGTTCTCACTCGCGGACCAGACGGCTTGAGCGGCCTGCCGCGCTCTCTTCCCAGTTTCAACCAGGCAAGACGATGAACAAGACCAACACACTCGGGCACAATTTTCGCGGTCCCGTTTCGACAGCCATTTTTGACTGGGCCGGCACGGTTCTCGATTTTGGTTGCATTGCGCCGGTGGCGGCATTTCGTGAGGCCTTCGCCGAGGATGGGGTGGCCATCTCGGAGGCCGAGGCGCGCGCCCCCATGGGCGCCGCCAAGCGCGAACACCTCGAGATGATTCTCGCCCAGCCCGCCGTCGCCGAGCGCTGGCAGGCGAACAAGGGCGGCGTGTCCACACCAGCGGATGTGGAGCGCCTCTACGCGGCGTTCCTGCGCATCGATGAGGTCCAGTGCGCGCGCTACAGTGCGCTTATTCCGGGGGCGCTCGAAACCATCGCCGCGCTTCGCAGCCGCGCCATCGCCATCGGCAGCACCACGGGCTATCCCCGCAGTGTGATGAACAACCTGATGCCGCTCGCCAAGGCGCAGGGCTATAAGCCGGATCATTGTGTTACGGTGAGCGATGTCAAACGTGGTCGGCCCTATCCGGACATGGTTCTGGACAATGCCATCGCGCTTGGCGCGCCAGATGTGCGCGCCTGCGTGGTGGTGGACGATAGCCCAACGGGTCTGGTTTCGGCTCGTGCCGCCGGCATGTGGGCTGTCGGTATCGTCGCCAGCGGCAATGAAATCGGTTTGTCGCTCGCCGACTGGCAGGCGCTGGACGAGGCGGCCCAGGACGCGCATCGGCAGCGTGCAGGACGCGTGCTGCGCGAAGCGGGCGCCCACTACACGATCGATACCATTGCCGATCTCCTGCCGGTGATCGAAGCCATCGACGCCCGTTTGCGGGCCGGAGACAAGCCGTGACGCGGTCGTGAAAACGAGCGAACTTACCGCCTGCGGCCGGCTCCGCATCAGTCCCGGCGAGAGCCGGATGCCGGTCACATCGCCGATGATCACTGCCAGCTCGCAATAGTCGCCAAGGTTCACCATAGCGGAATAGCGGACGTCCACTTTTAGGGCCTCACCCCATTCTTCGATTCTGGTGGCAGTGACAGGCCGCTTATTGACTCGTGATTCAAAATCCTCCTACGCTGCTTCCATAAAGATCCAGAAAATCAACTGGAGGGGAGCAATATGCAGCGCATCAAGTTCATCGACAGGATGGCATCGGGCGCACTGACAAGGCGCCAAATGCTCCAGGGTGCAGCCGCATTCGGCGTGGGCCTTACTTTGTCACCCAGATTGTCGGCCGCTGCGGAAGTTCTGACGTGTCTCGAATGGACGGGCTACGACAGCGACGACTACTTCCGATCCTATGTCGGCAAGCATGGGACTGCCCCGAGCTTTTCCACCTTCGGTGGGGAAGAAGAAGCGCTGGCCAAGGTGCGGGCGGGCTTTGCCGCGGATCTCATGCACCCTTGCAACTATTCCGTCGGACGCTTCGTGGAGGCCGGTCTGACGGTGCCGATCGACACCGCCAAGCTCTCCAACTGGAAAGATGTTTTCCCTGCGCTTCAGACGGCGGACGGCGTGGTCGTGAATGGAGACGTGGTGATGGCGCCGGCCGACTGGGGCAACGCCAGCATCGCCTACCGTCCCGACCTGATCGGAGATGCCTTCAAGGACGGGGAGAGCTGGGGGATCTTCTACGACGGCGCCTTCGAGGGCAAGGTGTCGATGCTCGATGATCCGCTCGCTATCGCCATCGGCCAGATGGTCAAGGGCGTGAGCTACCGTGACGCCAATCTCCTCACCGGCGACAAGCTCCAGGCTGCCAAGGAGTTCGGGGCCAAGGCGGTGAAGAATTCGCGCTTCCTCTGGACCGACTCGACCGAGCTGCAGCAAGGCCTGGCCTCGGGTGAGATCGTCGCTGCCTATGCCTGGAACGACACCGTGAAGAACCTCCTCGCGGAAGGGATCGAGGCCAGATATGCCAAGCCGAAGGAGGGGTACTTCACCTGGTTCTGCGGCATGACGATCCTCAATTCCGGCAAGGCGGACCCGGCGCTCGCCTATGATTTCATAGATGCGTGGCTCTCGCCGGAAACCGGCAAGCTCCTGATCGAAGGCTCGGGTTTCGGTCACGCCAACATGAAGGCCTTCGAGATATCCGACCCCGAAGCGGTCAAGGCCATGGGCATCACCGATCCCATCGAGCACATGAAGAGTGCGATCCTTTTCGAGCCGCAGCCAAGCCCGGTGGTCAATGAGCAGCAGAAGGTCTGGGAAGAGATCAAGGCGCTGAAGCTGTATTCGCCATGAAGGTCGCGCCGGATCGTCAGGTGCGGGCATGGCGAAAGCGGAGCGTCGGCTACGGGCTCGTCGCCTCGATTCTGCTGGTGCTCCTTGCTCCGCTCTTTGCGCTTGTCGTCCTGAGCTTCTGGACCCAGCACGGCTTTGCCATCGATCGGACGCCTACGCTCGCCAACTACTGGAGCCTTATTGAACCTTCGGCGACGGCAACAGTCTATTTCGGCATTCCCTTCTATCTGAAGAATCCCGTGCCGGCGATTCTGCTGCTGAAGTCGCTGGCGATATCATTGGTCGCCACTTTGGCGGTCCTGCTCGTCGCCTACCCGATGGCTTACTTTCTCGCCTTTCGGGTGAAGCGCTACAAGGTGCTCTGGCTGATCCTGATCACCATTCCGTTCTGGACGAGCTACCTGCTGCGGGTCTTTGCCTGGAAGATCGTCCTCGGCTTCAACGGCGCAATCAATTCAGGGCTGATCAGCCTCGGCCTGATCGACAAGCCGCTGGACTTCCTTCTCTACAACCCCTTTGCCGTCATCATCACCCTCATCCATGCCTGGGTGACCTTCGCCATCCTGCCGATCTACGTCTCCCTCGAGAAAGTCGATCGCACGCTGCTGGAGGCGGCGACGGACCTCGGCGACGACCGCTGGGTCCGCTTCCGCCGGATCACTTTCCCGCTTTCATTGCCGGGCGTCATCGCCGCGGCACTGCTCGTCTTCATTCCGACGGTCGGCGACTACGTCACGCCGACGCTGGTCGGCGGGCCAGGGGGAACAATGATCGGCAACTCCATCCAGACGCTGTTCTTCAAGCAGGACAATGCGCCGCTTGGCGCCGCGGTTTCGATCGTCATGATGCTGGTGATCGCAGCCCTTTGCGCCTTGTTTCTCTGGGCGGTCGGCTACAGCCGGTTGCGCGAACGGGGCGCACGATGAAACGGCGGTTCCGCTTCCTCACACTTTACGCCGCGTTCTTTCTCATATTCCTCTATGCGCCGACGGTGCTGCTGCCGCTGTTTTCGTTCAACGACAACACCTTCGCCGTCTTCCCGCTGAAGGGCTTCACGCTGAGGCACTATGGAGCCATGGCCGGCAACATCGCCATGATCGATGCGCTGGCAAACAGCCTCATCGTCGGGACCATCACTTCGCTGCTCGCCACGGCCATCAGCATCCCGCTTGCAATCGCGCTGACACGCCGCCTCCTGCCGGTCAGCGGGCTGGTTCTATTTACGGTGACGCTGCCGCTTGTTGTGCCGTCGATCGTCTTTGCTGTCGCCTTCCTCATCCTGCTCGTGCGAATCCTGCAGATCGAGCTTTCATTGCTGACGATCACGCTTGCGCACATTTTTCTCTGCCTGCCATTTTCGGTGATGGTGATGATGTCGCGGCTCGACGGGCTCGATCGCAGTCTGGAAGAAGCCTCGCGCGATCTTGGCGAGACGGCACTCGGCACCTTCCGGCGCATCACGCTGCCGCTGATCTCCCCGGCGGTCATTTCCAGCCTCTTGATGTGCTTCATCACCTCGTTCGACGAGTTTGTACTGGCCTTCTTCCTCAGCGGCACGCGACCGACCTTGCCGGTGTTTCTGTTTGGACAACTTCGCTTTCCCAACAAGCTGCCCTCGGTGCTGGCGCTAGGCTCGCTGATCCTGATCGCCTCCACCATCCTCGTCATCGTGTCGGAACTCATTCGGCGCAGAGAAGGCGCCGCATCAAAGTCCGAAGCTCTCGAACTGCCCATTCAAGCCAACGCAACATAGAGGCGATCATGCTCCGACCTGAACTTATCGTCGTGAATGCCAATATCGTCACCATGGATCCGCTGACGCCGGGGGCGGAGGCCCTCGCGGTGGTCGACGGCCGCGTGGCGGCGCTGGGAACAAGCGCCGAAATCCGGGCACTTGCGTGCGCAGATACGCAGGTCGTCGATGCGGGCGGTCGCCTGGTCCTGCCCGGCTTTCAGGACACGCATATCCATTTGCAGGACAGCGGCTACCACTACGGCATGACCGCGGCGCTCGACGACGCCCGTACGCCGCAGGACCTCCAGGCGATCCATCGCGAATTTGCGGCCAGCAACGACGGCAGCTGGGTCAATGGCGTCGGCTGGAATACGGGCATATTCACCGAGCACAATCTCGATCGCCATGTGCTGGACGCGGTCGTGCCGGATCGGCCATGTTTCATCCTTGCCGGGGACGGACACAATGCCTGCATCAACACCAGGGCCTGCGAAGCGGTCGGACTGGTCAAGGGTACAGCCGATCCGCACAACGGCCATTTCGTCGTTGACGCCGCCGGAGTGCCGACCGGCCTGCTCTATGAAGATGCGGTGAAGTGGGTCGAGGATCGCATGCCCGAGGTGACCGATGCCGACTATGCCGACGGCGTCCGCTACGGGCAGGCGCTCTGCAATCGCAATGGCATCACCGGGGTCCTCGACGCACTCGTCGAAGAGCGTCATGCACGTGTATACAAGGGCATGGCTACGCGGGGGGAGCTGACGGTTCGCGTCTGCGCCACGGCCAAGGTCTTTCCTCGGGAGACTACGTCTGCGGCCCTTGCGCGTGTGAACGAGCTTCGCAGCAACAATGCCCTTGAGATGTTCCGCATCCACTCGGCGAAGTTCTTCCTTGACGGCGTCATGGAGAACCGTACGGCAGTGATGCTCGAGGACTACTCCGATGAGATCGGTGGTAATGCACCTTTGATGTTCGGATACGAGCAGGTGAAGGAACTCTTTGTCGCCTTCGACGCCGCCCGCTACCAGATTCATGTGCATGTGATCGGCGACGGCGCCGTGCGTGCTGCACTCGACGGGCTGGAGGCGGCAAAGGAAAAGAACGGGCTTTGGCCGAGCCACCACCAACTTGCGCACATCCAGTGCATAGACCCGGCCGACATTCCGCGTTTTCGCAAGCTTGGGGCAGTCGCCAACGTTCAGGCACTTTGGGCGCGAAACGAACCCTCCGTAACCGATGTGGCGCTACCGATGGTAGGTGAAGAGCGAGGCAAATGGATGTACGCGTTCCGCTCGCTGATCGATGCGGGTGCCGACTGGACGCTCTCCTCCGACTGGGGCGTATCGACGCTCAACCCGTTCCAGATCATGGAGACCGCGCTCACACGCCAGCCTCCCAGGAGGAATGGCGATCATCCGGTCTTCCTCGCCGAACAGCGGCTAACCCGAGAGGAGTGCATCAAGGGCTACACCGTCAACGCTGCGCGCGCGGCCTGGCGCGATGCGAGCACAGGCTCGCTATCTGTCGGCAAACACGCCGATCTTATTGTCCTCGACCGGAATATCTTGACCTGCGATGTCTACGATATCGGCGACACGGAAGTGCTGTTGACCCTGCTGGGTGGAAGGCAGGTGCACCGCTCAGAAGCCTTTGCGTCATAGTTGGCGTGCTCAACGGGGCTTTTGGGAACGGCTGAATGGGAGCGCAAAGGGTCTGCTGCGCATCATCGCGGTGGTCACGAGAGGAGTTGCGTGTGCGGGGCTCAGGAGGGCTCCCAACCTGTAGCAGTGTCTCGAACCTGCTTGAGCCCGAGTCTTGACGAGCCCATCTGGTCGGACCAAAATCTCCAAGAGTGCATAAGGCAGCACTCGGGAGGGGAAATGGCCTCGATCAAGCTCTTTTCGGGCGCGTTCGGGCATGTGTCGGTTCTGAGTGCGGCCAGCGACCTGGTCACACATGCTCATACAGAGGCGCACATCATCGTCTGGCTCGAGGGCGATCCGGGCTCGATGATCGTCGGCGGCAAGGAAGTGCGGCTTGGGCCGGACGAAGCAATCTGCGTGAACTCCATGCAGCCGCACAGCCATCATTTCCCGGAAGGCAAGCCGGGCTCGTTCCTCGCCTTTTATATCCGGCCCGAATGGGCGGCTCTGCGGCTTGGACGCAAGCCGGGCGAGCCGCTGTTTCGCAGACCCGCCGCACCGCTGGACGACGAATTGCGCACGACAACGACGGGGCTCTTCAACGCTCTCACGGGCGCTGTCGAAGCGGGTGACTTCGCCGCTTACGAAATCGAGCGCATGACAGAACGGCTGATCGAGGCAATCGATGCCGCGCAATTGCCGATGTCTACCCGGGCGGGGAAAGCCGGGCATCTCGACTACCGCATTCGCAAGGCGCTGGCCTTGATGGAGGCCAATCTATGCGGCCGCGTCGGACTTGACGAGGTGGCGCGCAGCGTCGGGCTTTCGCGGCCGCATTTCTTCACGCTGTTCAAGGACCAGATGAAGCTGACGCCGAACGTCTACTGGAACACGCTGCGCATGGAGGAGGCGCTGCGGCAGATCAAGGGCTCGGAGGAGCCCCTCACCTCAGTTGCCTGCAATCTCGGTTTCACGACGCAAGCCAACTTCACCCGCTTCTTCCGCGACCATGCCGGCGTCGCCCCAACGCTCTACCGCGAGGCGGCGCGCGCCGGGGCCTGAACTTTTTCAGACTTCTCGATAAGGCTTCCAGACGCATCGATAAGCGAGGCTTCCCGGCGGCGCTAGGCTGATCCTTGTTGCAACGGGAGGAGCCGGCATGCCGACAGTGACCATCTCAAGCGTGATCGACGCGCCCGTCGAAAAGGTCTGGCAGCGCATTCGCGACTACAACGGATTGCCGAGCTGGCACCCGCGCATGGTGGAAAGCCATATCGAGGACGGGAGGGCAGCAACCGACATAGGCTGCGTGCGCAATTTCAAGGTGGTCAGCGGCGCCACCATCCGCGAAAAACTGCTGGCCTTCTCCGATGACGATCATCTCGTCAGCTACTCGATCATCGAGACGCCGCAGCCGATCTCGAACCACGAGGCGACACTGCAACTGCGCCGCGTGACCGATGGCGAGCGCACCTATGCGGAGTGGACCGCCACCTTCGATACCCCTGCCGATCAGGCCGAGACCGTTGCCAAGGGCATGGGGGAAAATGTCTTCCAGGGTGGTTTCGACGCGCTGAAAAACCATTTCGCCGACGCGTAAGGAGGCGGCCATGCCACTCTCGCTACAGACCTTTGCCACGGTCGAGGAGGCCAGTGTGGCCCTGCGAGCCGCCGGCACGCGCTATCTCGGCGGCGGAACGCTGTGCGTACGCGCGGCCAATGAAGGCGACCTGTCGTTTGGCACATTCGTGCGCTCCGCGGAGAAATCACTGCGCGAAATCCGCATGGCCGAGGGCGTCGTGAGCATCGGAGCGTCGGTCACGATGGCCGAGATCGCGCGCCACAAGAAGCTGTCGCCCATCGCCAATGCCGCGCGCGCCGTCGGCGGACCCGCCGTGCGCAACATGGCGACCGTCGGCGGAAACCTCTTCGCGCCTTCGCCCTATGGCGATTTTGCGGTGGCGCTGCTGGCGCTGGACGCGGCGGTGACGATCGAAGGCCGCGAAATGCCGCTCGACGCCTTCTTACCGAACCGCGATGCGGCCAGCGGGATCGCCACCGGCGTGCGCTTCGGCCTGCGCGGGGCAGAAAACTTTCGCTTCCTGAAGGTGTCGCGGGTCAAGCCGAAGGGCGTTTCCGTGCTTAGCATCGCGGCGGTCGTCGAATTGGCGGCGGACGGCACGGTTGCATATGCACGCCTCGCGCTCGGCTGCATGGCGGACCGGCCGATCCGCGCAAAAGGAGCGGAGGAAGCACTGATCGGCAAGCCTCTCACGGCAGTGGGCGTCGCCGGGGCAATCGAACGCGCGGGCGAAGGTATCGACCCGCCGACCGATCCGGTCGCCAGCGCCTGGTATCGCCGGGAGGTACTGCCGGTGCATCTGCGCCGACTGCTGGTCGGTTGACGAGAATCTACCCAGCCGAGCGCCAGGGAGGAGACGATGGCGAAGAAGGTTCCAGTCGAACTGACGCTGAATGGCGAGGAGCGCGCCGAGTTCGTGGAGAGCGGCTCGACGCTGCTCAACGCGCTGCGCGAGAGGTTCGGCGATACCTCGCCGAAGGGCGGCTGCCACCAGGGCACATGCGGCGCCTGTTCGGTCCTGATTGATGGCGAACTGACGCTCTCTTGTCTCGTATTGGCGGAAAGCTGCCGGGACAGGCAAATCGTCACCACTGCCGGTCTCACCAGAGAGGGCGTCATGCATCCGCTGCAACGCGCCTTCCTCGACGGGTTTGCGGCGCAGTGCGGTTTTTGCACGCCGGGCATGATCATGGCCGCCAAGGCGCTTCTCGACACTACGCCCGATCCGAGCCGCGAAGAGGTGATCGAGGCGCTTTCCGGCAACATCTGCCGCTGCACCGGCTACGAGCCCATCATCCAGGCCGTGCTTTCAGCGGCGCGCGCCAATACGCTCAACATGGCCTGAGGAGGAAGGCATGATCCGCCTCGCTAAGGAATACTTTTCCGACGAACGTCAGGACGATCTCAATCAGATCGGACAGAGCCTGCAGCGCTCCGACGTGCCGGGGCACGTGACCGGCAAGACCGCCTATTTCGCTGACCGCAGCTTCCCCGGCATGCTCCATCTGAAGATGGTGCGCAGCCCGCACCATCACGCGCGCATCCGCTCCATCGATGTGTCGGAAGCGGAGCGGCATCCGGGTGTCGTGCGAGTACTGACCCACAAGGACGTGCCGCACAATGTCTACACGATCCTGATCCTCATCCAGATCGGCCCGGAAGACGAACAGGTGCTCGCCGCCGACAAGGTGCGCTGGAAGGGCGAGGCGGTGGTGGCGGTGCTGGCCGACAGCGAGCGCGCCGCGCATGAGGCCGCGGCCAAGGTGAAGGTGGACTATGAGGTGCTGCCCGCCGTGCTCGACATGGATGCCGCACTCGCTCCGGGCGCGCCCATCGTCAACGAGTACCACGGCAACAACTACTACACCTATGACAGCGGCAGCCACCGCAAGGTGCGCTTCGGAGACGTCGAGAGGGGGTTTGCCGAGGCCGATCACATATTGGAACAGACCTACGAATCTTCGCCCATCGAGCAGGCGCCGACCGAGACCACCGGCTGCATCGTCGTGCCGGAAGGCAATGACCGCTTCACCTGCTACACCAATACCCAGGCGCTGTTCTTCACGCTCGACAACACCTCGATCATCCTGCAGATGCCCGGGCACAAGCTGCATTTCGTCGGCGGCACCGTGGGCGGCGGCTTCGGCGGCAAGGTGGACGTGATAGTCGAGCCGATCGCCATCCTGGCTTCCCGGCTAACCGGCAGGCCGGTCAGCTTCATCTACAGCCGTTATGAGGAAATGCAGATTTCCTCGCCCCGCGCGGCAGAAAAGATCGTGATCAAGGACGGCGTGACCCGCGACGGGCGCATCCTGGCGCGCAAGGTCACCGGCTACACCGACGCCGGCGCCTATTCGCGCCACTCGCCCTATGGAGCGCAAAAGGGTGCGGCGCACTATCCCGGCCCCTATACGGTGCCCAATGTGTGGATCGACACTTACTGCGTCTACACCAACCGCACGCCGTCATCCGCCATGCGCGGCTTCGGCGTCACCATCGCCGATTTCGCGCTTGAAGTGCAGATGGACAAGCTGGCGCGGTTGATCGGCATGGATCCGCTCGAATTCCGCTTCATCAACGCCTATCGCGACGGCGACATGAAGGCCCATCGTCAGCCGACCGAAGGCGCGGCGCTGATTGAATGCATGCAGGAAGCGTCGAGGGCGGCAAACTGGCCGGTGGCCGAAAAATACCTGCGAATGTCTTCCTACAAGGAGGTCTGAAATGGCAATCAGGCGCGGGCGCGGCGTTGCGGCCGTCAACTATCCGACCGGCATGAATCTGGGCGGCGACCCTAGCCAGGCGCTGGTGCATTCGACGCCGACCGGCAACTTTATGGTGACGCTGTCATCGGTGGACCTCGGTCAGGGGCTGAAGCAGGTGATGGCACAGATCTGCGCCGAGACGATTGGCGTCTCGGCGGACCAGGTCACGATCGACACCGCGGATACCGACACCGGTCCGCACTGCATGGGGACATTTGCCTCACGTGGCACGCACCGGATCGGCAACGCCATCATTCAGGCTGCGACGGAGGCCCGGCAGGTCATGCTGGAAGTGGCGGCCGAGGAGATGGAGGTGGACGCCGCCGACCTCGAAACCGACGGCAAGGGCAACATCCATGTGAAGGGCGCTCCGCAGAAGTCGATTTCGATCTTCGACACGGCGCTTGCCGCGCATTTCAAGCGCGGCCGCTCGATCTCCGGTCGTGGAATGTTTCTGGTCCCGCGGTCGTACCCAGAGACGGAGACCGGCGCCATGAAGCCGGCGACTTGCTACGCGCATGCCTGTACCGTGGCGGAAGTCGACGTCGATGATGAAACCGGCGAGGTCACCGTCGTGTCGATCAAGAACGTCTTCGAGATCGGTCGGGCGCTGAACCCGAAAATGGTCGAGCAGCAACTGATCGGCGGCTCCTGGATGGGCATCAGTCATGCGCTTTACGAGACGACCGAACCCTACTATCCGAACCGTGATCATTGTGGCACCGACTTCAACCAGTATCTGATGCCGGGGCCGGGCGACCTTGCGCAGACGGAAATCATCGTTCTGGAGCGCCCGTCCTCCGATGGTCCCTATGGTGCCAAGGGCCCCGGGGAAATGTGCGCGAACCCGCAGATTCCCGCAGTGGCCAACGCGGTCTTCGATGCGGTCGGAGTGCGAATCGACATGCTGCCGATCACGCCCGAACGCATCTTGCGCGCGCTGAAGCAACAGCGCGCGGGCGCCGGAGCCTGACGGTGGCAAGCAAGCCGTCAGCTCCGTTGCCGGTGGCTTCGCCCGAGGATCTGGCCGGGCGCCTTGCCGAGGCGGACTATATTGCCGATGACGGTCTGGCGACAGCGATCTTCCTGGCGATCCGGCTCGGCAAGCCCCTGCTGCTCGAAGGCGTGCCGGGGGTCGGCAAGACCGAGGCGGCAAAGGCGCTGGCCGGCCTCTTGGACACCGAACTCGTCCGGCTGCAGTGCTATGAGGGCATCGACGCCGCCCACGCGCTCTACGAATGGAACTACCAGCGCCAGCTCCTCGCCATCCGGCAGGCCGGCGAGCGCGAGGTCGACATCTATGACGACCGCTTCCTGATCGAGCGGCCGCTGCTGCAAGTCCTGCGCGCGCCATCGCAACGGGTGCTGCTTATCGACGAGATCGACCGCTCCGATCACGAGTTCGAAGCGCTGCTGCTGGAGTTCCTGTCGGATTTCCAGATCACCATTCCCGAGCGCGGCACGATCCGCACCACCTCGCGGCCGATTATCATACTCACCTCGAACCGGACACGCGAACTGGCGGAAGCGTTGCGCCGCCGCTGCGTCTACCATTGGATCGGCTATCCGGATGCGGAGCGCGAGGCACGGATCATCGCCCTGCGCGCCGGCGAGGTCGCGCAGGCAACGGCGCGTGCCGTGGCGGCGGCCGTGCGCGATATTCGCACCCGCCCGCTGGCCAAGCCGCCCGGCATATCGGAGGCGGTGGAATGGGCGAATGCAGCGATGGTGCTTGAGAGTGCCGGTAGCAGCTGGCCGGAAGCGTTCCGCCGCGCCATAGGCGTCCTCATCAAGGACGAGGAGGATCTCGCATATATCGCGCCGGAACTTGACCGAATCGTGGAGAGGGCACTGGCATGACCGCGCTTCCACCTGCTGCGGCGAATCTGCTCGGATTTGCGCGCCTGCTGCGCGCTGGCGGCTTCATCGTCGCGCCCGAGCAAGTCGTTACCTTCATGCAAGGAGTCACTCTGCTGGGTCCCCGTTCGATGAAAGATATCCATGGCGCGGCCCGTGCCGCCCTTGCGCCCCCGCCGGACCGGATGGACGAATTCGAGGCCTTGTTCCGCAGCTGGTTTTGGGGCGACGCGATGGTCGTCGCGGACGGCGAGGACGACGAGGAGACGCGCATCAGGGATGACAGCGGCATCGTGAGGGAGAAGCGGGAACCGCCGCGCAAGGAGAGGGGCGGGGAGCTTTCTTCCCGCAGGGAACAGTTAGGCGACAGGGTTTTCGTCGCCGATGACGACGCGCGCCTCGAGCATTTTGGCAGGCGCCTTCGACCCGCACTTCCGACGCGGCGCTCGTTTCGCAGCAACCGGGCCGTTTCGCGGGGTAGGCTCGACTTGCGGCGGTCGCTGCGCGCGATCGTCGGTGCAGATGGCGACATTCCTCGCCCGGATCTGCGACGGCGTGCCGAGGTGGCGCGCAAGCTGTTGCTCCTCATCGATATTTCGGGATCGATGAAACGGCACACGTCAGACTATCTGAAACTCGCGCACGCTATCGTGCAGAATGCCCCGCGCGTCGAGGTGTTCACTCTGGGCACGCGTCTGACGCGCATCACGCCAAGCCTCAAGCTGCGCGACCGCAGCCGGGCGATGGCTCGCGCGGCAGAAGTCGTCGAGGACTGGGACGGCGGTACGCGCATCGGGCCGACGCTGCTCGCCCTGCTGGCGATACCGCGTTTCGCCGCCTTCGCCCGCGGCGCTGCTGTGGCGATCCTGTCCGACGGGCTGGAGCGCGGCAGCCATGCCGAGATGGAGGCAGCGATCCGCCGACTGTCCGCGCGGGCTTTCCGGACTTTGCTGCTGACACCGCTCGCGGCCGATCCCCGCTTCCAACCGCAGACTGCGGCCCTTAAGGCGGTCCTGCCCTATCTCGATGATCTGGTCGACGGCTCCTCGATCGAGAGCATCACAACTTCCATCCTCTCCCTCTCTCGGCCTGCTGTGGATCTGAAGGTGCCATGATGCAGAAGATCATCGATTCCCACTTCCATATCTGGCGGCAGAAGGACCAGCCGTGGCTTGTCGGACCCATGGTGCCGCGCATTTTTGGGCCTTATGAGCCGATCCGCCGGGACTACCCCATAGAGGAGTTCCTCGAAGGCCAGCAGGATGCGGCCGTCGAGAAAGCCGTCTATGTCCAGACGAACTGGGCCAAGAGGGATTTCGAGAAGGAGGTCGCCTTCCTCACTGAAACCGCGGCGCGCACCGGCTGGCCGCACGCAATCGTCGGCTATGCCGACATGACGGTCGACGACGTTCGGCCCCAGCTCGACCGACTGATGAAATACCCGCTGCTGCGCGGCGTGCGCATGCAGCTTCACTGGCACGAGACGCCTGCATTCCGTTTCGCAAGCCACGCGCGTCAGGTGATCGATCCGAAGGTGCGTGCCAATGTGCGCCGGCTGCAAGATTACGGCCTGTCCTTCGATCTGCAGCTTTTCCCGCCGCAGATGGAGGATGGGCTGCAACTGATCGGCGAGAACCCACAGATCGACTTCATCCTCACCCACGCGGGTATGCTGACCGCAAGTGACGAGAAGACGATCGACGAGTGGCGCAGCGGTCTGAGCATGCTCGCCAAGGCGCCGAACCTCACCGTAAAGCTGTCGGGACTGGGGACCTTCGAGCACCGCAACGACCCGGTTTTGATCGCGATGGTCTATGAAACGGCCATCGAGATCCTTGGCAGTGGCCGACTGATGTTCGGGTCGAACTTTCCGATCGAGAAATTGTGGACCAGCCATGCCGATCTGATCACTGCGCACCGCACGGCAGCGGCGACATATAGCGAGGTCGATCAGGCCAACATTTTCTGGTGCACTGCAGAGCGCATCTACAGACCGGCATAGCGACCCAAGAACCCACCGATCAGCGCTTTGGGTGCCGCGGAATATCCGCTTAGGGTCATCACTTTCGGTTTCGGGGCGACGTGCGCAGCGGGTTCCTTCCTCGGCCCCCAAGCTGCCGGGCGGCAACGCGCCCATAAGCTTGAGGTCCTGAAGCAGGAAGTCCCAGACATGAAGATCGAGCCGTACCCGACTCTGATCAAGCGGCATCTCGATGTCATTGCAAAAACCCAGCCACTTCTGGAGAAGGGCGCTCACGCGGACGATCCTGACTTGGTGATCATCCGTGACCTGATTGAAAAGGTCGTCGTGAATCCCGACAAGTCGCTCCAAATCGTCGGTCGCTTGGCCGCTTTAACAGGCACTATT
This sequence comes from Mesorhizobium sp. KR2-14, assembly GCF_040049255.1. Taxonomy (NCBI): domain Bacteria; kingdom Pseudomonadati; phylum Pseudomonadota; class Alphaproteobacteria; order Hyphomicrobiales; family Phyllobacteriaceae; genus Mesorhizobium; species Mesorhizobium sp. KR2-14. The sequence goes on along the minus strand of NZ_JBDZDR010000013.1, from coordinate 9,937 downwards.
CAGAAGTTTGGCAATCCCACGGAGACTGTGTGGGGAGCAATGGTAGCGGAGGTCCGCTACGCTCAATCCCCCCGACAGGCAAGTGCCTTGTTTTCCTACAGATCAGACTAGAGATCGCTGGGACAGCCAGTCCTTGGTGGTGCCACTGTCTCGTGCGTGCCTCGCGACACCGACCGATATGGCCGGATTGTTGCGGTCTCCCGCGCCAGAGGGACGGAACTGAACAAGTGGTTGGTCGGCCAGAGATGGCCCATCGCTTACCGACAGTACAGCCTGTAGTATGTGTCTGACGAACTTGCTGCCCGGCGAGCCCGTGCAGGGCTATGGTCTGGGAGTTTCGTCCCGCCTTGGGAGTGGCGGCGAGGACGACGGTAGGGGCGTGGGATAAACCTCTGTGCCTCGCTCTGCTCGTACGAGAGGTTGACGGTGGGCTGGCGGCAGAGCCATGGCGCTAGTGCCAAATACATGGCGGTCTGAGTACTTCACCGCCGAGACCTCCGGTGACGAAGTTCGAGAGGTACGATGAAGTTCGTGGAGTTGGCCTGCTACTCTCCCCAAAAGGCTTTTGGCTGTGTACTAAGGCGGCATTCACTCCTTCCGGGCGAACTCGGGAGGGCGCATTTTCATTGTTTAGACATTTCTTATACGAGTTTTCAGATGGCAGTAGTTAAGAAGAAAGTTTGCCCCGCCATACTTTGGAGGCCCGGTGAAGAGCCAGAGGACTGCGTAGCGCTCGCTACGTCCGTTGGGCGCGAAGCTCACTGGCACGGTGGGCGCATCTATAAAGCCAAAGACGGTCGTGCTGGCGTGCTGTGGTATCGCGGGTACGCGTATCATCGGGCGGACAGGCACATGGGGGCCAAGCATAACGAGCTTGCTACGCGGTTCGTCCGCAAGCATAAGCTGGGGAGCGAAGCTACCGAGATTTACGGCGATGCGCTCCTTGTGTGGGATGAGGGCCGTGAGGTCGATTGCATCCAGTTTCCCAAAGGCGCGGACGTGGTGGAAATGTGCGAGGCCGCTGGTGAGACCATTCCTGGGCGTGGCACTGTCTGCGTCGATGGTGATTTTACGCTCTGGTACGCGTTCACAACCCCAAGGCAGGACGAAAACCAGCATCTGGCGGATTTGGCCTGGGCCAATCTGAGGTTCTCGTGATGGCCGCTGTTTCGAAGAAGAAGATTAGCCTCGTCACCACCTTCCACCCGGACGAGGAGCCCGAGGAAGAGTATGTGCTTGCTACACTCCTGCGCGCCGGGGGCAAAACACGCAGCAAGGACGTTACTTTTGGCAAGCGCAGTGGTCGGCTCTGGTACTTTCCGCCGCTTGGTCCGGTGCGGGCCGGGCCGTACAACGAACTCGCCACTGGGATGATGAATGACCCGTTGTGTTCAATTTCCACGCCCATTTTCGGGACCGTGCGGATCGACTGGGGTAAGTCCATGTGGCGCGAGTGCATCCGGATCAACACCGATCAGGAGGTCACTGGGGAGCTTCTGGACCGGCTCCAGGAAGAGACCAACGAGGTGATCTACGGTCGTGTCATCACCCTCCACGATGGCGACAATAAGCCATGGCTCGTGTTTCTCGAACCGTCTGAGGACAAGGCCCAGCACCAGCGGGACCTCGTCATGGCTAAGATGAGGTTCGGATAGGGGGAGGGGAGGCTACTCGCCCCTCGTCAGCTTCATGAGTTCTTCCGTAGTCATGCCTTTCCCGGCATGGCCGACAAAGCGGCGGAAACGATCCCCGACGAGATACGCGCGCAGAGCCTCGCGGGTCATACCGCTGATTTCGACGAGCTTGCCCTCGCGATAGGCTTGCAAGACGAGCTTGTAGTCCTCGCTGTCGCGGTTGACGTAGAGGTCCACAGGCTCGTCTTCTTTGTCCGGATCGGGTTTGTCGCTGGTCATCGCCTATCCTATCACGCTAAGCGCCCCATCTCCACATGACGGCTGATGAGCAGTCCCACCTTTACGGGCTTTAGGAGCCTGACCACCTTGAGTTCCTGAGCGGCGTCGGTTTCTGGTTTGTCGCTTGTCATGCCCGGTCCTATCACATGGACTGCCTCACCTCCACGTCAACCTGACGGCTGATGCGCGGAGAATATCCTGCCATGACGAGCAGATCGTCCCGGATGCCACCACGTCGGTTCTCGGTGTTGAGAATACGCTGGAAGGGCGGATTCCACTTCGGCTAGCGAACGCACCATTTGCCCCCCTCCTGCTTCTCATTCGAAGAACTCTTCGTCGAGTTTCTTGATCATCAGGGTTTCCTCAACTCGGCAGCCAACCTCATGGCGGATCATCGAAGCTAATTTTGATTTTGCGAACTTCGCCAGGGCTCTGATATAAATAGAAGTATTAGATGAGATGCGATCTCGTCGCTGCATATCGTTCAGGAGTGTATCGGGGTCTCCTCCATCCCAAAAAATGGTAACCGGGACCACTGACCGGCAGCGCCGTAGGTAGAACGACCAACGAGACGGACATCCCGCCCCAGATGGTAGGGAGTAACGGCTGCTCGGCGGACAAGAGTTTCCGCAAGAAGGCATCAGAAAAAGAGGAGAAGTGTGTCTTGGTCACTTTGACCCTTCTCCGCGTGTGTCGATCCCTCAACTGTCTGACACACGTTGCTTTGATCTCCAGATCAATAACCGTTTCGATCTTAACGCTCACCAGAGTAGCAAGGTCCGTCGGGTGCAAAAGGCTTCATGCACACCTAGTCGGGCAACCCCCAAACTCACCAGTAGGTGGAGCGGATCGGGGAAGGGGCCGCCTATGCTGGTTACGGGAAACCGCCAGCCGCCGATTAAATCCGGCATGTGGCTTGTTGAGCGTACTCATAAACTCAGGGTGCGAATGAACTTCCCCCTTTATCCTGTTCATTTTTGGGCAGGATAGGGGGGGAAAGCGTCAAATCTTGGGTGCGAGATGGAAGATAATGTTTGAAAGAGATGAGATCACCTCAGCGAAATACCGCTGGTGGCCTGAGTGAGAGCGATCACGTGTGATCGCGATCAACGAAGGCCATCAGCGGCTCAGGGGTGCGCGAGCAGCCCTGTCCCCTCATGAACTTCTTCACGACGAATCCAAGAGCCCATCTCGTGATGGCTGAAGTTCGTACAACCACGGTCTCGCCCACGGCTCCCGCAACCGTCCCAGGACCGACATGATCCACGAACAGATCAGGCAGCCTTAATGACGAGGTCCTTGTCTTGGAGTCGCCCGGCCCGGCCCTGGGAGTGGCGGCGAGGACGGCGGTAAGCTGGACCTGATCTGGCTTAGTCGCCGTTGCGGATTCCGCCGTCGTCAGGTGGGTCACGTTTGACCTGGGCGCGGGCAACCGAATCCACACTAACGTTTTGGATAATGTGCGATTCGTACCTGTGCGGGGTAAGCCACCGCTGGATTCGGTTGTGTGGCAAGGACGGTCCCGACCTTGCTGCGCCCTGTCTGCGAGTCCACTGCGGCGGTGATCTCAAAGAGCACCAGAGCCAGCGCGGCCCCGAACTTCACCCCCCCGCACCCCATGCTTCATGAGGGCATGGCGAGTCGCCGGGGTTTGTACCCAATGACACCTCTTGATATTTTATCTTGGCTATATCCAAATACAAAAGTGACAAACATGGCAACGCAGCCGAGATGGCGCGGCATGCGATAGTCCAAGCACGAGGGGGTTGGTTTTATGGCCGTAGATGATGCCTCCCGGACGGGGAGCGTAAAGGAACAATTCAGTAAACGTGCGTACCGGCTCATGCTGCAAAAGAACTATAATCAGAGCGATCTGGCCCGTGCGGCGGACATGGACCGCAACCGAATTTCCAGCTACATGCGCGGTCAGTCTCTGCCTACCGGGCTTTTCCTGAAGAAGCTCGCGGACGCCCTGGGCGTGAAGCCGACCGACCTGATCCCTGACGAGCGTCTAGAAAAAAGCGCCGCGCCGTACAGCGCGGTTGTCTCGCCAGACGGAAAGACAATGCAGATCATAGCCAATGTCTTTGTTCCGACGCAGGTTGGCGCGCAGATCATCCAGTTGCTCGCCGATAATGCGACTGCTGACCGAGATTGAGGCTGCTGAGGAGGAGGTTCGGCTCCGGGTTTTCACGCGGCACAAGCCAGTAGGCGACAAGGTGCCGAACTCGCCCGACCCATTGGCTCTTGCTTGTCAGAATGCGTCGGACCACCGGACGTTACTTAGGTCAGCCCAGTATATCAACGCAGCGCGCCCTGATCCGGGGTGAAAATGCGTGCTGCTGAGATGCGCTGGATGGATGACAGCCGCACGCTCAATCCGCACTTCTGTGGCCGTGCCCCATAAAGTTCGTCCCAAACCGCAGTTCGAACGTTCCGCATTTCGGGCACTTGTAGTGGCCGGGAAAGTCCAGGTCGAAAAGCTCCCGTAGGGGCAACGGTAGTTCTGCCCATTTGGAATTACGATCATCGTCCCCCATCCAGTTCGCGGGGTCGCGGACGGGCGACACGTTTGACGACTTGCAGGTCTCACACGTCAACTCTGCGGCTTTGAAGTTGGCCGTCGTTACCGCCTTGCAGCTTCCACAAATGACAGGCCCTGCCAAGTACACCTGATAGTTCGACATCAGGCTGCCGACCATCAAGAAAGTATCGTAACCGCACGAAAAGCAATGCGCGTCAGTAGAGTGCATCTCGCCATCCTCCTGGCGGGTTCAGACTTTGGGGGGGCGCTCCGCCGCATCTGGTGTCGCCGACTACGCTTCAGCCGCGCCGCCCATGCACTCCCGCGACACCGACTGTCGATCCTTCAACAACGCTTCCGGGGTACGTAAACGAGCGCTATTCGCGGGGCGCTTGTTTAATGCGGAGTGCGGCTTGGTCAAATGCCTCAGCAATGCCATCGCGCATTTTCAGCCGGTCCGCGAACCCTTTGGGAGATTCGTCCCCATCTGGCTGTTCAAGCACCAAAGATGCAATCAGGTCTGGCAAGCCTCTGAGGCCGCTGATTTCAATCTCCAGGGAGCCTGCCCTCAGTACCGTTCGGTTCGGTTTGACAAGGCCGTCTGGGTCCCGAGAGACAAAGCCGTAAACCACCTCCCCACCACCGGTATACCTTCCGGCGAGCGGGTAGTGCACAGTGCCTGATATCGAGACTTTTCCACCAACTATATCCATTTGCCCCAGTCCTTCTTCTTATTCAAAGAACTCTTCGTCGAGTTTCTTAATCGTCAGGGTTTCCTCAACACGGCAGCCAACCTCATGGCGTATCATCAGCCGCGCAAGTTGCGTCCCGTCAATCAGCACGATCCGCTTGCTGAGCAGGTCCGCTGTCTCGCGCGCAGAGGGCGAGAACGTCGAGGTCGTTACGAACAGCCCCTTGTTGGCCTTGAACCGGTCCAGGCTGCCGAAGAAGTCTCGAATTGCGCCCGCCCCGACGTTGTTGCCGTCCGAGTAGCGCTTCGCCTGGACGTAAATACGGTCTAGCCCGAGAGGGTCCTGGTCAATCACCCCGTCCACGCCACCGTCGCCTGATTTCCCAACGAGAGCTTTATCAAGCTCGCTGACTGAGCCGCCGTATCCCATCGCGATGAGGAGCCTGACAACGACACTTTCGAAAAAGGCCGGGGTGCCCGCTATCACCTTCTGGAGGAGGTCCGCTGCGAGAGCGGCCTCAAGTTCCTTTGCGGCCTTTCGCATCACCTCGTCAGGCGTGAGGTGATCCTCCTCCACGGCCACTGAGGGGGTGCTGGTGTCAGCCGAAACCTCTTGCCCTTCGCGAAATGCGCGAAACTCAGGAAATTGTGAAAGCAGACGACTGTCGATGCGCTCGGGCGCACTGTTGAGAACCTGTTCTCCGCGAGGCGTGATCCGGAAATGAGCGCGTCGGGTTGGTTCGACGAGACCCGCCTTACCGAGGAATGACTTCGCCCACTGTATCCGGTTGTAAAAGACAGTTTGCCGTCCCGAAGGCAGTAGCTGCGACTTCTCCTCCGGTGTGAGTTGAAAATCCTCAGCCAGCCGCTCGACCACATCGCCGATCCGGACCTCACCGGAAGCTGCTTCACGGAGTACAGGGAGCATGAGTGTCTGGAAATCTGGAATGGTCATGGCGAACTCTGATTCGAATGATGAACATTGCTACACGCCCAGGTGTTCTGTGAAGTAATCGCGATCACAATGCTTCTGGGATCATTTTTCCATGATCTTTTCGCGCCGAAGCAGGCTTTTCCCACCAAATGGCGACTTTGCTGAACGCTACGATAGCTTTCGATAGTCCCTTGCGATCAGAGCCCAAATTCCCCCATCCGCACCGCAGAGTTAGACATTCCTTCGTCTTTCTGTGAGATTGACCGACGGATAATCCGGCCATGGAGGGGGAAATGGGGTCGGCCAATTTCGAGTTTCTCAACGAGCACGACAGGCGACTGGTGACACTCGGCGGGCTTGCGGAACGCTATTTCCGCGACGACCCCTCGACCGCAATCGTCAAGTTGCGCCAGTTTGCCGAGTTGACGGCCAAGATCATCGCCGCCCGGCATGCCGCCTATCGCGATGAGCGGGAGAGCTTCGAGGAAACGCTGAGGCGGCTTTCCTACGAGCGGATCATTCCAAAGGAAGTCGCTGACATTTTCCACGCGCTGCGCAAAACAGGCAACGTGGCGGTGCATGAGGCAAAGGGGGCGCACTCCGACGCGCTGACAGCGCTGAAGCTCGCCCGCTCCCTCGGCGTCTGGTTCCATCGCACCTACGCGCGACAGCCAACCTTCAATCCTGGCGTGTTCGTGCCACCACCCGAGCCGGTCGATGCCACCGTTCCTCTTCGAGAGGAGATCGAGGCTCTGCGCCGAAAGATGGCGGAGACCGAAGATGCAGCCGCTGCTGCCCACCGTCGGGCCGAGGAGCAGGCTCGGGCGCGGGAGACGGTCGAGGAGAGATTGAAGCGCGAGGCGGAAGAGCGAGCCACGTGGGAACAGCTTGCTCAGGAGGTGGAGGCAGAAAGGGCAGCCATCGCCGCCAAGCTGACGAGCTTGCAGTCGGACGCCGAGAACGCTCCACGTGAGGCAGTGATCGAGCTTATTGAGCGCGGAGAGGAAGCCGCAGCCAAGCTGGACTTGGACGAGACGGAAACCCGCGCCCTGATCGACCAGCAGCTTCGGGATCGTGGCTGGGCGGCAGACACCAAGACGCTGCGCCATAGCGCAGGCGTCCGACCTGCGAAGGGCCGCAACATGGCGATTGCCGAGTGGCCGACCGCCAACGGCCCCGCCGACTATGCGCTATTTGTCGGCACCACGTTGATCGGCATGGTGGAAGCCAAACGAAGGCGCAAGAACGTCTCGGCTGCCATCGACCAGTCCGAGCGGTACTCGGCGGGGATCAAGGACAGCGGCGACTTCACCTATGCTGGTGGACCATGGGGCGCTCATCGCGTGCCCTTTGTCTTTGCCGCAAATGGACGCTCCTATTTGAAGCAGATCGAAACCGAGAGCGGCATCTGGTTCCGTGACACACGCCGCAGCGCCAATCATCGTCGCGCGCTGGTGGACTGGCCGACGCCGGAGGGCCTTTATGGACTGCTCGAAGTCGATCAGGATGCCGCGAATGCTGCGTTGAAGGCGCAGCCGTTCGAGTTCGGCTTTCCCTTGCGACACTATCAGGAATCGGCGATCCGTGCCGTTGAAACGGCTATGTCATCCGAGCAGCGATCCATGCTCGTGGCAATGGCGACAGGCACCGGTAAAACCAAGCTCGCCATCGCGCTGCTCTATCGGCTGCTGTCCGCCAAACGGTTCCGGCGCATTTGCTTCGTCGTTGATCGCAGCGCCCTCGGCCATCAGACCGAAGGCGAGTTCTCGACCACCAAGGTCGTGTCGGGCAAAACCTTCGCCGAGATTTTCGGTCTGAAGGGGCTGGCGGACGTGAAACCGGATGTCGAGACCAAGGTTCACATCTGTACGATCCAGGGGCTGGTGAAGCGCGTCCTCTATGCCGCCGACACCTCCGAGGCCCCGCCTGTCGATCAGTACGACCTCATGGTCATCGACGAGTGTCATCGCGGTTACCTGCTCGACCGCGAAATGTCCGATGCCGAACTCAGCTTTAGGGGCCAGGACGACTACGTCTCCAAATACCGGCGCGTGCTGGAGCATTTTGACGCGGTTAAGGTCGGGTTGACCGCAACGCCAGCGCTGCACACCACCGATATCTTCGGAGAGCCGATCTTCCGTTATTCCTATCGCGAGGCGGTGATCGACGGCTTTCTAATCGACCATGAGCCGCCGATCAGGATCGAGACGGCACTCGCTCGGGCGGGCATCACCTTCGAGAAGGACGAGCAGCTTGATCTGCTCGATACGCGCAGCGGTGAAATCGACACCGCCACGCTGCCCGACGAACTTCGCTTCGAGGTCGAGCAGTTCAACAAGCAGGTAATCACGCCGGAGTTTAACCGCGTGGTCGCCGAGGAACTCGCGAAGCACATCGATCCGGCACTCCCCGGCAAAACTCTGATCTTTGCCGCCACCGACGCCCATGCCGACATCGTGGTGGATGCGATCAAGAGGGCGTTCGCCGATGCCTATGGCGAGATTGATGATGCGGCGGTCAGGAAGATCACCGGCAGCGTTGACAAGGTGCAGAACCTGATCCGGTCGTTTCGAAACGATGCCGACCCTAAGATCGTGGTCACGGTCGATCTGCTCACCACCGGCATCGACGTGCCGAAGATCACCGACCTCGTCTTTCTGCGCCGCGTCAACAGCCGCATTCTCTACGAGCAGATGATCGGGCGGGCGACACGTCGCTGCGACGAGATCGGCAAGGAGGTGTTCCGCATCTTCGACGCCGTGGACCTCTACCCGCATCTCCAGAATCTGACCGACATGAAGCCGGTCGTGGTCAATCTGTCGATCAGTTTCGAGCAGCTTGTCGGGGAGATGATCGGTGCAAAGGACGACGGTCAGCGCGAAACGATCCGCGAGCAGATGGCGGTCAAGCTGCGCCGTCGCCTGAAGAAGTTGCCCGAGGAGGCGCGGCAACGCTTCGAGGCCGTGGCAGGCGAAACACCGGAAGCGATGCTGAAGCGCTTGTTAGCAGGCGATGCCCCAACACTTGCAGCTTGGTTGAAAGATCGGGCAGCCATCGGCCCGATCCTCGACTGGCAGGCGGACAGCGGGAATCCTCGCTTCATACCCATCTCGCGTCATGCCGACGAGGTCGTCGCCATCACGCGAGGCTATGGGGAAGCTGAAAAACCGGAAGACTTCCTCGACAGCTTCTCCGCTTTCGTGCGCGACAACATGAACGCGATAGCCGCGCTCAAGCTCGTCGTGCAACGCCCCCGCGATCTGACCCGAGCCGACCTGAAAGAGCTTCGCCTCGCACTGGACCGCAAGGGCTATTCCGAGGCCAATCTGCGACGCGCATGGGCCGATGCCAAGAACGAGGAGATTGCCGCTTCGATCATCGGCTTTGTCCGTCAGGCAGCCATAGGCGACCCGCTGACGCCTTACGAGGATCGCGTGAGGTCGGCCATGCGTTCGATCATGGCAAGCCGTCCGTGGAGCGAGCCGCAGAAACGTTGGCTGAAGCGCATCGGCGAACAGATCGAAAAAGAGATCGTGGTTGACCGCGAGGCCATCGACAAAGAGCCGTTCATCGCCGATGGAGGGTTCAACCGGCTCAACAAGGTGTTCGGCGGCGAGCTTGAGGCCATCCTCGCCGGGATCAACGATGAGATGTGGAAGAAAACCGCCTGATGAGCCGCATATCGTATTTTCAGCGATTCTCGCAGCGTGAAAATCACGCGACCAACAACACCCTACTGCTCTTGCGATACTTTGTTGATTTCCACCAGGAACTGACCCGGGATTAGCGGATATTTCCATCGAGAAGTGACCCATGTTTGAACCTTGCCCCGCGTGTTTTCAGCGGGGGCTATGGAGTGATCGACATGGCGTTAT
>NZ_JBDZDR010000012.1:0-61739 GCF_040049255.1 Mesorhizobium sp. KR2-14 | reverse complement strand
GCGATGCTGTTCGGCTCCGTCCGGCACTTGCCTCGCCAAATCCGACGTCCCTCGACATCCACCACACAAATCTCAGTCTCTTTCTGCGAAACATCCAGGCCTACATATGTCGACATCGCGCTCTCCAATGGCATCATTGACACGAGCACCTTACTCGATGCTCGCATGCCGATTGGGCCATGTCGTTCACGACATGGCCCAATCGCCTGAGCAGGACGTGCAGACGCCGATAGCCGAAGCGCCGGCGCTCGCGCGCGATCTTTCGCATCCGCTTCCGAAGCGCGCGATCATCGGGCCGCGTGGTCTCGTAGCGCACCGTCATGCGGCAACAGCCGATGGCTTTACACGCCCGCCGTTCACTCATCCCGAAGGCAGACTTCAGATGCGCGACAGCGTTCCGCCTGGCTGCGGGCGTCACCACGGCCAAACGTTACAGAAGGTCGGCTCGCGGAGCCGTGCGGGGAGGGCAACGCTGTTGCGCATGACGGGCAGTGTTCAGCGGGGCAGAATGGATTCCGAGACGGTTTTCCGCCGGAGCGTGCCCTGATCGCCGGCTGACATGCCTTGGGCGGGCTTGGGAGATGGTTTTCCGGTTTCGCCAAACCATGAAGGTCGCGCCCCATCCTGACGCACAGGACATCAAGGGCAACATTTCGGCCAAAGGCAAGCGCATCTACCGTGTGCCGGGACAGAAGTGTTACTGCCGGACGCGGATCTCCAAGAACAAGGGCGAGCGCTGGTTTTGCTCGGAAGAGGAAGCGCGCCAAGGGTGGCGCAACGCTCGCCGCTAACGAGATCGCTGGCCGCGACAGGCGACGGGTAGTCGCCAACCGCTGCCGCGTTGATCAAAAGCGGTGAATCGGCGGGCCCCCGGCCGTCACAGGGTGGCGGCGAGGCCAACTCGATGGAATGGCTGACGGCGTCGATAAAGAGAACGGACCCTGGCCGATGCGGTCGTGCGGCTCCCGCAAAGTTTGCTGGCGGCTGCCTTGAGGCAGAAAGAGGTAGCGCGCTGTCTCCATGCCAACCCGCGCTGGACCGTCCCGAGCGTTTCAGCGGTCTTTAGCGACGAAATGCCCGCCGAACTTGCACGAACGGCGGGCTCAAGGCTTGTCACGAAGAATGTGCGTCCTCAGCCCTGGCGTCCTCGGCCCAGCCTATTTCCGCGAAATGGCGGCGCTGCTCGCCAACGGCGCTTCAGATCCCGCGACAATGAAGGAAACGATGCGGCGCATGGGCTGGTTCCGCCATCGCGGCTTAGGCCCATGCGACCGTGAGCAAGATGTCAGCCCCGGAGACCCCGAGGTCAGGCACTCCTTTGGCTAAGACGAACAGAGGTTCCACGGTGTTAATCTAAGGCAGCTTACAGCAATATGCAGCACGAAACCGGACGGTCTGCTAGCGTGCCCTAAACTGAGAGTCCGCAACGCGCCCGAAGTCGGTCATACACAGAAACTTTGCCTCCGCCTGGAAGCAGACGTCACGGGTGACCAGCTGGAGGTCATGGTCGCGCCACTTCCGGACATTTCTTTCGCGTCTCCTATGCGGACGCTCCTCAAACAGCTGGATTCAACTTGAAGTTCATTTTCGCAAACGCTCTATCCGCGACAATCGAAAAATAGTCCCGGCTGTCCTTGTCCAAGACGGTTACTTTAGCGAAGAGGACGGGCGTGTCCTCGACGTTGGAGGATGACCTTTCTTCTGGATCGCATTGGAGCAATCGCGTATTGCCAAGCCGTTACCGGCCAGGCACCCATGCGTCGCAGCAGTCCTGAACTTTAGCGCGAAGTTATCCGGACAGAAGTCAACCTGACATCTCCGCACTTAATGCTTAAGCACGCGGCTGAGGAACGACTGCGCGCGTTCGTTCTTGGGCTGGGTGAAGAACTCGTCCGGCTTGGCTATCTCCAGGATCGCGCCCTGGTCGATATAGACGATGCGGTCTGCAACCTCGCGCGCGAAGCCCATTTCGTGGGTAACGATCATCATGGTTATGCCGTCGGCCGCAAGTTTGCGCATGACGTCAAGCACTTCGCCGACCATCTCCGGATCGAGCGCGGAGGTCGGCTCGTCGAACAGCATCAGATGAGGTTGCATCGCCAGCGACCGGGCGATTGCGACTCGCTGCTGCTGGCCGCCGGAGAGCTGAGCCGGATATTTGTGCGCATGAGCGGTCAGGCCGACCTGTTCGAGCAGGCTGCGGGCGGTCGCCTCGGCTTCCGCCTTCGACTTCTTGCGCACGCGCATCGGCGCGATCGTGATGTTCTCCAGCACCGTCTTGTGCGGAAAGAGGTTGAACTGCTGGAAGACCATGCCCACGCCCTTGCGGATGGCGGCGAGTTCGCGCTCACCGCCGAGCTTGCGATCCTCTTCCACCGGCATCTGGAAGCCGTCGACCCGCAGGCTGCCGTTCTGGTACATCTCGAGGCCGTTCACGCAGCGGATCAGGGTGGACTTGCCGGAACCGCTCGCACCGAGCACCACCACAACTTCGCCGCGCGCGACGGAAAGGTCGATGTCCTTCAGCACGTGATGCGTGCCGTAGAACTTGTTCAGACCTTTCATTTCAACGATGGCGTTCATTGAATTGACTCCATTGGGGTTGAGGCCGCTCATCGGGTGCCTCTTGCAAGATGGGCTTCGAGCTTGCGGGCCACAAACGTGATCAGCGAACCTACGAGGAAATACGCCACGAACAGGAACGAGTAGACCTCGTAGGTGCGGTCACCATACTGAGGATTGGCGAGGATCATCTGTCCGGCCCGAAGGAAATCCGTGAGCCCGATGATGAACACCAGCGGCGCTGCGTTGAAGATATCCAGCACGTTGCCCACCAGCGGCGGCACCACCACCCGGATCGCCTGCGGAAGGACGATGTAGCGGTTGATGTCCAGCTCGCTCATGCCGAGCGAGCGCGCGGCTTCGGTCTGGCCGCGAGGCACCGCCTGCAGGCCGGAGCGCACATATTCGGCGACATAGGCGGAATAGAACACGGTGAAGCCGATCATGCCACGGGCAACGTCCGCCAGGCCCCATTGGGGCGCCAGCACCGGCATCAGGATCCAGATCCAGTAGACGACCAGGATCAGCGGCACAGAGCGCATGACCTCGATATAGGCGGTGCAGATCAACCGCACGCTGGACAGGCGGCTACGACGCCCGAATGCCAGCAGGATGCCGATCGGCAGCGTCACGATGGACGTCACCAGAGTGATGAGCACGCTCAGCAGCAGGCCGCCCCAGAGGCCGACGCCGGGCGGGGCCAGCACCGCGAATATTGCGATGAGGCCGACGAAGCTTGCCGGCACCAGCGCGCGCCTGACGGGGGGGTAGTGAGACGTGAGTATCCACCCGCCGACCGAAATCGCGATCGTGGCGAAGAGGAACATCGAGTTCGTGAAATCGCCTTCGGCCGTCAGGAACAGCACCGCGAGGAGGGCGATCGCCACAAATGCGGCATGGCGGCGCCGGAAGGCAAAGACACAGCCGAGTGCGGCGCCCAGCAGCGCGCCGACGATGATCACGGTGGTCCATGCACGCCAGGCCTGGTCGGCGGGATAGATGCCGATCATCAACACGCGCAGGCTTTGCGGGATGATGTCCCACTGCGCCTTCGTCAGAACCCATGCGACCGCCTGATAAATGAACCAGAGGCCGCACGGGATCACGATCAGCGACAGCAGTGCGTCAAACGGCTTTCCGAAGAGGTTATGCCGGGACCATTTCAACGATTTGGCGATCATCGCGCAGCCCCCTGGCCGGTGAGACGTTTGTCGGCCCAGGAGACGAGCGCACTGATGATCCAGCTCAGGATCAGATAGGAAACCATGACGATGATGATGCCCTCAAGGCTATGGCCGGTCTGGTTTGCGATGGTTCCGTAGATGTTGAAGAGTTCCGGATAGCCGATCGCAATTCCAAGCGCGGTGTTCTTGGTCAGGCTGATGTACTGGTTGCCGAAGGAGGGCAGCACGACGCGGAAGACCTGCGGGAGAATGATGTCGTTCACGGTGTGGTGCCGGCTCATTCCAAGAGAGGCTGCGGCCTCCCACTGGCCCTTTGGCAGCGCGTCGATGGCGCCGCGCACGATCTCGGCGATGTAGGCCGCGCTGTTGACGACGACCGCCAGCAGCAAGGCCGCCATTTCGGGGCTTATGCTTGTGCCGCCATGGGCCTGGAACTTCGAGGCGATCGGATAGTCGAGTACAACCGCGCCGGTGGCCAGCATGAGGCAGAACAGCGCCAGCGCCGAAGCCGCGCAAATCCACCGCAGCTTCACGCTGAAAATCGCTCCTGCGGCGGTAACCAGGGCTGCGGCCAGTAGTGCAAGCGCCACCCAGGAACCTTCACCCGCCCAGACGGGAACCGGAAAATAGAGCCCCTGCTGGCTGATGATGATGCCGCCATAGAGCTTGGCTGCGGCAGCCAGCGGCGGAAAATGCAGGACTACGGCGAAATACCAGAAGACGAGCTGGATCAGCAGCGGCGTGTTGCGGACGAACTCGACGCACCAGAACGAAATGTTGCGCACCACCCAGTTGGTGGAGAGGCGGCCGACGCCAAGGAGCGTTCCGAGCACCGTGCTCAGCACAATGGCGAGAATGGCGATCTTGATCGTGTTTACGAGGCCGCTGACAAAGGCCTGCGCGACTGAAAGGTCCGCGGTGAAATCGGAGAAACCGGGCCAGAAGCTTCCGTCGAAGACAAAGGTCTTGCCTTCGCTGATGTCGAAGCCGGCGGCGTCCAGGAGGAACGAGAAGCTGAACTTGATGCCGTGTCTTGCCAGACCTTCTTTGACGGCAACGGCAAAGACTGCGACCAATCCGATGGCTGCAGCGATGATAGCGAGCTGAATGGCTTCGTGCCTGAGCCGATTGCGCCGCCGCCGCGAACCATCATTTGCGGGGAGATGGTACGCATCCGTTTGTTCAATGGTCATATCGAAGTACCAAACGCTTTCTCAGAGTCGCTGAGGCGGAAGTTCCGCCTCAGCGAGCATGTGTTGGATCAGTTCCAGAGGGGCGAGTAGATCGCGCCGCCCTGCGTCCAAAGCGCGTTCGGGGTGCCCTTGCGGTCCAGATACATGCTGGTGTTCGGGCCGAGGTTGCGATCGTAGATTTCGCCGTAGTTGCCGACGGCCTTCACTGCCTGGGCGACGAAATCTTCCGGAAGGCCGAAGTCCTTGCCGTAGCCGGCGCCCACGCCGAGGAACTTCTGGACGAACGGATCTTCGCTCTTCAGCTGTTCATCGAGGTTTGCCTGGGTGATGCCGGACTCTTCTGCCTGGAACAGGCCGAAGCTGATCCAGCGCAGCGCGTTGCGCCACTTGGAGTCGTTGGCGGCGACGAAACCGGCAAACGGCGACTTGTCGAGCGTGTCGGGGAGGATCACGTAGTCGGCCGGGTTCGGCGAGTTGCCGGCCCAGGCGGCGAGTGCCGACTTGTCGGTGCTCATCGCGTTGCAGCGGCCCGAGTTCAGGGCTGCGAACAGCTTCTCGAGGTTCTCATAGGTCAGAACCTTGGAGTTCTTCCAGCCGCGTGCCTTGAAGGCGCCGGTCAGAACCGTCTCGGTGGCGGAGCCCTGCGTCGTGCAGATGGTGGCGCCGTCGAGATCGGCGAACTCCGTCACGCCGCTGTCGGCCTTCACCATGATGCCAGTGCCGTCGTAGAAGTTGATCGGCAGGAAGTCGATCGCAATCGACGACTCGCGCGCCGGCTTCATGGTGGTGTGCGCGAAAACGACGTCGACCTGGTTGGTCAGCACGGCATCGAAGCGGCTCTTGTCGGTGACGGTGACGAACTTGACCTTCGAGGCGTCGCCCAGGACCGCAGCGGCGACGGCCTTGCAGAAATCGACGTCCAGGCCTTCCATCTGGCCCGTCGTGGTGTTCAGATAGCCAAAGCCCGGCGCAGTATTGTCGGTGCCGCAGTTCAGCGTCCCGCGCTGCTTGACGGTATCCAGCACCGACGCCGACGCCTGGGTGGCGGCAAAGGCAAGCCCGGCAAACGCGCCGGCCGCCAGGATTTTCATAAGTTTCATCGCATTCCTTCCCATATGACGAAAATGTGCGTGGACACGCAGTATGGCTGCATCGTGGCGTAGAATTGAAAGGCGATAGGCAACGGCGGCCATCAGCCGTTCTTGAAGCAAGCGGCTTCCGCCATCTGGCCTATTTTCGCTGTTGAGGTTCCTCCCGCAAGCGCGCCCATCAATCGACCGCCGCAGGATAGAAATGCGGTATATTCAGGTCTACTTAATTCTCCTTGACTTACAGTTTAGAAAATATGGGCAATCGCCGTGGGGCCACCGCGAGCCGAAAGCCAACTGGCGCGTTGACTGCCTTGCCTTTGCGTCAATTCAGGGGCCTGGCCCGACCTTCGATCTGCGCAATAAAGGCCTGCAGGGCAGGGCTGCGCTTTTCGCCTTTGCGGAACGCCAGCGAGATCTTGCGCCGGATTTCGGGCACGACCTTGCAGACCCATACGTCCTCGAGATCGTTGCTTGCGCGCAGCCCGGGCAGCATGGAGATGCCGTAGTTCTCGCGGATGAGCGCAATGGTGACCTCAAATCCCTTGCAGCGCGCCACGATGTGCGGGTTAAAACCCGCCGCCTGGCAGGCATCGGTCAGCATCCGCGTATAGGTCGACGAAGCCGTGTCGATCGCCCAGCGTTCGTTCCGCAGTTCCTGCAGGGTCACGGTAGGCCGCTCAGCGAGGTGGTGGTCTTTGGACACCATCACATTGAAGATGTCTTCCATGAGCGGGATGGTTTCGAGATTTGGGTCCAGCGCGCCCGGCGGCACGTTCAGATCGTCGATGATCGCCACGTCGGTCTGCCAGCTGCGCAGTGCGGCAAGGCTCTCGGCCGGTTCCATCTCGTCGAACTGGACGATCAGTCGGGGATGCAGCTGAAGCAACTCGCGCACGGTGCCCGGTATCAGCGCCGCGGCAACGGAGGGGAACGCCGCCACGCGCAATTCGCCGGCAATTACCTTCTTCAGTTCGGCAATGTCGGCGCGCGCCGATTCCAGTTCGGCAAGAATGCGCTCGGCGCGTTCGACGAGCTGCTGGCCGGCCAGCGTCAGGCTGACCCCGCGGCCGCGGCGCTCGATCAGGTCAATGCCGACCTCTTCTTCCAGAAGGGCAAGTTGCTGCGACACGGCCGAGGGCGAGACGTAGAGCGCCTCGGCCACCGCCGCCATGGTCTTGCGGATCGACAATTCGCGTAGGGCGCGCAGCCGGGCGAGATCCATCTTCAGTCTCCATTCTGCGCAAAATCATTAGCAAATCAGAGCGCATATGCAAAGATTATTAACTTTTTCTGGATCAAGGAACTCACTAGGGTTCTCTCAATACCTTCAAGCGGTATCCGGAGATAACCATGACCGTTCATACGAAAAACCATTTTAACGCCTCGGTTGCCGAGCGCGACCCGCTCATTGCCCAGGCGCTGGATGGCGAGAGGAAGCGCCAGCAGAGCCAGATCGAGCTCATCGCGTCCGAAAACATCGTCAGCCGCGCGGTTCTGGATGCTCTCGGCCACGAGATGACCAACAAGACCCTCGAGGGCTATCCCGGCAACCGTTTCCACGGTGGCGGCGAGTTCGTCGACATCGTCGAGCAGGCTGCGATCGACCGTGCCAAGGAGCTGTTCAAGTGCGGCTACGCCAACGTCCAGCCGCATTCGGGAACCCAGGCAAACCTGGCCGTCTTTTATCTGCTGCTGAAGCCGGGCGACAAGGTGTTGTCGCTTGATCTGGCCGCCGGTGGCCATCTGTCGCACGGAATGAAGGCCAATCTCTCCGGCCGCTGGTTCGAGGCGCACAACTACGGCGTGAACCCGGAAACCGAGGTGATCGACTACGACGAGATGGAGCGCGTGGCGATGGAAGTCCGTCCCACCCTGCTGATCACCGGTGGCTCGGCCTATCCGCGCGAGCTGGATTTCGAGCGCATGGGCCAGATCGCCAAGAAGGTCGGCGCGTGGTTCCTGGTCGACATGGCCCACATTGCGGGTCTGGTTGCCGGCGGCGTGCATCCCTCGCCGTTCCCGCATGCCGATATCGTCACCTGCACTACGACCAAGACGCTGCGCGGCCCGCGTGGCGGCCTGATCCTGACCAACAACGAAGACTGGTATAAGAAGCTGCAGTCGGCCGTCTTCCCCGGCGTGCAGGGCTCGCTCCACAGCCAGGTTCTCGCCGCGAAGGCGATCTGCCTTGGCGAAGCGCTGCAGGACGACTTCAAGGTCTATGCAGCCCAGGTCAAGGCGAACGCCAAGGTGCTGGCCGAGACGCTGTCGAATCGCGGCATCCGCATCGTTTCGGGCGGTACGGACACGCACATCGTGCTGATCGACCTGTCGACCAAGGGGCTCATCGGAAAGCAGGCGGAAGTCGTGCTGGCGCGCGCCAACATCACCTCCAACAAGAACCCGATCCCGAACGACAGCCCGCGTCCGCCGGAATGGGTCGGCATGCGCCTTGGCGTCTCGGCTGCGACCACCCGCGGCATGAAGGAAGACGAGTTCCGCACGCTCGGCAACGTCATCGCCGATCTCATCGAGGCGGAAGCGGCCGGGAATGCCGATGCCGTGGTTGAAGCTTCGAAGGCAAAGGTTACCCAGCTTGCCGAGGCGTTCCCGATCTACGGGAACTGACCGCCCCGGGCTGTAGCCGGATCACCGAGAATGCCGCGCCTCGCGCGCGGCATTCGCCACGCCTGCTGGCCAACAAGCCGACAGCTTTCAGCCGCCAGCACTGCGTGCCGCTGCCTGAACGGCACCCGATAAGGAATATCGTCCATGTCCAGCCAGAACCCCCGCTTTGCACTGCGCGTCACATGCCCTTCGATCCGCGGCGTGACTGCCGCGATTGCCTCCTACCTGGCCGAGAACGGCTGCAACATCTCCGACAGCGCCCAGTTCGACGACGCCGCCACTGGCCGCTATTTCATGCGCGTCAGCTTCCAGTCCGAAGAGGGGCGGACGCTGGAGCAACTGCGCGAGGGTTTTGCGCCGCTCGCGCAGAAGTACCAGGCGGAAGCGGAATTCTTCGACGAAATGGCCAAGCGCAAGGTGCTGCTGATGGTCTCGCGCTTCGGGCACTGCCTCAATGATCTCCTGTATCGGTGGCGCATCGGCGCTCTGCCCATCGACATCGTCGGCGTTATCTCCAACCACATGGACTATCAGCGGATCGTGGTGAACCACGACATTCCGTTCCACTGCATCAAGGTGACCAAGGACAACAAGCCCGAGGCCGAAGCTGCGCAGATGCGCATTGTCGAGGAATCGGGGGCCGAACTCATCGTGCTCGCCCGGTACATGCAGGTTCTTTCGGACGAGATGTGCCGGAAAATGTCCGGCCGAATTATCAATATCCACCATTCCTTCCTGCCCAGTTTCAAGGGCGCCAACCCCTACAAGCAGGCCTTCGAGCGCGGCGTGAAGCTGATCGGGGCAACCTCCCACTACGTGACCGCCGATCTCGATGAAGGTCCGATCATCGAGCAGGACACGGTACGCGTCACCCACGCACAAAGCGCCGACGACTATGTGAGCCTCGGACGCGACGTGGAAAGCCAGGTTCTGGCGCGCGCGATCCATGCGCATATTCACGGCCGTGTGTTCCTCAACGGCGACAAGACTGTCGTCTTCCCGCCGTCGCCCGGTTCATACGCTTCGGAGCGGATGGGCTAGCCTGCGGGGCCAAGGCCCGGCGTCCCGGCAAGCTCGACCCACCGACATCTGCACGGACAGTCCATCGAGGGAATCATGAAAGTCATCGTTCTTGGGGCCGGAGTCATCGGCGTCACGTCCGCTTACCAGCTCGCCAAGGCGGGCCACGAAGTCGTCGTCGTCGACCGCCAGGAAGGGCCGGCACTGGAGACGAGCTTCGCCAATGCGGGCGAGGTCTCCTTTGGTTACTGCTCGCCCTGGGCCGCACCCGGCATTCCGCAGAAGGCCATCAAGTGGACTTTCATGAAGCATGCGCCTCTCATTCTGAGGCCCAAGGCCGATGCGGCCATGCTTTCCTGGCTGATGAGCATGCTGCGCAACTGTACGTCGGAGCGCTACGCCATCAACAAGAGCCGCATGCTTCGGCTCGCCGACTACAGCCGCGTGTCGCTTGCCGCGGTCCGGGAAGAGACCGGCATCGCTTATGACGAGCGGATGCAGGGAACGCTCCAGCTCTTCCGCACCCAGCAGCAGCTCGACGCCTCCGCGAAGGATGTGACGGCGCTTGCCGCCGACGGCATTCCCTATGAGGTGCTCGACCGCGAGGGCTGTATCCGCGTCGAGCCTGCCCTGGCGCATGTGCGCCACAAATTCGTCGGCGGCCTGCTGACGCCGAAGGACGAGACCGGCGACTGCTTCAAGTTCACCACTTCGCTGGCCGACACGGCGGCCGAACTTGGCGTGCAGTTCGTCTATGGCACTGAGGTCAAGAGGCTCGATGTCGAAGGCGGCCGGGTGCGCGGTGTCGTGACCGATCGCGAAATGCTGAAGGCCGATGCCGTGGTCGTCGCGCTCGGCAGCTATTCGCCGTTTCTCCTCAAGCCGCTGGGCATCCAGCTGCCGGTCTACCCGGTCAAGGGCTACTCGCTTACCATCCCGATCACCGATGCGTCCCGCGCGCCGGAATCGACCGTGATGGACGAGACCTACAAGATTGCAATCACGCGTCTCGGCGACCGCATTCGCGTGGGCGGCATGGCGGAAATCTCCGGCTACACGGATGATCTCAGCCTGGCCCGCCGCCGCACGCTCGAGCATTCCGTCACCGATCTATTCCCCGGCGGCGATGCGTCGAAGGCTTCCTTCTGGTCGGGCCTGCGACCGATGACACCGGACGGCACGCCGGTGATCGGCGCCACGAAGATCGCCGGCCTGTTCCTGAACACTGGCCACGGCACGCTTGGCTGGACCATGAGCACCGGTTCGGCGCGGGTCGTCAGCGACCTCGTCAGCGGCCGCAAGCCCGATATCGGCGCAACCGATCTGGCGATCGCCCGCTACGCCTAGAACCCAGGAGAGCAGCCATGACGATCCAGTTGCCGAGCCATGCCATCCGCGCAGATGTACTCGACGCGCGACCGACGCTCTGGGCGAATCCATCTTATCGCCCCGGCGCCGTCAACGACGCGACGCTCCCCGTCCGCCCGGAGCAGGTGAAAGATGCGCAGCGCAATTGGCAGAGGCTCGCCCCGCTCCTGGAAACGTGCTTCCCGGAGCTCAAGGTCAGCGGCGGCGCGATCCGTTCCGAACTGGTGGATCTGGATGATCTGAGCGCCGCTCTCGGCTATGACGGGCCGGCCTTCGGCCGGCAGTTCATCAAGGCAGACGGCGACCTGCCGGTGGCCGGCTCGATCAAGGCGCGGGGAGGGGTGTACGAGGTCTTCACCTTTGCCGAGCAGCTGGCCAAGCGGGAAGGGCTGCTGAAGACGGGCGACGACGTTCGCCGTCTCGCCGAAAGCGATGCGCGCGAGTTCTTCTCCCGCTATACGATCGCAGTTGGCAGCACCGGAAATCTCGGCCTGAGCGTCGGTATCGCGGCGCGCGCGCTTGGGTTCAAGGCAACCGTGCACATGTCGTCCGATGCCAAGGCGTGGAAGGTCGAACGCCTCACCCGCCTCGGCGTGCAGGTCGTCCAGCATCAGGCCGACTATACGACGGCGGTCGAGAACGCCCGCATTGTCGCGGAGAGCGACCCGAGCATCTACTTCGTCGACGACGAGCAGTCCCAGCAGCTTTTCCTTGGATATAGCGTGGCGGCGCTGGAACTAGCCGACCAGCTTCGGGCCCGGGAGATCCCGGTCGACGCGGAGCACCCCCTGTTCATCTATCTGCCCTGTGGCATCGGCGGCGCGCCGGGCGGCGTGGCATTCGGCGCCAAGATGGTGTTCGGCGATCATGTCCATTGCTTCTTCGTTGAGCCGGTGCAGTCGCCTTGCGCGCTTGTCCAGCTCATGACCGCATCGGAAGATCTAGTCTCCGTCTACGACGTCGGGCTGACCAACAAGACCGAAGCCGACGGCATGGCGGTGGCGAGGATGTCGGCATTCGTGGCAACCGTCATGCGCAACATGCTGGCGGGCGTCTTCACCGTCGCCGACGACGACCTGTTCCGCTGGCTATATCTCGCCCACTCCACGCTCGACATGCGCCTCGAGCCCTCGGCAACCGCCTCCTTCGCTGGTCCCGAATTTGTCGTGAACCATCCCGAGGGCAAGAAGTTCTGTGCAGACGTCGGCATCGAAAAGCGTTTGCCCAAGGCCACGCATGTGCTTTGGACAACCGGCGGCTCCTTCGTGCCTGAAGAGCAGTTCGAAGACTTCCTGGCCCACGCGGCGGCATTGCAGCTGTAGCGGAGCAAGCGGTTCGCCGTTTCCTCCTGTGCCCAGCACCGCCTGCAGCGCCAACCTGCGAGGCACACCGCCAATCGGATCGAAAGGCTCAGGGCACGAGCGCTGGTTGCGCTTAACGTCTGGTTTCGGGAAGGAGGAACGACGCAGCAGAGGGGCAGAACGCGACGAAGCCCGCGCCGATCTCGCCGATCTCAATGTCCGCTCTTGAATATCTGCAGCCTAAGCTGCCCGTTCGCTCTCGGCCCCGATTCGGGCAAAGTTTGCCCGGCCGATTTGCGCCCGAAGTCAGCCATAGAGACCGTTCAGCCGCGGCCTCCAAAGCAGAGGCTCCAGGAGCCTTGAGAGACCGTTCAGTGTCATCTCCCGTGACGTGATGCGCTGAGGCTCATGGCGGTATCTCTATCCGCCGCAAACGTCGACGGTGAAGGCGGCGCCGCTGTCGCGCCCGGTTCCACCCCGAGGAAGAAGCTGGAGTGAAATTACGCCAGTCAACCGAGCCCAACAGCTCCACATGCGGCGAACGAAAGCACTTACTAACAGTCAGACGTAAGAAGATACTTTTTCGGACACCACCATTGTCGCAGGTATTGCTGCGCTGACTTCATCTGGAATGATGTCGTCGCCAAAGCGGCGGCGCATATGGCGGGCCAAGCCTACAATCACGTTTTCCTTCGCCTCGCGGGTACGATAAAGGCGTGCGCATATGTAGTAGCTCCAGAGCACCGCTGCGCGGGCATATTTTCGCGGGATAAGTGCGAGGTGAATGCGAACAGGCAAGGACGGCACAGTCTCGTTTGGGCTAGCATATAGAAGCCTGTACGGACCTTTGCTTATCGGGCTTTTGGTCAGCGATTCAAGTTCGCGGTCCTTCGCCTCGAAATTGCCCGAAGCCAACAGAACCTGGCAAATGCATGAAGTAATGTAGCGCTCGAATATAGACCCGGGCTTGCACAAGGGCCGCGCGCGGTGAAGCAATTCAAGCGCGCCATCGAAATCTCCCGCGAAGCCGCGCAAACGCCCAAGTATTGAGAGAGCGTCGGCCAGCGCCGTCGATCTGGCAAACGCCTCCTCCGCGATTTCCAAGGCCAGCACTTGGTGGGCCGGCCCCATGAAACTGAGAACATGTGCCGCAGAAAGCGCATTCTGGGGATCATCCAGCAGGTCGGGCAGAACCTCAAGGATGAGGCCCTCCATATCAGCTTGATCGCGTTCGCGGGGATCCTCGTTGGCCAGAAAGCGCCAACCATCGATGATGTAACCAGTATAGATGTTGACCGCCAGCATCAGTCGCGTGGCGGGGGTTGCATTCCCATTGCGAATTAACTGGCGCAACCGCACATCATTCTTGCGCCAGATAGAAGAAGACGGGAACGCTTCTCCCTTCAGTTTGGCTATTTCGCTGGGCAATCCTGCTGGGCTGTCGTCGGCAAACAACTCACCAGCCTCGACCATTCTAACGGCCAAGGGTGCCGCATCGGGGGCGTCTGGGCCCGGTCGGTCGATCTGGAATTGCCAAAGTGCAGAAAGGTAACTTTCGGCCAAGGAGTTGACGTCGATGTCGTGGCAGCTATCGCGCCGCACATGGATGACCTTTGTGTTCTCCCTGCTTTGGAGAGAAGAAACACAATCCCTTCTGCCGCCAGATACGATGAAAGTCAGATTTAACCGAAAAGTGAAACCAGCTTCGGTTTCATCGGGTCTGACGGACACGACGCGCCCGATGGGCAGTTGCTCCCTGAGGGCCTTCGCTACCTCTTCGGCAAACTCGATGGCGTGGCTGTCAGCGCTCTCCTGCCCGATTGTGACAATGGGGCCCACAACGACGAAGCATTCGGCCAGCGGACCTGTCTGCACGGAATGGGGGCCAACCCAAACGTATCCTTCGCCATACCGAGTGCCGATGAATTTCGGGTTCTTGGCCGAGTCCCGAATCTTGCTTCTAAGTCGATTTATGAAGAAATCGACGTTGCGGTCTGAAGAGTCAGATCCGACCTGTGAAACAGCGTCTAGCAGTTGTTCACGACTTCGCAGCATTCCGGCATGGGCAATCAGATCCGCGAGCAACAGTCGTTCTGCTCGCGTGAACTTAATCATTTTGCCGTCGTCGCCATGAGCATATGAATAGTCTGGCGCGAACGTCAAGTTTTGGTGATTAACACCCACAATTTGCTGACACCGAGCCGGATTTGCCTAGTATATGTATACAGCAAATAAAATGTGGAATCGAGAAAAAATCAATTACATCTCAAACGTCACAATCATCGATCTTGATAGAATTTTGCGACGGAACCCGACCGGCTGCGTCGTCCACAATGACATGATAGTCGAAATCGTCGAGCGGAGGTGCCTCGCCATAGTCCAGCCATCGCACTCTGCGCCCGACACGCTTGATACCGAGTTCACCGAGTGCTGCTTCCGTCATGGAGTTTAGAAGTGCGCGGCTCGCGCGTCTGTCGCGCCATTTCGTCCACCAGCTGACCAGCGTGGACGACCATGCCGTCAGCCGACCGGATGGAACGCGCACATTGCTTGCAACGTCTGCTTTTTGATCCAATCCACTCGAGAACTTCGTCATCGAACCTGCTCCCGCTTTGCTTGAGCGTGAAGAGTTTCGTACGCCTGTCGGTGCCCGAAACTCTTACGAAAGCTGCCGGTCGCCCTTCGGAACATATTTGCTCAAGCGGACATGCCGCAGACGACCCTTTGCAGTCATGGGCACTAGGCGCCGTAAGTGAGCCCTTTACGAACATTCCCAACGCCAAGCTCGTTGTCGTCCTTCAGCCCTTCGCGATCAGGTTACCGGTTACTTTCCGGCAAGGCGCGCCGCCACCGGCCTGACCCAACCATCTGGCGACAGCAGCATCCAGTCGGCCGCAGCCCATATCAGGCAACAGGTCATGAAACTCAGTGACAACAGCAGTTCCTGCATGTTTTCCAGCAGCATAAGCTCCCGCCAGAGCGCAGCCGCACCAACAAGGACCGCTGGCACTCGGCTTACCAGGACCAGATCCTTGCAGATACCGGCAACGCGCAATTGGACAAAGGAACCTTGCCTCGTTGCTGTGCCACCCAAGGCACTGCCGAATTTCCCCGCTGCGTGCAGTAAACCGGCCGAAGCGGCAAGCCACGGATTGCCCATGATGACCAATCCGATCCCGAGAAGGATTGCGCCGATGCCAGAAAGCACATCGCCCTGTTGATTGAGCCTGGGATCGGGTGGTGCACCGTTTGACCAGGCCCTGGTGTAGACGAGGCCGCCCCAGAAAAACACGAACGTGGCGCCGGTTAGCGCAGCCGCCGCCGGACTGCCTACAACATGGGCAATGCCGCGGCCCCACATAGTGGCCCCGTCATCGCGGGAAACATCCGCCGCGAGTGCAACGCCAAGCCCGACGATGAAGCCCAGTGAATTACCCAAATTGTAGAGCATGCCGGGCTCCCGCATGCGGCTCTCGATCCGCTGACGAGCGCTACTATGAGTCACTGGAGCACCGCATGGTCTCATGTAGTAAAGCGGCTAAATATAGCAACTGCTCCTCCACATATTTTATTATCAAAGCATCACACAATGGTCCGCTTCTGGAATACATCATTCGCTATACAACGGTTATTAGTGATTTATTGCTGTTCGAATTTCCGAAAGTCCGAATAATACTTGGTCTTTGTTGCACTCAGGGCTAGGATAGGGATTTGCACGCGACGCACTTTCCCGAACTGAGGCGATGGCCGAGCGGGGCGCCTCATCGAGCCGTTTGTCGAGTGACGTTGCTGGCATATTGCGCGCCTGTGGCGCCGCCGATCTGCCTGTCGCTGATCTCCAGAACAAGCTTGCGCCGAAGCGCCATTGCAAATTCTTCCGGTTTGCTCGGCGCGATCACAAAGGCTCCCACCCCCGTGATGACGTTGTTTTCCAGATATCCCGGCAGGTCATCGGTTATGCCGGGTTCGTCTCGCGAAACCGCAATGCCGTTGACGATGTAGCCGGCCGCGAATGCTTGCGCCCGGCTGTCGATGAGCGGTAGCCCGTCATTGTTGGTGCCGTTCGTGGAAACGTCGATGACCTTGCGCCCCGCGTGGCCGGGGTATCTGCCGAGCAGCAATCTGCCAGCGTCGATGGCGAATGAAAGCGAGGTTCTGCCGCCCCCCCTTCGCTCGATGCCGTCGCTTCCACGTTCAAGGATGAGGCCCGCCGCATCGCTGGCATCTTCGGCGCCGCATAGTCTCGTCCAGGGAAGGATGACGGCCAGCTTCCCAACGCTCGACCATTCGACATAGGAGATCGCGACGCATCCGATCGGACCGCTTGCTATGGCTTTGGCGACCTCGGCGGATCGTAGCGCCTCGGCATGACCGTTGAGCTGCAGCAGAGCCGTACCGGGGTCGATAGAGGAGGACTTGTCTACGGCGAAGACAACCGCCGTGTCCACCGCGTCGCCCTCGGTGGCAAATGCCGCGTCGGGCGAGAACGCTACCGAGTGCAAGGCCACGATTGCGACAGCAAGTGAGCCGCAGAAGGCGCCCCTTTTTCGAGCCGAAAATTTCCGCCCGGCTAAAAATATGCTCAGGGCGGCCGAGCGTGAGCGTACTCCGATGGCGAGGGCCGAGCTTGCCATATGCATGCGAGTGTCTCCGGTTCGTGAAATTGGCTTTGGCTTCAGGGATGGATCGCGTCCGGTCATCGCTAGTCGAAATCGAGCGGTGGCCGGCCCTTTTGACGCTGGTCGCAGCTGAAAGGCGCCCGCATCAGCATCAACAGCCTGATGGCATCGTGAAGCACTTCGGAGATCTCTCTCAGCCAAAAGCGTATCATTTGCGTTCCCTCGTACATGCTGTCTTGCCAATGTTGACATGACTGTACCTTCCGGCAGGAGACTTAAGCTTCGCTCTGCCGAACGCGCGTTGGATATGCTCTTCCAGCGTCTGTGATGGTTATCGGGGGATTGTTGTGAAAATATTTGATCTTGATAAAATCCAGCCCTGCCAGGGAGGAATGAGCCAATTGAGACAGAAGTTGTTCGTCCTTCTTGTTTCGGCCGGATGAATAGCTCCTATGCTCGCTGATCAGTAATGTCTTCGGCTGAGAATAACGGAAAGGACCTTTCAGGTTTGAACTGAAATTTTGCGAACCTTCGAACTGTTTTTTCCTCGTCTGAACGAGGGAATTCAACAAGGCGACATCGTACCCGCCGACGCGCGGCTGACGAAGTCGATCTCGCTTCAGATGAATGAGGCCGCGCTTACCGGCGAGAGCTTTCCCGTTTTGAAGGATCCCCGACGACGTGCTGCTGGGTGATCGCAGCAACATGATCTTCAGCGGAACCGGGGTCACCTATGGTCGCGGCCGGGCAGTTGTAACCGCAACCGGCATGCAGACCGAAATGGGCCGCATTGCCGATTTGCTCGAAACAACGCTGGAGCAGCCGACCCCTCTGCAGGCGGAAATCGATCAGATCGGCCGCCTGCTCGGGGTGATTGTCGCGGCCATTGCGGTCGCGATTTCCGGGACATTGTTGTTCGTCACGGGCCTCACGGGCCTGGAAGCGATCTTCGACATCCTGTTCCTGGGAATAGCTCTCGCCGTGGCCGCCGTTCCCGAGGGGCTTCCTGCGGTCGTGGCCCTGGTGCTTGCAATCGCCATCAAGCGCATGGCCGCGCGAACGTCAGACGAATGGCAGCCGTCGAGACCCTCGGATCGGCCGATGTCATCGCATGTGACAAGACCGGGACGCTGACGCGCAACGAAATGATGGTCCGGCAAGTTGTGACCGCGAGCGGCAGCGTAAGCCTTGACGGCAGCGGCTACATTCCGACGGGCGAAACTCGCAGTGACATCGACGGGCGGCTCGAGGGTCAACTGCGGGCGGAGTTCCTGCGGACACTTATTGCCTCCGACCGCGCCAGCAATGCCGTCCTGCTGGAACAAGGCGCGCGTCCGGCGGCGCGAGGCGACCCGACCGAAGTCGCCCTTCTTGTTGCCGCTCGCAAGGCCGGAGTGGAGGCGGGGAAGCTTGACGCCCGCTTTGAGCGTGCAGGTGAAGTTCCGTTTTCCTCGGAACGGAAATTGATGAGCACGGTCCATGCGGATCGGGAGCGGCAAGACGCGCTACGCGTCTTCACCAAGGGCGCGCCGGAAGTCGTCCTCGAGCGCTGCGCATATGAACTGGTCGGCGAAGGGGTTCGACCTCTGACAGCGGAGCGCAGGGCTGGCATTCTGTCGGCCAACGAGCGCCTGACACATGAGGCATTGCGAACCCTGGGCGTCGCGTTCCGGACCTTGGCGAAAGCTGCGGCCCAGCGGATTGACCACGCCATCGAGCAAGAAATGGTCTTTCTGGGTTTGGTAGGGATGATCGACCCACCGCGAGACGGGGTCAGGGAGTCCGTCGCCCGCGCGCTTGCTGCCGGCATTCGCATCATCACGATTACCGGTGACCACCCGTCAACTGCGGCCGTCATCGCCGGCGAACTGGGGATTGCACATGAAAAGCGCGCGCTGAGCGGCGCAGACATTGAGGCCAGGACCGACCAGGAATTGGCGCAGACGGTTAGGAATCGCGTCCCGGCGCGGCTTCGACGATGGTTGGTACCGAACGGTTGGATTAAGATCAGGTGGGCCGAGAGATCGGCAATCCACCGACCGCAACATGGGAGAGCTGGCATGTATCCGCATATTCTAATAGCGACGGACGGATCGGAGCTTGCATACAAGGGCCTCGAGCAGGGCCTGGCGCTAGCGAGTGCGCTGGGCAGCAGGGTCACGATCATACACGTGACAGAGCCGTATCCCGCCATGGCGCTGCCGGGTTTCGGCTGGCCGAGCACGCCTGACGAAATCGAATCCTACATGCAGCGCAGTGAGAAGTATGGGGCTTACATTCTCTCCTCTGCCAAGGCCAAGGCGGAGCAGATGGGCGTGGCCGCGGAAACCGTCTATGTCGATCAGGCGGGACCGGCCGAAGCCATCATCGAGACGGCAGAAGACTTGCTTTGTGATGCCATCGTCATGGCGTCGAACGGCCGCCGCGGCCTCAGCAAGCTGCTGCTCGGGAGCCAGACTCTTGAGGTGCTGACGAAGACCAAGATTCCTGTCCTGGTGGTGAGGTGACAAACTCATTTCACATCACCGCTCCCGGAACTTTTCTCGTCGATTGTCGCCGAAGGGGGAGGGGCCTTCGTCCGCACTGGCGGACATTCGATGCCGACCGGCTAACGGCCCACCAACCCGTCAGGCGGCGACGGTCCCGAACAGCCAGCCGATGCCGGCAGTCGCTGCCATGGCCGCTGCTCCCCAGAACAGCACACGTCCAGCGCCCACCACGGGGCTCGCACCTCCGGTCTTCGCGCCAACCGCACCAAGTGCGGCGAGGAACACCAGGGATGCGGCAGCCACAGCCGGGATCAGCACGCCGAAAGGGACGGCCAGGGCAACGATCATCGGCAGCGCTGCGCCTGCGGCAAAGGTCAGGGCGGAGGTAATTGCTGCCTGAACCGGCTTGGCGGCAACGACTTCTGAAATGCCCAATTCGTCCCTTGAATGTGCGCCCAGCGCATCTTTCGCCATCAGCTGCTTGGCGACCTGGCGGGCGAGATCCGGGTCGAGACCGCGAGCGACATAGATTTGCGTCAGCTCCTGGAGTTCGCTTTCGGGATCCTCTCGCAACTCCCGCCGCTCCCGCGCAAGGTCGGCCTGTTCGGTGTCCGCTTGGGAGCTGACCGAGACAAACTCGCCTGCCGCCATCGACATCGCACCGGCAACAAGGCTGGCAAGTCCAGCAACCAGAACCTCCGGTTTGCCGCTCGAAGCGGCCGCGACGCCGACGATCAGACTTGCAGTCGAAACGATCCCATCGTTCGCGCCGAGAACCGCCGCACGCAGCCACCCGATCCGCTCGACGAGATGCCGTTCCGGATGCGACAAAGATCTTATCAACTGACCCTCCACAAAGCATGGTTCGACAATTCGAAACCGCGGTGCGAGAAACCGTATCTGTTATTTAGCAGTATTTGGAAACGTCCCACATGCGAGCGCTTCCAGAAGGTGCCCGGACGCGCGACCGGCCTGTCGCTCGGCGGTAGCAACAGAGCCGTTCATTGTCATGCCGGATGATAGATCGGCGCTTGTCCTTTGCCCCGCAATGCAACCACGGCCTCGTACTGGCTGAGGTACACGCTTCCCGTCAGCTGCTGCAGGAAGTCTGACCTCTTCAAGCGATCCATGACCGGACCTTTGATCTCGGAAAGATGGAAGGTTATGCCTGCATCATCGAGGCGATGATTGATTTCCTCGAGGCTTTCCAGCGCGCTGGCGTCAATGGCGTTGACGGCCGGACACATCAGGATGACGTGCCGTACTTTCGGATGGTCGGCGACGAGCGCGGCGATGCGATCTTCGAGGTAGCGGCTGTTGGCGAAATAGAGGCTCTCGTCGACGCGGATCGAAAGGATCGAGGGGTCGGTGAGGACCTTGTGCCGTTCGATGTTGCGGAAATGCTCCGTCCCGGGCACCAGACCGACGACAGCCATGTGGGGTCTGCTGGTGCGGTAAAGATGCAGCCCCAGCGAGAGCAGGACGCCCGAGAGGACGCCGGGCTCCACCCCCAGGAGCAGGGTAACCAGGATGGTTGCCGCCATCGCCGCGAAATCTGCCTTCGAATAGCCGAATACGTTGCGGATTGCCTTGAAATCCACCAGGGACAGCACGGCGACAATGATCGTTGCCGCCAGCGTGGCCTGCGGGAGGCTGGCAAGCAGCGGCGTCAGGTACAAGGTGGCGAGCGCGATGCCGATAGCGGTGAAAATGCCGGCAGCGGGCGTCTCGGCCCCGGCGTCGAAATTGACGACCGACCGGGCAAAGCCGCCGGTAACCGGAAATCCGGAAGAGATCCCTGATGCGATGTTGGCGGCCCCAAGCCCGATCAGCTCCTGGTCAGGCACGATGCGCTGACGCCGTTTGGAGGCAAGCGTCTGGGCCACCGAGACGGACTCGACAAAACCGATTGTGCTGATGAGGAGGGCCGGTCCGGCAAGGGCTGCGACAAGATCCAGCGAAAACGCCGGAATGGCCGGAACAGGAAGGCCCTGCGGGATGGCGCCGACCAGCATGACGCCACGACTTCCAAGATCGAAGGCGGCGGCAATCAGGATCGTTATTGCAACCGTCAGTATCGGAGCGGCCTTGGTGAGAATGTCCGACAACCGGCTGTTGAGGCCGGAGCCGGTCAGAAGCCCCTTCAGTCGAGAGCGCGCAAAATAGAGAAAGGCGATGGCGCCCGTGCCGATAGCGAGCGTGATCGGATTGGCATTGCCGGCGTTGGACAGGAGGCCCCCCAGGATATCGGGCAGCGTGTCTCCTTTGACCGGAACGCCCAGGATATGCTTGAGCTGGCTTGCGGCGATCAACAGCCCCGAAGCGGTGATGAAACCCGAAATTACGGGATGGCTGAGGAAGTTGGCCAGAAATCCCAGTCGGAATACGCCCATAAGCACAAGCATGGCGCCCGACAGCAGGGCGAGCACGATTGCCGCCGTCAGATAGTCGGCGGTGCCCTGCGCTGCGATCTGCCCGATCGCGGAAGCCGTCATCAGGGAGACCACCGCGACCGGACCAACCGCGAGTGCGCGGCTGGTGCCGAAGATCGCATAGGCCACCAGAGGAAGGATCGAGGCATACAGCCCAACTTCCGGCGGCAGGTCCGCGAGCATCGCATAGGCCAGTGACTGGGGGATCAGCATGATGGTGACGATCATTGCCGCCACGAGGTCGCTGGTCAGGACCGAGCGATCATAGGCTTTGCCCCAAGCCAGGATGGGGAGGATTTTCTCGATTCTGACCATGACGATGCTGTCCCCGACCGGGCCAGCCCCTCAGAGGATGTTGACGGGAACCTTCACGTAGGTCTTGCCGCTCTCGTCGGCAGGCGGGAGCCGGCCGGCGCGCATGTTGACCTGGAGCGAAGGGATGATGAGCTTGGGCATGGCGAGGGTCGCGTCACGCGCTTCGCGCATCTTCACGAACTCGTCCTCGCTGATGCCCTTGCCGACATGGATGTTGTGGTCACGCTCTTCGGCGACCGTGGTTTCCCACTGGATGTCGCGCCCGTTCGGCCCGTAGTCGTGGCACATGAAGAGGCGCGTCTGGCCAGGCAATGCCAGGACACGCTGGATCGAGCGATAGAGGGTGCGGGCATCGCCGCCCGGGAAATCGGCGCGGGCCGAGCCGCCGTCGGGCATGAAAAGCGTGTCGCCGACAAAGGCCGCATCACCGACAATGTGGGTCATGCAGGCCGGGGTGTGGCCCGGCGTGTGCAGCACATGGGCGGTCATCGTGCCGATCTGGTAGCTGTCGCCATCCTTGAAGAGCCGGTCGAACTGCGACCCGTCGCGCTGGAACTCGGTGCCTTCGTTGAAGATCTTGCCGAAGGTATTCTGGACGACCGTGATATTCTCGCCGATGCCGAGTTTGCCGCCGAGCTTTGCCTGGATGTAGGGCGCTGCGGACAGATGATCCGCATGGACATGGGTTTCAATCAGCCATTCCAGCTTCCAGCCCCTCTCCTGGATATAGGCGATGATCTTGTCGGCGCCGTCATAGGTGATGCGGCCGGCTGCGTAGTCTATGTCCATCACGGAATCGATCACAGCGCATGCGTTCGATGCCGGGTCCTTGACGATGTAGCTGATCGTGTTGGTCGGTTCGTCGAAGAAAGGAACGACTTCGGGCTTGACGGTGAGGTCGGGCGTGAAGGGAAGCGGTTCGTGCATTGGAGATGCTCCTGTTCAGGCGTGTTTCGATGCGGTTCTGGCGCTTGTCGCCCGGCGAATGAGACGCGCGAGCGCAATGCCACCAAGCATCGCGGCAACGAAGATGAAGGCCTCGGTCTTCATGAGACCGATTGCGGGGACGGCGCCGCCGGGGCAGAAGCCGGCAATGCCCCAGCCGATGCCGAAGGTTGCCGAGCCGGCCAGCAGCGGCAGGTCGAGATCCTTCCTGGTGGGCAGATGGAACTTGGTCTCGAAAACCGGCGCTGCGCGTTTGAGGACCAGGAAATAGCCGATGGCCGTGACCGCCAGCGCGCCCCCCATGACGAAGGCGAGCGAAGGGTCCCAGGTTCCGGCGATATCGAAGAAGTTCAAAACCTTGGCGGGATTGATCATGCCCGAGACGGCGATGCCGGCGCCAAAAATCAGGCCTGCGATGAGGGCGGACAGAATTCGCGGCATCAGAAGCCTCCCAGAACGTGGCGGACAATGAAGACGGTGACGGCCGTGGTCACCATGAAGGTCAGTGTGGCGGTGATCGAGCGTACCGACAGCCGGGCCATCCCGCAGACTCCATGTCCGGAGGTGCAGCCGGAGCCATAGGTGATGCCGACACCGACGATCAGGCCGCTAATGACAATCCAGGGCGTCGGAACGGTGGTCTGGAAGGGAATGTCGTAGCCGCCGACGGTCAGGATCAGGGCTGGCGCTGCAACCGCGCCAGCCAGGAAAGCCGCCCGCCAGGCCCAGTCGGGCGAGACTGGAGGCAGGATGCCGCCGAGTATGCCGGACATGCCGGCGATACGGCCGTTGAAGGCCATCAGCAAAACGGCGGCAAGGCCGATCATCGTTCCGCCGAACAACGAGGCGAAAGGGGTAAATTCGGTCATGATGTCAGCTCTTTGTTGGTTGAGATCTGGTTATCCGGCCTGCAGAAGAGCCGGTGCATGGTGTCGATGAAGATTTCGACACGGGGATCGGCCAGCCGATAGAAGACCTGCTTGCCCTCCTTCCGGCCGACGATCAGACCCGCCTCCCTGAGTTCGGCGAGCTGTTGCGACAGCCCCGGCTGGCGGATGCCGAGAAGGTCCTCCAGCTCGCGCACCGAGCGCTCTCCATCTGTGAGTGCGCAGGCGACCAGAAGGCGATCCGGGTTCGAAAGCTTCTTCAGAAAGCTCGATGCCTCATCGACATTCGCCTTCATGTTCGCCGCTTCCCGCGAAAGGGTCTCGGTTGATGTCAATCCAGTGATCTCCAGCTGCTTCATGCGGATCGTAAGCTCCCTCACTCCAGGACACTCGTTTAGCGGAAATGGGCTAGGCGATGGCTGCTGCGGGACTGTAGGGGCGTGCGCCACGATCAGTCAGCCGCGTTGCGGCAGCCATTCATGAACTCCGAGGCTTCCTCGCCCCGGCATCGAAGCGATTTACACCGAGCCTAGGCCGGCGTTCTCACCTTCGGGCCTCCATCGCCGAGCAGGTGCTCACACCCAAAACCGCGTATAGCGGACAGCTGGAAACGAGGCCGGTCACAAGCGGCACGAGGCCGACCAGACCCCACCAGCGCATGTTGCCCTCGAGGAAGTAGACGAGAGACAACAGAGCAAGCCCGACGACGATCCTGGCCATGCGGTCAATGGTTCCGACATTCCTTGTCATGAGGACGGCTCCCTTGAAAAGCTACGATTAACATAGAACGCTTTCGAAAAAATGCAATCATAAATTTCTTGCCATTCCCAAACGCCTGAAATTGAGGGGGCGCGAGACACCTCAGGCAGTGTGATCCATCTGCCATCCGAGACTTGAGACATCAGCCATGCTGGAGAGCGAGCCGTGATGTTGGCGGTCGAAGCGGGCTAGGGCGTTCTGCGGGCATCGCTTGCACTGTGCGCCGATGCGGTCAAAACCGGCGGGTCAAACGATTGACGGGCTCGACGCTACGGGTGGTTACTGGATTACTTGGCGCGACCGACCAGCTTTTGCCGACAGAGCCCCGAACGGCGGCTTACCGCCACCGTGAATCGAAAGCCGACAGTCTGTTGTCGGCCCCGAACCTGCCCCGGCGGCTACGCGACAACCAGATGTTTGACCCCGGGTTTTGATGAAGCATCCTTGTCCTACGGCACTAAGGATGCGTCACTAACGCCGGAGACTGCACATCTAGAGGCTGACTTCGCGCAGTAGCGCAGTTGTCCGCGCAAGCCTGCGAGCAAGTAGGGTTGCCGCCTCGCGAAAAATGTCACGCGCAAGTTCGGGGTCGAGGTCGGCAAGGTGGTCCATGCCCGAGCGCCCAACCGACCGGATAGAACTCTCTTCATCGGCCACGATGGTCGCGGTGCGCGGCGTGTCGGTCAGAAAGCCGATCTCGCCCACCAATGCGCCGGCAAGAAAGCTGGCAACCGTGATCTCATCGCCGGACGGGCCTTTGACGTGGGCCGAAAGCCTACCGGCTTCCAGCAATATCAGCCGGTCGGACGGCGCACCCTGGTGAACGACCACTGCGCCGGCAGGCACGTCCTCGCGGGCAAGCAGGTCGTCACCCAGCAATGCCGTCGCGCGCTCGATCAGATTGGCGAAGGCGCTTTTGGGCTGCGACCCCGCCAGCTCGGCGCGGTGCAGCCGGGCCTCCTCGACGATGCTCAGCGCATCGTCCAGTGTCGGATGCCGTTCCACGCTATCGACCAGCCCGGAAGGGCCGAGCGTTCGCATCAAAGCGGGCGCAACATTTGTCAGGATCAGTCGAACACCCGTGGTCCGACAGAGTTGTTCCAGTTTTCCGAAGTTGTAGATCGCCGAAACGTCAAGACCCTGCACCCGGCGGAAGTCGACGATCAGCGCGCGGTGGTCGCCCGGCATGCCTGCGATTTGCCCGGCGATCTGGTCGAAAAGTGTGTGTGCTGTGCCGAAGAAAAGATAGCCTTGAAGCTCGTAGACCAGGGTCGCGCCACCCTGTTCGGTGAGCAGGCGTGATGCCGCGTCGGATCGCTCCGTCGTAGACAGACGCAGCGTCCCGTTCACGCGCGAACGGACCACGTCCAGTCGCGCGTAGTTGACCAAAAACAGCACCGAAGATGCAAGTATGCCTGTCCCGACGGCCTCCAGAAAGCCAAAGCTCGCGGCGACGCCGACGATTCCCAGCAGCACCGCGAAATCCTGAGCCGGCATGCGGCGGCGTTCCAACCAAAGCCATTCATACAGGAAGTCCAGTCCCAGATAGACCACAACCGCCGCGAAAACACCCAGCGGCAACGCCGCCAGGACATCCGCGCCAGCGATCAGCGCAATGCCGCAGGCCAGCGCAGCGCTGCCGCCGATCCAGCGCGATCCGCGGCCGACAAGCCGCCGCCCCAAAAGCGTATCCGAGAGGACATGATAGCCGACCAGCCCGCCGCCGCCGGCGACGAGCAGGTTGGCGGCGCCCGTTACGCGCAGTTCACGGTCCAGATCGACCGGCGCGCCGGACGCGACTTCGATGCCGGATGCGTTCAGGATTACGCCCACCAGCGCAAGTCCGACCAGTGTCAGCAGGGCCGGCGTTTCGGCCAGTATCGCGCTGTAGTCGGCCCGGATGACCATATCGGCGCTGATCATCTGCCATTCGCCCGCACCCGAGCCAAACGGCCCCAACAACAGCCCCATCTGTCCGGCGCTCGCCAGATCAATGCCGGTGAGCGCCAGGCCTGCGTAGAACACCGCAAAGCTGACCGCCAGGACAGCCGGCAGACCGAAGTCGCTCGCCTTGCTTCGCGTGACCCACAACAGGATCAACGCGACAACCAGCACCGGCCCCCATCGCCAAAGGGCTGGCAGAGACAACAGGCTGCCGGCCGAAGGTGGAACGGCCATGTCCAGTCCGACGCGCAAAAGGAGATAGCCGCTGGCGGCCAGAAAACCGCCCAGCACCGGATACGGGATGAACCGGCCCAGAGACCCAAGCCGCAATGCGCCCAGCACCAGAAAGGCCACCCCGACCAGGGCCGCTGCAATTGCCGCCAGCATGGTGATCGTGGCCAGCAACGTCTCGGAGTTGCTGGTTCCAAGTCGGACCGCGATCGTGCCGGCGCTGATCGACAAGATGACCGCAGTGACGTCCTGAGGTTGACTAATCGTGCCGCGAAACGTCGATCCGAGCGCGCCTGCAAGCCCAAGGACCAGACCGCCGAACAGCCCCATTCCGACACCATGGCTGAGGTATGGGGCGAGGGGACCGGAAAATACGATGACGGAAAACGAGACCGTGTTGACGACGGCCAGCGGCGCTATGATCAAGGCGGCCATTGCCAGGCGCAAGGAACCAATGCGTTCGGCCTCTGCTATCGTCTGCGATGTCATTGCCGCCCTTGCGCCTCACATTTGCGCGACAGTGGTGCCCCTATGCCCGCCGGCATCGGAGCGGATTGCGTGGTGAAAGGGTGCGTGTGCACCTAAAGCGTGCAAATATCGAATGGACGCGCGATGCGCCGATATCCGATCTGGCTTGCACGCCTGCCTGTCAGGATGACGCGGTTCGTGACAGTCGGCTCCGCACGAGATCGCCCCAGTGCGGGCGGGCCTGTACGGCAGGCTGCCCGGTCTGTATGTGCTCAAGGATCAGGGATGCGATATCCATGCCTTGTGTCCAGCACTCTTCGTGCAGGCCGGACCCGTGCGTCCAGCCGCCTGCAAAATAGAGGTTGTCCTGCCCCTGCAATGGCACAATGTCGGCCTGTGCCTGCATGCAGGCAAAATCGAAGACATTGTGGTGCAGGTAGGCCACCGCCGGGTTTCCGGCCTCGTCTTTGAGCACCATGTCCTCGCGGATCGGCAAGTGCGGGTTCACCGACACGAAAAACTGCGGCAGGCCGAACTTGTCGTATTCGGGATTGGCGGCGTCATTCTGGTGTCGGTTGGCGACGTAGTTGATGACATAGGGGTGCATCGCTACGGAGCCGGGTTCGTGAATGACTATGTTGTACGTGCACCAGGCGTTCTGGTCGACGGGCAGCAGGCGATTGTCGACATGGGCGACGCTGACGGCGGTTTCATAGCTGATCTGAGCCAGGATGTTGGCAACCTGCGGCGGCAAATCGCGCATCAACCGCAGCGCGTCATTGGCGTGAGTGGCGAGGACCACGATGTCGACATCGGCCGTTTTGGCACCGCTGGCGTCCTTGACGGTCCAGCCCGGCCCGTTGCGCGAAACGCTCGCCTGGAAATCTGCGACCATGCGCACGTCCAACTGGCTTTCCATGAAGGCAGTCAAAGCCGTGATCCAATGGCTTGAACCATTGACGAAATAGTTCCGTTGGGCTGGTTCGCCGTCGCCTGCGCCTTCCTGAATTTGATAGTAATGCATCACCGCATAAAAGGGCATTTTGCGCGGTCCTAGTTCAGACGATGTGAAGTACATGCCGTTGACCCGCGGGTAGATTACCCACGGGCCAAGCCGGGGATCCCAGTCGAGTACACTGGTCTTTTCATCGATGTAATTCTCGAGTGTGTAATCGTGGTACTTGGAGTCATTCACATCCTTGGCCGCCGTCTTCATGAAGCTGTCCACGGTCTTTTTCAGCGCCGGGTCAATGCCGGTTCCCCACCAGGGAGTGTCGTTGTCGGTAAAATACAGCGACCCATCGCCGTTGTAGTAGCTTGTCGTGTCCTCCAGCGGTTTGTAGTCGACCCCGAACTTGAAGTTGATGGCGTTCATCACCCTGACGATCTGGGTATAGGTGGTCGCATTGAAATCGTTGACGCCCAGATCGGCCCATCGGTTGACCGGCCCGTTCGGGCCAGTGCCAAAGCTGAAATTCAGCGTGTCGGCATTGCCGCCAAACCGGGGCTTGGCCTCGATAACGACCAATTTGGGAGAAGGCAGGCCCTTTGCCTTGGCCTGGGCCTTCAACTCGTACGCAACGGCAAGGCCGCCGATTCCACCTCCAATAATCGCGATTTTCATGCCGTTCCCCTTCTGTTGCCTGTTCAGGCTGTGGCTTTGTTCACTCCTGCAGATATCGTTGCGAGCGCGCGGTCTATCCCCGGCACGGCGGTGTGCAATTTCGCAGCCAGTGCCTGCTCTCTCAAGGCGCGCAACCGCTCGCCAGCGTCGCGCCCTGCGGCGGCATCAGTGATCGCATGGGCGCGGGCAATGAAGAATTCTGACCACGGAGTGGGTTCTTCGGCGGTATATTCCGCCAGCAGGTCCGCATGGCGGCGCATCTCGGCCCAATCGCCGACATTGGAATTGGCCTCCATGGCATTTCCGTAAAACTGGAAATAGTTGTGCCCCACCGCGCCAGCGCGCAGTCGTTCCTCGCCTTCTGCCAGGGCTTCGGCACGGCGGCCGGCGTCGGGCGTCGTCAGCGCAACGGTCGACAGCAGCCAGGGGCCTATGAACGCCATGGCATCGAGGTCGCGCAGCTGTGCCAACGCTTCTTCGGCGACAGCCGCAGCCTCGTTCCGGCGTCCCTCGACAAGTCGGACCCGCGCAACGGTTTCCTTCAGGAATGGCTCGAAGCGCCGCGCGCCGAGCTGCGTGGCCAGCCCCAGGCCGAGGTCCATCTGCGACTGAGCGGCCGTGGCGTCGCCCATCGAAACCAGAACCCAGCCCGCCGTCAGCCGCGAAACGATTTCGGCTCGCGCGAGTCCCACCCGCTGCGCCAGCCTTGCCGAAGCCAGCGCTTCGGCAAGCGCGCTTTCGGTATCGTTCATGTAGATTTTCACCGTCGCCAGCATGAAACGATTGGCGGCTTCGACGGCGCCGAGATGGTGTTCCTCGCACAGCGCAAGGCATTGCTGGATCACGCTGTGGGCGGTGAACAGACGGCCGCGGGCATAGTGTGCGTCGCCCAGCCCACTCAGGGCAAGCGCCCGGCGTTCGGCGTTGCCCGCGCGTTCGGCATAATTCAGCGACAGTGCATGTTCGCGCAGGCACCCGTCGAGCTGTCCGCGCGGGAAATGCAGGCTGCCCCTGAAATAGTGGATCTCGCTCAGTTCGGGCGCCAGGTCGGCGGCTGCGGCAATGGCCTCGGTTTCGTCCAGCAAGGCAAAGGCGTCGTCGATCCGATCCAGGATCCGCATTGCGGAAATAATCCCGATGAGCGAGCGGCATTGATCCGCGGGAGTGAGCGCGATGGCGCTGGCCGCTTCGAAGGCGGCGATAGCTTCGGTGGCGCGACCCAGATCCCGCAGCATGTCGCCCTTCAATCGCAAGAGGTCGCCACGCACGGCGTCTTGGGCGGCCAGCGCCACGCCGCGTTCGGCAAGCGCCAGCGCAGAATCCTTTCGATGGGCAGCCAGCGCGTCCCGAGCAGCGGCAAGAAAGGCGGCGGCCGCACCTTCGTCACTTGCAGCTGCGAGATGCTCGGCGTGGCGCAGCGCGTCCACGGGGCGAAACCACTCTGCCGCCCGCCGATGTTGTGTGCGCAGGTCATCTCGCAGCATGGTGCGCAAAACCGCGTCGCGGATCAGCGCATGGTCGAACAGATAAATGTGATTGTGCGCGCGGATCAGCGATGCCTCGATCAGCGGACGTTCGTCGTATACTTCGATCCGCGCAACCGCCATCACCTCCGCCATGGAAAAGCGCTGGCCCAAAATGGCGGCGGCTTCCAGCACCTTGCGATCCATCGGCGACAGCCGGTCAAGCCGCGACTGGATGATGCTCTGGATCGAACCGGGCAGCGTATCGCCGCCCTGTTCGTGGGCGTGGCGCAAGAGTTGGTCCAGATACAAGGGATTGCCTTCGGCACGGGCAACGCATTCGCGCATTACCGCCTCTGATGGGCGGTGCGTTGCGCGAGCCAGGCGGTACGCGTCTTCAGCGCTTAGCGGAGCAAGGTCGATACGGGTCAACGTTGCCTCGCGTGCTTCAGCGCACCAGCCTTCATTCAGGGGATAACCTTCTGGCCGAGCGCTCATCAACAGAAGTATGGGCGCATCGGCAGTCACTGCGGCGACCTCTGCAAGCTCCCTCAGCGTCGTGCGGTCGGCCCAATGAATATCCTCGACGATCAGCAGCAACTGCCCGGTAGCCGCCACTGCGCGCAGCACCTGTCCCAACATTGCGCGCAAGCCTTCCTTTCGCGCCGCATCGCTCATGGCGTCGTGGATCTGCCGCGCCTCTTGATCCAGCGGGGCGCCAAGCACGATGGTCAGGAACATTGCCGCCGTCTCGTCGATCGTTCCGCAGGATTTTTGCTGGAGAACGACAGACCGCACCGCCGATGCCTCGGCCCGTTCGCTGAGACCAAAGAGGCTGCCCAGCAAAAGCCGCACCGGGCTCTGCGCATCGCTCAGGCCAAAATCAAGAACCAGCGCCTTGTGCACCTGGAACTGCTGATCTGCGGCGATCCGGGCAAACTCTTCGATCAGGCGCGACTTGCCCAACCCTGCCTCGGCGACCAGGGCGATCGCGCCACCCCTTGCCGATGCCTGGCAGTCGCTCAGGGCTTGGGTGAACTGTGCGACCTCGTCGGCGCGGCCGATCAGTGGATGATCGGCCGCGCTGTCACGAAAGCCAACCAGCCGATAGACCTCGATCGGCTGGTCAAAGCCTTTGACGGTGAGACTGTCGCGTGCCTCGCATTCGATCCGGTCACTGAGGGCCTGGTGGATCAGCCGGGTGATCAGCGTCTCCGTGCCCTTTGCCTGATTGGCCAGCCGGGAGGCCAGGTTGACCGAGTCGCCTGTCAGGGTGAATTCTCGGTCTTTTAGGGCGCCCATTCCCTGGGACGAAAAAATCACATTTCCGGCCGCGACACCGATGTGAACACTTAGCTGGCGGCCGAAGCGGGACGAAATCTCCGTCATGGCGCGATGCATTTCCACCGCGGTGCGCAGCGCGCGTTCGGCATCGTTGCCATAGGAGATCGGTGCGCCGAAAACTGCCATGACGCAGTCGCCGATATGACGGTCCACCGTGCCACCCAGGCGCCGGATGATGGCATCGAACCAGTCGTAGAATTCGGTCAGCAAGGAGTGCATATCCTCGGTGCCCAACTCCTGCGAGAGCTTGGTATAATCAGTCAGATCGGCAAAAACCGTGGTGACCTCGCGTCTTTTCGCACTTGTGGGCGACGTTCCGTCCGGCCGAAGCGGGGCAGGGTGCAGCGCTGCTGGCCGTTCTGCGATAGCTGCCAGTATTTTCTTGCGATGGCCAAGAGACGTGACGCCAATTTCGCGCAGGTCGTCGGCGGTCAGGTCCGCCAACATTGAATCGTCGATATGGTTGCTTTCAAACAGCGCGCCATAATGCGTGAAACCCAAGTCGGCGAGAATCTCGGACAGGGCCGACATTTGAGTATTCCGCTCCTCTCCAGCGCCA
This sequence comes from Mesorhizobium sp. KR2-14, assembly GCF_040049255.1. NCBI lineage: Bacteria > Pseudomonadati > Pseudomonadota > Alphaproteobacteria > Hyphomicrobiales > Phyllobacteriaceae > Mesorhizobium > Mesorhizobium sp. KR2-14. The sequence goes on along the minus strand of NZ_JBDZDR010000012.1, from coordinate 29,313 downwards.
CGTGGTCATCGCAACGGCCGCGGCAAGATGTGCCTCAATTTTCACTCAGCCAATGAACTGCCAAACCTGCTGATGCATCGATCCGAAGACAAGAGTCGAAACTCGACAAGCACGATGCGCAGAAACAAGATGTGTGGGCTCAAGGTGCCTGCACGTCTTTGCGCGTCCAGATGGATACCACACCGATCAATCACCTCATGATTGTCAAATGCGGGTCAAGCGTCAAGGAGTTGTATTCAGGGTCATGGTCCGATGACTGGCTGGGCATTCGGCAATGGCGACCGCACTATTTGTCCGCCCCGCAAGAACACTCAGTTGCATGTTGGTACGCAGCAGCTTGTCACACAGGGCGACGAAAAAGCTCGCTTTGAGCGCGTTGGCGATCTGGGGGCGGTGTTCCATCAGCGAACGCAGCCGCGCGGTCTCTATTTGCCACAAAAGACCAGGTTCGGTCAGCGTCACGGTGGCGCTGGCGGGAGCCGATGTCGAGACGGAGATCTCACCCACGAAGGTGCCGCTGGCGCAAACGCCGACCAGCTTTCCATGAGCGACCACGGCGGCTTGTCCGCTGCTGAGGTAGTAGAGCGCCGGCACTGCCGCGCCCTCCGTGCACAGGACCGTGCCCGCCGCAAGGTTCGACCACTGCCCGAGATCCAGGAGGATGCGCTGCTGCCCGGTTGGCAGGCCAGCAAAATGCTCATCCATGAACCTGCGTTCGTCTGGACTGAAACGGGCGCGGCTGTTCTGCCAGGCGCTGATGCCGAGCTGCAGCATGTTCACCGTGATCAAAGTGGTTTCCCAGAACACGCTGACCGGGTCGGTCAGGATAAAGATCGCGTAGCAAATGCCGGCGACCGCCGACAGGACGACGAAGATGCGAAGCCACAGCAACCGCCGCATGACCATCGAAATGACCAGTAGCAGATATGCGAGATGTCCCAAAAATCCGCTTGGAGACATGGCTGATTCTAGACTCAGTTCTATAGCAATCACCCCGCATTGTCAGAAGGTAGAGCCGTCATGCATGGCTGTTAGCAGATCAATGCTGCGAAACTGTCGGATGTTCGGCGGCTTCCAGGTAAGATATATTGTGTGGGATACCACATCAATCCAAGAGGTGGTCGTTATCGTGGTAGAGCCAGCGGAAAGTCTGTTTATTCTTTTGGTCATGTTACAGGTAAAGCACCTGTTTGCTGACTACGGCCTGCAATTTGGCTTCATGTTGCGCGGGCGCGATGACTTCTTCCATGCCGGTCGGCTGGCGCATGTCGCCATACACGCGGCGGTTCTGGACTTGCATTGTTTGTCCTGGGCACACAGGCGGGCTTGTTGCAGGTTCTCGTGGTTGCCGAAGGCGTTGCGCACTACCTGATCGACTGGTCCAAGGCCGCTTGGGTGGCCAAGCGCGCGCTGACGCCACAGGACCGGGGCTTCTGGTGGGCAACAGGCGCCGATCAATGCCTGCACCAGCTTAGTTACCTTGCCCTTTGCTGGGGCTGGTTGACACTGTGAGCTAAACACTTTGCACCTTTCAATCGCACCGGGCGGGACGAATGGAGAAGGCCGGTGTTGTTCGGCTAATCTCCTGCGTGATGAATCCTTCTCGGGCGGGACGATCGAAGGATACGCGTGGGTCTCGATTGGGTGGGAATGCGGACAGGCAGGTTTTGGGCAAATGCGCCGGGAAAGCTGCCCTTCTCACAACACCCAACCTAGTGATCAAAGCCTATTGGTTCCGAGGCGCCCAACGCACTCGTCGCTCGCTGCGCTCGAGCTTAGCAACTCCTCTGAGGAAACCTGCGTCACTCCAGCCGCCACAGCGGCTTGCCAGGGCTGCCCGACACCCACCGGACCCGACCGCCATCGCTCATCTCCACAGGCGGTGCGATAGGGAGAAATGCCATGGTTGGGGTCATAGAACACAGCGTCTTCGTGCAAGATCTCAGCGCTTGCTGCGCGTCGACGCGCAGGGTCACAAGGCCCTATCCATGCACCGAACATCGAGCGGCCTATTGCACCATTGGCGTGTCAGCGGAGTCAATCTCAACCCCCACAAGTTCTGCTCGCCCCGCCAGGATGGCGATATACTGGCGCAGTGCTCGCTCTTCGACCACCGCGCAAAGTGTTTCGCCGATTTGCTCACGCACTTCTTCGAAGGGAATATCCACGCCTGGAATGCTTCGGTCCACCGAAACAATGTGAAAGCCGAAACGGGTTTTCACCAGATGCGGTAGGATGCCGAGCGCATCGATACGGAACAGCGCATCCTCGAATTCCGGAACCATGTCGCCGCGGCCGGTCTGACCGAGATTGCCGCCTTGTTCGCCCGACGGGCAATTGGAAAGCTCGCGCGCCATCTCGGCAAAGCGCTCCGGTTCGGCCAGAAGCTCGCTGAGCGCCTGTTCGGCGCGGGCGCGGATGACGGTGATGTTCACCGAAGGCGTGACCTGGAACAGGATGTGGCGCGCGTGAACCAGGTCGCCCGAGCGGAATTCTGCTCGATGTGCCTCATAATAGCGTCGGCATTCTTCATCGCCCGGCGTCGGAACCTGCACCTCATGCGCCAGCAACTTTTCGATTGCCACATCCACAATTGCATCGTCGATGGCACTTGGGTCTAAGAAACCAGTTTCGGCTGCCCGTTGACGAAGCAATTCATGTATGGCCGCGAATTTCGCGTCATCCCCATCATCCGCAATCGGAACGCCATTCACATAAGCGGTCATGGACGGATCGGCTCCTTGGCGCGCGTCTGCGGCGTTCGCACGATCTGATAGGGCCGAAACAGGTAGGCAAGTGCGCCCACGCCGCTCCAGATATGAATCATGCGGGTGAAGGGCGAGATCAAGAACAGTGTGAAGCCAAGCAGGACATGCAGCTTGTAGGTAAGCGGCACGCCGGCCATGTAGGAAGACGCATTCATGTCGAGCGTGACGATGCCCTTCACGTAGCTGGTCAGTGTTTCAAACAGCACGCCGTCCATGTGAAAGGCTGAAAGCGGTACGGTAAGCAGCCCAAGTGCAAGCTGGAGCCAGATCATGACGACCACGGCGATGTCCCATTTGCGGCTATTGAGCCTGATGCGGGGATCCGCCAGGCGGCGATAGATGAGGATCGAGAGGCCTATCGTGGCGATGAGCCCGGCGATGCCGCCTACGATCATGGCAAGCAACTGGTGCATGGTCGGGGAGAGAAAGGGCGAAACCAGCCAGTGCGGCGCGAGAAAGCCGACGAAGTGGCCGAGGATGACGACAATTACGCCGTAATGGAACAAGTTGGAACCCAGGCGCAACTGGCCCGAGCGCAGCATCTGCGAAGAGTCGCTCTTCCAGGTATAGGGCTCCCGGTCGAAGCGGATCAGGCTGCCGAGCAGCAGCACCATCAGGCACACATAGGGATAGATCCCGAAGAGGAGCGTGTTGAGATTGTTTTCGGACACGGCATTCCTCCCTTTTCTCAGAGCTTGGGGCGGTCGCCAGCCGGCTCCGCGAAGGCCGGCTGTTCGGCCCAGTCGCGATCGAGCGCGGCAGGATGCTCCTTTACCGGCTTGATCTCGGCTGCGTTTACCGGCTTCTCTCCGGCGATTACGAGCAGCGCCTGTAGAACAGCCGCATAGCGGCTTTGTCGAGCAATCAGCGAACGGGTGATGGCGGCCAGTATGTGGGCACAGTCGGCCAGCATGTCGCGCGCCTCCTTCAGGTCGCGGCAGCTCAGATATTCCAACACCACCGGCAGGTAATCCGGAAGTTCATGGCCGATCAGCTCGAAGCCGGCGGCTTCATAGAGATTCTTCAGCTCCACCATGGCCGCGCCGCGATCCCGGCTTTCGCCATGCAGATGTTCGAAAAGATGCAGCGAAAGCGACCGCCCTCTGTCGAACAGATCGACATAGCGGGACTCGACGGTGAGCAGGTCCCCTTCGCCCAACTCGCGCACCAGCGCCCCCAGTTCACGTTTCTCACCGGTCGAGATCAACGGGGAAGCCTCGACCGCGCCAGCAATCTCATTTAATGCCGCGCGCATATCCGCGGTGGGGTAGGAAAGCAGCGCGCTGAACGCCTTGAACAGGATCATCGGCATGGGTCAGGTGTCCAGAGGACGAATGGGATTGAGCTTGCGTCGGCCCATTTTGCCGCCGAAGAGCGAGGAGTGCGGCGAGCCGAAATCGCAGCCATTGCCGAAGGTGAAGCCACAGGAGCCTTTCAGGCCGTAGGCATCCTCTGCCAATTCGCGGTGCCCAGTGGGGATGACGAAGCGGTCCTCGTAATTCGCGATGGCGAGATAGCGGTGCATCTCCTCCACTTGCCCAAGCGACAGACCGGCCTGGTCGAGTACTGCCTGTCCGTCGCCCTCGCCGAGCTGGCGCTGGCGGAAATGGATGCGCATGGCGAACAGGCGCTCCAGCGCGCTGACGATGGGCGTTTCGTCGCCCGCCGTCAGCAGGTTGGCGAGGTAACGAACGGGAATGCGCAGCGAACGTACATCCGGCAGTTCGCCCACCGTCTCGATCGCGCCGGAATTGGCGTGCGACTGGATCGGCGAAAGCGGCGGCACATACCAGACCATCGGCAGGGTGCGATATTCCGGGTGCAGCGGAAACGCCACGCGCCAGTCCACGGCCATCTTGTAGGTGGGAGAGCGCTTGGCCGCCTCGATCCAGGCATCTGGCACGCCGTCCGCGCGTGCCCGGGCCTCAATTTCGGGGTCATTCGGATCGAGGAACAGCTTCAGTTGCTCTTCATACAGATCCTGCGTGTTTTCGGTGGAAGCGGCCCTTTCGATGCCATCGGCATCGTAGAGCAGCACGCCGAGATAACGGATGCGCCCGACGCAGGTCTCCGAGCAGACGGTCGGCTGCCCGGCCTCGATGCGCGGGTAGCAGAAGATGCATTTCTCGGCCTTTCCAGAGGTCCAGTTGTAGTAGATCTTCTTGTAAGGGCAGCCCGACACGCACATGCGCCAGCCGCGGCACTTGTCCTGGTCAATGAGGACGATGCCGTCCTCTTCGCGCTTGTAGATGGAGCCCGATGGGCAGGAGGCGACGCAGCTTGGATTGAGGCAGTGCTCGCAAATCCTCGGCAGATACATCATGAAAGTGTTTTCGAACTGGCCGTAGATGTCCTTCTGCACGCCCTCGAAATTGTAATCCTGCGAGCGCTTGTCGAACTCGCCGCCGAGGATCTCCTCCCAGTTCGGCCCCCACTCGATCTTTTCCATCGGCCGGCCCGAGATCAGCGAGAGCGGCCGCGCCACCGGCGCGGTCGTCAGTTCGGGCGCGTTTTGCAGGTGCTCGTAGTCGAAGGTGAAGGGCTCGTAATAGTCATCGATCTCGGGCAGGCGCGGATTGGCGAAGATCTTGGCAAGGATGGAAAGCCGGCCTCCCTGCCGGGGCACGATCTTGCCGTTCTTCTTGCGTCGCCAGCCGCCGTGCCAGCGTTCCTGGTTTTCCCAATCCTTCGGATAGCCGATGCCAGGCTTGGTCTCGACATTGTTGTACCAAGCGTATTCCATGCCCTGGCGCGAGGTCCACACATTCTTGCAGGTGACGGAACAGGTGTGGCAGCCGATGCACTTGTCCAGGTTCATCACCATCGCGATCTGCGCGCGAATTTTCATGGTGCCGTCTCCTTCTGCGCCGGATCGACTGGATTGGAGTGATCGAGCCAGTCGATGCGGTTGAGCTTGCGCACGATGACGAACTCGTCACGGTTGGAGCCGACCGTGCCGTAGTAATTGAACCCATAGGAAAGCTGGGCATAGCCGCCGACCATATGGGTGGGCTTCATCACAGCGCGCGTCACCGAATTGTGGATGCCGCCGCGCTGCCCGGTGATCTGCGAGCCCGGCACATTCACGATCTTCTCCTGCGCATGGTACATCATGCACATGCCCGGCTTGATGCGCTGGCTCACCACCGCGCGCGCGGCGATCGCGCCGTTCACGTTGAACAGCTCGATCCAGTCGTTGTCGACGATGCCGGCGCGCTTCGCGTCCGTTTCCGATATCCAGACGATGGGTCCGCCGCGCGACAGCGTCAGCATCAGCAGATTGTCGGTATAGGTCGAATGGATGCCCCATTTCTGGTGCGGCGTGATGAAATTGAGCACGATCTCGGTTTCACCATTGCCATGTTTGCCCAACATGGCGGCGATGGTACGCGTATCCACAGGCGGCCGGTATAGCGCAAAGGCCTCGCCGAAATCGCGCAGCCAGCGGTGATCCTGATAGAACTGCTGGCGGCCTGTAATGGTGCGCCAAGGGATCAGCTCATTCACATTGGTGTAGCCGGCCGTATAGCTGACATGCTCGCTTTCGATCCCCGACCAGGTGGGCGAGGAAATGATCTTGCGCGGTTGAGCCTGCAGATCACGGAAGCGGATTTTCTCGTCCTCGCGCGTTGCGGCGAGGTGGGTGTGGTCGCGGCCGGTAATCTTGCCAAGCGCCGCCCACGCCTTCACCGCCACCTCGCCGTTGGTCTCGGGCGCGAGATAGAGAATGGTTTCGGCCGCATCGATGTCGCTTTCGATGCGTGGGCGCCCCTGCGTCGGCCCGCCATCGTTGACGCGGTAGTTGAGGTCGCCGAGGCCCTTCACCTCGGCCTCGGTATTCCAGCTTATGCCCTTGCCACCATTGCCGAGCTTGTCGGCGAGGGGACCAAGCGAGGTAAAGCGGCGATAGACATTCGGATAATCGCGCTCGATCGTGACTATCTGCGGTGCAGTGACGCCAGGCACCAGGTCGCACTCACCCTTCTTCCAGTCTTTGACGTCGATCGGCTGGGCGAGTTCAGCCGGCGTGTCGTGCTGAATCGGTGCCAGCACGACGTCCTGCTCGACGCCGAGATGGCCGACTGCCAGTTCCGAAAAGCGCCTGGCGATAGTCTTGTATGTTTCCCAGTCGCTGCGCGCCTCCCACACCGGATCCACCGCTGCCGACAACGGATGGATGAAGGGGTGCATGTCGGAAGTATTTAAGTCGTTCTTCTCGTACCAGGTGGCCGTCGGCAGCACGATGTCGGAGTACAGACAACTCGTGGACATGCGAAAGTCGAGGGTGGTGACGAGGTCGAGTTTGCCCTCCGGAGCCGGATCGCGCCAGACGACATCCTTGGGCTTCTCACCATCGGTTTCGCCCAGGTCCTTACCCTGCAGGCCGTGGCGCGTGCCGAGCAGATGACGAAGAAAGTATTCGTGCCCCTTGCCGGATGATCCGAAAAGGTTCGAGCGCCAGATGAACAGGTTGCGCGGGAAATTGACCGGATTATCGGGGTCTTCGCAGGCCAAGCGCATGTCGCCTGATCTCAATGCAGCCACGACGTGGTCCTTGATCGGGATGCCTGCCTTCTCCGCCTGTGCAGCAATCCCCAGCGGGTTGACGTTGAACTGTGGCGCGGAGGGCAGCCACCCCATGCGCTCTGCCTTTACGTTCATGTCGATGAAACTGCCGCGATGGTCGGCAGGGTCCGCGAGCGGCGAGAGAATCTCGGAGACGTTCAGACGCTCGTAGCGCCACTGGTCGGTATGAGCGTAAAAGAAGGAGGTGCCGTTCATCTGGCGCGGCGGACGCGCCCAGTCGAGGCCGAAAGCAAGCATGGTCCAGCCGGTCTGCGGCCGAAGCTTCTCCTGCCCGACATAATGCGCCCAGCCGCCGCCGGAAACGCCGACCGTGCCGCACAGCATCAGCATGTTGATGATGCTGCGATAGTTCATGTCCTGGTGATACCAGTGGTTCATACCGGCACCGATGATGACCATGGACCGGCCATTGGTCTTCTCGGCGTTTGCGGCGAAGCCGCGCGCAACGGTTATGGCATGCTCCGACGGCACGCCGGTGATCATCTCCTGCCAAGCCGGCGTATAGGGCACGTTGTCATCGTAGGATTTGGCTGCAGCGCCGCCGAGGCCGCGGTCCAGCCCGTAATGCGCACACATGAGATCAAAGACCGTGGCGACACGCGCCTCGCCCCTCGCTAGCTTGACGCGGCGTACCGGCACGTTACGCGTCAGCGTATCGCCATCCTGCGGATTGTCGGTGAAGTGCTCGTGTGCGCGTCCGCCGAAATAGGGGAACGTCACCGCAAGCGTTTCCTCATGGCTGCCTAGAAGCGAGAGCGCCAGGCTGACATTCGCGCCCGTCTCGCCGTCCCGCGGCTCTAGATTCCACTTGCCCGCGGGTTCCTTGTCTTTCGGCCAACGGTAGCCGATCGATCCCTGCGGCACGACCAGTTCGCCGCTCTCCTCATTCAGCGCCATGGTCTTCCAGGAGAAGTTTTCGGACTTCGGTGCCCCAGGCAGATCGCTGCGGCGCAGGTAACGATCGGCCACCCAGCGGTCGCCTTGTTGCTTGAGCATGACCAGCATGGGCAAGTCCGTATAGCGGCGGCAATAGTCTTGAAAGTAAGGCACCTGCCGGTCGAGGAAGAATTCCTTCAGGATCACATGCCCCATGGCCATGGCGAGAGCAGCATCCGTGCCCTGCGTGGGGTGCAGCCACAGATCGGCGAACTTGGCGACCTCGGCGTAGTCTGGCGTCACCGCGATGATGCGCGTGCCATTGTAGCGCGCCTCGACGAAGAAATGCGCATCAGGCGTGCGGGTCTGCGGCACGTTCGAACCCCAGGCGATGATGTAGCCGGAATTGTACCAGTCGGCGGATTCCGGCACGTCGGTCTGCTCACCCCATGTCTGCGGGCTCGACGGCGGCAGATCGCAATACCAGTCGTAGAAGGAAAGTAGGGTGCCGCCGAGCAAGCTGATGTAGCGCGAGCCCGAGGCATAGGAGACCATTGACATCGCCGGAATGGGCGAGAAGCCTACCACCCGATCCGGACCATAGGTCTTGATGGTGTAGACATTGGCGGCGGCTATGATCTCGCTTACCTCCTCCCAGCCAGAGCGGACGAAACCGCCCCGCCCGCGCATGGATCTGTAAGACTTTGCCGTCTCCGGGTTCTCGACGATGGAGGCCCAGGCCTCCACGGGCGCGAGCGTCTTACGCGCCGCGCGCCACGCCTTGACGAGGCGGCCGCGCACCATCGGATATTTGATGCGGCTGGCACTGTAGAGATACCAGCTATAAGAAGCGCCGCGCGAGCAGCCACGCGGCTCATGGTTGGGCATTCCGGGGCGGGTGCGCGGATAGTCGGTCTGTTGCGTCTCCCAGGTGACGAGCCCGCTCTTGACGTAGATCTTCCACGAGCAGGAACCGGTACAGTTCACGCCATGAGTGGAGCGCACAATCTTGTCGTGCTGCCAGCGGTCGCGATAGCCTTCTTCCCAGATGCGGTCTTCGTCGCGCAGTTCGCCAAGCCCATCGGCGAAGGTGCCACGGCGACGGGCGAGATAAGTCATCCGGTCGAGAAAGTGGCTCATTGCGCGGGCTCCTTTTTCAGGCGCGGCGATACCATCATGTCGCGATCGTCATGCCCCATGACGGGCGCCTGGCGTACCTCAGTCAGGTAGCTGAGCATCAGCGACACCGAGACGACGCCGTAGAGCAGCATGAAGCAACTCGAATTGAAGCCGAGCCAGTCCAGGAGACCGCCGAACATGATCGGCAGCAGGAAGCCGCCGAGTCCCCCCACCATGCCGACGAGGCCACTGACGACGCCCAGGTTCTCCGGAAAGTCGTCGCCGATATATTTGAAGGTCGACGCCATGCCGAAGGCAAAGGTGACGCCAACGACGAACAGCAGCGGCGTAAACACCCAAGGCGTCAGTGCGATCGTGAAGTGGCTATAGCCGTCGACCGTGCGAATGGCGAATTCGGTGTGCGGATAGGACAGAAGGAAGAGGGCAACCCACGCCACCCACAGGACCCACCAGGTGACGTTATGGGCACCGAACCGATCCGCGAGCACGCCGCCCACGGCGCGAAGCGCACCACCCGGCAGCGAAAAGCAAGCTGCTAGAAGTGAGGCAACCGCAATCGAGAAGCCATATTCGCGCACATAATATTGCGGCATCCAGATCGACAGCGCGGTAAAGCCGCCGAAGACGATCGAATAATACTGGCAATACTTCCACACACGACGGTCACCCATGACCGCAAGCTGTGATCGAAACGAGGTGGCTCTACGTGCCCCAGGATCGGGCGCCGCGAGAAACCAGAATACGATTGCGATCATGAGGAGCAACACCGCGTAAAAACGCGGAACCGCTTGCCAGCCGAAGTTGTTCATCAACACTGGCGCGATGAACATGTTGAGCGCGGCCCCAACCGTGCCGGCTCCAAAGAAGCCCATGGCGAAGCCGCGGCGTTCCGGAGGGAAGAAGCGGGCGACATAGGGTGTCCCGACTGAGAAGGATGCGCCAACAAGGCCAAGCGCGAGCCCGAGCAGCAGAAACTGCCAAAGTTCACTGGCATAGGAGGCGAGCCACAGCGGAACAGCGCATGTGATCAGCAACAGGAACATGACGATGTGACCGCCGAAACGATCGGCCCAGATACCGAGTGGCAGACGAAATACCGAGCCGGTCAGAACCGGGGTCGCCGTCAGCAGACCGAACTCCGTCGAGTTGAGTTGCAACTGATCGCGCAGCGGAATGCCGATGACGCCGAACATCATCCATGCGGCAAAGCACGCCATGAAGGCGGCCGTGCTTACGACCAAGACCGTCATGCGTTTAGCCTCGGACATGACTGCCCCTCGACAAATTATAGGGTAGGATTAATTGCGTAGCAGCCCGACTTGCAGAATTTTCATTATCGCAAACGGTTGCAGTACGTCGCCGATTCTCGAAGATGCGGGCGTGGCAATCGTTGACCTCGTCCAAGGTCACCTGTCCGTCACCGTTGGCATCCATGACCGCGAAGAGGATCTTCAAACCTACGCCGCGCATCCACGGCGGGCCGTGACGGTGCTTGCGCCATCCGCCTTCTTCACGCGCCTCGGCTGCCCGCTCGCGCAACCTTTCGCACATCATTCCGCCTCTCTGCCCCATCATCTCGGCTCCGGGCCGCCTCGGGCCTCTCGGGGCTTCTGGCCCTCCCTGCTCTTCCATGCGCTGCGTCATCGTCTCACGGGGGGCCTGCCGGATCATCTGGCGCAACTGGTCAGGGCTGATCTGCACTTGCGGCACGCCTTGTTGTTGCCGCTGGGCCGTCTGATAGGAAGTTTGTTCCTGCGCAAAGCTCGGCGACGCCGGTAGCGCCACCATTAGTCCCGCCACTGCAATGCCAGCCAGCATCTTGAGGCGTGTCACGATCTCACTCCTCCGCATTGAAATTTGGACGTCCTGCGGTCGATGGGTCGTGGAGGCGTGCTCATGCTTCAAGACAGCCAGAGTGGGACGGGTTTCCCCAGAAGGCATTGACCCGCATCAATGACAGCAGCCGGTTGTAAGCCACCCCGCCGAATTCCGCCTGGCCTCAGTGGCAACAAGACTACGAGGCAGAAAACCCGTTCCCGCCGCCTGCAGCAGGTTGCCGACGCCGTTGTTGTTTCCGTTGTTCGAACCGGAGTTATGGTTGCCATCGACGTGGACGAAATCGCGGCGCTGCCGGCAAAGTTCGCACTACTCCTCCCGGTCTGGCCAAATCCGATTGCATAAACCGGGTGGGGGGGCCTATTTGTCAGGTATTCCTGACTTGGCTGCGAACTGCGATATGCGAGCATCGATGTGCTGTCCGCCTGGCAGCGTGAGGCATCGGCGCCGTCCTATCCCCTTGGAGCGTCGCCGAGCCTCTATGGGCCACAATACGCTTGCGGAGGGGCTCGGTCCCGAGATCGACCGCCTCACGGTTAGGGTAGTCGTCGACAACTATCAATTCGCGGTCGCGCCCAGCCACAATATCGCGAATGTCGCCATTCAGCATTTCGGTTGGGGTAGGTAACCTTTCTTGACGAGAGAGCGCCCGCGACCCAGACGTCCGGCCGGAAATAGGTACTGCGCATTTCGATGCCGCGCAGCGGGATGCGTCCGCCAGAGAAGACGAGGTAAGCCATGAACAGCGCCTGGGTTCGAGGTGTGTCCCTCTTCGAGTCATTGTTGTCCTGACCCCAATTGCGGTAGTCGGCGAGGTCCTCATAGGGGAATTGGTTGAAACTCTTCGCCGAAGAGGGCTTATCGTTGCTGCAACCGACAAAGATCACGCCGTTCGGACTAGAGCACGAAGCCTTGGCATGCATGTCATCGATTTTGGTTCAGACTATGTTCTGCAATGAGACCTCATCACGCTGCCTGATCTCAAAGAGCACATTTCCGGCTTCCTGAAGGCGACCAGAAATCACGAGATTGATGCCCATCATGGCTGGAGCGAACGTCATATCCTTTCGGTCGTGGATCACGAATATCTTCTGCCCGAACAGCGTCACTTGAAGGGTATCTGGAAACATCGACGCCCACGGCTCGACATCGACATTGCCGCGAATTGCCGAGTGTCGGGATTCCAATGCCGCCCGCTGGACGATGTGGTCGACGCCTTGGAGAAGCGCAACAGCGTCCTCACGCAGAAGGCCGTGAGCATCTGAGATCACACTGAGAATGTTCATAGAGCCCAGAACTATCAGTCCTTGCTGGCATTGGCGAGAATGCTGACCTCGGAGTCGTTGGTCTGCGCTTGGAGACCCAGAACGAGGACTACGTCAAGGGTACGCATCAGACCCTCGGCCGCTCGCTTCCTTCTAGATATGGAATGGCGCTACGGCGACAACTGACAGCAGCTTCCTGGCTGGACGTCCAATATCAGAAACTGCGATTGGGTTGCGACCCAACAGCCCCTCTCAAATTGTTGGCCCGCGACCCGCGGCATCCCTATTTTGCTGGTAACCTGAACAAGCCCCGAGATGACATGCGCAGTCCCCGGTTCCACCACACCTATGCCGTCGATCTCCCCGAACGGCTTTATGCACACACGGATCCATCGCCAGTGTCAGCTCAGCGGCTGCTTGAGTTGAATGAACCACTCGCGACGGAACTAGGCCTTGATATTGGCTGGTTGCGTAGTTCTGAAGGTATCGAAATGCTGGCCGGTAACCGCTTTCCCGCTGGCGTGCGTCCCATCGCTCAGGCCTACGCTGGTCACCAGTTCGGCAACTTCGTGCCGCAGCTTGGCGACGGCCGTGCCCTCCTTGTGGGAGAGTTGGCCGATACCAGCGGCCGATTGCGCGACGTTCAGTTGAAGGGCTCCGGTCCGACCCGGTTTTCCCGTAATGGTGATGGGCGCGCAGCGCTCGGACCGATGATGCGCGAGTACATCGTCAGCGAGGCGATGCACGCACTCGGGATCCCAACCACGCGAACCCTATCGCTGGTTGCCACTGGTGAGCACGTCTATCGCGAAACCAAGCTTCCCGGAGCGCTGATAGCGCGCGTTGCCGCCAGCCATATCCGCGTCGGCACGTTCCAGTACCTTGCCGTACGAGAAGACATTGACGGCATGAGGGCCTTGGCCGACTACGCAATTGCGCGGCACTACCCGGATCTGGCCGGCAGTCCCAACCGCTACCTTGGGTTTCTCGAAGCCGTTGTCGCGGTGCAGGCAAAGCTGGTGGCACAATGGATGCTGGTCGGCTTCATCCATGGCGTCCTCAATACTGACAACGTCGCCATTTCGGGTGAGACGATCGATTATGGTCCATGTGCGTTCATGGACGCCTATCATCCGGCGACCGTGTTCAGTTCCATCGACCATCAGGGTCGCTACGCCTTTGCCAACCAGCCGCGCATCACCGTTTGGAATCTGGCGCGCCTAGCTGAAGCGCTGCTGCCGATCCTGGGCGATGATGCAGGTGGAGACGACCAAGGCTTCGAGCTGGCGAAAGCAGCAATCGGATCGTGTCAGGCGTACTACGAGGCAGAGTTTCATAAAGGCATCCGCCACAAGATCGGACTGTTTTCCGAAAAGCCGGGCGACCTTGATCTTGCCGCCGAATTGCTCGACCTGATGGCGCGCAACAGCGCCGATTTCACTCTTACATTTCGCGATCTCGCGCATGAGATCGACGGGTCCGGGCGAGCACGCAACCATTTCATCGACCCGACCGCTTTCGACGGCTGGGCCGCGCGCTGGCGTGAACGGCTGGCCCGCGAGCCGGAGAATGCAGCCGACCGCGCCGCTCGGATGCGCGCGATCAATCCGAAATACATAGCGCGCAATCACCGCGTCGAAGCTGCCATTGGCGCTGCCACGAATGATGGCGATTTCGGTCCTTTCCATCGCTTGCTCACGGTCCTGGCGCGTCCGTTCGACGAGCAGCCCGAGATGGAGGAATACGCGCAGCCGCCAGCAGACGAAGGGCGCGTGCTGCAGACATTCTGCGGTACGTAATTGCGACTACGGTACAGAACAAGCCGTCCAAGTTTCGTGGCGACTCAGACGCGCAGCGTTCCCGAGCCGTCTCTTTTACAGTAGTTCGGCGCGAAGTTCTGCCGCGGTCCTGGGTGAGAGCAGGCCGGGTGCTACGTCGAAGACGGTCACCGCGCCATATCGGCCCATATTGTTGAGGCGGTGCACGGCGCGAGCATAGGCGACGAGCACGCTGGCGGTAAATTCTGGATTGCTGCCGAGCTTCAGCGCGTATTCGATTACCTGCGCATTTTCAGGCGTGGTGTTGCCGCTGCGGATGACAAAGCCGCCATGAACCATAGCATGATGATCCCGTGCGAGTTCTTTGGCGGAGATGAACTTCACCGTCGTGTCGTACTCATCGAAATAATGCGGCATGGTGACAATGGCATTGCGCACCGTTTCGGCATCGGCGCCTTCTTGGAGAACGACGAAGCATTCACGGTGGTGCTTTTCGCGGGTCGTGAACGTCGGCCTTGCGCCGCTGCGCACTCGGTCGACTGCTTCCTTGATCGGCCTCGTGTACTGGACAGCACCTGCGACGCCTTCAACACGGCGAACCGCATCGGAATGGCCCTGGCTGAGGCCGTCGCCCCAGAAGGTGTAGGTTGCACCGTCCGGCAAAAGCGCCTCGCCGAGCGCGCGGTTGATCGAGAACATGCCAGGATCCCAGCCTGCCGAGATCAGCGCTGTGCACTTATTTGCCCTCGCCGGCGCATCGACCGTTTCGAAATATTCGGGAATCCGCGCATGGGTATCGAAGCTGTCGACGGTATTGAAGAGTGCGGCGAATTCCGGCCCCTGCAGCGGCAGGTCCTCTTTCGAACCACCGCACAGGATCAGGACATCGATCGCATCGGTGTGTTCCTTGAGCGTGGCCATTTCATAGACAGACGTCCCGGCGTCTCTCGGCTTGATCTGCTCGGGCGGGCGCCGGCTATAAATGCCGACTAGGCGCATGTCCGGATTCTTTGCGACTGCCGCTTCCACGCCGCGCCCAAGATTTCCGTGCCCGGCGATGGCGATCCGGATCTGCTCTGCCATGTCGAAGTTCCTTCGCTGAATCTGCGTGCTGCTTTCACAGAGGGAGAAGCCCATGTTGCTAAGTCTGAGGTGCCTTTGCCCTCTTTGCCCTGCCGATCGCCTTCGAAACGTCGCTGATTTCGGCCAATTCCATGCAGGCGCGCCGTTTAGACCATCCATCCTCCAGATGCCAGACCTCCGCAAACAACGCGCAGGGAGGTTCCTGCAGGCATTGGACAATCTGGTGCGCGCCGGACCTATCTGGGCCGGCGGCTGGCGGCAGCGCCTGGCGCTCAAGGGCGCGGTAGACGCCTGCCGGCTCGCCGAGCGTCAGGTCACCACTACCCGAATGTCGGCTCTTCAGGGCCCGTAGCCTCGAAGCTGACGGTCCCCAACCGCCCCCAAGCTGCCAGGCGGCAACGCGCCCGATGTCGGCCGTACAGGCAAATTTTGCTTCCGCCCAGAAGCAGACGCCGCGGGGTGAGCATGCTGAAGGTTGTGGTCGTGCCCACGCGGACGTCAGCTCAACTCACTAGGTGAGCCGCGAAAGGCGGGCGAAGCCAGTCAGGGATAGGTCGAGATGGGACGCAAGCGCCCACGCAGATCTCACCCCCGGGAGATCAAGGCAGGTTCAAAAAAAATTTGAATTGCTGGGAACTTCTACCTCGTTCCGCTGTTTGACGTGGTTGGCGGTCAAGTCCACGGCTCCGGATCGAGGGGCCGGGGGCAAATTCGTGCGTTACTACGCTCCGACGTGATGACTCCCCATTAGCCGCCTTCAATCCGCAACATAGCTCTTGAAGGAGCGAAAAGATGAAGCACCTATTCGCCTCTCTCACCGTTGGCCTATGCTTGGTACTTCCGCCAACTGGCGCGGCATTTGCCACCGGCCAACCCGGCGCCTCCGCAGGCGTGGCGTGCGAAGTAAGTCCCGATGCCCTCATGACACCTGGCAAGGCGGGTAGCGCGGGCAACCCGGCTGGCACCAACGGTGCGGCATTCAACGAGTCACTTGTGAAGGGATATGCCGGAAACCCAGGCAACCCGACGACGACGAACGGACACGCAAGTCCCAACGCGGTTTCCCAGTACGACATTGCCTGCAAGAACGTCTCGTCGAAGCAGATGCCATAGCGGGCGCGTCTACGCGTTCAAAGGTGTGGTCGGCTTTGATCGACCGCGTCGTTCCGGCGTGCAGGGTATTTGGAGTTTTGGGCAAAACGCCGGACGACTGGAATAGAATGACAGCTTCATGCGTTCCGTCGTTGTGGCGAGCTTCCTTTCTGCGCTGGCGGTCGGTTTAGGCTACACCTACAGCGAGGAAGGAACGGCTCCAATCTTCCTTACGGCCCCGGTCGAGCGTGGCCATATCTCTACCTTGGTGAAGGCGAGTGGCACCGTCGAGGCCGCTGTGAGCGTTGACGTGAGCTCACAACTGTCGGGTCGGATTGCGGCGGTGTTCGTGAATTTCAACGATGCCGTAACGGCTGGTCAGCCGATTGCCCAGATAGATCAGGAGATTTTTGCCGCCCAGGTCAATGAGGCGAAGGCCGCCTTGAGCGTGGCAAGGGCTGCTACCCAGGCCGCAAAGGCCGCGCTGGAAAGAGCGAAAGTCGCCGTGATGGATGCGCAGACCGCCAAGGAATTGGCGGTGGCTCAATCGGCGGCAAGCAAATCCAGACAGGATGAATTGGAGCGTGATCTCCAGCGAAAGGCGAAGCTGGCACGCACCGGAAGCGGGACCGAGCGAGACCTGAGTCAGGTGAAAGCTTTGCGTGACGCGGGGGTCTCCGACCTGCGCGCTTCTCTTGATCAGGTCCAGATGAAAGCGGAGGCCATTGCCATGACCGTAGCAGAAAAGCTGATGGCCGAGGCCGGTCTCGAGAATGCTCAGGCTGTCGTTGAGCAGAGGCAGGCGGCTCTAGACCAGGCGCGACTTGATCTCGATCGTACCGTGCTCCGCGCTCCGATCGACGGGACCATAATCAGTCGGGATGTCAATCCGGGGCAAACCGTCGCCGTCAGCCTGGAAGCCAAGACGCTGTTCAAGATCGCGAACGATCTGCGGCAGATGGAGGTCCACGGAAAGATCGACGAGGCCGACATTGGGCAGTTGCACATGGGCCAGGCGGTCCAGTTCAGAGTGGACGCCTATCCTGATCGAACTTTCAGCGGGCGGATTCTGCAGATCCGCAAGGCGCCCGCGGTCGTGCAGAACGTCGTGACCTACACGATAATTGTTTCCGCGCCCAATCCGGACCTTCTGTTGATGCCGGGAATGACCGCGGAACTGCAAATTGTCGTGCGGGATTCCGGCGAGATCCTCAAAATACCCGGTCAAGCGCTGCGCTTCCGGCCGAACGGCGCCGACCCCACGCCCGGTCACCCGAGTACAGTCCCCGGGGCGTCCGCGACAGTGTGGGTGGTCGGCGAAGGCGGGCAACCAGCCCCCATTGCCGCGAGGCTTGGGACGAGCGACGAGAGGGGCGCAGAACTGCTTGAGGGCTCGCTTACGGAGGGCCAGCAAGTAATCGTCGGGGTTGCCAATCCACAGAACCAGAAGGGTTACTTCGGCATTCGCCTGGGTTTTTGAAATGCAGCCGCTGCTCCAGACCGTTAGAATCTCAAAATACTACCCCTCCGGCGCGACTGTCATACGGGCGGTATACGGCGTGTCGCTGTTGATCAAGCAGGGCGAGTTTGTTGCGATCCGCGGCCGCTCAGGTTCAGGCAAATCGACCCTGATGAACCTCCTGGGGCTCCTGGAGCGGCCGGATACCGGCGAATATCTGTTGCAGGGGCAGGCGGTTGCAGAGCTTGGCGAGGACAAGCGCGCCGCCCTCAGGCGCCATGCCATCGGCTTCATATTCCAGTTGCCCGTCCTATTGCCGCGAGCGACTGCGCTGGAAAACGTCGAGCTGCCCCTCATCTACGCGGGCGTTCCTCGCCCACAGCGGCGTCGCAGGGCCAAGGATGCGCTTGACCGCGTAGGCCTTGCCGACCGCGGTCACCATTGGCCGAGTCAGCTCTCGGGAGGAGAACAGCAGCGGGTCGTCATTGCGCGTGCAATCGTAAACGACCCTGCCCTGATCCTGGCCGACGAGCCGACTGGCGCGCTGGACAGTGGCACCAGCGACGAGATTCTGTCCTTGTTCGAGGGCCTTCACCGCGACGGTCGCACGATCATCATGGTTACGCATGCCAATAATGTCGCCGATCGTGCGCAACGACAGATCACCCTGCACGATGGGCGGATCGTTCAGGGTGTAGGGTCATCGGCTGGCAGTTCGTTTGCGGTGGTCCCCTCATGAGTCCGCTGGAGAGCGTTCGGATCGCCACTCGGGCGCTTGGCGCAAACAAGCTGCGGAGCGCCTTGACCGTGCTTGGGATCGTTGTTGGCGTCGCGGCTGTGGTCTGCATGATATCGATCGGAGCGGGCGCGCAGGCGGAGGTTTCGGAGAAGATCCGCACGCTTGGCGCAAATCTCCTGCTGGTTTTGCCCGGGGCCCAGAATTCCAACGGGGCGAAGCTCGAGTCCGGAACTCAGCCCACACTGACCGAAGAGGATGCGGCAGCAATTCGCCGCGAACTGACGGACGTGCAGGTTGCCGCCCCGCTGCTATCGCGACCAATGCCCCTCGTCGCCGCAAACAAGAACTGGATGACGCTGATCGCCGGGATCAATTCCGACTATCTGGTCGCTCGCGAGTGGCAAGTCGTCAACGGTCGATCCTTCACAGACGGAGAGGTCTCATCTGGAGCCAAGGTGGCCGTCGTAGGGTCGGTCATTGTCGAGGAACTTTTCGACGGACGTGCCGGAGTCGGTGAAACGTTTCGGATTGGCAACGTGCCCTTCACCGTGATCGGCGTGCTCGACAAAAAGGGGTTGGGGGCGGCTGGCCGAAGTCAAGACGATGTCGTGTTCATTCCGCTGTTGACGGCGAAAAGCCGCGTGGTCGGGGCTGTGCGTGGCACGACCCGTGAGGCTTTGGATTTCGTCTCGGTCAAGGTGTCGGATGCGGCCGCCATGCCGGAGACGCAACGGGAGGTCGAAGCGTTGCTTCGGCAGCGGCACCGCATTCGCGGGGACGCTCCCAGTGACTTCAGGATCGAGAACCCGGCGGACGTCCTCACCGCACGTGGGGCCGCGGTGCGGCTCCTCGGGATTCTGTTGATTGCGGTGGCATCGGTCTCGCTGGTCGTTGGCGGCATCAGCGTCATGAACATCATGCTGGTTTCCGTGACCGAACGCACCCGCGAAATAGGTTTGCGCATGGCGGTCGGGGCCAGCCGCCGCGATATCCGATCGCAGTTCCTGATCGAAGCCTTGATCTTGGCATTGATGGGCGGGCTTGTCGGAGCAGTCCTTGGAGCGGCCACCGCAGTCGCAATCGCATGGGAAGCTGGCTGGCCCATCCTGATCAGCCCATGGGCAGTTGTCTTGGCTTGTTGTTTTTCGGGCTTCATCGGAATTTCATTCGGCGTCTATCCAGCCCATCGGGCTGCTCGGCTCGATCCGATTGAGGCATTACGCTTCGCGTAGACCCCTGGCGGAAACCGCGGAGCCATCCGACGATTTTCCGAACGGAATGTCTTAGCAACATCACGCGGCGCCGAAGCCTGAGATGCGGTCAGTCGCCATCTGTACCTCCGCTGGAGCGCGCCATGATGGATTTCCAAACTGACACGGTCGGCTGGTCGAACTGGTCGATGCTAATGTCGCCTTATGCGCTTCTTGCGTGCGCACTGCGCGTTCGCCAGGTGCCGGATATGGAGTGCGGGTCGCGACCCGGCATCGGCCGTTCAATTAATGGCATTCGCGGAACTAGATTCGCGTCCTTTTCTGACCTTCATGAGCCGGATGGCGGTTGATCGCCTGGAACGGAGAGCCCGCGCCGCTATTTGTCAGGGGTGATGTGCAGGACATGCAGTGATGGCGGCCTTTGTCCCGAAGACCAGAGCCCGAAGTTCAACCAGCTATGCTCGGAACTGAGGCCACACACGCAAGGACTCCATGACCGACCCAGTCGCCATAGGTGGATGGGGTCGATCTGGATGGTGTGGGAAGAAGCCGAGCTCGGGAGAAATGACATGCGTACTCACCTTTTCGCCGCCGCTGTCACGAGCCTTGTCGCGCTCTCCACCCCTGCCTGCCCGGCGGAGTCTTGGCAGCAGGCAATCGCCGCTGGGCTCGGCAAAACTGGTACGGAGTTGCCGGGAGGGGTTTATCGCGTCGGCCTGCCTCGGACGGATCTCAAGGTCATGCTCGACGGTGTCGAGATTAAACCAGCCTTGGCCCTGGGATCATGGCTCGCCTTCAGGTCCACGGACAAAGAGGTCATTGTCATGGGCGACCTGGTCCTGACGCAGGAGGAGGTCAACCCCGTGATGACCAAGCTGGAAGAGGGTGGAGTCGAGGTCACCGCCTTGCATAACCATCTCCTGCGTGCAGTGCCCAATCCGATGTACATGCATGTGCACGGACATGGCGATCCGGGGAAGCTCGCGGCAGCACTTCACGCAGCGCTCACGCTGACCAAAACGCCTTTCGGCACCGAAGACGCTGGGCCGTCTGCCACGCAGCAGACCACTGCGACCGGAAACCAAGAAGCAACGATCGACCTCGACACCACGACCATCGAGCGGACCCTGGGGGCGAAGGGCAAAGTCACCGGCGGTGTTTATCAGATGACCGCGCCCCGGGCAGAGACCGTCAGGGTAGCCGGGATCGAGGTGCCAGCCTCAATGGGCTCGGCCATTGCCATCAATTTCCAGCCGACCGAGGCGGGTAAGGCCGCGATCACGGGAGACTTCGTGCTCACGGCAGATGAGGTGAGCGCCGTCGCCAAAACCCTGCGCGCGAACGAGATCGAAGTGACGGCGATCCACAACCACATGCTTGGTGATGAGCCACGTCTGTTCTTCATGCATTTCTGGGCCAAAGACGATGCCCGCAAGCTCGCCAAAGGGCTCCGGGCCGCCTTGGATCATGTCAAGACGGCGAAGTGAGGGGGCACCGGGAGAGCCCCACTCGCCAGCGCCAGGACGCGCAGCGGCTCCGCCGCCCCCTGATGGATATGGATTAGTCTACGTCTGCCTGCGTCGATTGCGGCTGGCAAATCAAATGCACATCCAACCGGCGAGTTTTCTGTTTGCGGCGCGTGCCCTGCGTGACTTTGGTGACGCCTACGTGGCCGTGCTGTTGCCAGTCTATATGCTCGCGCTCGGATTTACGCCACTGCAGGTCGGGGTTCTTGCGACCGCGTCCCTGTTGGGATCGGCACTTCTCACCATTGGTATCGGTTTCCTCGGCGCGCGGCGCGATCATCGCCGGCTCTTGCTCGCTGCCGCCGGCCTGATGTTTGCAACGGGAGCGGCATTCGCAGGCCTTCAAGAGTATGCTCTGCTTCTGCTCATTGCGTTCGCCGGCACGGTCAATCCGTCCGCCGGCAGCGTCAGCATTTTCGTGCCATTGGAACATGCTGTGCTCGCTCGCGAAGCTCCGGCTTCTGAGCGCACCCAGATGTTCGCGCGCTACAGCTTTGTGGGAGCAATTGCCGCGGCGCTCGGTGGGTTGGCCGCGGCCACGCCGGATCATCTGGCGATGTTCGGCCTCGACCGGCTCGACGGTATAAGGGCCATGTTCGTCCTTTATGCTTTGCTGGGCGTGCTGGGTGCCGTGCTCTACGCCCGCATCCCCGAACGCGAGGCAACACCGGAAACCAAGCCAGCGGCCGCGCTCGGGCCTTCCCGCCACGTTGTGATCAAACTGGCCATGCTGTTCAGCCTCGATGCGTTCGCCGGCGGCTTTGTCATTCCATCCCTGTTGGCGCTGTGGCTGTTCGAGACATTCAACCTGACTCTGTCGCAGGCGGGCACATTCTTCTTCTGGTCCGGCCTGCTTTCAGCGGCCTCCTATCCGGTCGCTGCCCGGCTTTCGCGACGCATCGGGCTCATCAATACGATGGTGTTCACACACATCCCGTCGAGCATCGCCCTAATGCTGGCGGCAGTTGCGCCAACCTTGCCCGTCGCGCTTGGGCTGCTGCTGACACGCGCCGCACTCTCGCAGATGGATGTGCCGGCGCGCTCGTCATACGTCATGGCGGTCGTGACCGAAACCGAGCGTGCCGCCGCTGCCAGCTTCACTTCGGTGCCTCGCAGCCTCGCTGCTGCGATCAGCCCTACCTTGGCGGGTCTGCTGTTTGCCGCTTCCCTTCGAGCTTGGCCGCTCCTCATCTGTGGAGTGCTGAAAATCGGCTACGACCTGCTGGTCCTGGTCCAGTTTCGTCACATCAAGCCGCCTGAAGAGCAGACCTAGACTCAAGGGAGAAAGTTCCAGCAGAGCCCGAACAGAACAGGGCCGCGAACGAATAGAAGCCGGTCCCGGCCTCGCCACTCCAAAGGGCCAGCGAACAGCATCATGCCCCCGTTTTGGGCGAGAAGCGATCGGGCGCAGAAGGACGGCGGTGCTCATAACCCCTGTCCAGTTTTCCGAGCCCGCTCTGTCCGGCGGCTGCTCGTTTACCAGCCTTGTTTGGTAGCTGACCCCCTGGTCGTTCGGAACTGAACCTTCTCAGGCGCGCCAAGGGTTCGATCACATCATGAGCCTTAGCCTCTTCCGTGTGCCGGTCCTGATGCGACAACTATGCAATATGCCCCGGCACTTCAAATCACGAGCATTGCCCACAGGAAGAAGCCAGCGCCGAGAAGGCCAAGCGATGTCGACCCGAGCCAGGCGAAGCGTTTGCGCGTCAGTGCTGCTACGGCGCCTAGCGCAATCGCCACCTGAAGCATCGCCACCGTATAGGCGAAAAAGTGATGCCGATGGATCAGAAGATCGGCGTCCGAACCCTTCTCGTCGCGCTGACGCTCGAACTCCTGGGCCCTTTTCTGCGCTTCCTGCTGCTCGTCCTTGTAGCGTGCAATGTTCTTGTCGAGGTCGGATGAAACAGATTTGCCTCCGCTTGCCAACAGGCTTTTCTGAGACTCTAGGACAACGGCCTTGATGCCCTTGGCCTGGTAGTAAGCCCATTGGTCGGACGCCTGCGCCTGCAACTGTGTCGCCTCGGTCTTGAGGGCGAGTGCTTCGTTGACCGTGCTGCCGGCAAGCAGCGATGAGACCGCCGCCAACGCCGCGAACAACGCGGTAGTCAGCGCTATCGTGCGAAGCAACGTGCCTCCCTCTTTCTCCACCTCCTCTTGGATCGCCTCGTGCAGTTTGTCGGTGTCTACTTCGATCTCTTCAGGCATGGCAACACTCGCGGGTTGCGCGTCAGAGTAGCCCAACATTGCGGTTGGTTGTAGGTATCCTGATAGGGCCGACGTTCTGGCAAGGTACCCGTCGCCGGATCGGCCGGCGATCAACGCCTGGCGCCAAATTCACAGGCGCACACTACGGCCTGCGCCACCGGCGCACCATCGTCCCGCGCGGGATCGGGACCTTGCTCCACCAAGACAACCGGTTGGGCCCTCAGGCTCGTTGTCTTGGGATTAGGCAAGAGTCTGCCACAGATGCCGTTGGTACGAGACGAAGGTTAACGGCGAAGAAAACCTGATTTCCAGTCCATCAATGTAGCCGATGTCGGTCCGCACCTTGCCGCGGAACACCCAGTAGGACCAGCCCGTATACATGAGGATGACCGGCAGCAGAAACAGCAGCCGACCATCAGGAACGCTTGCGTGCTCTGCGCCGAGGCGGCATCCCACAGAGTGTAGGTGTACGGCACGATCATCGACCACAGGCTGATGGCGATGCCGAGATAGGAGACCAGGAACAGACAGATCGCCGCGATGAAGGGTACCGCTTCGGAGTTGTTGTTGAGCGAGGCCGTTGATCGAGTGCCTCGTCGATGTCGATTGATTATGATTTGCAGGCGCTGCATAGGTAACAGTCGCCGCCAACTTGAGCATGAAACGGCGGCTTTCTGAGACGTGCAGCCGAAGCCTGATCGTCCATTGGCGGCCCCGACACGGAGGAAATGGTTTCCGGATTAGGATACCGAGCGCTATGTCCGCGATGTCACCGATTGGTCGTCAACGGAACGGCGGCCTAGCGCGATCGTGATCCGAAAGCGGCCAGTCCGCTGTCGGCCCCTTGTCAGACATGCCGACGGCTTCAGTAAAGATCTGAGGCAATCTCGTAAATCTTGGGCACCAATCGCCCGTGGATGATCTGGACCATTGCCAAGGTGATGGGCAGCCCGAACCTGCGCGGGCCTGCACTGCCCGGGTTGAGATAAATAACGTCATCGCGGCTCTCGATACTGGCACGATGAGAATGACCAGAAATCACGAGATTGATGCCCATCCTGGCTGGAGCAAACGTCATATCCTTTCGGTCGTGGATCACGAATATCTTCTGCCCGAACAGCGTCATTTGAAGGGTATCTGGAAACCACGGCTCGACATCGACATTGCCGCGAATTGCCGAGACTGGCGCAACACGTTCCAATCTCTCTATGATGGTGGGGTTTCCAATGTCGCCCGCATGGACGATGTGGTCGACGCCTTGGAGAAGCGCAACAGCGTCCTCACGCAGAAGGCCGTGAGTATCTGAGATCACACCGAGAATGTTCATAGGGCCCAGAACTATCAGTCCTCGCTGGCACTGGCGAGAATGCTGACTTCGGAGTCGTTGGTCTGCGCTTGGAGACCCAGCACGAGGACTACGTCAAGAGTACGCCAATTAGAATCAGACCCTCGGCCGCTCGCTCCTTCTAGATAGGGAATGGCGCTACGGCGACAATTGACAGCAGCTTCCTGGCTGGACGTCCAATATGAGAAACTGCGATTGGGGTGCGATCCAATAGCCCTCTCAGATTGTTGGCCCGCGACCCGCGGCATGGCTATTTAGCTGGTAACCTGAACAAGCCCCGAGATGTCATGCGCAGTCCCCGGTTCCAACACACTTATGCCGCCGACCTCCCCGAACGGCTTTACGCCCGTCCGGATCCATCCCTGGTTTCGCCACCGCGTCTGCTTGAACTGAATGAAACACTGGCGACGGAACTCGGCCTCGACATCGGCTGGTTGCGTGGTCCTGACGGTATCGCAATGCTGGCCGGAAACCGCTTTCCCGCTGACGTGCTTCCCAACGCCCCAGGCCTATGCGGGTCACCAGTTCGGCAACTTCGTGCCGCAACTCGGCGACGGTCGTGCCGTCCTCGTCGGAGACTTGCTCGATACCAGCGGCCAATTGCGCGACGTTCAGTTGAAGGGCTCCGGTCCGACCCGGTTTTCCCGCAATGGCGATGGGCGCGCAGCGCTCGGACCGATGATGCGCGAGTACATCGTCAGCGAGGCGATGCACGCACTCGGGATCCCAACCACGCGAACCCTGTCGCTGGTTGCCACTGGCGAGCACGTCTACCGCGAGACCAGGCTTCCCGGAGCGCTGATAGCGCGCGTTGCCGCCAGCCACATCCGAGTCGGCACGTTCCAGTACCTTGCCGTACGGGAAGACATTGACGGCCTGAGGGCGTTGGCGGACTACGCGATTGCGCGGCACTATCCGCATCTCGCCGAAGTCCCCCGTCGCTACCTTGGGTTCCTCAACGCCGTTGTAGCAGCGCAGGCGAAGCTGGTGGCACAATGGATTCTGGTCGGCTTTATCCATGGCGTCCTCAACACCGACAACGTCGCAATTTCTGGCGAGACGATCGATTATGGTCCATGTGCGTTCATGGACGCCTATCATCCGGCGACCGTGTTCAGTTCCATCGACCATCAAGGCCGCTACGCGTTTGCAAACCAGCCCCGCATCACCGTCTGGAACCTGGCGCGACTGGCCGAAGCGCTGCTGCCCATTCTGGGAAACGAAACCGGCGGAGACGATGAAGGCTTCGAGCAGGCGAAAGCGGCGATCGGATCGTTCCAGGCACGCTACGAGGCGGCGTTTCATGAAGGCATCCGCCACAAGATCGGGCTGTTTACCGAACAGCCGGGCGACCTTGATCTTGCCGCCGAACTGCTTGACCTGATGGCGCGCAACGGGGCGGATTTCACTCTTACATTTCGCGATCTCGCGCATGAGGTCGACGCCTCCGGCCGAGTTCGCAACCACTTCCTCGACCCTACTGCTTTCGATAGCTGGGCTTTGCGCTGGCGTGAACGGCTGGCTCGCGAGCCGGAGAATGCAGCCGACCGGACTGCTCGGATGCGCACGGTGAACCCGAAGTACATAGCACGCAATCACCGTGTCGAAGCTGCCATCGCCGCCGCCACCGATGCAGGCGACTTTGGCCCTTTCCAGAGCTTGCTCGCTGTCCTGGCGCGTCCGTTCGACGAGAGCCCGAGATGGAGGAATACGCGCAGCCACCAGCAGACGAAGAGCGCGTCCTGCAGACATTCTGCGGTACGTAATTGCGACGACCGTACAGGTGCCGAATGAGATGGGTTGCTGGCTGATCGTTTAACCATGCATGGTTCGGCGAGAATGGGGTGGGGCAGCAAAATGGCAGCTATTGCTGTCTGGGGGGCGAAAGCCGTCTCTGGGATCCCCGCGCTTTTTTGCCGGCAGCTATCCCACATCAGAGGCTCGAACCGGACTGTCTGCTGTCGGTCCAGGGCAGCCCAAAAAGCTCCGTCCCCGGCTGAAGTGCGCGGTGGCTGCGACGTGATCAACTTGCGAATGTCTGCCTGACCGCCCTGGCTGACGGACAGGCAGACGCTAATCCCGACTGCTGCTAGCGGTGGGCGTTGATCGCCGTTCTCCAGTAGTGGTGGAGGGCGTGAACATTGCCACTGGTCAGGATGGGCATTGCCTCGTGGAGATGATCGTCAGACCAGTCCCACCACTTCAACTCCTGCAGCATCGCAATTTCAGACTCACCGAAGCGCATGCGGATCGGCTTGCTTGGATTTCCTCCGACAATCGCGTAGGGCTCTACGTCGCGAGTCACCAGGGCACGAGTACCGATCACTGCACCGTCGCCGATCTTCACGCCGGGCATGATGATCGCCTCCGAGCCGATCCACACGTCGTTGCCGACGATTGTGTCCCCTGCCGGTCGATAACCGTTCTCTGCGCCGGCGAAGGCTGGCACCTCCGCCATCCAGAAGAACGGAAAGGTACTGATCCAGTCGTGCCGGTGGCCCTGGTTGCCAGCCATGATGAAGGCTGCGCCTGACCCGATAGAGCAGAAGCTGCCGATGATCAGCCGATCGACACCATCGTCCGGCAGAAGAAACCGGGCACAGTCATTGAAGCTATGACCGTGATAGTAGCCCGAATAGTAGCTGTAACGACCCACGATGATGTTCGGGTTCGTGACCTGCTTGTCGAGGGTGATGCCCCGGAAGGGGCTTTCGAAGAAATTGCTCACAGAAATACCACTGAGTTACGGTCGCACAGGCGACGACTGCTCGCATGAGATGACGCACGCGAACGCTCACCGACACGTCTGTTCCAACATGCCGACTTGGAAGCTTCTCGCGTCGGGACGCGGAAGCAGATTCAGGTGGTACAGTCTGCGGACTTCATACACCCATCATATCCGGGATATTCACCAGAATGCTAGGGCCCGTCGGGGTCTTCGGATTGCACGCAGCGCCAAGCAGATGGTGTAGTCAGACGCAGAACGGCAGCTTACTTCGCTTTCCAACCTAATAGCTGCCGGTCCGCTCTCGTGAAGAGTTTCGGGCGCCGGCAGGCGTACGAAAGTCCCCGAGGAAGGAACCCGCGGCCCACGGGCGATGCCTATGGGGATTTTGGTTTGGGGCCGGTGTCAGGGATGGCGTGTCCGCCGCCGGGAAGCGCCGCAGTTGATGCGGACGGACCATCTCGTCTTGCGATGGGGCGGCATTGTCGGCTCGGCACACGGTCGGACGCGGTCCTGTCGGCATCGATACTCATGATGG
Organism: Mesorhizobium sp. KR2-14; assembly: GCF_040049255.1. Classification (NCBI taxonomy): domain Bacteria; kingdom Pseudomonadati; phylum Pseudomonadota; class Alphaproteobacteria; order Hyphomicrobiales; family Phyllobacteriaceae; genus Mesorhizobium; species Mesorhizobium sp. KR2-14. Next base: position 1,140 of record NZ_JBDZDR010000012.1, on the reverse strand, counting down.
ACGCGCGTGGATCCGTTGCCGGAGGCTGAGTGCCTGCGAGCGAACGCTGGACCATGCCACGCCGGGTCATGGGGCGGTCTCCCGGTTCGCCGCCGCCTCGTTCGGCGGTCCGCGCGGCTGCCGCCACCGTTCGAACACCTCGATGACGATCATGCGTCCACCGCAGCAGGGACATGATGGGCGCACGTCGTCCGGTTCTTCCGGAGGGCCGTCGTCGGGCGATGGAGCGACGTTCAGTAGGTCGCGGGCGCGTGCGATGCTGGCCTTGCGAGCGGATCCGGCAAGCAGGCCGTAATGCCCGGATGCGGTGGAAGCCGCGCGGCAGGACATGCAGCAGGAAGCGGCGGATGAACTCGTCGGTGGCGAGCGTCATGACCTGCTGACGGTCGGCGTCGTCGCGGCGGTAGTCCTTGTAGCGGAAGGTGACGCCAGCCTCGTCGAAGGCGATCAGGCGACGGTTCGAGATGGCGACCCGGTGCGTGTAGCGCGACAGGTAGGCCAGCACCGCTTCCGGCCCGGCGAAGGGCGGCTTGGCGTAGACCACCCAGCGCTTCTTGCGGACGGGCGACAGGTGGCGCAGGAAGGCCTGGCGGTCGGCGAGATGCGCCATCGCGCCGAAGAAGGCGAGCCGGCTGGCGTCGTGCAGCGCGACCAGCCGGTTCAGGAACAGCCTTCGGAACAATTTGCCCAGGACCCGGACCGGGAGCAGGAAGGCTGGGCGCGACGATATCCACCGGCTCCCGTCCGGCGCGATGCCGCCGCCCGGCACGATCATGTGGACATGCGGATGATGCGTCAGCGCCGAGCCCCAGGTGTGGAGCACGGCGGTGATGCCGATGCGTGCGCCAAGGTGCCTGGGATCGGCCGCGATGGTCAGCATCGTCTCCGAAGCCGCCTTGAACAGCAGGTCGTAGATCGGGGCCTTGTTGTGGAACGCGATGGCGGCGACCTCGGCGGGCAGCGTGAACACGACATGGAAGTAGCCGATCGGCAGCAGGTCGGCTTCGCGCTCGGCGAGCCATGTCCGCGCCGCCGCGCCCTGGCACTTCGGGCAGTGCCGGTTGCGGCAGGAGTTGTAGGCGATGCGCCACTGGCCGCAGTCCTCGCAGGCCTCGACGTGACCGCCAAGGGCTGCGGTGC
>NZ_JBDZDR010000011.1:0-104893 GCF_040049255.1 Mesorhizobium sp. KR2-14 | reverse complement strand
GGCGGGCGCCGGCTTCGTCGTCGTCATCTGCGGCGAGATCATGACCATGCCAGGCCTGCCCAAAGTGCCGTCGTCGGAAAGGATCTTCCTCAACGAGCACGGCCAGATCGAGGGCCTGTTCTAGGTCTGAACCCCGGCCGGCGGTCAGCGCCGGCCATCTTCCCAGGACGACGCCGCGCGGGCCACCCGCGCGGCGTTTCTGTTTGGGCTAGGGCCAGCGCCCCCTTCCCTCACTGCGATGGCGCGTTCGTGATCAGCTCCCGGGCAACATAGTGCGCGGCGCGCCGCCAGGCTTCGTCGTTGTCTCCGCGAAACGTGATGAGCCGATTGAACACCATCTTGCGCGAAGCCGTGTCATAGACCTCGAGCCGCGCCCAGAGCACGAGCGTGCTCATCTTTTCAACGGCACCGACCGCAAGGAAGCGCGCGCCGGCATCCTTCGCGCGGCTGAAGAGTTCGTCCATCGTCATCGAGTGGCCGCTGCAGCGCGGCTGCGGGCATTTCATCTCCGCAAGCGTGAAACGACCGCTTGCGGCGACTTCCTCATGCATGATGCGATCGAACCGCTCCAGGCGGGCGTCATGCTCGGCTGTCTGGTCTCGCAACTCGCCCGACGTGTCGACCAGGAAGAAACCGGAAAGCGCCAAGGATGGCGGACTGTCCTCGGCCAAAGCGTTGGAATGAGCGGCGGTCAAAAGCCACATACAGGCCAGGAGCGCGGCCGAGCAAACGATGCGCCAGGCACGCTTGCCCCGCTCTGGTCGCTGCGCGGATGAACGGGCGGGCTTATCCATAACAGCCTCCGTCGTGTCAGGCGCAGGCCACTCGGCCGGCCGCCGCAACGGCCAACATAGAAAAAGCCGACACCGGCGGCAACCGATGTCGGCCCTGCGAGGGGAAGCAGGGAGTTTGAAGGGTCAGCTTGCCAAGGTGGCGGGGCGTTCGACCTCGATGCCGTATTCGGCCGCGGCATCGACGATGCCGTCCCAGATGCTGTCGGCAAAGCTGGAGAAGACCAGCAGGTTGAAGACGGGCGAACCGTCGGCCGCATCCGGATCGCGCCACAGATTGACTGCCGTATGGTCGACCGACGTGGTGGCGGCGGTGCCAACGGGGAATGCGTGATCATGCAGGTCCACCGAGGACAGCTTGGCGAGCATGTCGCGCACGCGCGGACCCGACATGCGGACCAGGCAGCGGCCATCCGACTGATCGGACAGGGAGGCAACGTCCTCGAAGATCGCGCTCAACGCCCGGACGGGCTGGTAGGCGCCAGTCGCGCGCGGCGACAGCGCCATGATCTGGTCGGCTCCTGACCAGATCAAAGTGGCGTCCTTGCCTGCAACCACCGTCCGTGGCGTCGGCGCTGCCACACCATAGTGGGCCTTGACCGCCTTTGCCGTCGCGTCCCATTGCCCGCGCCTGGCCATGATCTGCACCAGATCGAAATCGCGGATTTCGGTGAGCACCACGCCAGCGCCTGCCGTCAGCGCGCCGAACGCTCCAGGGTTGACGGCCGGTTGCAGCGGGGAACGAGCGGTCCAGATAAAATCAGCCACGCTGACGCCCTCCTTCGGGATCGTAGAAGACCGGATTGCAGATTTCGACTTCGTAGTCTTCGCCGCGCAGCGGGTCGTGCGCGCGCACGATCTCGCCAATGCGCTCGCGTCCCCGTTCGACAAGGCCAAGTCCGATCCACTGGCCGAGCATCGGCGAGAAGCAGACGGAGGTCACGTAGCCCTGGTCCGCCTGCGGACCGACCGGAGCGCCCTTCGGCAGGATATGAGCGCCCGACCGCAGACGGCGTGCCTTGTCGACAGGCTTGAGACCCACGACCACCTGGCGGTTTGGCGCCACGAGCCCCTCGCGACCGGCCATGACGCGGCCGACGAAATCCTTCTTCTTGGACATCATCTTGCCGAGGCCGAGATCGTCGGCCGTCGTCGTGCCGTTGAGTTCCGGCCCGGCGACGTGCCCCTTCTCGATACGCATGACGCCAAGCGCCTCGGTGCCGTAAGGCGTCACGCCGAAAGGCTTGCCGGCTATCATCAGGTTGCGGGCCAGGGCATCGCCGTAACGGGCAGGAACCGAAATCTCGAAGGCCAGTTCGCCCGAGAAGGAGATGCGGAACAGCCGCGCGAACATGCCGCCGCGAAGCTGCACTTCCCGCACGCCCATGAAGGGGAAACCTTCGTTGGACAGGTCTTCCGCCGGATCGACGATCTCGCGCAGCAGGTCGCGGGTCTTCGGCCCGGCGATGGAGAAAGTCGCCCACTGGTCGGTGCAGGAAGTGAGCTGCACGTCGAGCTCGGGCCACAAAACCTGACGGCAGAATTCGAGATGCTGCATCACAGGTCCGGCCTTGGCCGTGGTGGTGGTGAGGAAATAGTGGTCCTCCGCCAGCCGCGAGGTGGTGCCGTCGTCCATGACGATGCCGTCCTCGCGCAGCATCAGGCCGTAGCGGGCCTTGCCGACGCCGAGCGAGGAAAAGGCGTTGATATAGACACGGTCGAGGAAGGTGCCGGCGTCCGGACCCATCACGTCAATCTTGCCGAGCGTGGACACGTCGCAGAAACCGACGCCGTTGCGCACGGCCAGGACTTCGCGGGTGACCGAAGTGAGCCAGTCCTTCTCGCCCGGAAGCGGGTACCACTGCGCACGCTTCCACAGACCGGTGTCGACGAACACCGCGCCGCGCTCGAGAGCCCAATGGTGTGAGGGCGCCAGACGGGTGGAGTGGAAGCTTTCGTCGCGGTTATGGCCAGCAAAAGCACCGATCGCCACCGGCACATGCGGCGGGCGATAGATGGTGGTGCCGGTCTGCTGGATCGAACGGCCCGTGAGTTCGGCCATGATGGCAAGGCCGGTGACGTTCGAGTTCTTGCCCTGGTCGGTCGCCATGCCGAGCGTGGTGTAGCGCTTCAGGTGCTCGACCGACTCGTAGCCCTCGCGCTGCGCCAGCGCCACGTCGGAAGCTGTGACGTCGTGCTGGAAGTCGACGAAGGCCTTCTGCTTGCCCTCAACGTGCCAGAGCGCTGCGATGGCCGAGCTTTCATCAGTCGCGGCAGGTGCCAAGTGGTTGGTCCCGGAGTGCCCGCAGTCGTGTGCCGCGGCAAACCCTGCCGCGTGGCCGCTGCGAAGGCAGGCGCCGAGCGACAAGTCGCCATTTGCAGCGCCTGCAACGGCCATTCCCGGCGGACAGCCATCAGGCACGAAGGCTGCAATGTCGTCCCGCCATTTCGGCCGGCCGCGATGATGCGAGGCCAGGCCCACCGAGGGGTTCCAGCCGCCCGACATGGCCAGCACGTCAGCCGAGACATTGGCGCTTCCGCCGCCTGTCAGTGCCACGTCGACACCGGTGATGCCCGACTTGCCGCCGCGCACGCCGGTTACCGTGCCGTTAAGCACGGAAAATCCGCCGGCCTGCGCCAGCGTCCGGTACTGCTGCGGAACATCGCCGCGCGCGTCGATGACAGCCGCGATTGCGATGCCGGCGCGATGCGCCGCCTCAACCGTCTTCCAGCCATCGTCATTGTTGGTGAACAGCGCCAGGCGCCTACCGGGAGCCGCCGCGAAGCGCTCGACATAGGTACGCACCGCCGAAGCCATCATCACGCCGGGGCGGTCGTTTCCGGAAAAGACGATCGGCCGTTCGCTCGCGCCGGCCGCCACAACGCAGCGCTTGGCCACGATGCGCCACAGGCGCTGGCGCACCTGGTGCTTGGGCGGAACCGGAACATGGTCGTTGACGCGTTCGAGCGCGCCATAGACGCCGCCGTCGTAGACACCGAAGACGGAGGTACGCGTCATCACGCGCACATTGGGCATGCTTTCGAGTTCGGCCAGCGCGCTCGACGTCCACTCGGCTGCCGGCATGGTGTCGATCTCGCCGCCGTCGCTGTTGAGGCGGCCGCCGGCGATGCGGTCTTCCTCGGCCAGAATGACGCGTGCGCCGGTGCGGCCGGCGGCAAGGGCTGCGGCAAGGCCGGCCGGACCGGAGCCGACCACTAGCACGTCGCAATGCGCCCATGCCTTGTCGTAGTGGTCGGGGTCGGCCACGCCGCTCGGGCGGCCGAGGCCGGCGGCCCGGCGAATGGCGGGTTCGTAAATCGACTCCCAGAACTTCGCCGGCCACATGAAGGTCTTGTAGTAGAAGCCCGCGACGAAGATCGGCGACGCCAGAGAATTGACCGACATGACGTCGAAGGCCAGCGAAGGCCAGCGGTTCTGGCTCTGCGCCACCAGCCCGTCATAGAGTTCGACCGTGGTCGCCTTGGTGTTGGGCTCGCGCCGCGCGCCGGTGCGCAGTTCCACCAGCGCATTCGGCTCCTCCGGGCCGGCGGTCAGGATGCCGCGCGGGCGGTGGTACTTGAAGGAACGGCCGACCAGCGTCACGCCATTGGCGACCAGCGCCGAAGCCAGCGTGTCGCCGGCATAGCCGGTCATCTGCTTGCCGTCGAAGGTGAAGTCGATCGCCCTGGTCCGGTCGATCAGGCCGCCCTTGGCCAGCCGGTGTGATTGATGCGATGCCATTATTCTGCACCTGCCTTCGCGAATTCTGCGCTTGCCTTGGCAGCGGCTGCCCCGGTGCCGGCAGCGGCGCGCACAGAGCTGATTTCATGGGTCACGGTGTTGCGTTCGACGACGAGCCAGGAGCGGCAACCACCGCCGTGGTACCAATATTCGCTCATCACGCCGGCGACATTGTCGCGAAGATAGACATAGTCGTAGAAGGCATTCTGCTCGCTCTCGGCGCCCTTCCCCGCTTCCACGGCCATGACGACCGGGCGCTTCGGCTTGGCGTCGCCCAGATAGGTGAATTCGCCGTTTTCGCGTTCGCCGCAAAAGGGACATGCAATACGCATTTCCGTCTGCCTCGCTCTCAGTGCAGATTGGGTTGGGCGCCCTGGCCCTTCTCGTCGATCATCGCGCCACGCTCGAAGCGGTCGAGGCGGAAAAGCCTCGCTTCGTCGTGCGGCGTGTCGGTCGCCAGCAGATGCGCGAATACTAGGCCGGACGCCGGCGTTGCCTTGAAGCCGCCGTAGCACCAGCCGGCATTCAGGTAGAGCCCGTCCACCGGTGTCTTGTCGATGATCGGTGTGCCGTCCATCGACATGTCCATGATGCCGCCCCACTGGCGCAGCAGGCGAATGCGGCCGATCATCGGCATCAGCGCCATGCCGCCTTCGCAGACGTCTTCCATGACCGGCATGTTGCCGCGCTGGGCATAGGAATTGTAGCCGTCGAGATCGCCGCCGAACACCAGGCCGCCCTTGTCGGACTGGCTGACATAGAAGTGGCCGGCACCGAAGGTGACGACGCCCGGGATGAGCGGCTTGATCGCCTCCGACACGAATGCCTGCAGCACGTGGCTCTCGATGGGTAGCCTGAGGCCTGCCATGGCAGCAACTCGCGAAGTGCTGCCGGCAACTGCCATGCCCACCTTGCCGGCGCCGATGCGACCGCGAGAGGTCTCGACGCCAGTCACCTTGCCGTTCTGATCGCGGACGAAACCGGTGACCTCGCAATTCTGGATGATGTCCACCCCAAGCTGGTCGGCGGCGCGCGCATAGCCCCAGACCACGGCGTCATGACGAGCCGTGCCGGCGCGGCGCTGTAGAAGCCCGCCCTGGATGGGGAAGCGTGCGTTGTCGAAATTCAGGAAGGGCATCATCCGCTGGATCTGCGCCCGATCGAGCAGTTCCGCATCGATGCCGTTGATGCGCATGGTGTTGCCGCGGCGCGCGAAGGCATCGCGCTGGGCGTCGAAATGATACAAATTCACGATGCCGCGCTGGCTGACCATCGCGTTGTAGTTGAGATCCTGCTCCATGCGCTCCCAGAGCTTCATCGAAAGCTCATAGAAGCCCGTATTGCCGGGAAGCCCGTAGTTGGAGCGGATGATCGTGGTGTTGCGGCCGGCATTGCCTGAACCGATCCAACCCTTTTCCAGCACCGCGACGTTGCGGATGCCATATCGATGGGCCAGGTGGTAGGCGGTGGCGAGCCCGTGGCCGCCGCCGCCGATGATGATGACGTCGTAGTGCGACTTGGGAGCCGCATCACGCCAAGCGCGCCCCCAGCTCTTGTGGCCGGAAAGCGCCGCCTTCGCGACCGAAAAAATTGAGTATTTCATCTCTTTGTCTTCCGCGAGGCGGCCTGCAGTTTTCCGTTCCGGAGCGAGTGGCTCGTCAGCAGTCCAGCGTGTTGTCGAGTTCCCACTGCGTCAGATGCGACGCGTAGGAATTCCATTCCCTCATCTTCATCTTGACGAAGCCGTCGACCATCTCCACGCCCAGGGCTTCCTTGAACTCGGTGTCCTCGTCCAGAAGACGGAGCGCATCGAGCAGGTTCAGAGGAAGACGGGGGGCGTTCTTCACGGTGTGCCCGTCAGTGTACATGTTGATGTCGCTGCGCGGACCCGGATCCATCTTTTCCCGCAGGCCACGAAGGCCAGCAGCCAAGATGACGGCCTGCATCAGATAGGGGTTGGCGGCGCCGTCGGGCAGACGCAGTTCGAAGCGGCCAGGCCCCGGCACCCGCACCATGTGCGTGCGGTTGTTGCCCGTCCAGGTAACCGCGTTGGGTGCCCAGGTCGAACCCGAGACAGTCCGCGGCGCGTTGATGCGCTTGTAGGAGTTCACCGTCGGGCAGATGATCGCGGTCATGGACGGCGCATAACGCATGATGCCGCCCAGGAAGTGCATGCCGCTCTCGGAAAGCCCATCCGGCGAGCTGTCGTCGGCAAAGATGTTCTTCTTGCCGTCGAGGTCCCAGGCAGAGATGTGCGCGTGGCAGCCATTGCCCGTCAGCGTCGGGAAAGGCTTAGGCATGAACGTTGCGCGCACGCCATGCTTTTCCGCAATCGTCTTCATCATGAACTTGAAGAACGAATACCTGTCGGCCGTCACCATGACGTCGTCATAGACCCAGTTCATTTCGAACTGGCCGTTGGCGTCCTCGTGGTCGTTCTGGTACGGCTCCCAGCCAAGCCCCAGCATGGCGTCGCTGACCTCGGCGATGATGTCGTAGCGCCGCATCAACGCCTGCTGGTCGTAGCAGGGCTTGGCCGAGTTGTCGTGCTCGTCCGCGACCCGCTTGCCATCCATCGAGGTAAGCGAAAACTCCGGCTCAACGCCGGTCTTGACGCGGATACCGACGGAAGCTGCTTCCTCGACGAGCCGCTTGAGCGTGTTGCGCGGCGCCTGGTCTACGCTTCTGCCGTCCATCACGCAGTTGGAGGCAACCCAGGCAACCTCCGGGTTCCACGGCAGCTGGATGACCGATGCCGGATCCGGCACCGCCAGCATGTCGGAATGGGCCGGCGTCATATCCATTCCGCCGGCAAATCCCGCAAACCCGGCACCGTCCTTCTGCATGCCGCTGATAGCGCGGGTCGGCACCAGCTTCGCGCGCTGGTAGCCGAGAAGGTCGGTGTAGGTGACCATGAAGTATCTGATGCTCCTCGCCTTAGCAAATTCGGCGAGGTCGGTTGTTTTCGTATGGTCGATTTTTGTATCGAAAGCCGTTCCCATTTATTTTCTCCTCCCGGCAATTCTTGTTCAGAAAGTGTTTTTCCCCGGCACCCAATTCGTTCCAGCAAGGGGGACGCCCGCCATGGCCGACGCCTCGATCGTCAGCGCGCACAGATCTTCGGGCTCCAGGTTATGCACGTGGTTCTTGCCGCAGGCACGCGCGATGGTCTGCGCCTCCAGCGTCATCACTTTCAGATAGTTGGCGAGCCTGCGTCCTGCCGCGACAGGGTCGACACGCTTCATCAGCTCCGGGTCCTGGGTGGTGATGCCAGCCGGATCCTTGCCCTCATGCCAGTCATCATAGGCGCCGGCCGTCGAGCCGAGCTTACGATACTCTTCCTCCCAGCGCGGGTCGTTGTCGCCCAGCGCGATGAGCGCCGCCGTTCCGATCGACACCGCGTCGGCACCGAGAGCCAAGGCCTTGGCCACGTCGGCGCCATTGCGAATGCCGCCGGACACGATCAGCTGGACCTTGCGATGCATGCCAAGATCGCGCAGCGCCTGGACCGCCGGCCTGATGCAGGCGAGGATCGGCTGGCCGACATGCTCGATGAAGACTTCCTGGGTGGCGGCGGTGCCGCCCTGCATGCCGTCGAGGACCACCACGTCCGCGCCCGCCTTCACCGCAAGCGCAGTGTCGTAATAGGGGCGCGCACCACCGACCTTCACATAGATCGGCTTTTCCCAGTCGGTGATCTCGCGGATCTCCAGGATCTTGATCTCGAGATCGTCCGGGCCCGTCCAGTCGGGATGACGGCAAGCCGAACGCTGGTCGATGCCCTTGGGCAGCGTGCGCATTTCGGCAACGCGATCGGAGATCTTCTGGCCGAGCAGCATGCCGCCACCGCCGGGCTTGGCGCCCTGGCCAACCACCACCTCGATGGCATCGGCGCGGCGCAAGTCGCGCGGGTTCATGCCGTAGCGGGAGGGCAGAACCTGGTAGACCAGCTTTTCGGAATGGCCGCGCTCTTCCTCGGTCATGCCGCCGTCGCCCGTGGTGGTCGACGTGCCGGAGAGCGTCGCACCACGGCCCAGCGCTTCCTTGGCCGGACCCGACAGGGAGCCGAAGCTCATGCCGGCGACAGTGATCGGGATCTTCAGCTCGATCGGCTTCTTGGCAAAGCGCGTACCGAGCACGACCGACGTGTCGCAGCGCTCACGATAGCCTTCCAGCGCATAGCGCGAGATGGAGGCGCCGAGGAACAGAAGGTCGTCAAAATGAGGAACCTTGCGCTTGGCGCCCGAACCGCGAATGTCGTAGATGCCTGTGGCCGCCGCACGGCGGATTTCCGACATCGTGTAGTCATCGAAAGTAGCCGACTTGCGCGGAGTGGTCGGAGGATTGTGGTAGGTCATATCTATCTTACCTCAGTACGCATCGGCGTTGTCGATGTTGAAATTGTAGAGCGTGCGCGCCGAACCGTAGCGCTTGAACTCTTCCGGCTTCACATCCGTTATGCCTGCACGCTCCAGGAGATCCTTGAGGATGGCGATGTGCTCGGGGCGCATTTCCTTTTCGATGCAATCGGCGCCCAGGCTCTTCACCGAGCCGCGCACGAAAAGGCGCGCTTCGTAGATGGAGTCGCCCAGCGCATCGCCGGCGTTGCCGAGAACCACCAGGTTGCCGGACTGCGCCATGAAAGCCGACATATGTCCGACATCGCCGCGCACCACGATGTTGATGCCCTTCATGGAGATGCCGCAGCGCGAAGAAGCATTGCCTTCGATGACAAGCAGACCACCACGGCCGGTCGCGCCGGCATACTGGCTGGCATTGCCCTTCACGACGATGCTGCCCGACATCATGTTTTCGCCGACGCCGGGGCCGGCCGAGCCATGCACCGTGATGGTGCTGTGCTGGTTCATGCCGCCGCAATAGTAGCCGACGCTGCCCCGCACATCGACGCTGATCGGCGCATCAACGCCGACAGCCACCGCATGGCTTCCCTTGGGGTTCAGAACTTCCCAGGCAGTCTCGTTGGAGCCGGCATCTATTTTGTGCAGCGCCTGGTTAAGCTCGCGCAGGGAGACTTCGTCGAGGTCGACGACCCTGGTCGCGAAACTCGAGTCGCGCGGCGCCGTTGCAAGGTTGGATGTAGGCATCGTCTCAGTGCTCCCAGAAATAGACGGTGGACGGCTCGGGCTCCCATACCTTGGCCTGTTCGATGCCCGGCAGCATGGCGAGCGCGCGGTATTCGGAACCGAACGCAACGTACTGATCCGTCTCGGCAAGCACGGCCGGCTTGCAGGCGATCGGATCGCGCACCACGCCGAAACCGTTCTTGGTACCGACGACGAAGGTGAAGAAGCCGTCGAGATCGTTCAGGCTTGCTTCCAGCGCCTCGCCGAGAGCCATGCCGCCCGCGATCTTGTGCGACAGATAGGCGGCCGCAACTTCGGTGTCGTTCTCGGTCTCGAAGGTCATGCCTTCATGGCGCAGTTCGCGGCGCACATTGTTGTGGTTCGAGAGCGAGCCATTGTGGACCAGGCACTGATCGGGGCCCGTCGAGAACGGGTGCGCACCCATCGTCGTCACGGCCGATTCAGTGGCCATGCGGGTGTGGCCGATACCATGCGACCCGCTCATCTTGGAAAGCTCGAAGCGCTTGGCGACGTCTTCCGGAAGACCGACTTCCTTGTAGATCTCGATCGACTCGCCCATGCCCATGACGCGCGCGTCGGGGCGCAACTCGGCGACGGCACCGCGAACGGCGGCCAGCTTGTCGCCCGGCACTTCGATCACCGCATGCGTCGACTTCACCGTCATCATCACCGGCGCGCCGATCTTCTTGGCAATTTCCTGATCGAGGCCAGCAAAATCACGCTCCGGCCAGGGCGACTGGATCGTGACCTTGCCATGATCCTTTTCCGACGATCCGTAGATCGCAATTCCCGCGCTGTCTGGGCCGCGATCGGTGAGCATGACAAGCATCTCCGAAAGCATCGCACCCAGTTGCGGCTCTAGCGACTTGTCCTTGAGAAACAGTCCGACAATGCCACACATCGGCTTCCACCTCCTTGAAAATTTTCTGCCTCAATGGCTAGCAGCTTTAAAATTCCAATTCAACCACCATGAATTATTTTTTCATCTCAGAAAACTAATTCACAGTGCGGAACCGCCGCGCCGCAGCTGACGCTGCCCCTCTCCTCCTCCGAGCCGGACATGCAAACATTCCCTGATTGATCCCGTTTCGGCAATCGCCAATTTGCCTCTAAATAATATTTTTTGCACCGGAGTGTTGGTCCAGAGAACCCCCTGCCAAAACCCGCACGAGCGGGCTTGTCCGCATGCATGCTGAAAGAAGGCCAATGACCGGCGTGTCCGGCCAGAGATGCATGGCCAGATCGGTCGGATGCTTCGATCCGCCGACGACAATGTGCAAAGGAAAGGGCCTGCTGCCGAGTTCAAGGCAGCAGGCCCCCAAAATGGACGCTTACAGTGCTCGCCCCGGCGCCGGGCGGCGCGGCTCCACCAACATCGCCGCTCATTAGCGGGATGCTGACAAGGCCAGAGCCGTAACTCAGTCGCTGCCGCTGCCTTGCGGGTAGGAAATGATCGACAGGTAGCGTATCGGCCGCTTGGTCAGCTGTTCGGGCCCATGCGGCGCATCGGCATCGAAGAACAGGCTGTCGCCCGGCAACATGGTGTAGAGGTGGCTTCCGTGGCGGTACACGACCTCGCCTTCCAGCATGTAGAGGAACTCCATGCCGTCATGCTGGAAGGTCGGAAACACGTCCGAATCCTCGCTCAATGTGATGAGATAGGGCTCGACCACCACGCCGCTGGTGTTAGAGCCGACATGGCCAAGCAGCGTGTACTGGTGGCCGGCGCGCGTGCCGCGCCGCTCCACGTCGACACCCTCGCCCGCCTTGACGAAGACTGCGTTGCGCTCTTCCTCGAACCGGCGCAGGAAAGCCGTCAGCGGCACGCCGAGCGCGCGCGACAGGGATTGCAGCGTCGTCAGCGACGGCGACGTGTTCCCGTTCTCGATCTTCGACAGCATGCCCAACGAAATGTTGGTGGCGGCCGCCAGGTCTGCGACGGTAATGCCAAGCTTCTTGCGGAAGGCGCGAACCTCGCGCCCGATTGCCACTTCCAGCACGTTCTCGCGCGTGTCGCGCACGGCATGCGGATTCTGCTTCAAGACACGGGCTGCGGCCGGATCCTTGGCCGGGCCCCTGCTATCAGGTTGGACCTTGCTTGCATTGGATTTGCGCGGCTCAGCCGCTTGTGTCGATGTCTTCGTCAACTCGCTCACTCCGCTGGCCATTTCACTGGTGGTAAATATTTTTTTATTTTGGGTACGCGTTTACAAGGCGGATATCAACCCTTATCGGACCACAAGGTCCAGTTTCCGAGGAATTTCACCCGGAAATGAATGCTGCCTAGGTCTGACGAGGAGGACTCAGGCGCTGTATCTGCGGGGGAAGGTCGAGATCGCGAGCGAAGCTGCACGCACACCCCGCTCGAGCGCAGCCTGCAATTCATCGCCGCGGCTCAGGCCGTCCAGGAAGGCCGCATTGAATGTATCGCCGGCACCCACGGTGTCGATGACAGTGACCGGCGGGGCCTTTGCCGCCACGGTTACGCCGTCGCGCACGGCCGAAGCTCCTTCCGGGCCGTTCTTGATGACCAGCGTCTGGCCGGCGGCAAACCGCGCCGAAAGCGTGGCAATGGCTGCGTCGAGGTCCTCGCTCTCACCCAGGCCCTTCACTTCCTCGGCGTTGAGAAGAGCATAGTCCACCAGGGCCAGCCATTCGAAAGAGCGCTTCTTGTTGGCATCGGTCCACCCCTCCGGCGGCCAGCCCGGATCGATCGCCGTCTGCCAGCCCTGCTGCCTGAGAAGCCGCAGCAACTCGCGCGTCCCCTCCATCAGCGATGGCATGAGGAAGCCGCCGGAAATGCAGGCGAAGCTCGCTGCTGTAGGTGCTGGCGGAATATGGGGAAGCAGGTCTTCGAGCCGGGCATGGTGCAAATGGCCCGGCGCGGTGAAGAACACGCGATCGCCGCCCTTGTGGACGATGCCGACGCTGATGGTCGTGTCGGAATCGTCGGTCACCCAGGTCGAGCAGGCTTCGTCGAAGCCGCCGGCAAGCCAGCTACCCATCGCGTCGTTGCCGACGCTGGCGAGCAGGCGATGGGCAATGCCCATGCCGCTCAGCGCCAGTGCGGTATTTCCAGCCGAACCGCCCGGCCGCATCTCGCTGCGCGGCACCACGATCTCGGTGCCGACCGCAGGCCAACCGTCGATCTCGCCCATGACGAGGTCGACATTGACGTTTCCGAGAATGAGGAGCGGCGGTACGGACATGACTTCTTAGCTGATGTGGCGTGCGACGACCGGCACGTAATCTTCGAGTTCCGGTGCGGGGAAGTGCACCGTCTCGCCTATTTCAGCCGAGCGGTAAAGCCCCATCAGGATTTCCACAACGGCAAGCCCGTCGTCGAAAGTCTCGAGCGGCGTCTCGCCCTTGCGGAAGCACTCGGTCATGTGGCGGTTCTCGTCGGTGTAGCCGTAGACGCCGGCCTCATCCTCCAGCACAGGCATCAGGCCCTGCTCGGCATTCTGCTTTTCGACGAGGTCCTCGCCCTCGGAGCCGGTAACCGCGCGCGACATGAAGATCTTCAGGCCGGTGTTGAGCGAGTTGAACTCCATCGCGTATTCCGGCCCGAGCAGCTCGAGCTGGATGCGCAGGCCGGCTCCAACATAGGCCCACGAGGTCGTCGCCTCGATCATCAGCTCGTTGCCCTGCTCGTCTTCGAGCGACACGGTGGCGCGCGCAAAATCCTCGGACGGATGATTGCGGTAATCGACGCCGCTGCCATAGCGCTGCTTGAGCTGGTCGGCATAGTGCGGTCGCGTCCATTTCAGATTGGCGACGGTGCCGTTGACCGATTTCACAGTCAGCGACTTGCGCGGCGCCCCCGGTTCGGTCAGCAGGTGGCGCGCCACTTCGACCGAGTGGCACATCATGTCGGACAGCACACCTCCGCCCTGCTTGTCGCCCTGCCAGAACCAGGCTTCGTGCGGGCCGGAATGCTCTTCCGCCGCGCGCGCCAGATAAGGCCTGCCGGTGGTGGAAGCAGCGCGGCGCCAGACGATCTCCTTGCCGCGCAGCACCGGCGTGCAGAAGACCTGGTTTTCGAGATAGCCGTGGTTGAGCTTGGCATCGGTGGCGAGCCGCAGCATCTCGCGCGCTTCGGCCACGGTGCGGGCCAGCGGCTTCTCGCAGGCGACGGCAAAGACGTTGCTGCGGCCGGCGGTAACCTCGGCGTGCAGCGTGCGCATCACGTCGAGGCGCGTGTAGTTGGGCGAAAGGATCCAGATGGCGTCGACGCTCTCGTCGCGCAGCAGGCTTTCCAGGCTGTCATGGCTCTTGCAGGAGCCGAGGCCAAGTTCCGAAACCAGCTCGCAGAAGCGGGCGCGGTTCTCGGCCTTGCGGCTGTAGACGCCGACCACGTCGATGTTGCGCACACCGACCATGGACTTCAGGTGGAACTGGGCGATGAACCCGGTGCCCACGAAGCCTACGCGCAGCCTGTCTTTCGGCAGATTGGTCATGGATGCCTTCCTTTCAATTGTCGGGTGTCTTGGCCGGGCCGGTAGACCCGCGGATCTTCAGCGTCGTCGGCATCTCGACGAGCGCTTCGACGCTGTCGTCGCCGTTCATAACCCTGAGCAGTTGCTTCATTGCCTGCTTGCCAATGTCGGCACGCGGCTGGCTGACGGTGGTGAGCGGAGGATAGAAGCATTCGCTGAGGAAGAGGTCGTCAAAGCCGACGACGGAGACATCCCCCGGCACCTCGAGCCCCAGCCGCCTGAGCTCGTTGATGGCGCCAAAAGCCATCTCGTCATTGCCGACGAACAACGCCGTCGGCAGGTCGGGCCGCGAAAACAGCTGACGGCAGAGCGCGGCGCCGGAGGCGATAGTGTAGTCGCCGACCGGCTCGTAGCCTTCCGGCACGACAAGCCCGACCTCGGCCATGGCCTTGCGATAGCCTTCGCGGCGCAGCACGCTCATCACCTCGGGGATCGGGCCGCAGATAT
Source organism: Mesorhizobium sp. KR2-14 (assembly GCF_040049255.1). Taxonomy (NCBI): domain Bacteria; kingdom Pseudomonadati; phylum Pseudomonadota; class Alphaproteobacteria; order Hyphomicrobiales; family Phyllobacteriaceae; genus Mesorhizobium; species Mesorhizobium sp. KR2-14. The sequence goes on along the minus strand of NZ_JBDZDR010000011.1, from coordinate 90,309 downwards.
GGGCGATCCTCTTGTGGCCCAGCGAAAGCAGATGCCGCACCGCCTCATAGGCTGCCGCCACGTTGTCGATCTGCACATGCGGCAGCGCGCAACCCTCGATGATTTCCAGCGCCACGACGATGGGCAGACGCGCCAGCTTCTCGGCATCGCGCGCATGGCTCGCGGGCAGCTTGCCATTCATCAGGATCATGCCGTCGGCATGGCCGTCGCGCAGCATGTCGAAATATTCGAGCTCACGGTCGGGGTGGTTTTCGGTGTTGCCCATCAGCACGGAGTAGCCTGCCTCGCGCGCCGTCGCCTCCACGCCCTTGAATATCTCGAGGTAGAACGGATTGCTGACATCGCGCACGACCAGCAGCACCGCCATGGATTTTTGGGTGCGCAGGTTGCGGGCACGGACATTGGGCCGATAATCGAGCGATTGCGCCGCCTCGCGGATGCGGCTCAGCGTCGGCTCGGCCACGAGGCCGGAATCCGACAGCGCTCGCGACACCGTCGCCGGGGAGACGCCGGCGCGCTGCGCAATGTCCTTGATCTTCGCCCGGCTGTTCACATCAGCCTCGCATGGCCCGGCCGCGGCCGTAGAACAGCATCAGCACCAGCAGCGTCGCGCCAAACACCATCTGCCGGCCGGATTCGTCGATGTGGATGGTGGTGAGGATGCTTTGCAGGATGACCAGCAGCACCGCGCCGGCCATGGTGCCGGTGTAGCCGCCCTTGCCGCCGGAAAGCGGCGTGCCGCCCAGCACCACGGCGATGATGGAAGGCAGCATGTATTGCTCGCCGACATTGGAGAAGGACGAGCCGGAATAGCCGAGCAGACAGACACCGGCCAGCGCGGCGAAAGCGCCCGAAAGCACGAACAGGCCGACGCGTATGGTCTTCACCGGCACACCGGCCATGAAGGCCGCCTGCTCGTTGGAGCCGATGGCGTAGATGCGATAGCCGAACACCGTGCGCTTCAGCAGAAACGCCATGAACAGGCCGATGGCGATCCACAGCCAGATGATGCCGGGCAGGCCGAAGAGGAAAGGCTGCGTCACGAACTGCGACAGGCCAGGTGCGGCGCGACCTGACGGAATGCCGTTGCGGATGACCACCAGCAGCCCTTGCAGCACGCCCAGCATGCCGAGCGTCATCACCAGCGGCGGAATACGCAGCAATGTGACGCCAAGCCCGTTGAACAGGCCGAAAAGCGCGCCGACGCCGACCGCGACCAGGATCGCCGGCAGGATGCCAGCGTCGGCCCCGTTCATCACATTGCCAGCGAGGATGGCAGCGAGCGAGACGATGCCGCCGACCGACAGGTCGATGCCTTCGCGCCCGCCGAGGATGACGAGGTTCTGGCCGGCCGCGACGATGCCCATGACCGACGCGACGATCAGCAGGCGCAGGATCTGCTCGGCCGAGGCAAAACCCGGCGACAGTGCCTCGCCCAGCGCCAGCAGCGCCACGATAAGGATCAGCGCTACCACCAGCGGCCGCTTCAGGAATTCAATTGTTTTGGAAGGGGTGATGGTGGTCGAAACTGCGGCTTCGGTGCTCATGCGCGTGCCCCCCGGCTGACCAGGATGCCGGCCATCAGCGCGATCAGGATGGCGAGACCCTGCACGAGGTTCTGCCATTCGGACGGCGTGCCGACGAAGAAGACCAGCGAGTTGATGAGGCCGATGATCAACGCGCCGATCAGCGAGCCGGTCACCGTGCCCGCTCCGCCCGAAAGCGCCGAGCCACCGAGCACCACCGCCGCGACGCTGTAGAGGGTCATCTTGCCGCCGACCAGCGGATCGCCGCTTGCGGTGTCGCCGGTGATGCAGAGGGCGGCGAGCGCGGAGAACAGCCCGCACAGAACATAGCCCTTGATGCGGATCAGCGTAACCGGCAGGCCGCTCTGGAACGCGGCCATGGCGTCGTCGCCGACCGCCAGCATCTGCGTGGTCAGCCGCATGCGCGCCAGAATGCCAAGCACGATGGCAACGGCCGCAGCGACATAGAAAACAAACGGAATGCCAAAATAGGTGCCGCCATAGGTCAGCCAGTAGGCCTCCGGCGCCGGCGTGCCAGCCACCGGCAGCACGTAGAGCGCAAGGCCGGTGAAGAAGATGCTGGTCGCGAAGGTGGCGACGATGGCCTGCAGCCGCAGCCCAGCAATCATGATGCCGTTGACGACACCGCAGGCGAGCCCGGTCAGGATGCCGACAAGGCAGGCGGCAATGACGGTAAGCCCGCCGCCGCCCCACTTCTCCATCAGCACGATGATGACGACGTTGACCAGCGAGACGATGCTGCCGACCGACAGGTCGATGTCACCGGCAAAGACCACATAGGTCTGCGCCACCGCCAGCAGCATCAGCGCCAGATAGGTGCTGATGAGCCCGGTGATGGAGCCGAAGCTCAGGCTTCGCGGCTGGAAGAAGCCGTTGAGCGCCACCAATGCGATGAGGATGATGAGCGCGGGAACGAAGGGGAAACGCTGCAGCACGTTCTTGAGCGGGCTGCCCTTCACTGCGGGAGAGACAAGGGACTGTTGCATCAGGCGGCCTCATAGGCGGCGTGATAGAGATTGTAGCGCGTACGCTCCGCGCCGGTGAGTTCGCGCGTCACCGACCCGCTGTTGAAGACAAGAATACGGTCGGCATTGTTGAGCAGTTCGGCGTCCTCGGACGAATAAAGCACAATGCCCATGCCCTCTTCGGCCAGCTTGCGGATCAGCGCGAAAAGATCGGTCTTGGCGGCAAGGTCGATGCCCTTGGTCGGATCGTCGAGCAGCAGCACGTCCGGCCGGTCGATGAGCCAGCGCGCGATGACGACCTTCTGCTGGTTGCCGCCGGAGAGGGAGTTGATCGGCTGTTCGAGCCCCTGGAATTTTGTCTTGAGCGCCTGCAGCGGCTGCATGGCGCGCTCGCGTAGCGAGCCCGGCCGCGCCAGCGCCAGCCGGTTGCGCAGGAAATGGATCGGCGTGACGTTTTCGAGGATCGGCCGCCCCTGCAGGATGCCGTCGCGGCTGCGATCGCCCGAGACATAGGCGCAGCCATGGGCGATGGCTTCGCGCGGCGACCTCATCGCGATCTGCTTGCCGCCCAACCTGATTATGCCAGTCAGATGCGGTGTAGCGCCGAAGATCGAGCGCATGACCGCCGACTGGCCCTGTCCATGCAGGCCGCCGAAGCCAAGGATTTCCCCCTTGGCGACCTCGAAGCTGACATTGCGGAAGCCGGGTCCGCTCAAGCCCGCGACCGAAAGCACGGCCGACCGTTGAGTTTCGTGCGCTGGCGGCGCCACCGCGGGCGTTGCAAGGTCGTCGCGCTCGCCCACCATCTGGCGGATCACCGAGGCCTGGTCGGTTTCGGAGATCTTCGACGTAGCGACCGTCTCGCCGTCGCGGATCACGGTCACCCGGTCGCCGATGGCAAAGATCTCGTCCATTCGGTGCGAGATGAAGACGATGGCGCGGCCCTCCGCCTTCAGCCTGCGCAATATCTCGAAAAAGCGGTCCACCTGCGCCCGGTCCAGCGCCGAGGTCGGCTCGTCGAAGATGAGGATGGATGCCTCGGTCGCCAGCGCCTTCATGATCTCGACCAGTTGCCGCTGGTCAGCGCGCAGCGTTTGCACCGGCGCGTCAGCCGCAAAGCCATCGCCGGCAACATCGGCGAAATCGGCGATGATACGTGCTGCCTTCTCTTCCAAAGCGGCACGATCGACGAACACGCCGCCCCGCACCGGCAGCGCCGGCAGGCAAATATTCTCGGCCACGGTGCGCCGGGCGGCGAGCGAAAGCTCCTGGTAGAAGATGCCGATACCGAGCGCGCGGGCAGCCTGCGGCCCGGCAATGGCGACCGGCTTGCCGTCCAGCAGCACCTCGCCGGCATCCGGCTTCACGCTGCCGGCAACGATCTTGCACAGCGTGCTCTTGCCCGACCCGTTCGAGCCGATCAGCACATGGACTTCGCCCGGCAGAAGATGAAGATCGCCACGGCGCAGGGCGAGCGTCGCGCCATATGCCTTGCGCGCGCCACGTATCAGCAGCTCGGACATTTCTTCGGTTCCTGTCGACAGGTTTCGGGCCGATGCAGCATGACCCCGTCGCTGTGAGTTGACCATGGCGCCGCGCGATACGCCCGGCCTCCATTGCCCCCGCAGGCATTTCCGCTTGCGGTCGCAAGAGCGCGTTCCAGGTACACGGAACGCGCTCTCGCAGAGAGGTTTTTTACTTGAACAGCTTCTCGGCGTCTTCGATGGAAAGCTGGCTGGTGTAAGAGTAGTAGCCCGGCTTGCCGTCGACAGCCTTGACCGCCTCATCGAGGTTCTTGTTGTCGATGAAGGGGATCGGCAGATACATGGCGTTGCCATACTGGCCGGCCGTTGCCGGCTCCTTCAGCTCCTTGCCCTGCAGCATCAGCACGGCGACGTTGAGGGCGCTGGCCATCACGCCGGGCGGGTTCACCGAAGCGCCGGAGTTCAGGCTGTCGGCCTTCCAGATGTCGATGAAGTCCTTGCGGATCTCGCCGGTGGCGGCGATCGACGACTGCTTGCCGGCGTCGATGATCGACTTCCAGGCGCCGGCAGCCATGCCGTCCTGCACCCAGACGCCACTGATGTCGGGATAGGTGGCAAGCAGGTTCTGCATCGCCTGCTGGCCCTGCGCCTGATCCCAGTTGGCGTTCACTTCGTTGACCAGCTTGATGTCAGGATAGTTGGCGAACACTCCCTTGTAGCCGGCCACGCGCATCTCGTTGGCCGGGTGGCCAGCCACGCCGTTGATGGCGACCACATTGCCCTTGCCGCCGAGCGTCTCGGCCAGCCACTTGGCGCCGGCCGCGCCCCAGGCCTTCTGATCGATACCGACATAGGTCGCGTCCTTCGACGACACCTCGGCGTCGGTGGAGATGACCAGAATGCCCTGCTGCTTGGCCTGCTTGAAGATCGGGTCGAAAGCTGTCGGGCTGTTCGGGTTGATGATGATGGCGTTGACGCCCTGGCTCATGAAGTTGCGTACATGGGCGATCTGGCCGGGCACGTCGACATTGGCGCTCTGCACCACCACCTCGACATTGACGCCCTTCGCCTTCCAGGCTTCGGCGGCTGCCTTGGCCTCGTCGATCATCTGGGTGCGCCATTCGCTGCCGACCCAGCCATTGCTCAGGCCGATCTTGAAATCTTCCGCATGCGTGGAAAACACCGACACAGCCATGGCGGCAACGGTGGTCAAGGCGAGCGTAGTTAGCTTTTTCATGAGTTCCTCCCGGACTACTGATCCAAAGCGATATTATCTCGAATGAAATCGATTTCAATAGCCAATCAGAAGCGAAAAAGGGCGCTTTGAGGGAGACGGCAGTGGCGCATCGAGGCAAGGGCCCGAGCCGCCGCACTTCCTCCCACGGACACCTTCATCCACAGCCGCGATCGCGCCTGAGGCCGCCAAAATGCTGGCGCGGCACGCCCCCCCGGTCACGAAAGTTAACACCAGGTTAACTTTCGGGTTTGATGTTTGATTCCCGTGGGTTACAGTTGGTTCGAATCAGCTGATCCGCGAGATTCAGCGAACCAACCGACCGCCCCACTGCTGTCTTTCTGCAGCGGAAAGGTTGGGCGGAACGGGGCGAAACTCAAAGCGGTCGGCCGATCACGCAGCACCCTTTCGGTGCATGTTTTCGTATCCAGTGAAAGCGTTCTCAAGCTCGGTCGCGGCGCAGCCAAGTCCGGGCATTTGGATTGATTCTGGCAAATTTCGAGCCGCCTTTTTGTAATGACAAGTATCGCCGCCAACCTTTCCGACACTGAGATCCCCGGCAACAGACCGGCGTCTCGCGGCGATCTGACTGCCTTTCTCATGGAAACTACGGAAGCGGTTGGCGCAGACAATTACATGCTGCTCGCCATTCAGCATGACCAGGACAAGAGCGACGCACAGATCATAGCGTCAAACTGGATTTACGATGCCGTCCAGCTCACCGGACAGAAGGTCATCGCCTGCCTGGCCCAGAGCGCGCTGATCACGGCGCCGGGCGGCAGGCCGCGCAGCATCGTCACCGCGGCCGCGCCGGATCTCGAAGGACTGAGCGGAGAAAAGGCCAGGCTGCTCGACGTGCTCGGCCACGGCGAAATCTACTCCCTCAAGCTGAATGTCGGGCGCCGGTGCCTGTTCGTCCTCTTTTCAGCAGCCTGCGTCGGCCGCATCGATCCGGATGCGCTGATGACGGCGCAGTTCCACTGCTGCTACGCCCTGTCCCGGATGCCGCAACTGCTGGCCTCCGTGGCCACGCAGGACCCGCTGTCCGAACGGGAGCGCGAGTGCCTGTTCTGGGTATCGGAGGGCAAGACAACCGATGAGGTGGCGGTGATCCTTGGCGTGTCGTCCAACACGGTCAACAGCTACATCACCCAGGCGATCCGGAAGTTTTCCGCAAGCAACCGCGCCATGGCGGTGGCAACGGCGATCAGGAGCGGCATCATTTGACACAGGCAGCAGTGGCAAGCTTCTCCATGGCCGCAGAGCGGCAGCGCCCGTTCGGCTCGTCGGCGTCCGGCCTCGAACAGGTGCCGGCCGTCACCATACCGGATGCCGTGCGGCGGTGCCGCTGGATTGCAGCCGACCTCAACGCCAGCGCCTTCGGGCTGTTTTTTGTGAGCCCGTCGGTAGAGCGGGCCCGGCTGACGCCTTGCTTCGACTCCGACCATCCTTGCAACTCTCCGATGGCGAAGTTCATCTCGGACATGAGCAGCGAGGAACTGACCCGGCACAGTCGCATGTCCACCACCCCATGCTGGTGGAGCAGCGGCGGCAAGTCAGCCGCAGCAAGGCGCTTCGAGAAGCTCGACTGGACAACGAGAATCGCGCCGCTCCTGCCTGAAACCGACGGCATCGCGTTTCCCGTCTTTGCCGAGCGCAACCAATGCGGTTTCGTCATGTTCTTCGGTAACGACATGGGGCTTGAATCCGATCAGCTTCCGGAGATCCATGCCCGCTGCTTCACGGTGTTCACCGCCGTGGCGCGCATCCGCGCGGACGATTGCGACGCGATCCCTTCGGTCTCCAAGCGCGAACTGGAATGCCTGAAGCTCACCGCCAATGGCTTGACCAGCGAAGAGATCGCGACCCGGCTGAAGTTGTCCGTGCACACGGCCAACCAGTATCTCACCAACACCACCCAGAAGCTCAATGCCGTCAACCGCATGCACGCGGTGGCAAAGGCACTCCGGTTGGGCCTGATCGAATAGAAAGAAGATGCCGAAGCCTGGTCAACCGCTCGCGAGCGGAGCCGTGCGGCGGATTCTCGCTCGCTCGACGGTATCTGCCAGAAACGCGGTATTCAGCTCCGGGTCTTCATGCGGATCGGCGAACGAGACATAGTTCACCTCGACGATTGCATTCAGCGCCGTCAGGGACAGTGTGAAGTAGACAGTTGCTCCGATTGGCCGCAGTTCGAGATCGAGCACGATCCGCGGCGTTTCGGTCCACCCTACATGGGCCTCGCCGCCATGGCCGAGCTTCAGCGACCCAGGAACGAAATAAAGTTCGGCCGCGGAATCGACCAGGTCGGACACACAGCCGAACTGCTCCAGCCGGATGAAGGCAATGTAATCGGCAACATCGACAAGGCGTAGCTCGCTCACCACTTCCTTGATGGCATTGGCAACGATTATCTCGCGTCTTGATGCGTGCTGCTGTTTGATCATGAGATGACTTTACGCTGCGCCTGGTTGCCATAGACGATGCGCACGAGTTCTGCGACCGCCTGATAGAATTTAGTCGGGATAACACTATCGACCGAAACTTGCTTGTACATGGAGCGGGCGAGCGCAACATCTTCAAAGACTGGAATATTGTTCGCCTCGGCAATCTCGCGAATCTTGAGCGCTACGAGATCCTGCCCCTTGGCGAGCACGAGCGGCGCCGTATCCTCGTCCCTGACGTATTTCAGCGCGATGGAGAAGTGCGTGGGATTGGCGATGACGAGGGTCGCGCGCGGCACAGCCTGCATCATGCGCTGGCGCGCCCTGTCACGACCAAGCGAACGCAGACGGGACTTGACGATCGGATCCCCTTCCGACTGCTTCATCTCGTCCTTGACCTCCTGCCGCGTCATCCTCAGTTCCTGGCGCCAATGGAACCGCGACCAGACAAGGTCGACAGTTGCAATGAGCGCCATCACGAAGACGATCGACACGACCACATCGATGGCGAGTTCGCGGATGGTCAGCACGAATGCGGTAGGATGGGTAAACATGCCGGCCAGGAGCAGCCGATAGTCGCCGCTCAGAACAAAGACCAGAACCAGCGACACCAGACCCAATTTGCCCAGCGACTTCAGGAACTCGACGAAGCCCTGGATGCCGAACAGCCGCTTCCAGCCCTTGCTGATCGAAATGCGTGAGGCTTGAGGCCGTACGCGTTCCGCCACGAACTGGGGCATGTTCTGCAGCACAGACGCGCCGATGCCTGCAGTCACCAGCAACAGCATCAGCACGCCGAGCAATTTGGCGACCTCGAAGAACACGACGCGAAACAGGTCGGTGACATCGCGCGCCGTCGCCAGCGGCCAGGCCTCGGGCTTCTCCATGAACATGGAAAGGAATGCCCCTAGCTGGCCGATGCTGCCCTGGGCAAAGAATACGGCAAAAACCAGAATGGCCAGAAAGGAGGCGAAGATCGATGTTTCCTTCGAGACGGGCAGCTTGCCCTTCTCGATCGTGTCGCGAATCTTCTTCTCTGTCGCCTCTTCTGTTTTACTGTCCTTGTCGGCATCCTCCGACATGATGACTTCCGATCAGCCGGCGTCAGGCGGCGTTCTGGGCAGACGGAAGCTCCAGGGCCCCTTCCAGCGACATGCGGATGGCGGTGGAGGCCACGGTTCTGCGCGCGGCTACCACGTCGGCCATCGAAACTCCATCGAACTCCTGGCCCAGCTCGGATTCGACCATACGCCGCGACCGCACGCTGATGGAGGACAGCACCGCTTCGACCATGTCGGGCGCTGCCCCGCGCAGGCACATTGTAACGAGTTCCGTCGACAGACCGTCGAACAGCGCCACCCGTGCCTTCTGGCTGAGAAGCACCACGTCGTCGAAGGAGAACAGCCGTGCACGGATGCCGTCGAGATCGGCCGTGCCCTGAGCCTCCAGGTCGGCCATGACCTCCTCGGCCTGTTCCTTGTCCATCTCGTTGAGCAGGCTGGCAACGCGGTTCTGACCGGCCGAAATATCCCTGGTTGCCCGGTCGGAAAGAACGCGGCTGCGCAACTGGTTCTCCGCGATACGCGTGGCGGCCTCCGGCACTGTCCCCAATGCCATCATGCGCCGGATTATTTCGCCGCGCACCGGCTTTTCGATCGTCAGGAGCACCTTGGCAGCCGCCGTCGGCGCAAGCTTCGACAGGATGACCGCCGATATCTGCGGGTGTTCGGTGGTCATGAACGCGCCGATGCGGCCCGGATCGACCTTCTCGAGTTCAGGCCACACGGGCACCAGCCCATCGGGTCCCTTCCGGCCGCGGCCCATGATCGCGTTCACCTCTTCCGGCGTCAGCGATTCATTCAGGATGGCGTTCATGTCCTCGGCCGAGTCGAGCAGGCCTGCGCCTTCCGCAAATTCAGCCTCGAACTCTTCGACGATCTGTTCCAGATCGGCTTGCGGGATGGTGCGCAGCAGCCGGGCAGCCTCGATCAGCGCTTTCAGCTCTTCCTGCTTGAAGAACTTGAGAAGACGGCTCGCGGATGGCTTGCCCATGGCCACCAGAATGGCCGCGGCTTTCTGCGCACGAGTCAGGTTGGCTAACGGCGTCGTCATGCCGCAAACCTTTTGGAGCGAGCTATGAAGGCGCAGTCAAACATCAGGCCGGCTTCGCCGCAGTGATGATTTCGGTGAGCTTGATGCCGAACCGCGACGGATCGTTCTCAAGGACGGTGATCTCTCCATGTGCGATCTTGCGGCCGTTGACCACCACGTCGACCGGCTCTCCGATGCGCCGGTCGAGCGCAACGGTAGAGCCCTTCTGCAAGGACATCAGCTCGGAGACCTGCATTTCCGCGCTGCCCAGAACGATCTGGACATCAACCGGAATGTTCATGATCACGCTGGCATTGGGCGACTGACGCTCCGGGCGGGCCTTTTCCGGCTCCCGCGCCTCCTCGTCATGCAGAGCTCCACGCAGTTCCTCGATAGCCCGGTTCAGCTGTTCTTCCGGGATGTCTGTTTCCGGGGCCGGGTTGGTCTGCATCATCAGCCGTCTCCAATTCAGGGCATACGCGAAACGACGTTCGTCATTCCGGCAACAAGGTGTCCATCAAGTCCTGGCCGGCATCGAACGGATGCCTGATTCGCACCGTGTAATGTTGCCCCAGTTTACCGAATTCACACATAAACAACGTGCTGTTACGCGCAGAAAGACGCGCTTCCGATTGCGCCGCCTCACCAAGCTCTATGATCTGGCCGGCTTGCAGACACGCAATTTCTTCCAGCGTCATGCGCGCCAGCGGCAAGGTGGCCTGCAAATTCACGGTCGAGCGCATCACCTCTTCGCTGAAGCGCTCCTGCCAATCCGCCTCCGGCTGAGGGCCCGCCGCCTGCTTGCCGGCTTCGCCGCGATGCTTGAGCAGAACGCGTTGCGGCATGGTGAGGCGGATGTTTCCACTCCTGGACGCAGCCGACACCGAGAACACCACCTGCACCGCGGGGCCGTCGCGCAGGATGTGCCTTTTCAGTTCGGCGCCCGTGATCGCGGCAGGCAAGGGCAGCCTGAATTCGAACGCGCGAGGACCGGTTCCGTTAAACGACTTGGCAACGACGTCGAACACCATCGAAGCCGTTTCGGTCTCCGCCGGGGAAAGGTCCCGGCTCTGTTGCGGCACGGATTCTTCCAGATCGCCGCCGAACAAGGCGTCCACGAACAATGCGACTGCCGAGGGATCCATGGTCAGGATCAGGGCGTCCGGCGATGATGCCGAGGATGCCACCGTCATGGCGTGGCGACTGTCTGCCGGCCGGGCCTGCACAAAGCGCACCAGCTCCACCGCCTCGACTTCAATGTCGACTGGCGTCGCCAGGGTCTCATCCAATTTCTGGATGACTGACGGAAGGGACCTTTCCGCCAGCGCCCTTGCGGCTGCGATAACGCGGTCGGGCTCACCGGTGTCACCAACCAGTCGCTCAACGATGAAGGCGCGTGTTTCCGCGGGACTTGCCGGACTTACCATGTCTTGTCCTTGCACCGGTCAGTCACGATCAGGCAGCTTTCTTGCTGTCAGCGACGGCAGCGTTCATCGTGCTCTCCTCCACGGCATCGATAGACGGTCGGTCGTACGAAGAGATGGTCTTGCGCCCGAACTCGATCGCGACCTGCGGCAGCGATCCGTTCATGTAGGCGAGCAGCGCCTGCTTCACGATGATGTAGAGGCGATTGTTCTTTTCGCGGACGATCTTGATCTTCGTGGCAATCGGACCGACCACGGCATAGGACAGGAAGATGCCGAGGAAGGTGCCCACCAGAGCCGCTCCGATAAGCGCCCCCAGGATCTCGGGCGACTGGTCGAGCGCGCCCATGGCCTTCACCACGCCCAGCACCGCAGCAACGATGCCGAGCGCCGGCAGACCGTCCGCCATGGCGGAAAGCGCATGATACGGCTTCAGCTTGTCCGCGCGGATCGTGTGGATTTCTTCGTCCATCAGCGCCTCAATCTCGTGCGGCCGGGCATTGCCGATGATGATGAGGCGACAATAGTCGCAAATGAAATGCGTAAGGTCCTGCTTCTTGAGCACGGTCGGGAAAGCCTGGAAAATGGCGGATTCGTCGGGGCTGTCGATGTGGGCTTCGACCTCGCTGCGCGACTTGGTGCGCAATTCCCGCATCAGGCTGTGCAATACGCCGAGCGTCTCGAGATAGTCGCGTTCCTTCGGAACCGCCTGCTTGAATGCCTCTATGCAGGCCTTGCCGGTATCCTTCACCGTCGACATCGGGTTGGCAACCAGAAACGTGCCAAAGGCAGCGCCGCCGATGATGACGAACTCCCACGGCTGCATGAGCACGTTTACATGGCCACCCATGGCCATGAAGCCACCTAGCACGCAGCCCATGGTAACAACGATACCGATAAGTATGCCCACTGTAAGCCCTTCCGAAACTCGTCTTCGGCAAGGAACTACCGCGCTTGCCTTGTGTGAGGCTTGAAACTGCTCCTTTTCCGTCCGGGGCATGAAACCTCCCGGCGGTCGGTCGAATGCCCGCGATCGGATTCAGTTTCGCGCAAGGAAGCCCTGCTAGCGTCGATTGTTATCATCCGGGCGGAGATTGCGACGTGCTCAATACCTATACAAACTACCAGATGATCGCTTCGAACCTGAAGACCTCGCTCGCCCGGGTCGAGAAGCAGCCTTTGGTCGACAGAGACACCAAGTACTATCTGGAAAACATTACCAAAGTGAAATCCATCGACGAGTTCGTGAAAAACGACCGTCTCTTCAAATACGCCATGAAGGCATTCGGCCTCGAGCAGATGAACTATGCCAAGGCGTTCATGGTGAAGGCGCTCAAGGAAGGCGTGTCCGATCCGAACAGCTTCGCCAACAAGCTCAACGACAAGCGCTATGCCGAATTCGTCGCGGCGTTCAATTTCGCCGAGCATGGCGAGCAGGCCACAGTCTACAACAAGGCGCAGCACTTCACCGCTGCGAACTTTGCGACCCAGGCCAAGATCGGAGGCATCGACCCCAATTCCGAGGCCGTCAAGAACGAAACCGCCTACTACCTTGCCAACATCGTCAAGGTGAAGTCGATCGACGAGTTCCTGGCCAACGACAGGCTTTACAGCTATGCCATGACCGCCTTCGGCATGAATTCCGAGACGGACACCAAGGCCTTGATCCGCGAGATGCTGGAAGGCGGCGTGCGCGATCCGAACAGCAAGGCCAACAAGGCGAGCGAGCCTCGCTATGCGGCCTTCGTTTCGGCCTTCAATTTCGAGGCGCATGGCGAAGCGGCAACGACCTACAACGCGGCGCAGCGCCCGGCGGTCGACAAGTTTCTTCGACAGACGCTTGAGGAAGATGCCGGCGCGCAAAACGAGGGCGTGCGGCTTGCTCTCTATTTCCAGCGGAAGGCGCCAACCATCAAGTCGTGGTACCAGGTGCTGGGCGACCCCGCGCTCGCCAAGGTGATACGCACGGTTCTTTCCCTGCCCCCCAGCTCCGCCCAGACCGACATCGACAAGCAGGTGCAATATTTCGAAAAGCGCCTGAAGATTTCGGATCTGTCCGACCCGAAGGCGCTCGAAAAGCTCATGACCCGCTTCACCACGATGTGGGAGATCGAAAATCCATCATCGCCTGCACAGAGTTCGCTCAGTGTGCTGTTCAGTCAACCGCCCGAGTATGGCGTCTCCACCAATCTCATGCTCGCCATCCAGAAAATGAAACGCTGAGGACAACCACGTGCAGGACGGTCTTTATGTTGCCCTTTCCTCGCAGATCGCGCTGGAACGTCGCCTGAACACGATCGCCGACAACGTTGCGAATGCCTCCACGGTGGGCTTTCGCGCCACTGGCGTGAAATTCGAAGACGTGGTTTCGGGCCTCGGGCAGAAGTCGGTTGCCTTTGTCTCCTCCGGCGACACCTATCTTTCGACGGCGTCAGGCGCGCTTCGGCAAACCGGCAATCCGCTCGACTTTGCCATCAAGGGGGATGCCTGGTTCGGTATCGACACCCCGGCCGGCATCGTCATGACCCGGGACGGTCGTTTCACCATGCAGGAAGACGGGCAGCTTGTTACGGTCGAAGGCTACCCTGTGCTGGATGCGGGCGGTGCGCCGATCCAGCTTGATCCGCGCAACGGCACGCCGGAAGCAGGCGCGGACGGCATGTTGCGCCAGGGTGGTCAGCCAGTTGGCGCCCTCGGCCTTTTCACCTTCGATCCGGGCGTGAATTTCACCCGCTTCGCTAATTCCGGGATCATACCCAATGGCGCGCCGCAGCCCGTGGTCGACCGCATCGACGTGAGCGTCGTCCAGGGTTACGTGGAGGAATCCAACGTCAACCCCATCCTGGAAATGACGAGGTTGATCAGCGTGCAGCGCGCCTTCGAAAACACTGCGGCTCTCATGCGGAGTTCGGAACAGACCTTCTCCGAGGCGGTCAAGACGCTCGGATCGAAGTAAGCGCAGACGCTTATGTCGAGCATCACGCCGGTTGCGGTCAACTCCGAACAGCCCGTTTGCCATCCCGGCGACAACAGGCTGACGATGCTGGAGCGCGCGTTTCGCCGCTTCGCCGACGAACGCACGATCGTGAAGCGCGGCGGACGGGTCACTGAGGTTTCGCCGACGCATTACCGCGTGTGCGGTCTTTCCGCCACGGCAAGGCTCGGCGACATCGTGGAGCACCGAGGCAACACCGGAACGAGACATGGCGAGATCGTGCAGATCGGGTCCGACGAGGTTCTGATCGCGCCCTTCGAACGGACCGCCGACGCCGGCGTCGGTGACCTGGTCTTCAACCGAGGCCCCTTCACAGTTGCACCTCACGTCTCCTGGCGTGGACGCGTGATAGACGCCCTCGGCCGCCCGATCGACGCTGGACCAGCGCTGCTGCACGGCGACTTTCGCGCGGCAGGCGATGCCGCCCCGCCCGCCGCCCTTGCGCGCCAGCGCGTAGGAACCGCCTTCCTGACCGGCGTTCGCATCATCGATATCTTTACGCCGATCTGTTTTGGCCAGCGGCTCGGCATTTTCGCGGGATCGGGCGTGGGAAAGTCCACACTGCTCGCCATGCTTGCGAAAGCCGCTAGCTTCGACACGGTCGTCGTGGCCTTGGTGGGCGAGCGCGGCCGAGAGGTTCGCGAATTCCTGGAAGACACGCTTGGCGAGAGCGGCATGGCCAAGACGGTCGCCGTGGTGGCGACCAGCGACGAAAGCGCCATGATGCGCCGGCGCGCACCGGACACCGCCATGCGGATCGCCGAGCATTTTTCCGAGATGGGCGACCGTGTTCTGCTCGTGCTGGATTCCATCACCCGCTTTGCCCATGCGCTTCGCGAAGTGGCGATCGGCACTGGCGAACCGCCCATCGCGCGTGGCTATCCTGCATCCGTGTTCACCGATTTGCCCAAGCTGCTTGAGCGCGCCGGCCCCGGGGTCGAAGGTTCCGGCTCGGTCACTGCGATTATCTCGGTGCTGGTGGACGGCGACGACCACAACGACCCGGTGGCGGACTCCGTGCGCGGCATTCTGGACGGCCACATCGTTCTGGATCGAGCCATTGTCGAGCAAGGACGCTACCCGGCGGTCAATCCGTTGTCCTCGATATCGCGCCTTGCCGGCAAGGTCTGGAGCGACGACGAGCGAGCATTGGTGTCTCGCCTGAAGTCGATGATTTCCCGGTTCGAGGACACGCGCGACATTCGCCTCTTGGGCGCCTACCAGCCCGGCGCTGACCCCGAGTTGGACATGGCCGTTCGCCAGGTGCCCCTCGTCTACGAGGTTCTGACGCAGTCGCCAGCCGACCCGCCATCGATAGATCCGCTCGCCGATCTGGCCGGCCATCTCCGAGCAAAGGACAAGCCCCATGCAGCCCAGTGAAATTGAGCAGACCCTTGAGGTGATGCTTGAGGCGGAAAAGGCGGCGAAGAAGCAGCGGCGCCTGCAGCGGTGGGTGCAGCTTCGCAAGCGCACCGCCGACGCACTCAAAGGTTCGATGCGGTCGTCCAGCCGCCGCAGCGACATGGTTGTTGCGGGCCTCGGCATAACACTCGGCCTCGTTTGCGCGATGTTTCCCTGGTATATTTTCTTCAATCCGGAGAAGTTCGGCGTTGAAGCACTGAGGTTTGACCACGAAGGTCGGTCAAGCGTTTCGCGCCCGCTGGCGCTCACCTCGCGCTTTTTGCTTCCCAGCGAGCAAATTGCCGAGGAAGACGGCGCTGAAGGAAAGCTGGACCCGTTCACCACCAGTACGCTTGCAGACGAGCAAGACAAGAAGGCGCCGGTTCGCGAACAGCCCTTCCCGACTGTAGACACTCCTTACCGTCTGCTGCACGTCGCCAATGGCCGCGGGCTGATTGAAGACGATACAGGCCTTTGGGTGGTGCAGACAGGCTCCCTGTTGCCCGACAGCAGCCGCGTGGCCGCCATAGAGCAGCGCGGCGGGACATGGGTTTTGCTCACCGACCGGGAGAGAGCGATCACGCTTACCCGGTAGGGCGGGCGCAAGGCCCGCGCAAGACTGGCTGCCTAGAGTCTGGAAATCTGCCCGGAGACTCCAATGCAGCCTGTCAATCTGTTCAAACTTGCCTCGCAGCAATCCCAGTGGCTGGCCGTTCGCCAGTCGGCCATCGCCGGCAACATCGCGAATGTGAACACGCCCGGCTACGGCACCGCCGAGATCGAGCCCTTCGAAAAGGTTCTCGACAACAAGCGCGTCACGCTGCGTGCAACCCAGCAAGGCCATTTCGGCGCTGGCGTCACCAACGCCGGCTTCGACGTACGCAACGAAAATGGCAAGAACTCGGTATTGCCGTCCGAAAACACGGTCGTGCTCGAGAATGAGCTGATGAAGGCTGGCGAGGTCCGTCGCAGCTACGAACTCAACACTGCAATCGTCAAGGCGTTCCATCGCATGACGATGCTCAGCGTGAAGAGCTGACGCCATGGATGCACTGTCAGCCACTCTCAAGGTTGCGGCTTCCGGCCTGACCGCCCAGTCGGAACGCCTGCGGATCGTTTCGGAAAACCTCGCCAACGCCCAGTCGACCGGCGAAACCCCTGGCTCCGATCCCTATCAGAGAAAAACCATCGTCTTCTCGGCCGAGCTCGATCGTTCTGTCGGTGCCTCGACCGTCAATGTGGCCTCCATCGACCGCGACCGGTCGGCATATCCGCTGGAATTCTCGCCGGGCCACGAGGCGGCGAACGAGAACGGCTACGTCAAGATGCCGAACGTCAATGTGCTCGTTGAAATGGCGGACATGACCGAGGCGAACCGCTCCTATGAGGCCAATCTTCAAGTCGTCAAACAGGCGCGCGACCTCATCTCCATGACCATCGATCTTATGAGAGGCTAACCATGATCAGCGGCATCGCGCCGATCAATTCCCTGTCGAAGGGTTCTGACGGTTTCGCAACCATGTCGTCGACCGGCGCGGCGTCGGCTGGCGTCAATCCGGGTCAATCCTTTGCAGCGATGGTTTCTGAAACCGCTAATCGAACCATCGACACGCTGCAGGCCGCCGAGCAGGTTTCCATCAAGGCTCTGCAGGGCGACGCCGATGCCCGCCAGGTGGCGGATGCCGTGATGAATGCGGAGCAGTCGCTGCAGGCGGCTGTCGCCATCCGCGACAAGATCGTCACCGCCTATCTTGAAATCAGCCGCATGGCGATCTGAGAGGGAACACGACAATGAAAGCCCTGGCCATCGCCGCAACCGGCATGAACGCGCAGCAGACCAATCTCGAGGTCATCGCCAACAACATCGCCAACATCAACACCACCGGCTACAAGCGCGCGCGTGCCGAATTCACGGACCTTCTGTACCAGGTCGACCGCCTGCAGGGCGTGCCGAACCGCGCCAATGCCAATGTCATACCGGAAGGCGTTTCGATCGGCCTGGGCGTGAAGACGGCCGCCGTGCGCAACGTGCACA
Organism: Mesorhizobium sp. KR2-14; assembly: GCF_040049255.1. Lineage (NCBI taxonomy): Bacteria > Pseudomonadati > Pseudomonadota > Alphaproteobacteria > Hyphomicrobiales > Phyllobacteriaceae > Mesorhizobium > Mesorhizobium sp. KR2-14. Next base: position 72,689 of record NZ_JBDZDR010000011.1, on the reverse strand, counting down.
TCCAGGGCTCGCTGACCAGCACCGGCAACTCGCTCGACCTCGCGCTGACCGGCAAGGGCTGGTTCCAGATCGAAGGTGCGGACGGTCAGACTCTCTACACCCGTGCCGGCGCGTTCAACACCAACGGCACCGGCCAACTCGTCACCGTCGACGGGTTCTCGGTGATACCGGCAATAACGGTTCCGCAGGACGCGGTGGAAGTGATCGTCAACAAGAGCGGCCAGGTCTTCGCACGCCGCGAAGACCAGATGGAGCTTGAGCTTCTGGGCCAGTTGACGCTCGCCACATTCGCCAACGAGGCAGGCCTCGCACCGCTCGGCGACAATCTATTCCAGGAAACCCTTGCCTCGGGCCCTGCGACTGAAGGTGTGCCCGGCGATCCCGGCTTTGCCGCGATCCAGCAAGGCTACCTGGAAAGCTCGAATGTCGACCCGGTCAAGGAGATTACCGAGCTGATCTCGGCGCAGCGCGCTTATGAAATGAACTCGAAGGTCATCCAGGCCGCCGATGAAATGGCCGCCGTCGTCTCCAAGAACATCAGGTAAGCAGCCATGGCGCCGCGCATCTCTTGTAGCCTCGTTGTCGCGGTCGCCGCTGGCGCGGCGCTGTTTGCGGGAGCCGCGGCGGCATTTGGCCAGGAAACCGTGGCGACCACCAACCGCGTCATCTATCCGGGCGAGACAATCCCGCTTGACGCGCTGAAGGAAGTGACCCTGCGCCAGGGCAAGGTGCCCCCTGCCTCGGTTGCCCTGTCGACATCGGACCTGGAAGGCAAGGTCGCGCGGCGCACCCTGCTGCCCGGCCGATATGTGGCCTTGAGCTCAGTGCGCGACGCATGGCTCGTGGAACGGGGCGCGGCGGTTCAGCTCACTTTCGTTTCCGGGCCGCTGACAATTTCAACCGCTGCGGTGACCCTTGAGCCCGGCGGCTCTGGCGACCTGATCAAGGTTCGCAACGTAGACAGCGGCAAGGTTCTGACCGGCACCGTCATGGGCGACGGATCGGTTCGGGTGGGCGATCTATGATTCGAATTCTGGCATTGGCAATGGCGATGCTGACCGGGCTTCAACCCGCGCTCGCCGACGGTCCCGACGGACGCTTCCTGGGCTCGAACGGGGCGCTGGCTTCCGAAGGCCGCTACGCCGACAGCCGCATTCCCGGCGCCGGTGGCCCTATTTCGCGCATCAAGGACATTGCCCAGCTTCAAAGTTCTCGCGACAACCAGCTGATCGGCTATGGCCTGGTCATCGGCCTGCAGGGCTCGGGCGACAGCCTGCGCAATGCGCCTTTCACCGAGCAGTCCATGGCCGCCATGCTCGAAAATCTTGGCATCGCCAGCGAAGGCGGCAGGACACGCACGAAAAACGTCGCCGCCGTCATTGTGACAGCCAACATGCCGCCATTCGTGCAGTCGGGGGCGCGCATCGACGTGACCGTCTCGTCGATGGGCGATGCCACTTCGCTTGCCGGCGGCACGCTCGTCATGACGCCGCTGAAGGCTGCCGACGGCGAAATCTACGCCGTGGCGCAGGGTCAGGTCTTCGTTGCCGGCTTTGATGCCCAAGGGCAGGCCGAACGGGTCACGCAAGGTACACCCACCGCCGGCCGCATTCCCAATGGCGCCATCATAGAGCGCCAAGTGCAGGCGGCGCTGGGCGAGCAGGCAGTGCTCACCCTCCAGCTTCACAATGCCGACTATTCGACGGCGGTGCGCGTGGCTGACGTGATCAACGAGTATTCGCGCGCACGCTTCGGCAGCCGCGTTGCCACGGAACAGGACGCCCGATCGGTCGTCATTCGTCGTCCGAAGGGAATATCGACCGCCCGATTCTATGCCGAACTGGAAAATCTCGTGGTCGAAACGGACATGCCCGCCCGCGTTGTCGTGGACGAGCGCACCGGCACCATCGTGATCGGGCAGGACGTGCGGATCTCGCGCGTGGCCGTCAGCCACGGCACGCTGACGGTGCGGATCACGGAAACGCCTCGGGTCGTCCAGCCGGATCCGTTCTCGCGCGGCGTGACCGCGGTCGAGCCTTCGACGAATATCGAAGTCGATCAGCCCAACGCCAAGGTCGCGATCCTTGACGGTCCCAGCCTCGACCAGCTGGTCGCCGGCCTGAACCGACTGGGCGTGAAGCCGGCTGGCATCATCGCGATCCTTCAGGGCATCAAGTCTACGGGCGCCCTGCAGGCCGACCTCGTGCTGCAATAAGGACTGACTATGAGCGTCCTGCCCGCATTTTCGATTTCCGCAAGGAGGCGCCGGCTGCTGGCTGCCGGCGCGCTTGCCACACTGCTGGCGGTTCCGGCCATCGCCATTGCCGAGACAACCGCCGAAACGGCGACTGGCGCCGACGAACCGCAGCCTACCGAGATCGAGCGCTTCTGCTCCAATATCACCGACGCCGCCCGCGACCGTCGCTATGCGCTGCAGACCCAGGAACTGGAAGCCCTGCGCAAGGACATCGACGAGCGGATGAAGCTGCTTGAGGATAAGCGCGCGGAATATGAGGAGTGGCTGAAGCGCCGCGACGATTTCCTGTCCAAGACCGAGGACAACGTCGCCAAGATCTACTCCACGATGAAGCCGGACGCCGCAGCGGAGCGACTTGCCGCTGTGGATGCGCTGGTCGCCGCAGGCATCCTCATGAAGCTCGATTCGCGCAAGGCGGGCGTCATCCTCAACGAGATGGAGCGCGACGCCGCTGCCGAACTGACGCGCATAATGGCACTCGCCGCACGCAAGGAAGACCCGACATGAAACGCTATTGCCTCCTAGCGCTGGCTGCCTTGGCGGTTTCCGGATGCACTACCCCCAGGGAAGAGATCGGCCGGGAGCCGGCGCTTTCGCCGGTCGGCGCGGGCCTGGCCCAGTCGCCCGCCGTCTACAACTATCCCGACCAGCCAGCCCAGCCGGTGAAGAAGTTCTCGCTGTGGGACGACCGCCAGCGCCGCCTGTTCACCGATGCGCGCGCGATAATGCCCGGCGACATTCTGACCGTGAGGATCGAGATCAACGATCGCGCGCGATTCAAGAACGAGTCCGACCGCGACCGCAAGGTGGCGCGCGGCCTGGGCCTCGGCATGGATTTCGGCTGGAACGGCACCAAGCAGGGCGGCTCGTTCAATGCCGATGTCGGCTCGAACACCTCGACGAAGGGATCGGGGAAGACCGAGCGCTCGGAAAATATCCAGCTTTCGGTGGCGGCAGTGGTGAGCGACGTGCTGCCCAACGGCAACCTGATCATCAACGGCTCGCAGGAAGTGCGCGTCAATGCCGAGCTGCGCATCCTGACGATCGCCGGTATCGTGCGCCCGGAGGATATCGGCCCGAACAACACGATTTCCTATGAGCGCATCGCCGAGGCACGCATTTCCTATGGCGGCCGCGGCAGACTGACCGAGGTGCAGCAGCCGCCATATGGCCAGCAGATCCTCGACAACGTCCTTCCGTTCTAGGCGGGAAGCGGACCAGAATGTCTATCATCGAGCAATTCTCGCCTCAGCCGAAAACGCCGTCGCTGCCGCTTCAGGCAGGTGTCCTGGCCGCCGTGACCGTGGCCGCGATCGCGTTGGGGTGGTTTGCGGGACAATATCTGAACCGTAGCAGCGCCGAAGCCGCAGCTGCGGTGGAAACCCAGGATGCCGCCGCAGAGCAGGACCAGCTCCGTGGAACCGAAATCCAGCTGGAAGCCATCACCACCAACCTGGCGGTGCCGAACACCATGTGGGTGCGCCTGGAGGCCTCCATCGTGCTCGACCAGCCGCCCTCCCCGACCCTTGCCGACGAGATTCACCAGGACCTCCTCGCCTATATGCGCACCGTGAAGGTCTATCAGATCGAAGGCGCCAGCGGCTTCCGCAACCTGAAGGCCGATCTCGAGGAGCGGGCCAGGATTCGCAGCAGCGGCCACGTCAAACAGGTACTTATCCGGACGCTGCTCTTCGAATGAAAAAACTTCTCATCTCCGGCACCGCCCTGATCGCAACGGTCACGGCCGCCAGCGCGCAGCAGTTCGACCTCGGGGCGATCAGCCAGGCCGACGGCGCCACGGTCGGCTACATCATCCAGATGTTCGGCCTCCTGACCGTGCTGTCGGTCGCGCCGGGCCTGCTCATCATGGTGACCAGCTTCACCCGCTTCGTCATCGCCTTCTCCATCCTGCGCGCCGGCATGGGCCTGCAATCCACCCCGGCCAACCTGATTCTGATCAGCCTATCCCTGTTCATGACCTTCTACGTCATGGCGCCGACTTTCGATCAGGCGTGGAACAACGGCGTCAGGCCGCTGATGAACAACGAGATCAGCCAGCAGCAGGCGCTGGAGCGCATTTCCGACCCGTTCCGGGATTTCATGGCCAAGCATGTGCGCGACAAGGATTTTGACCTTTTCGCCGACCTTGCGCGTGAACAGGGCCAGACCATCTCGCGCGAAAATGTCGATCTGCGCGTGCTGGTTCCGGCCTTCATGATTTCCGAGATCCGCCGCGGTTTCGAGATCGGCTTCCTGATCGTGCTGCCCTTCCTGGTCATCGACCTGATCGTGGCCACAATCACCATGGCCATGGGCATGATGATGCTGCCGCCCACCGTGGTGTCGTTGCCCTTCAAGCTGCTGTTCTTTGTTCTCATCGACGGATGGAATCTGCTGGTCGGCAGCCTTGTGCGATCATTCAGCTAATTTGCTGGTGCCCGTTAGCAGTTTGGTAGGAACTGCCCGGCCATAAAGACATTCATACAGGGAGGGTGGTTTCAACCGAGACCACAGGCATGAAGCCGCTCCGTCCTGGCCGGTAGAAGACCGGCATGTCCCTTTCAGAAAATCCTTACATAACGGGGCAATACATATGAGCAGCCTTCTCACCAATGCGTCCGCAATGACCGCTCTGCAGACGCTGTCGAGCACCAACAAGAACCTCGCCACCACCCAGAACCGCATCTCGACCGGCCTGCGCGTTGCCGAAGCTTCCGACAACGCCGCCTACTGGTCGATCGCGACCTCAATGAAATCTGATAACAAGGCCAACTCCACCGTTCAGGACGCCCTCGGCCTCGGAGCTGGCAAGGTTGATACGGCGTACTCTGCGATTAACAAGGTAAAAGACTCTGTTGATCAGATCAAAGAGAAGCTTGTATCGGCGATCGGCGCGAGCGCGGATGACAAAGCAAAGATTGAAGCCGAAGTAAAATCCATTGTTGCCAACATCAAGTCGGCGATTAACAACGCCAACTACGCCGGATCAAACCTCCTGAAGTCCCCTTCAGCAGATTTGGAAATAGTCTCGTCATACAACAGAACCGGGACGACCGTTTCCTTTGATATGATCACTGTAGACAAGGATGAGACCGACGCTGAAGCTATGGTGGACACCATCATAACCGATGGGTTCTTTGCCGCGGCAATGACTGATGACGTTATCGCTGGCGCGTTGGATGCGACCACCGGTGCCCGCACGGGTGGTCTTCTCGATGACGTTGAAGCAGCTTTGGCAGACCTCATCCAGGGTGCAGCCACGCTTGGCGCAGCAAAGTCGCAGATCGACAGCCAGAAAAGCTTCTTGGTGGGTCTTCAGGACTCGATCGACCGCGGCGTTGGCCAGCTCGTCGACGCCGACATGAACAAGGAATCGACCCGCCTTGCGGCTCTGCAGGTCCAGCAGCAGCTGGGCATCCAGGCGCTGTCGATCGCCAACGGCAACAGCCAGTCGATCCTGTCTCTGTTCCGCTAAGACCGGTTTCCGTCACAAGCTGACGGACAGCCAAGGGCTGCGCTTCCCCGGAAGCGCGGCCCGATTTCATTTTCGCACAAGCTTCGACCTCTACTGTTCCGGCGGACAGTCATGCAGGAGCCGTCGAACCGTGCCGCAACAGCTTCAGACCATCATCGAGAACCTGCAGAGTTTCGGCCCGCGCCGGCTGGGCATCATGGCAGGCGTGGCGGCGCTGGTGCTCGCCGTCATCGGCATCGGCGCCTTCTATCTGAACCGCCCGGCATACGAGACGCTCTATGTCGGCCTCGAGCGCTCCGACGTCACGCAGATGGGCCTGGCGCTCAGCGAAGCGGGCATTGGCTTCGACGTCGGCTCGGACGGCACCTCGGTTCTGGTACCGGTGGGCAAGACTGCGGACGCCCGCATGCTGCTGGCTGAAAAAGGCCTGCCGACCTCCACCAATGCCGGCTACGAACTGTTCGACAATGTCGGCTCGCTGGGCCTCACCTCCTTCATGCAGCAGATCACCCGCGTGCGGGCGCTGGAAGGCGAAATCGCGCGCACCATCCAGTCGATCAACGGCATTCGCGCGGCGCGCGTCCACATCGTGATGCCCGAGCGCGCCAATTTCCGCCGCGAAGAGCAGCCGCCTTCCGCCTCGGTCGTCATCCGCGCATCCGGCGGCATCGATGCTGTCAAGAGCGCCATGTCGATCCGCCACCTCGTCTCCGCCGCCGTGCCCGGCCTCAGCGCCGAGAAGGTGACCGTGCTCGATTCCGCCGGCACGCTGCTTGCCGCCGGCGACGACCCGATCAACTCCAGCGCCAGCCGCTCGCTCGGCGTCGAGCGCACTGTCGAGATGCAGATCGAGGAGAACATCCGCCGCGCGCTGACGCCTTATCTCGGGCCCGACAATTTCCGGGCCAGCGTCAAAGCCGATGTGAACACCGATTCCAAGCAGACCGAAGAGACGATCTTCGACCCCGAATCCCGCGTCGAGCGCTCGGTGCAGGTCGTTCGCTCCAACGAGAACGCCAACCGTCGCGACGCGGCTGCGCCGGCCACGGTGGAGCAGAACCTGCCGGAAGCGAACCTCGGCACCGTGGAAGGTCCGCAATCGTCTGAACAGAGCGAGCGCAAGGAAGAGACCACCAACTACGAGATCAACTCCAAGCGCATCGCAACCGTCAGCAATGGCTACACGGTGACGAAGATGTCGATCGCCGTCGTGGTCAACCAGCAGCGGCTGGCCGAGATCCTCGGTGAGGGTGCCACGCCCGAAATGATCACCGCCCGCGTCGCCGAGATCGAGAAGGTCGTCGCTTCCGCCACCGGCCTCGACCAGGCCCGCGGCGACATCATCATCGTCTCTTCCGTCGAGTTCATCGACGGCCTCGACGGCGTGCAGATCGCCCAGCCCGGCATGCTGGACACGCTCAGCCAGCATCTGGGCACGATCATCAACGCGGCCGCCTTCGTCATCGTCGCATTCCTCGTCGCTTATTTCGGCCTGCGTCCGATGATGGCGAGCCTCAACCAGTCTGAGGAACTGCCGGCTCCGAGCTTCGAGGACATCCAGCGCACGCTGCCGACGCCCGACTTCGCCTTCGACGAAACCGGCGACAGCGGCGCACTGCCGCTGCCCCCGCGCAACAGCCCGCTGGATGAACTTCGCCGCAAGCTCAAGCCCGCGCCGCAGGAACGCCTCGCCCGTATGGTCGACCTGAATGAGGAACGCACCGCGCTCATCCTGCGCAAGTGGGCGCATCAGGAAGCCGCCGGCTGATGTCTGCAATCGCCCTTTTCGATATCCTCCAGGATTTCGGCAAACGCCCGCCCCGCGCGGGCGATGCCGCGCCCATGCGCTCATTCTTCGAAACGCCGGAAGACGAAATCGCCCAGGCGCAAGGCGCGCCCGACATGTCCGAGCTGATAGCGGCAGAGGTAGCCCGCGCCGAAGCCGAGTTGAGCGAACGGCTGGAACAGGAGCACGCCTCCGCGCTGGCAGCAGAACGCGAACAGCACGCCGCCGAGATGGAGGCGTTGACGCGACGGCTTGGCGAAGAGGCTGCAATCGCGATCGCTGCCCGGATGGCAGAACTGGAAGAACGCGTAGCAGAACTCGCCACCACCGCAACGGCCCGCATCCTCGGAAACATGCTGAACGAGGATATGCAAAGGCGCTCCATCGAGAGCCTGGCTCGTTCGATCCGGGCCGCCACTGCGGGAGCCACCCGAATACAGGTGAAGGGGCCGCAGGCGCTGTTCGAAGCGCTCAGCGCCGCCGTGCCGGAACTGGCCGCCAGCCTCGATCACGTCGAGGAGCCCAGTTTCGACCTTACAGTGGCAATTGACGAGGACATCTTCGAAACGCGCATTTCGGAATGGTCCACCGCGATGTCGGAGATTCTGTCGTGAACACAGTGGATATCGGCGACGTCAAGCATCAGATCATCATCGTCCGCCGCAACTACGGCGAGGACGAAGAGGGCCATCACGGCGGCGTCTGGAAAATCGCCTTCGCCGACTTCATGACGGCGATGATGTGCTTTTTCCTCGTCATGTGGCTGATCAATGCGGCCGACGAGCACACCAAGGCGGCGGTTGCCAACTATTTCAACCCGGTCAAGCTGATCGACAGGACCTCGGGCGGCAAAGGTATCGAGGAAGAAGGGGACGGCCTCAATGCTGTCGGCCGAACAGCCGAATCCCCGCAGCCAACAGAAGGTCAGGGCGGCATCGATGGCGTCGGCAATTCCGGCCCGTCGACGCAGGAGAATTCTGCCGCCTCGCTGGATGCGACGCAGCACTCCGACGAACACCTGTTTGCGGACCCCTATGCCGTGCTGGCCGAGATTGCGGCAAACTCAGGCATTCGGCAAAACGTCAGCGACAAGGGCGATGGCGGTGCGCAAGAGGCAGGCCCGGCTACCGGCGCGTCGGGTGGCGAATCCTATCGTGATCCGTTTGCTCCGGACTTCTGGTCGCAGCAGGTTGCTACGCCGCTTGCCGAGGCGAGTGCTGAGCGGGCAGCCGGCGAAACCAGCCAACAGGCCGCCGAATTCAAGCCGGCCGAAGACGTTTCGCCGCTTCAGGAACTGACAAAGGCCGAGAACGAAACCCGGCTCGAGGTCAAGGCCGAGGCGACCGAAGCCGAGCCGGCGAAGAAGGATGAGGGCCCGTCGGCAGCCGCGATGCAGGCCGCCCAGGCGCTCTCGCGCGAACTCAATGCCGCCTTCCAGCCGGGAGACAAGCTGCTCGACGGTATCTCTGTTGTGGCTACCGAAGGAGGCGTGACCATCTCCATCACCGACCAGTTCGATTTCGGCATGTTCGAGATCGGCTCGGCCGTTCCGCGTCGCGAACTGGTGATGGCGATGGAGAAGATCGGCAAGGCCCTGAGCGAGCAGAAGGGCAAGATCATCATCAGCGGCCACACCGACGCGCGGCCTTTCAAGGGCGAGAAATACGACAACTGGCGTCTCTCCACCGCCCGTGCGCATTCCGCCTATTACATGCTGGTGCGCGGGGGACTGGATGAAAGCCGCGTCAGGGAGGTGGCGGGCTTCGCCGACCGCAAGCTGAAGGACGAGAGCACGCCGCTTGCGGCAGTCAACCGCCGCATCGAAATACTGCTGGAGACCAGTGAATGAGATTGGCGGCGCGGCTAGGCGGTCTTGTCGGCTTCGCGCTGCTGGCAGCCACTCTGCCCGGCCGGGCAGAGGATGGCACAAGCAGGCTGCAGCCGTTCCAGATGGTCCGTTCCCTGCAGATCGTGCAGGACCGCATCGCCGCGGGCGAACACGCCATCATGCCCATGCAGCGCAAGTTGCTGGAGATCATCGACCGCAGGCTGAATTCGGGCAGCAAGGAGGACTTTTCCGATCCGCGCAACCTGCGCGCCCTGCTGGTCTATGCGATGAGCGGCGGAAACCCGGCGACGATAAGAACCGTTCTGTCGCGGCTTGAACTGGATACGAGCACCGGAGATATCGGCAAGGGCGTGTCCAGCTATCTGAACGGCGAAGTCCTGGAGGCACGCGCCGCCCTTGCGCCGGTCGATCCAATCGCCCTGCCGCCCGACCTCGGCGCCTTTGTGGCGCTGGTGAAAGGATCGGTAATCGCCGTAGACGAGCCCCAGGAAGCGCTGACCCTGTTCGATCAGGCCCGCCTGCTTGCTCCAGGCACGCTGATCGAGGAAGGCGCGCTGCGCCGCTCTGTCGACCTGACCGCCACACTTGGCGATGCCCACCGCTTCACCCTCTCCTCGATCCAATATGTGGAGCGCTATCTGCGCTCGCCTTATGCTAGCCAGTTTGCCGATTCCTTCGTGTCCGGGGTCATTGCGTTGCACGGCTCGCTGGACACCGCGACGGTCGAGGCCATCACATCCATGATGGAGGCCGAGCAGGAGCGTGTGATCTATCTTCGGATCGCCCGGCGTGCCGGCATCGACGGCCTCAAGGAACTCTCTGCCTTCGCTTCGGCCAAGGTCGAACAGGAAGGCAAGGTGGTGGGCAAGAGCGATGATCCGCGCGCCCTGCTCTATTCCAGCCTGGCCTCGATCTCCGCCGGCACCTCCGAAGAGATCAACGCAAAGCTGAGCCGCATCGATCGCAGCAAGTTGTCGCAAAGCGATCGGGAGCTCTATGATGCCGTCGCCTCCGTCGCCACCAAGCTCACCGCCCGCCCCCCGACGCTGAATGAGGAGGCGCCTGCCGATCAGCCAGGCGCTGAGGCTCAGGCAGACGATGCGGACGAGCTCATCATAATCGAGGCTGAAAAGACAACCGGGGAACAACCGCAAACCGCGCAGCCCGAAAGCGTTCAACCCCAGGAGCCTGTGCAGCAGGCAGACAACGCGGTTCCGTCAGAACCGACGGACGAGGTTGTCGCGTCGACGCGCAAGAAACTTGATGAGATCGATAGAATGTTGGGAGGCGTTCAATGACCATAGGCGTCAACCCTGGTGGAGTTGCGGCGACCGCTTCGGTCAAACCGGACGGGATGGGCACGAGAACCCACGACGACAAAGCCGATTTCGGGGCGGAACTCGATGCCCCGAAACACGGCAAGGAGCGACAAAAGGAAACCGCCAGCGTCTCCCGGCAAGAGGGGGAACGGTGGTCGCGTGGCTCACGAATAGGCGCGAAAGCACCTCACCGGGAAGGTCACGCCAATGGCCCCAAAGAAAAGGCGGACATCGAGGCGACCATTGATGGTGCGAATGTCATAAAGGACGCGGGAGCCTCCCTGTCCGCAATGATGGCCGCGCGCGATCTGGCAGAGCGCTCCGGCGGGCGGGAGGCTGGCGCGAAGGCTGCAGGGCCCCATGGGACCACCGCAACAACGGCCGAGCACCGTGCAGCCAGGGCAGTCATCGAAATGCCCGACGGGGGGGAGCATTCCTCCCGCGCCGCTGAAGCCCAGCTCAAGATGCCAGGTAGCGCAGCCGCCGCGCTGTCGCGAGAACTCTTTGTCGTCGACAAGCCGACGACCCCTGCCGCGCAGCGTTCCGAGGCCTCCCTTGGCAAGATGCCGGGCGGGACGGCTCCCGTTGCCTTGTCTTTGGCGCCCGGCAATCAGCCGGCTGACACCGCCACCGACCCCGCGCTCGGTTCGTCCAATCGCGACCTCCTCAAGACGCTGGCGGCGAGCAGTGGCCAGGGTCGCGCTGGGGCCGAAGGCTTTGGCAGGCGGATGGATCAGCGCAGCGAGCGCCCCACCATCGTTGCGCAACAGAACATCCCGGCCCCGGTCGCCCAGCCGAGCACGTCCACGGCTTCGGCGCTGTCCAATCTCATCGCGACCGAGCCCACCTGGCGCGCCGCAGCCACGCAAGCCTTCCAGCCCCTGGCCGCGGCCTCCGGCCTTGCATCCGCGCATACGCTGAAGCTTCAGCTTCATCCTGCCGAGCTTGGCATGGTCACCGCCAATCTGCGCCTCACCGGCGAGCAGCTCACGGTCGAATTGCGGGTCGAGAACGGCGAGGCCTATCGTCGCCTGACCGCGGACAGCGAAAACATAGTCAAATCTCTGCGCGCCATGGGGCTCGACATCGACCAGGTTACCATCCAGCAGCCCCAGGCATCGTCGGCATCCCAAGGGCGCGCCGACGACAACAATGCGGCCGCCGGCTTTGCGGCGCGCGACCAGCAATCCTCCACCTCCGCCCAGTCGGGCGGCAATGGCGGCGGCTCTGGCAAGCAGGCTTCCGCATCCAACACCAGCGATGGGGCCACAGGGTCCAGCAATGCCGCGTCCAATGCTTCGAACCCTGCTAGCGACGGTCTTTATATCTAGCGTGGCGGCATCGTCGGTGGCGGCGGCCGCCGCCGGCAATCCCTGCGAGCCAGAGATCCTGCGCGCCGCGGATCGCTACGGCGTGCCCGTCGGAATACTTTACGCCGTCGGCCTTACGGAAACCGGGCGCAAGGGCAGCCTCCAGCCCAACGCGATGAACATCGAGGGCAAGGCCGTCTTCCCGAAGTCCAGGTCGGATGCCCTCACGGCTTTCAACGCCGCGCGCAGAGATGGTGCGAAACTGATTGATCTCGGCTGCATGCAGATCAATCACCACTATCACGGCCAGCATTTTCGGAGCGTGGACGAGATGCTCGACCCGCACCGCAATGTCGACTACGCCGCGCGTTTCCTGGCGCAATTGCGCGCACGGCACAGCACATGGTCGATGGCGGTCGCACGATATCATGCAGGGCCCGACAACGACCCGGCCCAAAAGCGCTACGTTTGTCGCGTCATCGCCAACATGGTGGCCACCGGTTTCGGCAAATGGACCAGCAATGCGCGGTCCTTTTGCTCGCCATAGTAGCATTCTTGCCTGCACGTTCCGGCAGGATTGAATCGCAAACGCCCTGTTTTGCTGCCCCCGGCAGCTATCGCGCGCTCCGGCGGGAAATTGCGGTGCAACCCATGCGATTCCCAACACCCAAGAAACCAGCCACAAGAATTGATGGTTTTTCAGGACTCCCGCCAGGGTCTACCACTTCCCCGTAAGGGCAATTCATATGATTCGGGGGCGGCCGATGATCGTGATCGTGGACGAGCGAGAGCTCGTCAAAAATGGATATCACTCAATGTTCAACCGGGAGGGCGTGGCTAGCGCCGGCTTCCGCTCGGGCGAATTCGGAGAGTGGGTCGAAAGCGCAGCCGAATCGGATCTCAAATCCGTACGGGCGTTTCTGATCGGAGATTGCGGCGACGATATGTTTGCGCCTCGCAAGATCCGCGACCGAAGCAGTGCGCCGGTTATTGCGCTGAGCGAGCACCATTCGCTCGAAAACACCCTCAAGCTGTTTGAATCCGGCGTCGATGACGTGGTTCACAAGCCGGTTCATATTCGCGAAATTCTGGCGCGCATCAACGCGATCCGCCGCCGTGCCCAGGAAGACCCGAGTTTCACCCAGATCGGGCCGATGCGGATCTTCCTGGATGGCCGGGACCCGGAAATCGACGGCGAGCCCATGCCTCTGCCGCGTCGTGAGCGCCGCATTCTTGAATATCTGGCCAGCAATAGCGGCCGGCGCGTTACCAAGACCCAGGTGTTCAACGCGATCTACGGAATTTTCGACGAAGAGGTCGAAGAGAACGTCGTGGAAAGCCACATCAGCAAGCTGCGCAAGAAACTGCGCGAGAAGCTGGGTTTCGACCCGATCGATTCCAAGCGTTTCCTCGGTTACCGGCTGATAGTCTGAACCGCGCCGCGCTACGGCGCGGCCGAGAGCAAATCGCCAGCTTCGCGCAAGACAGCGCCTATAGCCTCTCCAACCGAGGTCGGAAAATCAGGAGACGTTTCGATGAGCTTGTATGGAATGATGCGAACCGGCGTTTCCGGCATGAACGCGCAGGCTAATCGCCTTGGCGCCGTGGCCGACAACATCGCCAATTCCAGCACTACCGGCTACAAGCGCTCGAGCGCGGAGTTTTCGTCTCTCATCATCCCGACCGTGACCGGAAACTATACCTCCGGCGGCGTCACGACCACGATACGCACCGCTATCAGCCAGCAAGGCGACCTTCGATACACGACGTCGGGAAGCGACCTGGCCATCAACGGCGCCGGCTTCTTCGTGGTCCAGAGTCCGGGCGGCGCGCCGGTGCTTACGCGCGCCGGCTCATTCGTGCCGGACGCCCAGGGCCGACTGATCAACGCTGCCGGCTTCCAGTTGATGGGCTACAGCTTCGCAAACGGCGACCCGGCCGCGGTGGCCAACGGCTTTGGCGGCCTGGTGCCGGTCACCATCGCGCAGAACGAGCTGGTGGCGGTGCCGTCCAAGAATGGTGTCTTCACCGCCAACCTTCCGGCGGGCGCAACGCCGGTTGCCGCCGGCGATCTGCCTTCGCTGAATGCGGCCACCGCAAGCTACACCGCGAAGTCGTCCCTCGTGGCCTACAATAATCTCGGTGGAGAGGTTATCCTCGACGTCTACTACACCAAGACGGGCCCCACCACCTGGGAAGTTGCGATCTATAACCAGGCTGACGCGGCGCCGGACACCTCCTTCCCATACGGGGCGGCTGCGTTGCAGGTTCAGACGCTGACCTTCGACCCAACGAACGGCAAGCTGGATCCCGCAAGCGCCACGGACATTACGCTCACCGTGCCGGGGGGGCAGTCGCTCACCATCGACCTCTCCAAGATGACGCAGCTAGACAAGAGCTACACCGTCATCGATGCGAAGAACGACGGCGCCGCACCGAGCGGCATTGATGGCGTGGAAATCTCCGAGGATGGTGTCGTCTACGCGCGCTACGAAAACGGCGCCGTGAAGGCACTGTTCCGCATCCCGGTTGCCGATGTGGCAAGCCCGGATCTGCTTCAGGTTCTGCCCGGCAACGTGTTTGCCACCACGGCAGGCTCAGGCACCGTCCAGATGGGATGGGCCAACGACAGCGGCCGGGGCAAGATAGTGGCCGGCGCGCTGGAGAATTCCAACGTCGACATAGCGCAAGAGCTGACCGACATGATCGAGTCGCAGCGCAGCTACACCGCCAACTCGAAAGTGTTCCAGACAGGCGCAGACCTTATGGACATTCTGGTCAACCTGAAAAGGTAGTCCGGCGCGAAAGCCGAACAGGAATAAAGTATGTCATTATCCTCCGCACTCAGCATCGCGCAGTCGTCGCTCCTCAATACGGGCCGTCAAACAAACGTCGTCTCGCGCAACGTCATGGAGCAGAACAACAGCGACTATGCGCGGCGGACAGCGGTGCTCTCAAGTTCGGCCCCCGGTGCGCGCGTTGTTGTCATCCAGCGCGCAACCAACGAACAGCTGTTCCGCCAGAACCTGTCGGCGGTGTCCGCCTACAGCGGGCAGGCCACACTGTATATCGGCCTCGACCACCTGAACCTGCGGGTGAACGGCGTCGAAAACGCGATGTCTCCGGCGGCCTCGATCACGGAGCTGCAGAAAGCTCTGCAGATATATTCCGCCGCGCCGTCCAACCGGACATTGGCAGACAATGCCATCAATGCCGCGCGCGAAGTCGTGCGCAGCCTCAATGACGGCGCGAGTTCAATCCAGGCATTCCGCGCCGAAACCGACCAGGAAATCGCCTACGCGGTCGATGATCTCAACAACCTGTTGGCGCAGTTCAAGGATGCCAACAATCGGATCGTCGCGGGCACGCGCGCTGGGCGCGACGTCAATGACGAACTCGACAGACGCGACGGGTTGCTGAAGCAGATCTCCGACTTTCTGCCGATCTCGACCATCACCCGCAGCGACAATGACATGGTCATCATGACCAGCGACGGTACGACGGTTTTCGAAACGATCCCGCGCAGCATCGCTTTCGAGGCTTCGCCTGCCTATCCGGCCGGTGAAGCAGGCAACAAGATCTATATCGACGGCGTACCCGTGCCGATCGGCTCGGGCGGCACTGTCGGTGCGGGCGGAAAGCTCGCCGCTCTTGTCCAGTTGCGCGACAGCGTGGCCGTGACCATGCAAAGCCAGCTTGACGAGATTGCGCGCGGGCTGATCAATGCTTTTGCCGAGACAAACCCGTCTGCCCCGCCCCCCGGCGATCCGATGGCCGGTTTGTTCACTACCCCGCCGCCGGCACCGGGCATGCCGCTGACCGGTCTGGTCCATGGACTGGCAAGCGCGATCTCACTCAACCCCGATTTCGTTACCCATCCGGAATATTTGCGCGACGGCGGGGCCAATGGTGCCAACTACATTCATAATCCCGGCGGCTCTTCCTACGCAGAGTTGATTATCGCCTACAGCCAACGGCTGGACGAGCCGGTCAGCTTCGATCCGGCCGCCGGAATCGGTGACAAGGCAAGTGTCGCTGCCTATTCGGCGAA
Organism: Mesorhizobium sp. KR2-14; assembly: GCF_040049255.1. Lineage (NCBI taxonomy): Bacteria > Pseudomonadati > Pseudomonadota > Alphaproteobacteria > Hyphomicrobiales > Phyllobacteriaceae > Mesorhizobium > Mesorhizobium sp. KR2-14. The sequence continues at coordinate 56,642 of NZ_JBDZDR010000011.1, read as the reverse complement.
TTCGATCGGCTGGTTCCAGGGTCTTCGGCAGGAAGCCTCGCGCGCGGCAGAGACGAAGGAAGCTCTTGCGGTACGCAGCGCCGAAGCGCTTTCCAACATGACGGGCGTGAATGTCGACATGGAAATGTCCATGCTGCTCGATCTCGAGCACTCCTATCAAGCGTCCGCCCGCCTCATAAAGGCCGTGGATGAAATGCTGGCAGCCCTGCTGGCCGCAGTGAGGTAATCCGATGAAAGCTAGCTTCGTCTCATCCTCAGCCGTTTCAGAAGCGATGCGCTATTCGCTGATGAAAACGCAGGCAGCTCTGGCGAAGGCACAGAAGGAGCAGACAACTGGCTTCTTCGCCGACAAGGGCCAGGCGCTCGGAGCTCGCAGCTCGCAGTCCGTAACCTTCAACCGCGAACTGGAACGCATCAACGGAATAGTAGATTCCAACACCCGGGCCGCTGCGCGACTGTCATCTACGCAGATCGCGCTGAGCCAGGTCTCGGATACGGCGCAGAATTTCCTTTCGCTGCTTGCCACCGTTATCTCCGGCAACGCCATGCCTCACGTGGTCACCAACGGCGCGAAGCACGTGCTGGCCAGCCTTGACGCCATGTTCAATACCAGCATGGACGGCGAATATCTGTTCGCCGGGATCAACACCGACGTGAGGCCGCTCAACGATTTGCAGGATCCTGCCACGAACGGCAAGATTGCCTTCGATGATGCCTTCTTCAACCGCTTCGGCTTTACCGCGAGCGACCCGGCCGCCAGTTCAATTACGGCAGCCGACATGGACGACTTTCTGACCAATATCGTCGAACCTCAGTTTTTGGGAGCAGGCTGGCAAAACTGGTCCAACGCTTCGGACCAGGTCATCGTCAGTCGCATTTCCCTTAACGACACCACCGAGACCTCTGTCAGCGCTAATGGGGCTGCCCCGCGCAAGCTTGCCATGGCGGCGACGCTGATGAACGAGCTAATGACGGGGAACCTCAATACTGCCGCGAGCAAAGCCCTTGTTGAGCGTTCATTTGCACTGGTCGGAGAGGCGATCAGCGACCTTGTCAAGCAGCGCAGTGAGGTCGGCATCGCCGAAAAGCGCGTCGCCGATGCGAGCGACCGACTGGAGCAGCAAAGCACCCTGATCCAGAAGCACATTCTGGCGACCGAGGGCGTGGACCCCTACGAGGCCGCGGCACGGGTTTCCGATCTGCTATCTCATATCGAGACCGCCTACGCGATTACCGCGCGTATCCAGCAGCTCAGCCTGCTGCGATACCTGAGCTGATCGGGAATACGATGTACCAATTCTCCTACGCAGACGTCCAGGCCGACTCCGCCGCAGACGCCAAGGATCGCGAAAAGCAGCTTCTCAGCCGCTCGATCGACCTGCTGACGGCTGCGCGCGAAGCTGGCGCAAATACGATGCAGGCAATCGAAGCACTGCGGTTCACCAATCGCTTGTGGACGACCTTCATCGAGGACCTCGGCAGCCCGGACAATGCGCTTCCGAAGGAACTGCGCGCGAATCTCATTTCGATTGGGCTGTGGCTGCTGCGCGAAGCTGAAGAGGTGCGCCAGGGCCGCTCCGACAATTTCGATGGTCTGATCGAAGTTTCGCAGATTATCCGCGACGGCATTCAATGAAGACTGCATTGAAAATCTCGCTCAAGCCGAACGAGAAGATCTACATCAACGGCGCGGTTATCAAGGTTGACCGCAAAGTCACGCTTGAATTGCTGAACGACGTGCAGTTCCTGCTGGAAAGCCATGTGCTTCAGCCCGAGCAGGCCACGACCCCGCTGCGACAGCTCTATTTCATGATCCAGATCATGTTAATGGAGCCCGCGGGCGCCGCACAGGCCTATGAATTGTTTCGCCAGTCCTTGCCCAGGCTCCTGGAGGGTTTCGAAGACGAGGAAGTGCGCACAACGCTCAAGCAGATCGACCGCATGGTGGGCGAGGACCGCGTCTATGATGCGCTGAAGGCGCTGCGTTCGCTTTACCGCCTCGAAGAAAAGGCGCTTGCCCCCAACCACAGCGCGACACTGCAACCACAGGCCGCGGCCGTAGGAGAACGATACTGATGAGCATGACCATCGGAGCAACCACCTCGGCAACTAGCCAAGCTGCAACCCCGACGTCCAAGACGGCGGTGGACTACCAGTCGTTCCTGCGCCTGCTGGTGGCCGAGATGAGGAACCAGGATCCGACAAACCCCATGGATTCGACCCAGTATGTCGCTCAGCTGGCGTCGTTTTCGCAGGTTGAGCAGTCGGTCCAGATCAACAACAGGCTCGACCAGCTTCTGCAATCGCAGACATTGTCCCAGGCCGATGCACTGATCGGCCGGGTCATCACCTCCGCCGACGGCAAGGTGAGCGGTGAGGTTGCCGAAGTCCGCCTGTTCTCGGACGGCATCATCGCAGTTCTCAAGGATGGCAGCGAAATCGTCGTGGGCCCTGGCGTCAGCGTCAAGTCGAGCGAAGCGTGAACGAGGCCGATGCCCTCGATATCGTCCAGTTTGCCATCTGGACCGTGCTTACGGCGGCCGGTCCGGCCGTCGCAGCAGCCATGATCGTCGGCGTTGGAATTGCACTGATCCAGGCGCTGACACAAATCCAGGAAATCACGCTTACCTTCGTTCCGAAGATCGTCGCCATCATGCTGGTGGTGGCGTTCACTGCACCCTTCATCGGTGCGCAGATCTCCTCCTTCACCAATGTGATTTTCCAGCGCATCGAGAACGGCTTCTGAAGACCCGGCCGGGGCGCGTCACAGGCCTGGTTCAGCTAAGGCAAGGGCATAGCATCGAGCCGTAGCCGCCCTCCCCTTCCCCGGTGTCCTGATCGGCGCAATTTGCGCCCGCCCTCTTCTCCCATGTTCGCGCAAGCTTGGCTCGCTAGGCTGCCGATAGCCGGTGTGCACGTCTAACGCACGCAGGATGACGTATGGAGATGCACGTGGCCCTCGCAGAAACATTGCCGACCGGAACCGCCTCCAGGAGTGGCCGCGACGTTTTCTTCGCCTTGGGCATTGTCGTCATCCTGGCGGTGCTGTTTCTTCCGATACCGGCGTTCCTGATCGACGTCGGCCTTGCCTTCTCCATCGCGCTGTCGGTGTTGATCCTGATGGTGGCGCTGTGGATCCAGCGGCCGCTGGACTTCTCCTCCTTTCCGACCATCCTGCTCATCGCCACGATGCTGCGCCTGTCGCTGAACATCGCCACCACGCGCATGATCCTTTCCGAAGGCAATGTCGGCACCCATGCCGCCGGCTATGTCATCAGCGGCTTTTCCCAGCTCGTCATGAGCGGCGATTTTGCGATCGGCTTGATCGTCTTCCTGATCCTGGTCATCGTGAACTTTATCGTCATCACCAAGGGCGCGACCCGTATCGCCGAGGTGGGCGCGCGCTTCACGCTGGACGCCATTCCCGGCAAGCAGATGTCGATCGACGCCGACCTTTCCGCCGGCGTGATCGATGACAAGACGGCGCAGCTGCGTCGCCGCGAACTGGAGGAGGAAAGCTCCTTCTTCGGCTCGATGGACGGTGCTTCGAAATTCGTGCGTGGCGACGCTATCGCCGGCCTGATCATCACGGCGATCAACATCGTCGGCGGCATCGCCATCGGCTATTTCCGCCATGGCATGGACATCGGCAAAGCCTCGGACATCTTTGTGAAACTGTCGGTGGGCGATGGTCTCGTCACCCAGATTCCGGCCCTGATCGTCTCGCTCGCGGCCGGCCTCCTCGTTTCAAAGGGAGGCACACGCGGCTCGGCCAACCAGGCCGTGTTTGGGCAGCTCGGCGCACACCCGCGCGCGCTCTACGTCGCCGCGCTGCTTCTGGTGGTGTTGGGGCTTATGCCCGGCCTGCCCATGCTGCCCTTTGTTTCCCTGGCCGGGGCCATGGCCGCGCTTGGCTATATCGTTCCTCGCCGCGAGGAGCAGCGCGCCGCCGAAGCCAAGGCCGCTGAAAAGGAAGCGCAGGAAAATAAGGCGGAAGAGGAGCGAAACTCGGTGAAGGCTTCGCTGAAGACCGCCGAGATCGAACTGCTCATCGGCAAGCAGCTCTCCACCAAGCTGCTTCTCTCGCATCAGGAACTGGCCTTCCGCATGGGCAAGATGCGCAAGAAGTTCGCCCAGCAATATGGTTTCGTCGTGCCCGAGGTGCGCCTGACAGACGATCTCAGCATGCCGAGCAAGAGCTACCAGATCAAGATCCACGGCACCGTCGTGGCAGAGCACCAGATGCGCGTGGGCGAGGTCATGGTTCTGCTGGGCCAGCGCGAGATCCCCGACATCCCGGGCGAAGAAGTGCGCGAACCCGCCTTCGGCATGCGCGCCTTCTCGGTGCCGGACATGTTCATCGAAGACCTGAAGCGCGAGCAGTTCACCTTTGCCGACAACATGTCGGTGCTGCTCACCCACCTCAGCGAGGTGATCCGCAACAACCTGCCGCAGCTTCTCTCCTACAAGGACATGAAGGCGCTGCTGGAGCGGCAGGACCCCGAATACCGCAAGCTGGCCGACGAGATCTGCACCTCGCATATCTCATATCCGGGCCTGCAGGCGGTGCTGAAGCTGCTGCTGGCCGAGCGCGTTTCCATTCGCAATCTGCACCTCATCATCGAGGCTATCGCCGAGATCGCGCCTCATGTGCGCCGCACGGAGCAGATCGTGGAGCATGTGCGCGTACGCATGGCCCAGCAGATCTGCGGCGATCTCAGCGAGGGCGGCGTGCTCAAGGTGCTTCGCCTGGGCAACCGCTGGGACCTTGCCTTCCACCAGAGCCTCAAGCGCGACGCCAAGGGCGAGGTTCGCGAGTTCGACATCGATCCGCGCCAGCTCGAGGAATTCGGCCAGGAAGCCAGCAACGTCATTCGCAAACACATGGAAGCGGGCGAGCGCTTCGTCATCGTCACGGCGCCGGATTCCCGCCCCTATGTGCGCATGATCATCGAGCGCCTGTTCTCGACCCTGCCCGTCCTTTCGCATGTCGAGATCGCCAAGGGCGTCGAAATTCGGGTGCTCGGAACCATTTCGTGACCGTCGCACCCGAAACCGTAGTGCTTGCGGCCTTCCTGGCGTTCTGTCGCATCGGCGGGTGCTTCCTGTTCATGCCCGGACTTTCGAGCGTTCGCGTACCCATCCAGATCAGGCTGTTCGTGGCAATGGCTGCCACCGGCGCCCTGCTTGTCCATCTGTGGGACCACATCGTCCCTTTCGTCGACAAACGCCCGCAGGTGCTGGCGCCCATGATCGTGTCAGAGCTGTTGATCGGCGGCGTCATCGGTGGTTTGGCGCGCCTCTACGTCATGGCGCTGCACTTCATCGGTTCGGCCATGGCGATGCTGATCGGCTATGGCGGCATGGGGGGAACGGCGGTCGAAGAGGCGGAGCTGCAGGCGGCGCTGGCAACGATCATCTCGTTTTCAGCCCTGATGCTGCTGTTTGTCTTCGATTTTCATCACGAGATCATCAAGGCACTGGTGACGTCCTACGACGTCGCCCCCCTCGACGCGTTCTTCAATCCGCGTGCCGCGCTGGTCGACGTCACTGATACGCTTTCAGAGAGCTTTCTTCTCGTGTTGCGACTGGGCAGCCCCTTCGTCGCCTATGCAGTTCTGGTCAACCTGACCATAGGCTTCGTCAATAAGCTGGTGCCGCAGATCCCGATCTACTTCATCTCGATGCCCTTCGTCATCGCCGGCGGCCTGATCATTTTCTACTTCGGGGTCGGCACCCTGCTCACCCTCTTTGCGGATGGCTTCCTCTCAACCACGATCGGGAGATGAACCGATGACCTCGCGCATGGAACGACTGCGAAAGCTCGTGAAGGTCCAGTCGCAATTGAAGGCGATGCATGAGACACGCCATGCCGGGTTCATCGCCGAGGCGCTGGCGGCGCAGAACGAGGCGAGTGAACTGACGGTGCGGTTCGACGCCGAGGATTCGCTGTCCGGGATATTTCCCGAAATCTACCATCAGCGCATCGACAAGGCTCGAATGCGCCAGTTGGAACAGCAGCAACTGGCCAGGGACGAGGCCGCTAAGGTGGCAACCGCGACCGCCCGCACCAACATGGTCGAGCGGGCCTATCGCGATGCTCTCCAGTGGGAGGAACGGCTGACGGCCGACCGCGAGAGGCTGGAGATGGTGGAGCGCAAGGCTTCCGAGGACCGGTAAGGTTGCCACAAGCTTATTGGGCCATGATCCAGCCACGAAATTGAAAAGGACAGCTTTTCTTGGCGATCTCTCCCCCGAGTGACATTGTCTTGGACGTTGCGCGTGCGGTCGAGCCGTCGGGCATCGAGGCGGCGCGCGCCGAGCTGGCGAAGCGGGCCAACGCTGCGGGCGGCAGTGCAGTGGCGGCGTTTTCGGTGGGCGAGACAGAAGGGCATGCCAGCTTTGCACGGGCAGCCACGGAAACCACGTCGCCGGATGCCTTCAAACGCTTCGAAGCGATGGTCTTGCAGACCTTCGTCCAGAACATGCTGCCGAAGGACGCTGAAAACGTCTACGGCAAGGGCGTAGCCGGCGACATGTGGAAGTCGATGATGGCCGAGCGGCTGGCAAACGTCATGGCCGAGCGGGGTGGCATCGGGATCGCCGATCGAGTTCTCGGCGGCCACTATATGGAAGGGGAAAGGAAGGTTGCTGTCGGGCCGGTCTCCGGAGGGCCTGGAAAGGCGGAAACCGACGAACAGACCAGCCTTTCGACGGCGCTGGTTCAGGATTTGCAGCGCAAGATGGTGCGCGACTTGGTCGGCGATGAAGCCGCGGTCGCCGCCAAGACCAAGCTTTAAAAATTACGGGACAGACCATCATGATGGATGAGAATCCGACTGCCGAGAATTTGCCGGTGCCATCTTCGCCGCCTACTGCCGCACCTCCTGCCCTGCTCGGCAACTTGTCGGCCATAATCGGTCGCATCTCGGATGCCCTGGAAGAAGAGACTGCAGCGATCCGCGCAGGCGGCGTGTTCGATATCCGCGCCTCCAGCGCGCGCAAGAGCCGGTATCTCTACGAGTTGACCCGCGCCACCAAGGGCGTGGACGAGCCCGAGATCGTGGCCGAGCACCGGGAAGGCCTGGAGCAGCTCCGCGAAAAGCTGGCGGTAAACGAATCCGTCATCCGCGCGCATATGAGCGCCGTGAGCGAAGTGGCAAAGCTCATGCAGGATGTCATCAAGCGCGCCGAAGCCGACGGCACCTACTCGGAAGGTGAGTTCGGGTGGGCCCGCTGATCAAATTCGCCGGCGCGGCGGTCTGGATCTGCATCGCTACGCTCGGGGCGGTGTTCTTCTCGTTCCAGTTTTCCAGCGCCAAGACAGCAGACCCGAATGCCCTGCCGCCGCTGCTTGGCGGCCTGGACTATATCAAGACCGACGTCATCTCCGTTCCGGTCTTCAACAAGGCCAGCATCGATGGCTATTTCCTGGCTCGGCTCGTCTACACGGCCGATCCCAAGGAGCTGAAGAAGCTCACGATCCCTGCCCAATCGCTGATCGTCGACGAGGTCTACACCTATCTCTACGCCAATCCGCAGATCGACTTCTCGAAGCGGGAAAATTTCGATCTCGATGCATTCAGGCACGGGGTGCGCGACAGCATCAATGCCCGAGTGGGCGAGAAGATGATCGACGAGGTCATCATCGAGCAGATCGATTTCCTGCCTCGGGATGAGACGCGCGACAGGAGCAACCGCCGTCGCGAACTCCTGCGGCCGGCGCCCGCCACCGAGTGAGGCGAGCCAAAGCCCCCAAGTTGACGTTTACGTCAACAGGAGGCTATACGATGTTCACCTCAGCCTCCAAACGGAGGCCGGCATCGTCGCGCAGGCTTCGAGCCGCGCACCTCAGGGACAAGGGAGCACTGTGATGAGCGTTCAAGCTGTTGTCGAAAAGATCAGGGACCGCGTCGAGAGCTCCGGCTTCGGACGTTCGGTGAAATTCGACACGGGCGCCGACGGCGTGATCGTGATCGAGGGATCCACCATCTCGACCACCGACGCGCCCACCGACTGCACGATCAAGCTCAGCCTCGACGATCTGGAGTCGATGATCAGCGGCGATCTGAGCCCGACGACAGCATTCATGACCGGGAAGCTCTCGGTGGAAGGCGACATGTCCGTTGCCATGGCGCTCAGCCAGATCATCTGATCGCAACGTATTTAGCTAGCAAAAGCCCGGCGCTTGATGTTGCGCCGGGCTTTTCGCGCTGTAGTGTCGGCGCGGGATTCCTTCACGCCACCAGCGTTGTCCTCGACGGCTTCAGCCGGCGGCCGGCGGCCTTCAGCACGCCGGCGGCGCCATCCAGCGCCCCCTCGGCAAGCTCCAGCGCCAGCAGGCGATGCCGCTCATAGGGCCCCGGCATCGCAAGCGCGCCGGTCTTGTCGGCCGAGAAGCCGAAGCGCGCATAGTAAGGCGCGTCGCCCACCAGCAGGATTGCCCGGTGGCCGAGCCTGCCCGCTTCGGCAATTGCATGACGCATAAGGGCAGAGCCGATGCCGGCTCCCATAAGCGACGGTTCTACGGCAAGCGGCCCGAGCAGCAGCGCGTCGCACCCGCCGTCCCCCAACGCCACATCCCAGAGCCGCACGGTGCCGACCACTGCTCCGGCCGGATCGCGCGCAACGAAGGCCAATCCCGCCGAAGGCAGGCGGCCGCGGCGCAGCTTCTCCGAAGACTTGCGCCGGCGCAGCACGCCCATGGCGCGATCGAGCAGCGCCTCGCGTGCACCGATGTCGGACGGGGTTTCGGCGGTGATAGTGAAGGCCGCGCAACTGCCAATCTCCCCGCTTGTGGGGGAGACCAGCAGCGGCATGGCCGCGCCAAATTTCTCAACGATCTGTTCCATTTCCGCGATCCTTCACAAGCGGAGTTTTTCCACGAGCGAACCCGCCACCGGCACGCGCATGGCCCGCAAGCCGCTTCGGCTTCGGAAAGGACCATGCGCCAACAAAGACGCCGGCGGGCAGGATGATCTGGCGGCCGCCGGGCACCTGCAAACAGGTGCCCGTCACGAGCCGTCAGATCACGTAGGATCGGAGAGGCTCGAAGCCGTTGAAGGCGACGGCCGAGTAGGTCGTCGTATAGGCGCCGGTGCCTTCGATCAGCACCTCGTCGCCGATGGTCAGCGAGACCGGCAGCGGATAGGGCGCCTTCTCGTAAAGCACGTCGGCCGAGTCGCAGGTCGGGCCGGCGAGCACGCAAGGCTCCGCCACATCGCCGTCGCGCGGGGTGACGATCGGGTAGCGGATCGCCTCATCCATCGTCTCGGCCAGGCCGCCGAACTTGCCGATGTCGAGATAGACCCAGCGCACATTGTCGTTGTCGGCCTTCTTGGAAATCAGCACGACTTCCGACTTGATGACGCCGGCATTGCCCACCATGCCGCGGCCCGGCTCGATGATGGTTTCCGGGATGCGGTTGCCGAAATGCTTGCTCAGCGCCTCGAAGATCGCCTCGCCGTAGGCCTGGGCGGTGGGCACGTCCTTCAGGTAGCGCGTGGGGAAGCCACCGCCCATGTTGACCATGCGCAGCGTGATCCCTTCCTGCGCCAGCGCCGAGAAGACGGCCCTGGCGTCGGCCAGCGCGCGGTCCCAGGCAACCAGGTCGGTCTGCTGCGAGCCGACATGGAACGACACGCCATAGGCATCGAGACCCATCAGCCTGGCATGACGCAGCACGTCGACCGCCATCGCCGGCACGCAGCCGAACTTGCGCGACAGCGGCCATTCCGCACCTTCGCCATCGGTCAGCACGCGGCAGAAGACGCGCGCGCCGGGGGCGGCGCGGGCGATCTTCTCGACCTCCTCGACACTGTCCACGGCGAAGAGGCGGATGCCGAGCGCATGGGCGCGCGCAATGTCGCGCTCCTTCTTGATCGTGTTGCCATAGGAGATGCGATCGGCCGTCGCACCCGCGCTCAGCGCCATCTCGATCTCGGCCACCGAAGCGGTGTCGAAACACGAGCCGAGCGACGCGAGCAGGCGCAGGATCTCCGGCGCGGGGTTGGCCTTCACCGCGTAGTAGATCCTGGAATTGGGCAGAGCCTTCTCGAAGGCATGATAGTTGTCGCGCACGACTTCGAGGTCCAGAACCAGGCACGGGCCGTCGGGACGTCGGGTGGCGAGGAAATCGAGGATGCGCTGGGTGGCCATGGGTCTCTCCTTGGCGCGGGTGTTCCCCACGCGAAAACAAAGCTGCGGCGCGATCCCCTTCGGTCGCTGTTGCCGCTATGGACAAAGGCATGAATGCGAGTCGACGAACCGGGCGGTGGAGATCCCGGAACGAAAAAACGCTTTCACGCGGCGATGAGCTCGTGCCTTGCGGCCTTTGCTCGCTTTGTCTGCCTTGGCTTGGATTGGGAGACCCGTTCCGCACTGCCGGCAATGAAGGTGTGCCTCTTCAGTAACCCCGATCTATGGACGATCGGCAGACACCAGAAAGGCCCGCACCGTCGTTGCTTCAAGGCGTCCTTGGCTTAGCGGTTGGCCGCTAAACCAACTGGGCTCGTTACTTCCCAGGTACCGTCCCGATTTCCTCGCCATTCGAGGGTCGGGGGACGCCCACAGGCACGTGCGACTTTGGGCAAGCGCGCATATAGGGTCAGGGTCCGTCACAATCAACAAAAATCTTAAGGGCGCTTGTAAAAAGCCGATCATCGAACGAAGCTGCGCCAAAGTGGATGATTTGTGGAACAATGATCGACATGCGCGATCGTCTCAATGCGTTTCTGGACCTGCCGCAAGTGGCTGTTCCCAATGCAAAATCGGGCTCCTTGACCGGGCTTGGCGTCGGCGTGAAGGACATTTTCGACGTGGCCGGTTATCCAACCGGCTGCGGCAATCCCGAAAGGCTGGCCGAGGCGAGCCCGGCGGCAAGAACGGCACCCGCCATACAGATGTTTCTGGACGCTGGGGCGCACTTCCTCGGCAAGACCCAGACCGACGAATTCGCCTTCTCGCTGATGGGGCAGAATGCGCACTATCCGCACCCGGTGAATTCGGCGGCGCCTGATCGTGTCACCGGCGGCTCGTCGTCCGGCTCGGCCGCGGCGGTGGCGGCAGGATTGGCAGATATTGCGACGGGATCCGACACCGGCGGCTCCATCCGCGCGCCGGCGAGTTTTTGCGGCCTGATCGGCCTGCGCACCACCCACGGCAGCATATCGCTGGACGGCACCGCGCCGCTGGCGCCCTCGCTCGACACGTTCGGCTGGTTCGCCAAGGACATCGATGTCTATGAGGCGGTGGCGAGAGTGGTGTTGGGCGCCCCACCCGCCCCCCTGCGGGAAGGCAAGTTGCTCCGCCTTGAGATGCTGGACGAGCTCGTCCTCGGCCCCGCGGAAGCTGCCGAATACCGCCGCATGCTGGGTACCGTAGCCGACGCGCTGAGCGAGGTGGAAATGGCGGCGCCGCTTGGCCAGAGTTCCGACGACCTCTACTGGTGTTTTAGAAAAATCCAGGCGCGCGAGGGATGGGAAAGTCAGGGCCGCTGGATCGAAACGCACCCGGGCAGCCTCGACAAAAGCGTAGAGGACAGGTTCCGGTTCGGCCAGACGGTGGATGATTCCGCGCTGGCGCAGGCACGGGAATTCCGCGCGGCCTTCCGCGAGGAGCTGGGCACGCTGCTCGGTGAAGACGGCTATCTCGTGCTGCCGACGGTTCCAGGCGCCGCGCCACTGCAAGCGGAGACGCCGGACCATCTGCTCGCCTATCGCGAGCGGGCGTTGCGGCTTCTCTGTCTTTCCGGCCTGTCGGGCTTTCCGCAGATTTCGCTGCCGCTCGGACAAGTGGACGGCGCACCGTTCGGGATTTCGCTGCTCGGCCCTGCCCACAGTGACCTTCAGCTGATCGCGCTTGGTCGGCGCATTCTTGAAACGGCCGGCAAGGACTGAATTTATGGACACGCTTACCCGCATGCGCGCCTTCATCGACGTGGTCGAGGCGGAGGGCTTTTCGGCCGCAGCCCGCAAGATCGGCCGCTCGAAGGCGCTGCTTTCCAAGTATGTGCGCGAGCTGGAGGACGAGCTGGGCGCGCTGCTGCTCAACCGCACCACGCGCCAGTTTTCGCTGACAGAGGCCGGCCACACCTATTATCGCCGCGCCACCGAGATCATTCGCGAAGTGGACAGCCTGGCCGACGACGTGCGCGAATCTTCCGGAGACGTGCGCGGGCGCATCAAGCTTTCCGCGCCGCGCACCTTTGCCGATGCTCCCATAGGCCAGTGCCTGATCGACTTCGCCAAGGCGCATCCCGACATCGTGCTCGACATCCATCTCGATGACCGCTTCGTGGATCTCGTGGAGGAAGGTTTCGACCTTGCAATCCGCATTTCGCGGCTCGAAAGCTCCTCGCTGATTGCGCGCCGCCTGGCGCCGTTCTCGGTCAGGGTCTGCGGCTCGCCGGAACTCATAGAGAAGCATGGCCGCCCAGCGCGTCCACAGGATCTTGCGGGCATGCCCTGCATCATCGACACCAACGGCCGCTGGCTCTCGAACTGGCCGTTCCTGGGCGAAAATGGCGAAACCATAACCGTCTCGGTCTCCGGGCAGATGGAGGTCAACAGTCCGCTTGCGACCCGCGCGGCCGCTCTTGCAGGGCTGGGCTTTGCCATTTTGCCCGATTTCATTGCGGCCGCAGATATAGAGGGCGGGCGCCTGGTGCCTTTGCTGGATGACCATATTCTGCCCGGCGGCGGGATCTTTGCGGTCTATCCGCACCGCCGCTATTTGCCGGCGAAGGTTCGGGTGCTTGTCGATTTCCTCGCGCAGTGGTTCAAGGCGCGGGACCAGGGCTGAGGTCCCATTTTTGCCCCCTTTCTGATAACCCTCCCTTAGTCTCGAATCTCGACAGGAACACCAACAGTGATGCAGCCAAAAATGAGAGCGGCAATCCTGGCTTCGGCCGCTGCGGTACTGCTGGGTTCGACGGTTCCTGCCCGGGTCCATCCGCACGTCTTTGCGGAGGCGCGGCTGGACGTGATGGTCGCCCCCGACCAGAGGGTGAAGTCGCTGCGCCATGTGTGGCGTTTCGACGAACTGTTTTCCTCAACCGTGCTGATGGAGTTCGACAAGAATTCCGACCTCAAGCTGGATGACGAGGAACTCAAGGACGTCGCCGACACCGTCTTCCAGTCGCTGGCAGAATACGACTATTTCCAGTTCGTCACGGCCGACGGAAAGAACATGGAAATGAAGGCCCCTGCGCAGCTGATGGCCTATTTCGAGCAGGAGCAGCTCATAATCCTGTTCGAATCCGAACCCAAGGAACCGCTGCAACTATCGGGAAATATCAATTTCGGCGTCTACGACCCGACCTTCTACACCGCAATCGACTTCGTCGAAGACGAAAACATGGCGGTCGAGAACTTGCCGGCAAGCTGCACGCGCAGCGTTATTCGTCCCGATCCGGATGAAGCGCTCGCTCAGAACCAGGCGACACTCACAGAAGCATTCTTCAACGATCCCGCCGGCACCAACCTGAGCAAGATTTTCGCGACCCGCCTGGAACTCAACTGCAAAACCCAAGGATAGAGCCGTGAACAAGACGACCGGACGCATGCTGCTCGCCGCCCTGGCGGCGGCCTGTGTTCTCGCCCAGCTTGCGTCGCAAGCGTATGCCCAGAGCTCCCTGGGCATCGGAGCCAACGAGGCAATGATCCCTTCAACCGGCATGTTCGGCGGCCTGATGAACTGGATCAACGTCCAGCAGCAGGGCTTCTACCGCGCCTTGACAGGCGCGCTGAAGGCAATGCGCCAGGACGGCAGCCAGATCTGGATCCTGGTCGGCCTTTCCTTCGCCTATGGCATCTTCCATGCTGCCGGCCCGGGGCACGGCAAGGCGGTCATTTCCTCATACATGCTGGCCAATGAAGTGACGCTGCGGCGTGGCGTAATGCTGTCCTTCATCTCGGCATTTCTTCAGGCTGGCACCGCGATCGTCCTGATGGCATTGCTGTTCCTGCTGTTGCGCGGCACGTCGATCACCATGACAAACGCCACGTGGTTCCTTGAGGTGGCGAGCTACCTGCTGATCACCCTTTTTGGCGCATGGCTGCTCTGGCAGAAGGCGTGGCCGCGCCTGCGCGGTCTGGTTGGTGCCAATCCCGTTCACAGCCTGTCGGCGGCGCATGGGCATTCCCATGCACACCACCATCACGGCCATGCTTGCGGTGACACGCATGCGCATCACGATCACGATCACGGTCCAGACACGGCGTGCTCGACCTGCGGGCATTCGCACGCGCCGGACCCGGCGATGATCTCGGGCGCCGACTTCAACTGGAAGACCGCGTGGTCGGCCGTGGCCGCCGTGGGCCTGCGCCCCTGCTCGGGTGCGCTGATCGTGCTGACCTTCGCCTTCCTCAATGGCCTGTGGGTCGGCGGCGTATTCTCGGTGCTTGCCATGGCCTTGGGCACGGCCATAACCGTATCGGCCCTAGCCATCATGGCAGTTATCGCCAAGAACTGGGCCGTGGCCCTTGCCGGCGACGGGCGGGCAGGAAACCGTGTCCATGCGGCAATCGAGATCGCCGGGGCCGGGTTCGTGTTCGTTCTTGGTATTCTGCTTCTGACGGCAAGCCTCGCCACCTGAGAACGGAGCGGCGCACACTGGCTGCAGCCATCGCTCGAAGGGCCGCGGGTACTTGCCGCGCTAGCCCCATGGCATTTCCTCCAGCAAAAAAATCGCCCTGGCGATGGCAACCAGGGCGAAATCACGGGAGTAACTGACAGGCGATCAGTAGGCGGGATTCTTGGTCTGGCTGCTCTGCGGGGTCTTCTTGTGGTGCTTCTTGTGCGTCGACTTCTTGTGATGTTTCTTCGCCTTCATCGGCGCCTGCGTATTGGTTTCCGTCTGGGCGCTCGTGCCGGCAGCGTTCGCGCTGGTGGCGGTGAACATCGGGGCTGAGAACGCCAGGGCAACGGTCAGGCCGAGGGCGGAGATGAGGGTCTTGCTGATGGTCATGGTCGTATCCTTTTGACGGAGGGCCAGGGTTAAAGTTCGGCCGGTCAGGGTTCGGTCGGCTGAACTCCGAGCATCTTCAATGCGGTGGCATAGGCACGTATGCCCTGTGCCTGCCGCTTGCCGGCGCAGAATCTGGCGGCTTTCTTTTGAAGGGCTCTCGCCTCGGCGGCCCGTTTAGCCTCGGCGTGCTCGGCGATCGCGTGGGCGAATTGCTGCTGCAGCCTGTTGCACTGTTCGATCCTTGGGGTCGTCCCTTTCGCAACGGACTGGCCGGCGGCAACGCCAAGCGACAGCGCGGCGAGCAGGACGATCGTCGAACTGTTCACGCATTTGCGCATTGGCGTTCCCCGAACCAGGTGACTGAAGCAACGGGGTCTTTATGACGGGCCGGCGTGTCTCGCGTTTTTCCGGTTTGCAGTGTTTTGTATCTGGATTGTAACAGCGAGGCTCCCGCACCTGCCGCTGGCCAATCCTCGCGACCGGACTTATTTTTCCAGCGCGGCTATTCGTGGTGCTCAAGCAGGGAACATGATCTTGAAAACCGACGCCCATATCCTGATCGTCGACGACGACAGGGAAATCCGTGACCTGCTGCAGGAATATTTCCAGAAGCACGGATTGAAGGTATCGGCAGCACGCGATGAGGACGAGATGCAGGCTGCGCTGCGACGAAGCCCCGTCGACCTGATCATTCTCGACGTGATGCTGCCCGGCAAGGGCGGGCTGGACATCTGCCGCGAACTGCGGACCCACTCGAGAGTGCCAATCATCATGCTGACGGCCGTCACGGAAACCATTGACCGCATCGTCGGCCTGGAGATGGGCGCCGACGACTACGTGCCCAAGCCTTTTGACCCGCGCGAGCTGCTGGCGCGTACCCGCGCGGTGCTGCGCCGGCGCAGCGAGCCTGGCGGCGCCTACCGGCCCATGGAGCAGATATTCAGATTTGCCGGCTGGACACTGGACGCTGCCCGCCGACGGCTGCTGAACCCGGACGAGGTGCGCATAGAGCTGACCACCGCCGAGTTCAATCTGCTGTTGACGCTCGCCAAGAGTGCGCAGCGCGTGCTCAGCCGCGAGCAGCTCGTGGAGCTGTCCAACCAGAACGGCGACTACAGCTATGATCGCAGCGTCGACATTCTGGTCAGCCGCCTGCGGCGCAAGATGGAGGACGATCCCCGCTCGCCCAAGCTCATCCAGACGGTGCGCGGCGGCGGCTACCAGTTCGTGCCGGAGGTCGTTGCCGAATGAGATGGCTTCTGCCGCGCTCGCTTCCCGCCTGGGTGCTGCTGATCCTCATCGCCGGCCTGCTGGCCATACAGGTCCTGACGCTTTCAATCGTGGCGCGCGAACGCGTGGCTTCCAACAACATCCAGGACCTGCTCCGGCTCAACGAACGCTCTCTGGCGCTGGTCAAGCTGATGTATGCGGCCTCGCCGGAGCAGCGAAAGAACATTGCGGCTGAACTGTCGGCGCCGCCCTACGGGCTCACCGTTTCCGATGAAGCCGCGATCACCTCCTCGATCCCGACGGACGACGAGATGGCGGAGATGGAGGACATCATCGTCGGGCGCCTGTCGAAATACGGCGTGGAGGATGCGCGTGTCCGCCGCGAATCCCCCATCAGCGAGGGAACTGCGAATGCCGGCGCCGCAGCCACCAGGGACGACGTGGGCAGCGTCGAGCGAGAACTCCTCAACCTTGCGGCGGACTACACCAAGAGCGACACGCTCATAGCCTCGATCGAGTTCAAGGACGGACAATGGATGAACTTCATCATGCCGTCCACGCCCCTCAGCCCGATCCTGACGGCGCAAAGCCTGCCGCTCTACGCCTCTGCGGCCGCGGCCGTGGTGCTGCTTTCGATGTGGGCGCTACGCCGCCTGACCGCGCCCTATCGTGCCCTTGAAAGCGCGGTCGGGCATATCGGTGAGGACTTGAAGAGCCCTCCCCTGCCCGAGCGCGGCAGCAGCGAATACAGGTCCGCCGCGCGAGCGGTCAACGCCATGCAAGCGCGCCTGCGCGAATATGTCGAGGACAGGGAGCTTTTGGCCGCAGCACTCGCGCACGACCTGCGCACGCCGCTGACGCGCATCCGCCTGCGCATCGAATTGCTCGGCCAATCGCCGGTGAAGAAAGCGCTGATGCAGAACCTGGCAGACATCGAGACCATAACTGCCTCCGTGCTGGATTTCGCAAGCCAGAACGGCCACTCCGGCGATCTGGAGCGGATAGATTTCTGGTCTCTGGTCGACTCCATCGCCGATGAAAACCCCAACGTGGTCATGGATGAAACGGCTTCTCGTCAACGCGGCCTGATATGTCTCGGCCGAGCCGTGCCGCTGCGGCGCTGCATCACCAACCTGATCGAGAATGCCGTGAAATATGGCGGCTCGGCACGCTTGAGCGTTTCTCAAACCGAGACCGAGATCGTGCTTTCGATCGACGACGATGGCCCGGGCATTCCGGATGCGGACCTCGAAAAGGTTTTTCGGCCTTTCACGCGCATGGAAGCGTCGCGCAACCGCCAGACCGGCGGCTTCGGCCTGGGCCTGACCATTGCGCGCAACACCGCACGCAGCTTCGGCGGCGACGTCACTCTCCGCAACCGGCCGGGCGGCGGTTTGCGCTCGGTGCTGGTCTTGCCGCGCGTCAGGGAACCAAGGCCGAAGACAACCGCATGAGCTGGTTGCTGTATGCTCAGGGCGCGGCTGTCAGTGTGGCTTGCGGCGCTGGCTGCGCGCCCGCAGCCAGATAACGATGAAGAACCCCGCCACGAACAACACCGCGACGGCCCCTGCCGCGAGGGGCGAAACGCCGCCGACCGCCAGCATGATGTTGGGCAGGAAATAGGCGAGCAGGCCGAACACCAGCATGATCGCCGCCGCGGCGATCGCCGATTTGCGGTTGCCTGAATCCATCGTCATTTCCATTCTGTCCGTTTGCGCCGCCGCCAAGGATCAGGCGCGCAGCGTGGCGCGAAAATCTTCCAGCCGCTGCTTCTGCCGACCCTCGGCGTCGAAATTAGCCGGATCGAGCCAATTCTCATAGGCGCGTTTCAGCGCAGGCCATTCGCCGTCGATGACAGAATACCACGCCGTGTCGCGGTTCTTGCCCTTCACGACCAGGTGCTGGCGGAAGATGCCCTCGAACTTGAAGCCGAAGCGCTCGGCCGCCCGCTTTGACGGCAGGTTGGCATTGTTGCACTTCCACTCGTAGCGGCGATAGCCGAGCGTATCGAAAGCATATTGCATGAACAGGAATTGCGCCTCGGTGGCGGCGGGTTTGCGCGAGATCAGCGGGCCCCAATAGATGTTGCCGATCTCGATGACACCATTGGCCGGATCGATGCGCATGAGCGTCTGGCGGCCGGCAATCTGGCCGCTCGCCCTGTCGATGACCGTGAAATAGAGCGGGTCCTCGCTTGCGGTGGCCTTGTCCAGCCAGGGTTGGAAGCCTTCGCGGGTTTCCGGTGGATATTCCGGCAGCCAGCGGAAGCGATCGCCGGCATCCGGCACCGACGACGCCGCAAACAGTCCGTCGCCGTGCCGGGCCGCGTCGAGCGGCTCCAGCCGCACATAGCGCCCCTCCAAGATCTCGCGCTGCGGGCGCGGCCGCGGCTGCCACTGGGCCAGGTCCATCGTCATCCTCTCGTCCCCATGTGATTGCTTTTCTCAGCCGAAAGCCTCACAAAAACGCATTCAGTTCAAAAGAACCAGACGGGCCGCGAAACATGCTCCAAACGATTGCCGCCTTTGACCACCTCGGCGAGGAAAACGCCTTTGCCGTTCTGGCACGCGCCACCCAGCTTGCCCATGAAGGCCGCGACATCGTCAATCTCGGCATCGGGCAGCCCGATTTCCGCACGCCGGACCACATCGTGGAGGCCGCGATCAAGGCGCTGCGCGATGGCCACCATGGCTATACGCCGGCAAACGGCCTGCTTGCCACCCGCGAGGCGGTGGTGCGGCGCACGCTCGCAACTACCGGCGTCGAGGTTTCGCCCGAGAGCGTGATGATAATGCCCGGCGGCAAGCCGACCATGTTTGCGGCTATCATGATGTTCGGCGAGCCGGGCACCGAAATCCTCTACCCCGATCCGGGCTTTCCGATTTACCGCTCGATGATCGAGTTTACCGGTGCCACTCCGGTGCCGGTGCCTATGCGCGAGGTCAACGGCTTTGCGTTCTCGGCAGAGGAAACGCTGTCGCTGATCACGCCGAAGACGCGGCTGTTGATTCTCAACTCGCCGGCCAATCCTACCGGCGGCGTCACCCCGCGCGCCGAGATCGAAAAGCTGGTGAAGGGGCTTGAGGCGCATCCGCATGTCGCGATCCTCTCCGACGAGATCTACGACGTGATGACCTATGACGGCGAGACGCACTGCTCGCTGCTGAAGTTTCCCGAAATCCGCGACCGGCTGATCGTGCTGAATGGCTGGTCCAAGACCTGGGCCATGACCGGCTGGCGCATGGGCTGGTCGATCTGGCCGAACGGCGAGAAAGGCGCGCATCTCTACGACAAGGTGCGCAAGCTGGCGGTCAACTGCTGGTCCTGCGTCAACGCGCCGAGCCAGTTTGCGGGCATCGCGGCCATCGATGGTCCGCAGGACGACGTGGAAAAGATGATGCGCGCCTTCGACAAGCGCCGCAAGGTTGTGGTCGAGGGGCTGAATGCGCTGCCCGGCATTTCCTGCATCACGCCCAAGGGTGCCTTCTATGCCTTCCCCAACATTGCCGGCACAGGCTGGAAATCCAAGAAACTGGCGAGCGCGCTGCTGGAAGAAGCCGGCGTGGCGCTGATCGGCGGGCCGGACTTCGGCGTGCTCGGCGAAGGCTATATCCGCCTTTCCTACGCCAATTCGGAAGAAAACATCCTGCGCGCCCTGGAACGGATCGGCGACTTCCTCTCACGCGACAGCGTCAGCGCCGCGCGGGGCTGACCGCCGTTTTCATGGAAGAAGCGGCGCAGTACTATTGGCTGGGGAACGCAGCGGCGAAAGCCGGCAGGGCTTCTGCTCTGGAAGAGATTTCAGCCAGTTTCGGCGTCTTGGACAGGTCCACACCCCAGCGCCGCGCATTGTAGACCTGCGGCACGAGGCAGATATCCGCCATCGTCACGCTGTCGCCATGGCAGAACGCGCCGGTCTCCGGCGCCTCAAGCATTCTCTCCAGCGCCATGAAGCCCTTGCCGATGAAGTGCTGCGACCAGCTTTCCGTCGTGATCGCGCCATTCGACTGTTCGGAAGCATATTTGCCGACGGAAAGGTTGCAGACCGGATGAATCTCCATCGCAACCGCGTAGGAGAGCGCGCGCACTCTTGCACGGCCGACGGGATCCTTCGGCAGAAACCCGGCGTTTCGCGTCTCATCGAGATATTCCAGAATCGCCAGCGACTGGGTGAAGGAATGGCCGTCGATCTCCAGCGTCGGCACAAGGCCCTGCGGATTGCGGGCCAGATTCTCGGCGCCGCGATGTTCCCCCTCAAGCAGGTTGACCGTCACTTTCTCATAAGGCTCGCCGAGGAGCCCGAGGGCGATGCGCAGCCTGTAGGAAGCAGACGAGCGCCAATAGTCGTAAAGCGTGGTCATTTCGAATCATCCATCATCCGGGAGAGTGCGGCCCTGAAGGCCGCCGCATCGCCGCCAAGCTGCTCCAGCAATTTCTGCTGGAACTGGTTGGCCAGCGGAATCAGTTTCATCATCAACGCCCGGCCCGCAGGCGTCAGGCTCAATTCAACCAGGCGCCGGTCGCGCGGGTTCACCTTCTTGACCAGCAGGCCCTCGGCCTCGAGCCGATCGGAAGCACGGCTGACCTTTGGCTTGTCCAGGTCGGTGCGCAGGTGAATTTCGCGTACGCTGACGGCCTCGGCCTTCAGAAGATGCGCCATGATGCGCCACTCGGGCACCGTAAGGCCCGCTTCAGCAGAATAGATTTCCGAAAATGCCTTGCTCGCCCGGCCAGCAACGACGGCAAGCTGGTAAGGCAGGAAATTGTCCAGATCAAAATTGCTATCGGTCTGCATTTGCATTCAACCCTCGAAAAATAGTCGCGCCAATTGCTGTAAAAATCACTTCGAATTTCCCCAAGGAAATCAGACATCTCGGCGCGAGACAATTCCATTTCGGCGGGCCACTTGACATCGTTGTAAACGCAACGATATCTCTGATCAAGCGAATTGCACGCTCGACGGCTCGAAAACGACCGTTTCCGGCAACTCATATTGGAAGGCGTTGAAGATGACAGTTCCCCTACCGGCAGGCATGATCCAAAGCGGCCTCACCACCGGCACCGTTCCCGGCTACATGCCCGGCTTCGGCAATGATTTTGAAACGGAGGCACTGCCGGGCGCACTGCCGCAAGGGCAGAACAGCCCGCAAAAATGCGCCTACGGCCTCTATGCCGAGCAGCTTTCAGGCACCGCATTCACGGCGCCCCGGGGCCAGAACGAGCGCACCTGGTGCTACCGCATTCGTCCGTCGGTCAAGCATGTCACGCGCTTCTCCAAGATAGAGGTGCCGCTCTGGAAATCCGCGCCCTGCGTGCTTCCCGACGTGATCAGCCTTGGCCAGTACCGCTGGGACCCGGTTCCGCACACGGAAGAATCGCTGACGTGGATTACCGGCATGCGCACGATGACCACCGCTGGCGATGTCAACACGCAGGTCGGCATGGCAAGCCATGTCTACCTTGTGAATACCTCGATGCAGGACGAGTATTTCTACTCGGCCGACAGCGAACTGCTCGTCGTGCCGCAGGAAGGTCGCTTGCGCTTTGCGACCGAGCTCGGCGTGATCGACCTTGAACCGAAGGAGATAGCGATCCTGCCGCGCGGTCTCGTCTACCGCGTCGAAGTGCTGGAAGGACCAGCCCGCGGTTTTGTATGCGAAAACTACGGCCAGAAATTCGATCTTCCGAGCCGTGGCCCCATCGGCGCCAACTGCATGGCAAACCCGCGCGATTTCAAAACGCCGGTCGCAGCCTTCGAAGACCGCGAGGCCCGCTCACGCGTGGTCATCAAGTGGTGCGGTCAGTTTCATGAGACCTTCATCAACCATTCGCCGCTTGATGTGGTGGCGTGGCACGGCAACTATGCGCCGGTCAAATATGACCTTCGCACCTACTCGCCCGTGGGCGCGATCCTGTTCGACCATCCCGATCCGTCCATCTTCACCGTGCTGACCGCACCTTCGGGCGTGGAAGGCACCGCCAATATCGACTTTGTTCTGTTCCGCGAGCGCTGGATGGTGGCCGAGCATTCGTTCCGCCCGCCGTGGTACCACAAGAACATCATGTCGGAGATGATGGGCAACATCTATGGCATCTACGACGCCAAGCCCCAGGGCTTCGTGCCCGGCGGCATGAGCCTTCACAACATGATGCTGCCCCATGGGCCGGACCGCGATGCCTTCGAAGGAGCTTCGAACGGCGAACTCAAGCCGGAGAAGCTGGACGAGACCATGTCGTTCATGTTCGAGACTCGCTTCCCGCAGCATCTGACCGAGTTTGCGGCCACGCAGGCGCCGCTGCAGGACGACTACATCGACTGCTGGGACAGCCTTGAAAAGAAGTTCGACGGTACGCCGTCGGTGAAGTGACCGCCAAAAGCGGGATTTTGGAGAAAGGGTTGGGAGCGAGGCTCTCGGCCCTTTTTCCACTAATTGAACAGGAAGGACAACATGACAAGCCTATTGAGGAGCTGGGTGGAAAGCGCGAACTCCGCGACAACCGAGTTTCCGCTGAACAACCTGCCCTATGGTGTCTTCGCTCCCGGCGATGACGATCCGCGTTGCGGCGTCGCCATCGGCGACCAGATCGTCGACATCCGAGCCCTGGAAGAGATCGGGCTGATCGATCTTTCCGACGAGCCGGTCTTCGACGTGCCGTTCTGGAACGTGCTGATGGAAATGGGCCCGGAGGCATGGGACGCGTTTCGCAGCCGCCTGACGGAATTGCTGGTCGAAGGGTCTTCCGAACGCGAGGAAGTCGAGCCGCATCTCTATCCGGCATCGGACGCGGAACTGTTCATGCCGTTTCTCGTCTCGGGCTATACGGATTTCTACGCCAGCAAGCACCACGCGACGAATGTGGGCACGATGTTCCGCGGGGCGGAAAACGCCCTGCCGCCAAACTGGCTGCACATTCCCATCGGCTACAATGGCCGCGCTTCCTCGGTCGTGGTTTCCGGCACCGAGGTGCGCCGTCCCAACGGCCAGCTGAAGGGCCCGAACGACGCCGCGCCGCGCTTTGCGCCCTGCGAGCGTTTCGACTTCGAACTGGAAATGGGCGCGATCGTCGGAACGGCCTCCGAAGGCATGGTCTCGGTCGCTGAAGCCGACGAAATGATCTTCGGCTATGTGCTTCTCAACGACTGGTCGGCCCGCGACATCCAGGCCTGGGAATACCAGCCGCTCGGACCGTTCCAGGCAAAGGCGACGGCCACCACGATCAGCCCGTGGATCGTCAGCCGCGCCGCGCTCGAACCGTTCCGCACCTCCACGCCCGCCCGCGAGAAGGAACTGCTGCCCTACCTGGCCGAGCCGGGCCCGATGCTCTACGACATCAAGCTCGAGGTCGAAATCGCCCCCGAGGGCAAGGCCGGCACGGTTGTGGCGCGGACGAACTACGCCGAGATGTACTATTCGGCGCCGCAGCAGCTTTGCCACCACACCACTTCGGGCTGCCCGATGGACGTTGGCGACCTGCTCGGCTCGGGCACCATTTCGGGCCCGACGAAGGACTCGCGCGGTTCCATGCTGGAAATCAGCTGGGGCGGCAAGGAGCCGGTGACGCTGGATAGCGGCGAGACGCGCAGCTTCCTTCACGACGGCGATACCGTGAAGTTCACGGGCTATGCCGAAGGCCAGGGCTACCGCATCGGCTTTGGCCCCTGCGAAGGCAAGATCTTGCCGGCGATACCCTACAAGGCTTGATGCGCTGAACGAAAAAAGGCCCCTGGAAACAGGGGCCTTTCTTTTATTTGCTGAACCAGGCTCAGCCCTTCGGGAAGGTTTTTTCCATCGAGGGGCGCTTGGACACTTCGGCGAACCAGGTAGCCAGCTTCGGATGCGCCGTGCGCCAGTCCTTGTCGGCGAAACGGAAGTCGAGATAGCCGAGCGTACAGGCAACGGCGATGGAACCGGCGTTGAAATCGGCCGAGATCGCGTCGATCCAACGGTTCTCGAGATCATCAAGACCGGAATCGATCTTTTCCATCTGTCCGTTGTACCAGTCGTCCCACTGCAGTTCCTGGGGCCGCATCACCCGCTCATAGCGGCAGAGCAGGCAGGCATCGAGAATGGAATCCGCCAGCGCCTCCAGCATCAGAACCGTGAAGCGGCGCTCATCCGTCGGGTAGACCGACGTGCCTTCGGCGATGCTGTCGACGTAAGCGCAGATGACGCGGCTGTCGAAAAGCGGCTGGTCATTGTCCAGGATCGCGCTCGGAACCTTGCCCGACGGGTTGTGGCGGACGATGTTCTGATCGCGCTTCACGGGACCGGCGGCCGAAGCCAGGATTTCGATCTGGTCCTCAACCCCACGTTCGATCGCAGTCACCATGACCTTGCGGACATAGGGTGAGGCGCCTGAATGAAAAAGCCTGATTGTCACGACTGTACTTTCCTTCGAGTTTTGTCCCGGCGCTTGGGTTCAGGCGCGTTGCTGGAAGGCACGCGCATGAAGTCCTGGGGACGTTGCTTAAGATGGTTGGTCAGGTGGTCGGCGGCGTAGGCGATATGCTCGTACATGATGCCCGCGGCGCGCATTCCATCGCGCTCGGCCAAGACCGTCGCGATTCGGCGATGGTCATCATGGGATCTCATGATGACATCGTAATCCTGCCACATGATCACCCGGTCGGATGCAAGCGGCACGTTATGAAGCTGCTCGATGAAGATCTGGATCCATTCATTGCCCGAGGCCTTCAGGATCGTGGTGTGGAAGTCGACGTTCATCTGGCGGTATTGCGGCAGCGCCTCCGCTCGCAACACGCCACCGGCGATCAGCGAATCCCCAAGCGCGACCAGTTCCTTCAGGAACTCCAGATCGGCTTGCGATATCCGCGGCGCAGCCAGCTTGCAGGCCAGTGCCTCCAGCTCGGCGCGCACGCGGAATGCCGCAAGCATTTCATCGAAGGAAAACTCCCGAACCCGATAACCGCGGTTGGCCTCATAGATGACGAGACCGGACTGGGTCAGGGCCGTCAATGCCGTGCGCAGGGGTGTGCGGGAGACGCCAAGCGTCTCGGCCAAACGGTCCTGATGGAGTTTTTCCCCAGGAAGTAATTCGCCGCGAAGAATCACCTCACGAAGACGAACGAGAACCTGTTCGGAGCTTGTGTGGGCGTTGTTTTCTTCAATCATGAGCGGTCGCGGGCTCCCGTCCGGATGTCGCAGCGGCATGCACTCGGCTCCTAGCTGAATACAAAATTTATCCAATCCTGGCTAGATTTAAAAAATTCGCCACAATCGGCATTTACGAACCGGCGATAATGTGTTCATTGTCTCTGCAATGAATTGAGGAGTTCACACCATGCAGGGTGTTTGTCTTGTCACCGGCGCAGCCGGCGGCATTGGGCGTGCTATTGTCCAGCGCCTGGCTGAAGACGGCTATCGCGTCCTGGCAGCCGACCTGAAGCTCGAAGCAGCCGAGTCGGCGCTGGTGGATATCAAGGGCGAAGGCCATCGCGCGATCGCGCTCGATGTGGCCGACGAAGCCGCGGTTGCTGCGGCGTTTGCGAAAGCAGACGCAATGGGGGCTCCGATCGATGCCGTTGTCGCCGCCGCAGGCATCCTACTCTTTGCCCCGAACGGCGACCGCCCGGCCCTTACCGACATCACGCTCAAGGACTGGGACCTCACCCAGCGCGTGAACAGCACGGGAACCTTCCTTCTGCTGCGCGAATATCTCCGCGGAGCCAACAAGCGCCAGATTTCCGGCGGCCGGTTCGTCGGCTTTGCGTCGGTTGCAGCCCAGCTCGGCGGTTATCGCTCCAGTTCCGCCTACATCGCATCCAAAAGCGCGGTGCTTGGCCTGATCAAGGCCGGCGCGCGGGAATCCGCCCACCTGGGCATCACCGTAAACGCGGTGGCGCCGGGCCTTATTGATGCGCCGATGCTGCACCAGTCGCTGGATCCCAAGAACTATTCCACCGTGAGCGGCAACATTCCGCTGCAACGCATCGGTACACCGGACGACGTCGCGGGTGCGGTCGCCTTCCTGATGGGCAAGGACGCCAGCTACATCACCGGCGCGGTCATCGACGTCAACGGCGGTTACCGGATGCAGTAGCGCTGAGTGTCGGCCGGGCCGACACTGTCAGGAGGGCTAGGGAGGCCTTATGATAAAAACGCTGAAGTTTCTCACAAACGCATTCGCCGTGCTGGCCGGCATTGCGGTTGCCCTGATGATGTTCCACGTAGTGGCCGACGTATTTTGCAAATACGTTTTCCACTATCCGGTTCCGAGCACCGCAGAGGTCGTGGCGAACTACTACATGATCGCCTGCGTGTTCCTGGTCCTGGCCTATGTCGAGGCCAAGGGTTCGGCGATCTCGGTGGACCTCATCTATGACAATGTCGGCCCCGCCGCGCAGCGCGTGATGCGCAAGATCGGCCAAGTCGGCACCTTGATATTCTACGTGGGCCTTGGCTGGTTCTCGTGGGACGTGGCGATGCGCGCCTACAAAATCAACGAAAGCGTTGACGGCCTGTGGCGCGTGACGGTGTGGCCGGCGAAATACATGCTGCCGCTTGGGCTTGCGATTGCCTGCCTCGTGCTCCTCATCAAGATTTTCGCGGGCGACCGTGTTCGCCTTGTCGAACACCCGTCACACAATCCCAGTCACTGAGGCCAGCGATGGAACGCATTGAATTAGGGTTTATGGGTATCGCGCTGGTCCTGATGCTGATCGGCGTGCGCGTGCCTATCGGGGCCGCAATGGGCGGCACCGCCTTCGTAGGCATCTGGGCGATGATGGGCTGGAAGCCCGCCGTTGGCATTGCCAAGGCCGTCCCCTTCCACCTGATCGGTGACTGGAATCTCTCGGCTATCCCGATGTTCCTTTTGATGGGCTTCATCGCCGTGGAAGCGGGTCTGACCCGCGGCCTGTTTGGCGCTGCCCGCATTCTTCTGGCCTGGCTGCCGGGTGGTCTTGCCTCGTCGACGGTTGCAGCAAGTGCGCTTTTCGCGTCCGCCTCGGGCTCGTCGGTGGCAACCGCTGCGGCCTTCTCGCGCATCGCTGTTCCGGAGATGCTGGATTCCAATTACAACAAGGGCCTGGCGACTGGTTCGGTTGCAGCGGCCGGCACCCTCGGCGCCTTGATCCCGCCCAGCGTTCTGATGATCGTCTTCGGGATGCTGCTCGACACCTCGATCTCGACGCTGTTCATTGCAGGCATCGTCCCGGGCATTCTGACCGCGGTCATGTTCCTGGGCCTGATTACCGTGCGCTGCATGCTGAACCCCGCGCTTGCGCCAAAAGTGCAGGTGAAGGTCACGCCGGAAGAAAAACGGGCTCTGATTTCGGACGCGTGGCCCCTGCCGGTGCTGATACTGGGCGTGCTGGGGGGCATATTCACCGGCCTGTTCACCGCCACCGAAGCTGGTGCAGTGGGCGCCTTCCTCGCCTTGGTCCTGGCCCTTGTGCGCGGCCGCCTGAACCCTGGGATCATGAAGCGTGCGCTGGTCGACACCGCAAGCGGCACCTCGGAAGTCTTCATGGTGATGCTGGGCGCGGCATTGTTTGCCCGCTTCGTGGCGCTTTCGACGCTGCCCGATTTCATCGTCGGCTATTTTGACGGCTATTCCACCTTCGCCGTGCTGATGCTGATCTGCCTGCTGTTCCTGGTCCTTGGCGCCTTCCTGGAATCGATCTCGATCATGCTGCTGTGCCTGCCGGTGCTTGCGCCGCTTCTGGTCGCCCACGAGGTGAACCTGATCTGGTTCGGCGTGCTGACGATCAAGCTGCTGGAGATCGGCCTTGTGACGCCGCCAATGGGAATGAATGTGTTCGTCATCAAATCCGCCATGGGCAACCGCGTGACGCTCGGCGAGATCTTCAAGGGCGTAGGCTGGTTCATCGCCATCGACCTGGTGACGCTGGCGCTGCTGATCGCCTTCCCAGCCCTCAGCCTTTGGCTGCCGGAATTCATGGCCAACTAGCCCAATCGCCGAGAGATAAGCCGGGTGCGGAAGGTGCGCGCCCGGCCGCAATCAAACTTTTCTGAGGAGTGAGACTATGAAAAAACTTCTGACCACGACTGTTGCCTCGCTGGCGATGATGTCGGGCCTGGCCTATGCCGAAAACTACCAGGCGACCAACTGGATGGCCCCCACCCACATCCTGAACGAAGTGGCCTTCGTGCCGTTCGTCGCCGATGTCAAAGCCGCCACCAACGGCGAAATCGACTTCGAGGTCTATTCCTCCGGGTCGCTGGTTCCTGCCCCGACCACCTTGGGCGCAATCGGTGACGGCGTCGCCCAGATGGGCATCGTTGCCGCTTCCTACACGCCTTCGGACCTGCCGCTGTCGGGCCTGATCAACGATCTCGCCTTCGTCGCCAAGGACGATTATGCCACCGCCTTCGCACTGACCGAAATCGGCCTGACCAATCCGAAAATGGTGAAGGAGTACGCAAACCACGGGACCGTATTCCTCGGCGGCTATTCGACGCCTGCCTATGTGTTCCTGTGCATGAAGCCGCTGGGCGACCTGAACTCCATCAAGGGCCTGAAGGTACGCACCGCGGGCACGGCACAGAATGAATGGGCCGCCTCGCTCGGCGCCGTTCCGGTCGCTGTACCGATGACCGACGTCTACTCGGGTCTCGAGCGCGGATCGCTCGACTGCACGCTCTCCGATCCGACCAACCTCGACAAGGGCTACAAGTTCTGGGAAGTCGTGAAGTCGATCACCACGCTTGAGCAGGGCACCTCGCTTGGCGCGACCTATGTTTACAACAAGGATTTCTGGAACGAGATCGGCCCGGACAACCGTCGCAAGATCCTTGACGCCACCGCGCTCGGCCTCGCCCGCTCGCAGGTGGCCTACGCCCAGGGCGTGGCCGCAGCCCTGAACGGTTCGGCCGAGCGCAAGATCACGATCGACGAACCCCACCCGGAACTGGTGGAGGCCCTGGCCAAGTTCAGGAGCAATCTGGTCGAGAACGCTCCCGCCCGCACCATGAAGGAGCGCGGCGTAGAAGACCCGACCGATATCGTTACCGAGTTCCTCGCCCTGCAGGCAAAGTGGACCCAGCTTCTCGAAGGTGTAGACCGCAACGACGCGGCCGCCATCGCCAAGGTCGTTCACGAAAACATCTTCGCCAAGCTGGACGAGAACACCTACGGCCTGAACTGATCCCCTCTGACCGGCGCAGGTTTTCCTGCGCCGGTCGTTCGAGGCGCTCCGGACCGCAGAGCGCGGAAACTCCGCGCCTGCTCCAACCCCCTTCCAAGTTTCTCTCTGCACGGCCATCCAGGATGGCCACTCGAAGGTTACGCTCATGTCAGTGCAAAAGACGCAAACCGCAATCGTCACCGGTGCCGGTTCCGGGATCGGCCGTGCCATCGCCCACCGCTTGGCCGCTGATGGCTTTGCCATCGTGGTGGCTGATCGCGCGCAGGCGCCTGCAGAGGAAACCGTCCGTCAGCTTCATGAAAAGGGCTACGAGGCCCGCGCGGCCGTGCTCGACATCACCGATCCGGTGGCGACACAGGCCCTGATCGACAGCGTCGAAACGCTGCAGGTCCTGGTCAACAATGCCGGCATCTTCACTGTCATCGAATTCGACAAGCTGACGGCAGACGATTTCCGCAAGATGTACGAGATCAATCTCGTCGCGATGTTCACCCTCTCCCAGCAGGCGTCGCGCAAGATGCCCGAAGGCGGACGGATCGTGAACCTGTGCTCGCGCGCGGCCTTCGGCGCACGTCACTACGCCCATTACGTTGCCTCGAAAGCCGCAGTCGCGGGCTTCACCAAGGCGCTGGCGCTGGAACTGGGCATGAAGCAGATCACCGTGAACGCGGTCGCCCCCGGCATCATCCAGACCGACATGCTTCTCGAGCGCAAGGACGGCCTCGATGAGATGCGCGCCGCACAGCCCACGGGCAAGCTCGGCATCCCCGAAGACATCGCCCATGCCGTTTCGTTCTTCGCCGACGAGCGTGCGAGCTTTGTCACCGGTCAGGTCCTGATCGTCGACGGCGGCCGTTCGGTCGGCGGCACGGCAGCGTTCTGAGGAGGAGGAAATGGATCTTCCAATCGCAAGCCTTCAGGGCAAGACCGCCGTCATCACCGGCGCCGGACAGGGTATTGGCGAGACGATAGCCTATGCCTTCCTGTCCGCAGGGGCCACCGTCGTGGCCGTCGATCGCGAAGCGGCCGGCATCAAAGCCCTCGCCGAGAAATCGGACCGCGTGATCCCGGTTCAGGGTGATGTCACCGATGCGGGCCTGCCGGATCTGGTGGGCGCCGCCCTCGAAAGGGCCGGGCTTTCGCTCCACATCCTGATCAACAACGCCGGTGTTGCGCGCGGTGCCCATGCCATCGGCACCTCCGACGAGGATTTGCAGCGCTATTTCGACATCAACATCCTGGGTGTCTTCCGCCTGTCGCGCTGGGGCGTGGCGCGCATGATCAAGTCGGGCGGCGGCGCCATCGTGAACACGGCTTCGGTCTTCGGAATGATCGGCGCCTTCAACAGCGCAGGCTATTCGATGTCGAAGGCGGCCGTCATCGGCATGACACGCCAGATGGCCACCGATTTCGGTCCCTCAGGCATCCGCGTCAACGCCGTGGCGCCCGGATTGATCGAAACGCCGCTCACCGCCGAACGCATCAAGACGGAAACCTGGCGCCGCCAGATCATGATCGAACAGTGCCCGCTGCCGCGCGTCGGCAAGCCGGAAGACGTGGCACGGGCAGTGCGCTTCCTCGCCTCCGACGAATCCTCCTTCATCACGGGGCAGGTCCTCGCCGTCGACGGCGGCTGGACGATTGGCCGCTTCCCCAGACCGGAGCCGCTCCATGTCGACTGAAGCCCTTCCGGCAAGCTGCGATCTGCTGGTCGTTGGGTCTGGAGCGGCGGGCCTCGCGGCTGCGATCAGCGCAGCCCACGCCGGGTTGAGACCGGTCGTCATCGAAAAGGCCGAATATTTTGGCGGCTCGACCGCGGTGTCGGGCGGCGCGATCTGGGTACCGGACAACCCGATCATGCGCGCGGCCGGCATGAAAGACGATCCCAAGGCCGCCCGCCGCTATATCGAACTCGAAACCGGCAACCGCTTCAACGCCGAACTGGTTGACGCCTTTCTTGAGAACGGTCCCGAGGCCATCGGCTTTTTCAACGAGAAGACCGCGTTGAAGATGACCCATCGCCCCTACGCGCCTGATTACCATCCTGACGAGGAAGGCGCCGCGCTCGGGGGGCGCGTGTTGGATGCGCTGGAATATGACGGCAAGGCGCTGGGGAAGGACCTCGCCCGCTTGCGCCCGCCGATAAGGGAATTCACTATTCTCGGCGGCATGCAACTGGGCCGGATGGACCTTTATCATTTTGTGCGAATGACGCGGCAGTGGCCCTCGTTCGTGCATGCTACCAAGCAGGTTCTGCGCTACTTCAAGGATAAGGTCATGGTCGGCCGCAATACGCGGCTAAGCCTCGGCGCGGCCGTCGCAGCCCGTCTGGCCGAGACGGTGTTCGCGCTGAAGATCCCGCTTCTGACCGAACACGAACTCATCTCGCTGGAGCGGGACGCATCAGGTCGTGTGACGGCCGCTGTCGTGGGTACGAAGCAGGGTGAGAGGACGGTCACGGTCACCAACGGGGTGGTTCTCGCCGGTGGTGGCTTTCCGCATGACACCAAGCGCCGGGCCGAAACGTTCGATCATGTCCGCCGTGGTCTTCCCCACTACAGCATGTCGCCCTCAGCAAGCACTGGTGGCGCGATATCCGCGGCCGAGGCGATCGGGGCTGCCTTCGTTGACACCAACTCGGACGCCGCCTCCTGGGCGCCGATCTCATTGATCCCGCAGCCCGATGGCTCTCACCGGCCCTTCCCGCACCTGTTCATGGATCGGGCAAAGCCAGGCATCATCGCGGTTGGCCACGATGGCCGTCGCTTCACCAACGAGGCCGCAAGCTATCACGACTTCGTGCAGGGCCTTATCGCGAAGCTGCTGGACGAGGGCCGGAAATCGGCATTCCTGATCTGCGATCACTCCGCCTTGCGCCGTTACGGGCTGGGGGCCGTCCCGTGCTTCCCGGGGCGGATCGGTCCGCATCTTAAATCGGGCTATCTCAAGCGCGGCTCGAACGCGGCGGATCTGGGCGCAACATGCGGAATCGACGGGGGAACGCTGGCGGCGACGATCAATCGCTTCAACCAGTTCGCGGCACAAGGGACCGACCCGGACTTCGGCAAGGGCACGACTGCCTATCAGACGGCGCTCGGGGACCCGGACCACAGGCCGAACCAGTGCCTGAAGCCGCTCGAGGGTACGCTCTACGCCATCGAGATCTACCCCGGCGACATCGGCACCACGATGGGGCTCTCGGTGAATGGATCGGGCCAGGTGCGCGATCGCGATGGTAACGTGATCGAGGGGCTCTTTGCCTGCGGCAACGACATGAACTCGATCATGGCGGGTGCCTATCCCGGCGCCGGCATCACGCTGGGACCTGCCCTGACATTCGGCTACGTCGTGGGCAAGACCGCGGCCACAAAGGCCGCTGCCGCCTGACCACCGCCCGGCAAAGGGCGCCAGCTGGCACGACGCCACGGCGCCCGCCAGCCCGCACCTTCAGTTTTCGCGTCCATCAATCCCAGACGTTCCATCCCGCGAACAACGGGATGGGGCGGCTATAAAGGAGATATCGTTTGAACAAGGTATTCAACTCCGCCGCCGAAGCGCTGGACGGCGTGTTGTTTGACGGAATGTCGCTGGCCGTCGGCGGCTTCGGCCTCTGCGGCATTCCGGAACTGCTGATCGAGCAGCTCAAGCAGTCAGGCACCAGGAACCTCACCATCGCCTCGAACAATTGCGGCGTGGACGACTTTGGCCTCGGCATCCTCCTGCACACACGTCAGATCAGGAAGATGATTTCTTCCTATGTCGGCGAGAATGCGGAATTCATGCGCCAGTATCTGTCAGGCGAGCTGGAACTGGAGTTCAACCCGCAGGGCACCCTGGCCGAGCGGATGCGGGCCGGCGGCGCGGGCATCCCCGGTTTCTATACCAAGACGGGTGTGGGCACGATGATTGCCGAAGGCAAGGAGCACAAGGAGTTCAACGGCGAAACCTACATCCTCGAGACCGGCCTGGTCATTGACCTGGCAATCGTCAAGGCGTGGAAAGCCGACACGTCCGGCAATCTTGTTTTCCGCAAGACCGCCCGTAACTTCAACATTCCGGCAGCCACCTGCGGCAAGATCTGTGTCGCCGAAGTGGAAGAAATCGTTCCGGTGGGGTCGATCGACCCGGACCACATCCACCTGCCCGGCATCTATGTGCACCGCCTGATCACCGGCGAGCACGAAAAACGCATCGAACAACGCACCACTCGCGCAGCCTAAGAGGTAAGACCATGGCATGGGACCGTAATCAGCTGGCGGCACGCGCTGCGAAGGAGCTCGAGGATGGAATGTATGTCAATCTTGGCATCGGCATCCCTACCCTCGTTGCCAACTACATTCCCGAAGGGATGACCGTCACGCTGCAATCCGAAAACGGGATGCTTGGCATCGGCCCCTTCCCTACCGAAGACAATGTCGACCCCGATCTGATCAACGCCGGAAAGCAGACGGTGACCGAGCTGCCGCATTCCGCCTATTTCGACAGCGCGCAGTCATTCGCGATGATCCGGGGCGGAAAGATCGCCATGGCGATCCTGGGCGCTATGGAGGTTTCCGAAAAGGGAGACTTGGCCAACTGGATGATCCCTGGAAAGCTCGTCAAGGGCATGGGCGGCGCGATGGATCTCGTTGCCGGGGTGAAGCGGGTTGTCGTGGTGATGGAGCACACCAACAAGGCCGGCGAATCCAAGGTCCTGAAGGAATGCACCCTGCCACTGACGGGCAAGGGAGTGGTGAGCCGGATCATCACCAACCTCGGCGTCCTCGATGTCGTCGAGGGCGGCTTGAAGATCATCGAGCTTGCGGATGGAGTTTCCGAACAGGAACTGAGAGCCGCTACCGCGGCCACCATCTGCAACTGAAGGCGGCAACTGCGCCAAGGCGCGGTGGACCGGTTTCGCCTCGGCTACAGAAGCCTGATTGCGCGCACCGGCGCCTACTCCATCACCGTTGCAATGTAGGCGATGATGGAATCGATCTGATCCTGCGTCGCCTTGAAGACGGGCATGCCCGGATGCCCCGTGTCGATGGTGCCGATAAACGTCTCTTCCAGAGCATCGATCGGGAACCGCTCGGAAAGCGTGCGAAACGGGGGCGCCTTGGGATGCGGGCTGTCGCCGGTGAGTTCCACCGCATGGCACCCGGAACAATATTTGAGGACCAGCGCCTTTCCTCTGGCAACGGTGTCGGAACTGCCGTCCTGGGCCTGAACGGCACCGGAACACGCCATGGCGGCAAACAAGGCTCCGGAAAAAAGAAGAGCACGCATTTCATCCCCTCTGATCGATCTGGCCCGATTGCATTGCCCGGCAAAGACATCGAGTCAATGCCACTGGGCAAGGCTCGGCGCCGCTGGCCTCAACTCGGCAACGAGATCGTGGCACGACCGCTGGTCAGATCGGCGATCATCCGCATGATGGCGGAAACGTCGGCTTCGGGCAGTGCCAGGTCGAGCTCCGCGCCGGTTGCGGTGAACCTCTCTGCGTTGGTTCGAATACCCGGCAGCGAGGAAAGTCTTGCCTGAACTATCGCGAGGTCGGCAAAGCCGCAGATGACCGTTGCCTCGATCGTGGCCACTATGGGCATTTTCTCGGCAGACCGGAGGCACGAGGCAGCCGTGCCGCCATAGGCCCGGACAAGACCGCCGGTGCCCAGCAAGACGCCTCCGAACCAGCGCATGACCACTACGGCGACATGGTCGAGGGATTGACCGTCCAGTGCCTGCAGGATCGGCTTGCCCGCCGTGCCGCTAGGTTCGCCGTCATCACTGAAACGATAGTTTTGCCCGATGCGCCAAGCCCAGCAATTGTGGTTTGCATTCGCTTCCGAGTGCGAGGCGATGAATTCCTTCGCCGCGGCCTCGCTGGATGCAGGTCCCGCGACCGCCAGGAACCGGCTCTTCTTGATCTCCTGGCTGAATGTGTGGACATCCGCGAGAGTGAACATTTGCCGGGGTCTCCGGAGGTTAGGCCCCCAGCGGACATGCGCTTGTTGTCGGGCTCAGCTTCACGAAGCACTCCTTAACGGCTGCTGCCTTGCGGCGAAAGGGGCGCCAATCAACCTATGTCGCTTCGTATTTGTCCATATTCAACCAAGTGGTTGACTTTCGAAGGCGCACTTTTATATTCAACCGCATGGTTGAATTACAGGCACCTCAGCTGGATTCCGTCTTTCACGCCCTTGGCGACGCCACGCGCCGGCGGATGCTTCGCGATCTCGCTGGTCGCGAGAGAACGGTGACCCAGCTTGCGGCACCTTTCGAAATCTCGCTTGCCGCCGCCTCGAAGCACATCAAGGTCCTGGAAAACGCAGGGCTGATCCGCCGCGAAATCCGCGGCCGCACCCATCTGTGCCGGCTCGACCCCGGACCGCTCGCCACCGCCCATCAATGGTTGGGCGTTTACGAGCGCTTCTGGACAGAACGTCTGGATGTGCTGGAACAGCTCCTCCGCAAGGAGGCCCCACCCGTATCCCCCGCCCGTGACAAAGGAGACGATCAATGACGGAACTTGCAACCCTGGAAGCCTATGGCGTGCTGACCGAGCCTGCCACGTTGAAGATCCATCGGCTTCTGCCTGGCCCCATCGAGCGCGTCTGGGCATATCTCACCGACAGCGACCTGCGCCGCCAGTGGCTGGCGGCAGGCCAGATGGAGATGAAAGTCGGCGCTCCCTTTGAACTCGTCTGGCGAAATGACGAGCTGACCGACCCGCCCGGCCATCGGCCGGCCGGCTTCGCGCAAGAGCAGCGGATGCAGAGCCGGATCACCGAACTCGACCCGCCCCGCAAGCTCGCCTTCGCCTGGGAAGGCAGCGGCGACGTTTCCTTCGAGCTGACCCCGGAGGGCAATGAAGTCCTGCTTACGGTCATCCATCGCCGCCTGCCGGACCGCACAACGACGCTGATGGTCGGCGCCGGTTGGCACATGCACCTCGACATTCTGGCCGCCCGCGCGGCAGGCAAGAAACCGGAACCGTTCTGGGACGGCTGGAGCCGTCTCAAGAAGG
Organism: Mesorhizobium sp. KR2-14; assembly: GCF_040049255.1. Taxonomy (NCBI): domain Bacteria; kingdom Pseudomonadati; phylum Pseudomonadota; class Alphaproteobacteria; order Hyphomicrobiales; family Phyllobacteriaceae; genus Mesorhizobium; species Mesorhizobium sp. KR2-14. Next base: position 20,306 of record NZ_JBDZDR010000011.1, on the reverse strand, counting down.
AGTACGACCGGCGCATACCGGCCTGACAAGCGCTTAGACATTGGCCGCCCACTCTGGTGGGCGGGCGGCCCAAAACCTCAATTCCGAAGCCACGCGCGATCGAACGTCTCCACCAGACGCTGAAAATCGTCCTTGGGGATCTTGTCCGTGCCGCCTGCTGCCGGACTGAGGAAGGCGCTCAGGTAAGCGTTCGACGCGTCCGGGTCGTCGAGGTTCACACGGAAGTTCCTGAGGTCCTCTGAGACGGTCGCTGCCGGCTCCAAATAGGCACCTTCGATGCTCGACTGGTTCTCAGGCTCCTTGATACGCACCAACACCATGCGAGTGACCGAAGGCTGCGATTCCGGCCCGAAAATCGGAATTCCGGTCATGTACCCGCCCAGTACACTTCCAGGCGGCGAGAATGGAAACAGACAGAAAAAGAAATGGGCATCGTCGGCTGCGCCGCCGACATGGATGAACACGCTTCGCCTGGTGACGATGACCTGTCCTTTCAGCTGCAGCAGAACAGTGGGTAGATGTTCAGTATATGTCGCCGTCAGCCGCGGTGGTCCGTTTTCCTGCTCGATCAGCAGGGTGCTGCGCATCATCCGCCCTGAGGTGTAGGGCGACCAGCTATGCGAGTAGCAGACATACAGGCCGGCAATCGTTGCACCCTTGTCGTCCTGCCCGATCAGCGGCGCCTTGCCGAATGCCGCGGCGCGGCGCTCCAGTAGCGCGCGGTCCCGATCGTGGCGGATACAGATTTGCTCGATGAAATCCTCAAGATCGCAGTCGGCGATCCAATCCGACGGCTGCTGCAGTTCGAGCAGTTTCATCCAATCATCGTAGACGCTGAGCTGGCGCGGCTTTGCGCGCCCCTGCAGCCACTTGTCGGCCCGATCGACGTCGAAGGCGGAGGCTGGATTGATCCGGCGAAAGGCGGCAGCCAGATCCTTTCGCGTTACCGCGCCGAGCAAGGCGGCGGTGAGACGCAGCTTTTGGCTTATGTTGTTGGCCACCCGACCTCCATGAAAATAGCGCTGGGGAAGTCTCTTGCGTCGACCGCTCCAGCATACGAAACGGCTATCTGCAGAACTTCCTGGATGTTCCAGACATTTCCACCCCCTTCCGTCTCAAACTGTTCTTAAAACACTCCAGTTTACTGACCCGTCTTGGACTGCGGCTGAAGACAGCGGCCATCATCTGGGTAGGTCAACAAAGAGGCACACCAGGTACTGAACAGCTACGAAAGACGACACCCGTCGTCTCCCGCCAGCCCAGAACTGAATTAATCGGCAAAGAACAAGGGGAAGAGTACATGCAACGGGTAGCGAAGCAAGCGCGAACATTCGGGGCTGTCGAAGACGGAGACACCACTTCAGCAGCGCACTCCTACCTGCACAAGGTGTTCTCCAAGACGACCTCGTTGTTTCTAGCTACAAAAATCAGGCAAGCTGATAGCGAAGCGGATGGGCTGGAAGCCTTTGACATGCTTGCCGGCTGGCAAGGTTCACGCGGGCGTCGCCGGAACAAATAGGCGAACTGTCGACCACAGATGTAATCCCGCTCACGAACGGGTGCCGCGGGCGCAATACGCACCGGCGGCCAGCGGAACGCGACTTAGAGAATGGAGACGAAGAGCGCCGCGGCAGCCACACCTACGTGGAAGCCCATATGGGCGCCGATTGCACTTTCCAGGTTCCGGCTTGCAAACAGGAATGCAAAGACGAGCCCGACCACGGCGTTGAGCCCCAGGATCCTGAGAACGAGAGGCAAAGTCAGGTCGCTGGCGAGCGCGGCTGCCGGCAAATGGCCGGCAGCAAACAGAACGGCGGAGGCAATGGCGCCAATGACCAGAGCCCAACGCGGCGGGAGCGGGCTCGAGCGGGCTGCCAGACGCCAGATCGCCCACACGGCCAGGCTCATGACGCCCCATCGCATCATGATTTCCTCCACGACGCCCCCGTAAAGCACACCGCTGATCAGTGCAGCCGGCGACCACGCCGACCCCAGAGCCGGGATTGTCGACGAGCCCTGCCAAAGCGGCGCCGTCATCTGGTCCAGCAATGAGCCGAACACGCCCAGCAACCCACCGATGGCGAGCGTTGCGAGCAGGTCGCGACCGGAGGCCCTGCCGCCGACGCCCGCCAATCGATCCGCCACCAAGGAGCGCAAGCCGCAACGTGGCGCAGCCCAGCTGCCGATGAAGGCCATTGCAACCAGAAGAATCGCGGGATTGATCAGCAAGGCCCAGCGGGGAACGCCAGCCATTTCCGGGAGCGCCAGCAGCAGTGACAAGACGCCCGGCACCCCCAGTCCGATCAGGACGCAGCTTGTCCTTACGATCGGATAGCGCAGAGGTCTCGTGCCAAGATCGTCTTGCGGGGGCATCCAGCTCGCTCAATCATTCCCAGGTTCAATCGGCCTACCAAAGCTCGCCGAATTCCGCAATTTCCGCGTCGCTTGCGGACATGGTGTGCCGTTGATAGGCCAACGGCCATGAATAACGCTGCCCATCGCATAGTCGACCTTTATCGGCGTCACGCCAAGGCGTGGGCCGCCGCGCGCGGTGCGAGGCTGGGCAGTGAGCGCGCATGGATCGAGCGATTCGCGAACCTGCTGCGGCCGGGCGCGACGGTGCTCGACATTGGCTGCGGATCGGGCGAGCCCATAGCCCGCTATCTCGTGGACAGAGGGTATCGGATCAACGGCGTGGACAGCTCACCGGAAATGATTGCCTTGTTCCAGAGCAATCTGCCCGATGAGACAGCGGAAGTGGCGGATATGCGCTCGCTGAAGCTGGACTGCGAATTCGGCGGGCTGATTGCCTGGGACAGCTTCTTTCACCTCCCGCCCCGGCATCAGCGAACGATGTTTCCAATCTTCCGTGACCATGCCGAGCGAGGTGCCTTACTGTTGTTCACCAGTGGCCCCGCCTTCGGAGAGGCAATCGGCGCGTTCGAAGGGGAGCCGCTTTATCACGCAAGCCTCGATCCCGACGAGTATCGCCTCCTACTCGACCGCAATGGTTTCGATGTCGTGGCCTACATCCCGGAAGATCCGGATTGCGGCGGACATACGGTCTGGCTTGCACGTCAACGGTAGGCCGGCCCTCCAGCCGTTGCGGATCCTGGCGATCGTTGACCATTGCTGCACTTCGGAGGCCAGCGCAGCGCCATTTCCCCGTTGATGCCAGCGGAAGCATCGGCTATGAAGCGCGGGATCGGTCGGCCAGCGACTGATTTCCGTCGAGGCGATTCTTTGCTTCGGCCAGGCACCCGTAGCTCAGCTGGATAGAGCGCTGCCCTCCGAAGCGTCCGCGGGGCCTTTCCGGGCTGACAAGCAGACCCTTACCCGCCCAGGGTTTCAGTTCGCGCGGTGCAGTTCGCTCCAGCGCCAAGGCACGATCCCGCCACTCCCGTCAGCTGACTACCGGACGCAGAGTTAGGGCCAGCTCATATTCCATCAGCTGCACGTTCGGCATTAGCGAGGCCGCTAGTTGGAGATCTTCCGTCATCTGGCTAGCGATGATGACGCCTCTGACTGAATTCGGTTCACTAGCGAGCTCCTTTTGGACCCACGCCATATAGCGGAGCAACTGGCCGACCACTCGGTCGTAACCCCGTGACACTTTGAGCTCAACGACCACGAAGTTGTCCTTCGAGTCCACCGCTAGAATGTCGATAAACCGGCCACCGACCGGGAATTCGACGCCTTCGAACCCCTCGTCTCGATATAATTTCAGACCGGGCTCGATAAGGTGAAGATTCCTGGCGAGGTAATCCCGCAGGTTATGCTCGTAGGCGAACTCCCGAGAAGCCTCCACCTCAACTTCTTCAGCATCGTCATCAATGCTGGGCTGGGTTCCAGGTGCCATATCGCGGTAGATCGGGGCAGGGTCCTTTTCTTCGTTCCACAATCGAAAGCGACCAGGTGCGACTTTGAAAAATAGATCGTAGCCTGAGCCGGGCCTGATAGCTGGATGGTGGATGCGAGAAGAGGCGTTTACCGCCATTCCTTCGACATGCGCTGTTACAGTTCCGCGTTTGAGCTTGGGGTATTTGCTTGCGAACCACTTCACCGCAGTGTTCTTGTCGAACACCTGGTCGGGGGTGAGTTGGAGGTCCTTGACGAATTCCCGCATCAACGTTTTCGTCGGCTGGTCATAGATCGCCATCGTTCGTCCTCCTCCGCGATCCGCAATCTTTGGATAAAAAGCAGAGGCTGGTGTTAAGCTGACCGATCGATCAGTAGCCTCTGTGCGCGCGTTAGCTGGAGAGCCCGGCTTGCGGTCCGGCTGATGCGCCATGTCAGCAGCCTTCCGGTGCCAACTACAATGCAACGAGTTTAGGTGCGGACTTTGTTCACTATTTTGCCCTCCTTTGTGATGTGGATCGCGAGGACGGCAAAGGATAGCACTGCAAGCCAGCCTATCACTGTCCAACCCAGCACTACGTTAAGAAGGAGAATCAGCCATCTGTTTTCATGGTTGCGCCGCCAAGCGATGATTGATGGCGCGAAGTATAGTAGCGCCAAGAAGCCGACTGTTATTAGGCCGAAGATGGTCCCATAACTTGAGCTTGAGCTGGGTGTCTGCGCGTGCGCGCCAGAGCTAAAGATCAGAAGTGATAGCGCGGATAGAACGCACCAATGGAATGTGTTCTGCGTGCAGCTGTTCGATGACATACATGCCCCTCCCTATTCAATAAGCACCCTCGCACACTCCAGATTGCGACGGAAGCAAGTGGCGGATATTCGGATCGACAGATCCTCTCCCGTCCTTCACCGCGAACACATCCGCAGAATGCCGGTCAGCTTCGTTGCGTGAAGGCAAACACCGCGCCGAATTGCCCCAAAAACGCTGACGACGGACACCCGGCTTCGCCGGTGTTTAAGCCAGCGCTGCGCCGGCTTGTATCCGACGATGACAAGTCCCAGGCCGTCTCCGGCACGGCCGCGAAACCTTGGGTTTCTTGATCAAGACATTTCAACGCTCAGGCGGTCGACTAAACTGGGAGTCCCATAGGCGAGAATTCTCGAATTCGTCATCACGAACGCATTCTCAGTATCTGATATGCATTCCGGGCTGGCATTGCGGTTACCGATCTGACAATTTGCCGACGGGGTCAGCCTTTCACCCAAATCATTGATCTGCCCAGCACGTCAGGTTGCAGGCTTTGGCGCGGACGGCGCCTCTCATTGCGGTGGCGCGACAAGAACTAAAGGGCGCGTCAACATCGTTAGAACGCTACGATACATGATGCCGCGTGGCAGAAGGGGGCGCATTGAGAAAATATAGACTTAAGCAGATTACGTTCCTTGATGGCTTCGCTCTAGGTGCTTTCTGCGCAGCCGAAGTTTTTTTGGTTGTCTTCATGATGCTCGATTGGCCCCTCAAGAGTGACGCTTGGGTCGGCTTCGTGGGAAGTATTGTCGTTGCAGGGTTTTCGATCGGTGCAGCCTACATTGCACTTCGTGGTAACCGCACACAAATCAGCCAGACGAACGACATCGAAGATGAGCGCCGTCACAATAAACTGGTTGCCGCACGCGCGATATTACCGGCGATCCTTTCAGAATTGTCGATTGTGGCTAGGAACAACTTGATGCTTCGGTTTCATCCGGGGCACACCCCGGTAGGATTTCACGTCCCGCACCCTACGGCGTTCCAGGCGTTGCCCGACTCGATTATTCCAGACCTTAAGGAGTGTATCGAACATGCTGATAGCGTCTCTCAAGATCGGCTCGCCAACATCCTCAAACATTTTCAGGTGCAGCAGGCGCGTCAAGCAGCCGTAGGGATCGGCGTGATACTTCCGCACATAACCGGCTTAACGGCGGCCACTCATGATGCGATATCTGATGCGATTGGATGGGCAGTCGTCTACGGCCTCGTAGGTGAAGCGTTTTCCTACGCTAGGGGAACTGCGAACTCTATTCCGCCCCGGATTGATCCAGAAACAGTGCGCGGTGCCTTTACATTGGCAGGTGTTGTTACAGGTATGTATCCTAATGTTGATCAGCTGCTGGAGCTTCGAATAGCCGGCGATCGCTTAGAGCGGCAATGGTAGATGTTTGCAAAACTTTGAATAGCGCGGATGAGTGACGCTCTCCCGCGGAATTGAACCAGCGTGAACTGAAATATTCCACTTACGACCCCGCGTAGGAGCAGACCACTGCTTGTTGAATTGTTCGGGCTTTTTGTATTCTTCGTGATATTGGCCATCGTCGGGGGTCGGGATTCGGTTGAATGGTGATGAGTTATGCACTCCCGGCAATGCGAGAATATCCTACAAATTTTTTCACTATCGAGCGGGAGCCCGGCCTCCCCACAATATCAAGCCAACAGTTTAGAGCCGCTTGTCATAGGGCACGGATCAGTTCGGTATTAGACCATCTACGACCAGACGATCATAAGCTGCGCGAATAGAGGCTTCTGGGAACGAATTTCGCTTGTCTTCGCTCCACGTTTTCATCGCAATAACGATTTTCTCGACTGGATATGCATTCTCATGCGCGGCCAGCCAATGAACTGAAGACAATAGCTCTAGTCCGTAGGGACTCTCATAGCCCTGCACAAGCTTATCAAGTCGGTCTATGATCTTATGACCGTCATGATCAGGTGAGTTGCTGAGGAATTCGTCAGCAGCTGCATACCCCGCAGGGGTAACGTGAGCAAGGCGATCACCTGAGGTAAACCCATCGATCAGCCGATTCTTCTCCAGGACAATATATGCCTTTCTCAACGCCTCCGAATATGGGCCGTGCAAGTTGCGTGAGAATGCCAAGTTCAAGGGAACACCAAGAGCTTGCAGGAAATAGGCAATCTTTTGAAGTGAGATACGATCAAACTCGCCATTAAAAGGCCTTTCAAGTTCACCTAGAGCCTTAAGCAAAATTGCTCGGCCGTAAGTCATCTTCAGGGGCAACTCGACATGTTCAGGTTCATCATTCGTCCCGGCCGGAGGGAATACGGTAATTTCAACATCATGAAGCTTCGCAAGCTTCAATTCGATCAGAGGTCGGACAACAGCCCAATCGAGACCGCCGTTTCCGCATCCCAGTGGCGGCATGACTACTGACGAGATTTTATATTCACGAATCGCACCCACTAGCGCATCAAGACCATCAGCAACATAGGAAATTTTTGACTTTTCTCGCCAATGGTCTTTAGTTGGAAAATTGATCACATACCTAGGACCTTGCTGATCAAGAAGTTGACTTGCATCGAAAACAAATAACTTACCAGGCCTCAGCCTTCCTGCGTCACAGACCTTCTTGTAAGCCGAATAATTCTTAGGCCACCGCCTCTTTGCTTCGAGCGCGACCCCCTTACCCATGACACCGACGCAGTTGACCGTATTGACCAACGCCTCGGCCGGCTCAGCGAACATATCGCCCTTCTTAAAAATCAGTGTCATTGGAAGTAGCAACCGCGTTTGACATATATCGGGACATTCCAGCCGGACCCCGCGATCATCTCGGTGAGGTTATCTCTCACATTGGTGGTCTTTGCAATTATGCACTCAATTATGCCTATTGGAACAGCATGACGGACCAAAAACTCCGCCATACGTTTCTGACTACGCGTTTGCCGCTCGGGTGGCGTTGCCGCGTTCTTGAAATATTTGCAGACCCCACCGTAACCAATCTCAGGGATCGAAGCTGCCAGCGGGGCGTCATCGAAAACATTCCAATGAACGTGACTATCAAGACGCGCTAGATTGCTCTCAATCGTCGGCATCGGCGCCTGAGAGTTCAGCGCGTAGTTGCTAAAACAATAAGTCAAACCGCTACTTGCAAACCTCGCCGGGCGAGCGACCAAAAATACTCGGTCGTCTTCGCACGCCTGCCCTAGATTGCACCCCTTCGGATCAATCAACGGAACATTGCCGCAGGAAATTGTGTAGGTGAAAGCTGTAATCGGCGAGAAATAAAATGGGACATAGTCATTGACAACGCCTCCGCATGGCATCCCAAACTCGCTAGTCCCCCTTCGGTCGACGATCGCCTGATACGATGTCTGATGACATCGCTGCGCCGTCGGATGGTTCTTCGCTCGGATTTCGCCATCAGCGGCAAATCTGGAAACGTCACCGAAATAGACCTGCCTAAAAATGAAGCGCTCCGGCACTCGCGATTCCCCCCCAAGCTCCCTCTTGCATTAGAACGATGTTGTAAGCACTTAGCAACTTGCTATAGCTCTCGGAACACTGCCAAGAGCTGAAGTGACAACGCGCCCACAGCTGCCTAGATCAAGCAGCGCTCTCCCGCCTCTCGAGAGATCCGGAAGTCCTTGATTCCAATGGTGTCCACCAGCGAGCGACAGAGCCCTGCAGAGCGCCCCAGACGCTCGCGGCACACTCTGGTCACACAGGCGCCGGAATCGTCCTTGGCGCCCCTCCGGGGGCGTCCTACGCACCATGAGGCACATAACAAGGAGGTGCTTCATGGCGACGATCCGCCGGTTGCGGGGCAGATGGCAAGCCCAAGTTAGACGTAAGGGAATCGCCCCGCGTGCCAAGAGCTTTGACTCAAAAGCCGACGCTGAGCGGTGGGCGCGCAATCTGGAAGCCGAGCTTGATCGCTGCGGCAACCTGCCAGACACGCGCCTGGCTGAACGGATGACCATAAAAGAGCTTTTCGAGCGCTACCTGCGCGAGATCACGCCGCAGAAGCGCTCGGCGTCGAGCGAGGCGTATCGCATCAAGGCTATGATGAAACGCTCGATCGCACACCGCACGCTGGCAATGCTGACGCCGCAGCACGTCGCTGAATACCGGGACGAGCGCCTAGCAGTCGTTGCGTCCTCGACAGTCATCCGGGAGCTAAATTCGCTCGGTCACGCGATCGACATTGCCCGAAAAGAATGGGGCGTCCACCTGGCGCAGAACCCGTGCCGGTTGATACGAAGACCGAAGCCGCCGCGCGGACGAGATCGCCGCCTGGCTCTTGGTGAAGAGCAGAAGCTGCTCGACGCCGCTGACAGCGGTCGAACCCCCTGGATGCGCCCGCTGATTATTCTCGCCGTTGAGACCGCGATGCGACAGGGCGAGTTACTCAGCCTCACATGGTCGAACATCGATTTCGAAAAGCGCATCGCGCACCTGCCACTGACGAAAAACGGCGATGCTCGCGACGTGCCGCTGTCCAGTCGAGCGATTGCTGTGCTGAAGGAGCTCAATGCGACCAGCACTGGTGAAAAGGTGATCGCCACGACCCAAAGCGCCGTCGGACAAGCCTGGTTGCATCTACGGGACCGAGCGGGTTCCTCCGATCTGCATTTTCATGATCTCAGACATGAAGCCGTGACGCGCCTGCTGGAGAGGGGCTGGAACGTAATCGAAGTGGCGACCGTCTCGGGTCACAAGGAGTTACGCATGCTGCAGCGCTATAGCCATCTGCGCGCCGAAGACCTGGTCAACCGACTGGGCTAGCCCCATCTAGATAACGATCTGGCTGAGGGCTCGAAGTCCTAGAAAAAGGCGCGAGCCTTGTTCCGGATGCCTGTTGGCGCCAGACACATTTTACCCTGGATGCGCCCATATTACCGGGAGTGTGGCTCTGCATATCTTTGTTGACGGATGTAAACCACGACCGTTCAGTCATCTAGTTCAAAAGATGAGTTCGCAACGGAAAGGTTACACGTAGTTGACATTGGCAGGCCGCATAAAATTTATTCTACCTTCGTCAACCATCGCCTGAGGCGCCCCGAAACATCATCTTCGCCGGCGCCGACAAGCCTGTGCCGTCTGTCGCGTGATATCTGACCACCCGATCAAGGGATACGTTTCTAAGATTCCGGCACATGCGTCATCAATGACCAGCCGAATAACGGAAGTCCTGGGCCGGCCAAGCAAAATAGATATTCATCATCTGGGGCACCTCGGTGCCTGATGCCTGCGAAGGGATCTGGCCGAGCGGCGCGTCATTCGGGTTGACAGATCCGCTCCCGCCTTCACCGCGGTCACATCCGCAGACGGAACGAGCATCATGGGCGAATGCAGCCGCACCAGAGCGCCGATGCAAAATGCTGGCTTGCTCCGCAGTTCTGATCCACCAGGCGTTCAGCGGAGCGCCTCGATGCGCCGCAGATCATCCCAAATTGACGGAGAGACTCACTAGAGACTCACTAATGAGTGCCGCCGTCTGGTCTTTTGATCTGGCCGAAGACGTCGCCAGACATGGCGATCGTCGCGTTGCTGATGACGCTTCATCGCGCGACGAGAGAAGGAATTCGGTCGGCAACTGCTGGTATATCGAGTTGCCGACCGAGCGCTTGATGCGCAAATAAAAAGACGCCCCGTAGGGCGCCTGGAATTACTTCCGAGACTGAGAGAGAACCGATCTCGACGGGACCGTCTTTTTGGCGAGAACCTTCTCGATCGAGTCCACGGCCGCTTTACCAGCAGGGGATATAGCCGCGCTAATGAAGCCAGCTCCCCCGGCGACCTTAGCTATCTTTTGAGCAGCGCAGATCTGCTCCCACGCGAAAAACTGATGAGAGAAACCACCCGGGATCTGGGACATTGGCCGCACTTCGCCCCGCAGCTCTTCAAGCGCCTGCACTAGGCTGCGGACCTCCACGCTCTTAACCCCGTCTTTCTGCTCCACCTTTTGGTCGATCAGGTCGCGGACGCGCTTCTGCTTTTCGGCATTCTCCGTCAGGCGCTGTTCAAACTGCCGATCTAGCTCGTCATCCTTCTCGATGAACTTGTTGAAGCTTCGATTCGCGAACCAGGTTGACCACCTTCTTCTCTTCTATGGTCGGCCAATTCGCCCCGCTCTTGGCAAGCTCTACGCTGCACTTGGAGACTCGCTGGCGCGCGTGGCCTATTGGCACGTCATACACTGCTAGAATTCAACGATGCTCGCTAGTGAGCTCCTGTGAGTCAAATAGAGCATACAGGCTTCATGCGTCTCCTCCAGTTGATCCGGCGCCGCGGCCTCGCCTGACAAACCTTCGCAGTCGACCTGCCGGCCAGGATGGTCTTTCGCGCGGTGGCCCACCAGCATGCCTCGACGCATCAACCCCGCTCCTTGGCCTGCCCACAACCCCATCCTATGAGCAGCGGGTGATCGATCCTGATCATACCGCAAAGAAAGGTATAACGTGTTCGCCATCCTAATCAGCCTGATGATCTTCCCGGACGAAGAGCCGAAGGTCATAGCTATGCCCTTCGTCATGACAATGAAGGAATGTCAGAAGATGGCCTCTTTGGAGACAAACAGCCAAGCCGAGGGCATCACCTTCATGTCGATCTGTCATCCACTCGACCGCGGAGCAGCCGAGAACTTGCGCTTCAGCGCCGACGCAGTGCTGAAGGGGCTGGTCGACTAGATCGACCTGTTATGCCGTGCGGAGGCAGAAAAATCTGGTGCCGGACACCGCCGTTCCGGAGTTTCTTGTGCGGAGATAGACCCGCCGAAGGCACCTGCCACGACCGCCACATGCGTTGCAAACATGCAACAGCTGACGGGATACAACTTCATAGTAGTTGACGATACAATGGACGTTAACTATGCTTTAGATGATCGGCTAAATAAGCGTAAAGCTCCCTCAGCCGATTGTCGCCTCACGGCAGCACCAAGCGCCCGCCTACTAAGCAAACGTCGATATCCTTGTCAGATAGACGGCGTGCCTCTTCCTCACCGGAATGCGAACATAGCGGCCACAACGCGCAACGGCACCTGCTTATCCCACAGGCAGACTATGAGGCAGCCGCAGCCGACTGGAAGATCGAGACGATCGCTCCCCAAGCAGAGATGCCTGGACGCCCGTTCTTGGTTGTCGCCTGCTATCAAAGGACGCCAAAAAGACGGAAGGCTCTGTGATGCCACAACCTTCCGGACAGCGCATGGATGGCTTCAGCGTCGTGCGCGTCGTAACCGAGTGTGGTTCTATGGAACCAGGGATTCGGACTTGATGATCAGGTATAGGCACTCCGCCTGATCGGCTCGACAAGCCTAGGGTCTGTGAAGAAGCGTTGAACGGTGTTCAATCAAAAATCCCCCTGTCCTTCCTCGCATTTGAGGAGGGACAGGGGGATAGAAGCATTCCCGGTGGTTATGGGGAGCAACTGCTCAAAAGCCCACAACCAGGCCGAGCGAGCGAAGGCGACGACCGAGGCGAAGCCGAGCAAGGAAGCCGAAGGCGAGCCCGAAAGGTAGTGATTATTGGTCCGCACCAGCCAGGCGCGGCGATAGGGCCGCCGACTGCTGCCGGCCGGATTGAGTCGCGGACCGATCTCAGGGGGAGCTCACCAGCGTTGTCCCCTCGCCGGACGCACTTTTCCTCATTGGCGACGCTGGCGCTCGCCAGCGAACTTCCCTGAGTCAACCAGGAGCGATCCTCCGGCCACGGCGCTGTCGTTGATCGCCTGTATCTTCTTCACCAACTGCACCACGCGGTGCTCGCCGAGTATCTGCTCGGGTCCAGTCGGCGCGATGTCGATGAAGGGGCTTTCGTAGAGCAGGCCGGGGTCCATCGTGCCCTTCTCGGTCAGGTGCTCGATCACCATGTCGATGAATTCGATCTGCTCCGCCGTTGCCGCACCGTCGCCGAGGAACTCGCCAAAGGCTTCCGCTACGGCATGGCGATCCAGACCGACCAGCGAGCGGATGAAGGTGCCGAAGCTGCGGGCGAGCTCGGTCGCTTTCTCGATGTGCGCGGCGTCGCCGATGCCGGCGGAAAGCAGCATCGTCTGCAGCTCCTCGAGGTCGGTTGTCGTGAGCGGCTTGCCATGGCGCAGCTTGGCGATGGCGATGTGGTCCTCGTGCTCGCGCAGGAAGTGACGCGCCTTGCGCTTGAAGCGGGCGAAATCGACCTCGCCGACCTGCGGCAGATCGAGCTCGCTGGCGTCGCCAAGTTCGTCGATGAAGTTGGTATAGACGATCGCCTTCCGGCGCTTGTCGATGTGATGGATGAGTCCACGCAGCCGTAGCCGCACCAGTTCGAGCAGCGGCACGGTGATGCCCTCCCACCACTCGTCGGAGAGCACATCGAGGATCAGCGCATGTTGGGCGGCGATAGCTGGGATGGCAGTCTGCTCGTCCAGCGCCGAGGCGATCTCGACAAGCTGCTTCTTCAGCCTGTCAAAACGTTTTGGGCCCTTGAGCAGCGCCAGCTCCAGGTTGAACATCAAGAGGTCGAAGCGCTTGGCCTCCTCCGGCTCGGATCTCATCTCATTCGGCAGAGGCGCCACCTCGTCGACGAGCTCGTCGCGCATCTCGTCGGAGAGCGTCCCCCAGACCTCCGGCGCCTGGTATTTCTCGACCAGCTGGCGCTTGCCGCGAACGATGAAGTTGTCGAGGTTCATCGTGCTGACATAGGTTTTGAGGAAATCCAGCGCCCCGGCACGGATCGCCTTCTCGTCGGGCGCCGCCTCCGGCCCGGCGTCGTAGGGCTCGCCATCCTCCGCGACGCCCGGCGGCGTCTCCAGCCGATGCTTCTCGTCCAGGGCGCGGATAAGGTCAAAGCGGGCGGCAAACAGCCGCTCGCTCAGCGACTTCGCGTTCTTGCCCTCGTCCGGCTTCGGGTTCTGGCGGAAGAATTCGAGGTTCTGGCAATAGTCGAAGACACGGAAGAATTCCTTGTCCTCGCCGGGGCCGAAGAGATCAGGGCAGAGCCGCGTGCCGCGGCCGATGATCTGCCAGAACTTGGTCTTGGAGCGGATCAGCTTGAGCAGCACGAGGTTGACCACCTCCGGCACGTCGATGCCGGTGTCGAGCATGTCGACGGAGATGGCGATGTGCGGGGCGCTGTCCTTCTTCGAAAAATCGTCGATCAGGCTCTGGGCATATTCCGTCTTGAAGGTGATGACCCGGGCGAAATGGCCGGCGAGATGCGGATAGGCCAGGTTGAACCGCTGCTCGATGAATTCAGCATGAGCCTGGTTCTTGGCGAAGATGATGGTCTTGCCGATCCGATCGCCGCCAGCGACCTTCAACCCCTCGGTCATCACATGGGCCAGCACCTTGTCAACGGTATCGGAGTTGAACAGCCACTTGTTGACCGCCTCGGCATCGACGCTGTCGGGCGGGTCGCCGTCCTCCTCGCCCCACTCCAGCATGTCCCACTGCTCTTTCTCCGCCTCGGAGAGCTCGTCGTAACGGATGCCTTGACGGACAAATTTCAGCGGCACGGAGACGGAATGCGGCGGCACGAGATATTCGTCCTCAACCGCCTTGTCGAGCGAATAGGCATCCGTCGGCACGCCGTCCTCGAGGTCGAACAGGCCGTAGGTGTTGTGGTCGATATCGTCCTTGGGCGTCGCGGTCAGGCCCACCAGGAGGCTGTCGAAATAGTCGAAGATCGCGCCATAGCGCTGGTAGACCGAGCGGTGCGCCTCGTCGATGATGACCAGGTCGAAATGGCCGGGACCGAAGCGCGCCGCGCCGCTCTGGCGCTCGTCGATCAAGTTCATCATGGTCGGATAGGTGGAGAGGAAGACCCGGCCCTGGCCCGCCTTCTCCGTTACCAGGTTGACCGGCGAGGAATCCGGCAGGTGCGCCTTGAACGCCTTCACCGCCTGGTTCACCAGCGCCACGCGGTCGGCCAGGAAGAGCACGCGCTTGACCCAGCCGGCGCGCATCAGCACGTCGACCAGCGCGATCACCGTGCGCGTCTTGCCAGAGCCGGTCGCCATGACCAGCAGCGCCTTGCGCTGACGTTTCGCCTCGAAGGCGTCCTTCGTTTTGGCGATTGCCCGATCCTGATAGTATCGCTCGACAATCTTGCGATCGAGAGCGATGCCCGCAAGCGACCTAGCCGTCGTGCGCCGCTGCACCAGGAGCTGCAGCTCGTCCTTCTTGTAGAAGCCGGAGATTGCGCGCGGCGGATAGGCAAGATCGTCCCAGATCCAGTGGTCGTAGCCGTTGGTGGTGAAGATCACCGGCCGCTGCCCGAATTTTCTCTCCAGGCAATCGGCATAGAGTTTTGCCTGCTGCTGGCCGGCGCGCGGATCACGCCGCGTGCGCTTGGCCTCGATGACGGCCAGCGGCTTGCCGTCGTCCCCCCACAGCACGTAGTCGACAAAGCCCGTCCCCTCGTTGTTTGGCATGCCCTCGACCGGATATTCGCGGTCGCGCGCATGATCGAGCGGCCAGCCGGCTTCCTTGAGCAGCAGGTCGATGTAGAGGTCGCGGGTCTCGGCTTCTGAATAGTCGTGGGTGTCGGGACGCGCTGCGTTTTCGCGACGGATGCGGTCGCGCTCTGCGCGCGCGGCCTTGAGTTCCGCGTCGAGGTCGCCCCTGGCGCGCAAGAGCTCGGCGAAGGCCCTGTCCTTCGCCTCCATCTCCGCCTTCATGCGGGTGAGCTCAGTGAAGGCCTTTTTGACCAGGTCGTCCCTGCGGGAGAGTTTTTCTGCGTCAAAGGCCAGCCCCTCCGGCGGCGGCGCTTTGGCATAGGTGCGCGCCAGCCAGAAACAGAGATGGAAAAGCTCGCGCACCGCTTCATGCGCGTCCTTCGCCGATGTCTCCCTCGCCTCGTGCACGGCGCGATTGCCGATCTTGATGATCAGCCTGGCCTTGGTGAAGACCGCCTGGCCGGCGCGCCGGACGAAGCTCGGCTCGTGGATCAGCGCCGAGATCTTGTCGTCATAGGGAAAGTGAAGCCCGCCGTCGTTCTGGTAGGCCCATTGCACGGCCAGCTCCACCGTGCGCCGGGCATGGAAGGCCGCCGTGCGCGGGTCGCCCGAAACATAGGACTCCGCCCGCTTCGCGCTGTCGAAAATGTCGGGAAATTCGGCGGCGAGGAAGGCGAAGTTGGACATGAAGCCTCAGAGTTGGCCGGTGAAGGCGCGGTGTTGAAGGGAGGCGAAGAGGGAGTCCGCCTCATCGAACTGAAGTCTTGACCGTCCGATCACACGTTCAACAGCACCACATCGATCTACAAACGCGACCTGTTCTTTCAGAGGTGGCACGAAGAGCTTGATCTTCACCATTCGCTTTAGTCCTAGGTCGCGATTTGCAATTCCATGGGTGTAGACTTGCGATTGCTGATAGCAGTAGTTGCTGTTCAACATGCATTCAAGCCACTTAGGCGAAACTACCTCGTGCCGGGTCTTCAACAGCGCCACATGAACCCAGATCGCAAACTCCTCATCGAAGTTCACATGCGCCGCAATTCCTGTCGTTCCTCCCTTCGTATAAAGCAAATCCCCGCGCTCCGGCTTGCATTTGCGCCAGTGCACGCGAGCATCTTCTTCGCTGATATATTTTAGATCCTGCCACAGGACTCGACCTCGTTGGATGTGCCGTGTCGAGAGAAATGGAATCCCATCTTCGCAATATTGCGGGCTAACGTGCGGACCATCTGACGCCTTAAATATGACGTCTCCTAACGTCGCCTGTCGCCACCCCTTCGGATTGCTCACCGGATCCCCGAACATCTCCAGAAAGATCGATTGGGTTAGGGTGTCGAGCAGCGCGATGGCCTGGCGGCGCTTCTGGCGCAGCTGATCGGCCTTGTCCAGGATCGCCGCAATCCGCTTCTGCTCGTCGAGGGGCGGGAGTGGGATTTCAACACGCGAAACTGTCGCTTTCGAAACTTCCTTGAAGGTAGCCCCGGTGCCCATTGCCTCCAGCCGTGCGCGATGGGCTTTAAGCCACCAAAAAAGGAACTTGGAATCTAGAACTTTGTTGTCCGGCACAAAGCTTTTGAACCCCTGATTAGTCGCCATGGGCACGGTGTTGATTGCGACATGACCTATAGGGGCTCTGGAACTGAACAACACTGAGTTGGCCGGCAATACGCTGGCTGCGCAGCTACGAAGGCCAGCCTCGGTAATCTTGCGCGGAGTATCCTTAATATAGGTTCCAACGAGATCGGATAGGTCTGCAGGCGTTGCCCAAGCGATATCCCCGCCCCAGTAGCTCGAAACGGCTGTTTTGGGCGTGGCACCGGAAACGATGTCTGTGACTTCTGAAATCTTTACCTGAGGCCAGCTCACAGCATCGCCTCCAGTTCCTTCAGCCCCTCTGCAATCTCGTCCTCGAGCTTCAGCAGCTCGGCGATGATCTCCTGCGGCGGCCGGTGTTGTGCCGCCTCGTGCACCACTTCCTTGTAGCGGTTGAGCGATAGATCATAATCCGCCGCAGCGATCTCCTCGCGCGTCACCGTAAAGCTCTGGCCGGTGCGCGGGTTGTCGCGCTCGCTGCCGGCGCGCTGCTTCCAGCGGGCGACGACGTCGGGCAGGTTGTTTTTCGCGTGCTCGTCTTCGCTCAGCGCCGCCTTCGGCGTTGGCCCGAATTTTTCTTCCGCCACCAGCATCTGGCGCTTGTCGTCCAGGCTCATGCCGTCGGCCTGCACGTCGTAGAACCAGACGTGGTCGGTGCCGCCGGAATTGGTCTTGGTGAAGAAGACGATCGCCGTCGACACCCCGGCATAGGGCTTGAACACGCCGGACGGCAGCTTGACGATGGCGTCGAGCCGGTGGTCCTCGACCAGCATTTTGCGGATCGCCTTGTGCGCCGTCGACGAGCCGAACAACACGCCGTCGGGCACGATGACCGCCGCGCGCCCGCCGGGCTTCAGCAGCTTCAGGAACAGCGCCATGAACAGCAGCTCGGTCTTCTTCGTCTTGACGATGGCGAGCAGGTCGGCCGCCGTCGTCTCGTAGTCGAGGGCGCCGGCGAAGGGCGGATTGGCGAGGATCAGCGAATATTTGTCGGCGTCGTCGGAGTGTTCCGAGGCAAGCGAATCCCGGTAGCGGATCTCGGCCCCCACGACGCCGTGCAGCTGCATGTTCATCGAGCCGATGCGCAGCATGGTCTGGTCGAAATCGTAGCCGTGAAACATGCCCTCGTGGAAGTGCCGGTTGAGCGCCGCATCGCGGAACAGTCCCTTGTGGTGGTCCCGCAGATACTCGCCGGCTGCGACCAGGAAGCCGCAGGTGCCACTCGCCGGATCGCAGATCACGTCCTGCGGCGTGGGCTTCATCAGTTCCACCATCAGCCTGATGATGTGACGCGGCGTGCGGAACTGGCCGTTCTGGCCGGCAGACGCGATCTTGCCGAGCATATATTCGTAAAGGTCGCCCTTGGTATCGCGATCCTCCAGCGGGATCTCCGCCAGCATGTCGACCACCTTGGCGAGCAGGCCGGGCGTCGGGATGGTGAAGCGCGCGCCCTTCATGTGCTCGGAATGGGCGGTGCCTTCTTCGGCCATCTCGCGCAGGAACGGGAAGACGAAGTCCGACACCAGCGTGAACATGCGGCCCGGATCGGCGTTCTTCAGCTTCGACCAGCGCAGTTCGCCATAGGTCACGTCTTTGCCGTCGCGGTCCTGGCGGTAGACGCCCTCCGGGAAGATCACCCGCTCGATCGGCCGACCGAGCATGGTGGCCTTGTTCTCCTCGCGCTGCTGAGCCTCGTCCAGGCCGCGCATAAACAGCAGGTAGGTGATCTGCTCGATGACCTCGAGGGGGTTGGCGATCCCGCCGGCCCAGAAGGCGTTCCACACCTGGTCGACCTTCGAGCGAATTTCACCTGTGAGCATGCACTTTCCTCGAATCGGGACTGTTCGTTCGGCCGGACCGTAAAACAGACATGTAGCCGATCAAAGGGCGCAGGAATGGTGGCTTTCGCTTTCGGCACTCTGGCGGCACAGTGCGCATTCTCCGGTCAGCCCCTGGACGGCTCCCTCCGGCACAGTCACGGCGCGCACCCGACAGGTTTCGAACCTGTGACCTCTGCCTTCGGAGGCCAGCGCAACTCCATTTCCCCGTTGATGCCAGCGGAAGCATCGGCTATGAAGCGCGGGATCGGTCGGCCAGCGACTGATTTCCGTCGAGGCGATTCTTTGCTTCGGCCAGGCACCCGTAGCTCAGCTGGATAGAGCGCTGCCCTCCGAAGGCAGAGGTCACAGGTTCGAATCCTGTCGGGTGCGCCAATCTTCTCCTCAAATCGTCCTCAACCCTTTGATGCGCAAGCGTTTCTGACAATGCGTGATCAAATGGGTAGACCACGTGGTAGACCAAAATCCGAAATACCTGTTCACGAAGCGGGGGGTATATTATTTCTCCCGACGCGTTCCGAAGGCCCTCCAGCCATCGTTCAATAAGACTCGGGTAGTTGTCTGTTTGCGGACCCGCTCCCCGGCCAAAGCGCAAAAAGCGGCGGATCAACTGGCAGCGCTCTTGGAGAGCGTCTGGAATCAAGCCCTTATCGAGAGGCTCGGTCTGCGAGTTCTCCCTGGCTCGCCAATCACCCCCGAGTCCGGGCATGAACGCCAGGAGCCGCAAGCGGCGGTCCGCCTTTCGGATGCCTATGACATCTACGTGAGACTAAAGGGCCGAGGGAAAGGAAAGGCGTTCCGCGCCTATACCGACCGAAATCTTGGATACGCTCTCGAATGTTTGGGCAACGCTTCCATTGCCGCTATCGGGCGAGCCGATGCAGGCCGTTTCCGTGATTACCTAATCGGAAAGGGCCTAACCACGTCGTCCATTCAGCGGGTCTTTGCCACGGTACGAGCAGCAATCAACATAGCCATCTCCGAACATGGCCTCGATTGTACGAACCCATTCTCGGGTACCTTTATCCCGGAGGTCGGAGAACGGAGGGTTCGGCCACCAATCCCCGACGGCGATATCCTGTCCATTCAACGGGCTTGCATTTCGGCAGACGATGATAGGCGTTGGCTAATTGCCCTCATCAGTGACACAGGTTTGAGACTCGCTGAGGCCGCTGGTCTGGTGCGAAGTGACTTCAACCTCAACGGCGATATCCCTTACGTCCAGGTTCGGGCGCACCCGTGGCGGACGTTGAAAACGCCCTCCAGTGTAAGGGCCGTACCTCTAGTCGGTGCCTCACTCTGGGCGGCTAGAAGAGCACTGGACGCGGTTGCGGGAGAGTTCATCTTCCCCAGCTATGCCTCAAAGAAAGGCACGAATGCGAACTCCGCGAGTGCCGCACTCAACAAATGGCTGCGTGTTCGCCTTCCGAAAGGCTGCGTCATCCATTCATTTCGGCACAGCATGCGAGACCGCCTGCGCGCGGTTGAATGCCCCGCTGACATCGTTGATGCCATTGGTGGCTGGACCACCCAAGGCATCGGCCATGCCTATGGAACAGGCTACCCGCTCGACGTTAAACAACGATGGCTGGCAAAGGTGGTACTGATCAACTCCGAGGGATTTGATCACGCATTGTCAGAAACGCTTGCGCATCAAAGGGTTGAGGACGATTTGAGGAGAAGATTGGCGCACCCGACATCCATATCGGGTCCTCGCCGCTAGTCCTTGTCCGCCCTCCGATGAGCAACATCAATGGGTTACTACGCGGAGGGCGGGTTTGTAAAACGTGGCCGTGGTCTACCCGAT
>NZ_JBDZDR010000010.1:0-129889 GCF_040049255.1 Mesorhizobium sp. KR2-14 | reverse complement strand
GTTGACGCGGGGTGGAGCAGCCCGGTAGCTCGTCAGGCTCATAACCTGAAGGTCGTTGGTTCAAATCCAACCCCCGCAACCAGACCCAGAAAGCCCCGGCCCAAAGCCGGGGCTTTTTGCGTTTGGGAGCCCGCCGCGCGCCCTCTCGAAGATGCGCTTTTTGATCTGTTATCGTGGCGTCGCATGCACTTCTTCTGTTAACCTCGACCGCGACAGCGTGAGGAAATGATGGGGGAGTTTCATCATCATGACAGGCAGCGCCAATCCGAAGTCGACCGCCCCAAAGACCTCTCCATCGAAAAGTTCGCCGGGAACGGGCAGGCTTGCCGACTATCTGTTGCTTCGCGCGCCGGTCGAGGACGTCGCCGCCTATGATGCATCCGTACTTGCGCGGGCGGCGGGACTGGCCGAACGCGCCGTCACCGGGCACCACAAGGGCGACACGGTGATCGCCATCGATCGCGATCCTGTTGTTCAGCTCGACGGTCGCCCCCTGACAGTGATCACGGTCGTCAACGACAACATGCCCTTCCTGTTCGATTCGATCCTCGGCGAGATCAACGACAGCGTCGGCGAGCCGACGCTCGTCACTCACCCGATCGTGCTGGTGCGGCACGGCACGGACGGTGTCGAGGAGGTGCTGGGCGAAAGCAGCCTGCATAATGAGGATGACCGTGGCGCCGACCGGCTGAGCGTCGTGCATGTCCATGTGAAGGCGCTGGGCGAGGAGCAGGCGGCGGCGCTGGCGGAGCGGCTGCGCAAGGTGCTGGCGCAGGTGCGCAAGGCGGTTACCGACTGGAAGCCGATGCTGGCGCTGCTAGATCATACGATCTCGCAGTTCCGCCGCGGCGAGACGCCGCTGGAGAAGGACGCGGTGGCGGAGGCCATCGCCTTCCTCGAATGGCTGCGCGATGACAATTTCACCTTCCTCGGAATGCGTGAGTTCCGCTACACGGGTGGCGAGAGGACCGGCACTCTGGATCGGGCCGGCAAGCCCGGGCTCGGCATCCTCGCCAGTCCCGAGGTGCTGGTGCTGCGGCGCGACGCCGGCGGCGACAGCATCACCACGCCGGAAATCCGGGCTTTCCTGCACGGACCGGACCCGCTGATCGTCACCAAGGCCAACGGAAAGTCGGTGGTGCACCGGCGCGCCTATCTCGACTACATCGGGGTGAAGACCTATGACGAGAAGGGCAGGCTGGCCGGCGAGCTTCGCATCGTCGGCCTGTTCACCTCGACCGCCTATACGCGCTCGGTGATGAATATCCCCTATCTGCGCTCAAAGGCGCGGACTGTTCTCGACGCTTCCGGCTTCGACCCCGCCGACCATTCCGGCAAGGCGCTGATGAACGTGCTGGAGAGCTATCCGCGCGACGAGCTGTTCCAGACCTCGATCCCGACCCTGAGCAGGAACGCCGAGGCAATCCTGGGCCTGACCGAGCGGCCGCGCGTGCGCGCCCTGGTGCGCGCAGATCAGTTCGACCGCTTCGTTTCGGTGCTCGTTTTCGTGCCGCGCGACCGCTACGATTCGGACGTTCGCGAAAAAATTGGCACATATCTGAAGACCGTGTTCGAAGGTCGGGTCTCAGCCTTTTACCCGGCGTTCCCGGACGGCCGGCTGACACGCATTCACTTCATCATCGGCCGTTCAGGCGGCAAGACGCCCGAGGTCGAGCAGGCCAGGATCGAAGCGGCGATCCGCGACATCGTGCGCACCTGGCAGGATGCGCTGGTGGAGGCCGCGGCAGCGACCGGTACCGATACGGGGCTGGCGAGGGTCGCGGGCCAGTTCCCCGAAAGCTACCGCAACAGCTTCACGCCCGAACAGGCCCTGGCAGATGCGCGCCAGATCGTCTCGATCGACGCCGGCAAGCCGATCGCCGTCGACTTCTACCGCGACCATGGCCAGACGCCGGAGCAGGCGTCGCTGAAGATCTATCATCATGGCACGCCGGTGGCGCTGTCGCGGCGCGTCCCGATCCTGGAAAATGCCGGCTTCCGCGTGATCAGCGAGCGCACCTTCGAAGTGGGGAACGACGCAAGCGGCCCCGTTTTCATCCACGACATGGAACTGGAGAACGCTTTCAAGGGACCGGTCGACCTCTCGGACGATGGAGCGCTGTTCGAGCAAGTGTTCCTGTCGGTGTGGCGCGGCGATGCCGACAATGACGGCTATAATGCGCTGGCGCAAACAGCCGCGCTGCCGCCGCCGGCAATCGGTATCCTGCGCGCCTATGGGCGCTACCTGCAGCAGGCCGGCATTTCGCAGAGCCAGGATTTCATCGCCGCCGCGCTGAACCGTTACCCGCAGATCGCACGCGCCCTGTTCGAGCTTTTCGTTGCACGCTTCGACCCGACTGCGAAAGACGGCGACGTGACGGCCATGCACATCAAGGCATCGATCAAGGATGCCCTGGAGCAGGTGCCGAGCATCGATGACGACACCATCATCCGGCGCTACCTCAACCTCATCGTAGCCTCGGTTCGCACCAACTATTTCGTGGGTGATATGAAGCAGGAGGGCCAGTCGCTGGCGATCAAGCTGGACTCGCGCGCGATAGACGGCCTGCCCGAGCCACGGCCGTGGCGCGAGATCTTCGTCTATGGACCGGAGGTCGAGGGCGTGCATCTGCGCTTCGGTCCTGTTGCGCGCGGCGGCTTGCGCTGGTCCGACCGGGCGCAGGACTATCGCACCGAGGTGCTGGGCCTGGTCAAGGCGCAGCAGGTGAAGAACGCGGTCATCGTGCCGGTGGGCGCCAAGGGCGGCTTCTATCCCAAGCGCCTGCCCGTGGGCGGCAGCCGCGACGCGGTGTTCGAGGCCGGCAAGGCGGCTTACGTCAATTTCATCTCCAGCATGCTTTCCGTGACCGATAACATCGAAGGCGATCAGGTCGTGCCGCCCGAGGGCGTAACGCGCCGCGACGGCGACGACCCTTATTTCGTGGTCGCCGCCGACAAGGGCACGGCCACCTTCTCCGACACGGCCAACGCCATCAGCGAGGCGCATGGCTTCTGGCTGGACGATGCCTTCGCTTCTGGCGGCTCGGCCGGCTACGACCACAAGAAGATGGGCATCACCGCGCGCGGCGCCTGGGAAGCGGTGAAGCGGCACTTCCGCGAGATGAACCGCGATATCCAGACCTCGCCCTTCACAGTGGTGGGCGTGGGCGACATGTCGGGCGACGTGTTCGGCAACGGCATGCTGCTATCGCAGCAGACGCGTCTCATCGCCGCCTTCGACCATCGCGATATCTTCATCGATCCCGATCCGGACCCGGCCGCCGCCTTTGCGGAGCGCAAGCGGCTGTTCGCGCTGCCGCGCTCGAGCTGGCAGGACTATGACAAGACCAGATTGTCGGTGGGTGGCATCGTGGTTTCGCGCAGCCAGAAGTCGGTGACCTTGCCGGCGCCTGCGGCCAAGGCCATCGGCCTTGCCAGGACGACTGCCTCGCCCACCGAGATCATCAGCGCGATCCTCAAGGCAGAGGTCGACCTGCTTTGGTTCGGCGGCATCGGCACCTATGTGCGCGGCACCGGCGAGAGCAATCTGGAAGTAGGCGACCGCGCCAATGATGCCATCCGCGTCACTGCCGCGGAGGTGCGCGCCAGGGTGATCGGCGAGGGCGCCAATCTCGGCGTCACCCAGCGCGCGCGCATCGAGTTCGGCCTGCGGGGCGGCCGTTGCAACTCCGATGCCATCGACAATTCGGCCGGTGTGAATTCGTCGGACCTCGAGGTCAACATCAAGATCGCGCTTGCCTCGGCCATGCGGAAAGGGGCTCTGACCCGGCCCACGCGCAACAAGCTGCTGGCCGAGATGACCGACGAGGTCGCCGACTTGGTGCTCGCCAACAACTACCAGCAGACGCTGGCGCTATCGCTGCAACGCCAGCGCGGTCTGGCGGATATCGCCCATCAGGGCCGGTTCATGAACGCGCTGGAGGCGCGCGGCCTGCTCGACCGCGCGGTCGAGTTCCTGCCTTCGGCGGCAGCACTTGCCGAACGCGAAGCGCGCGGCGAGCCGCTCACCCGGGCCGAGCTCGGCGTGCTGCTCGCCTATGCCAAGATCGTGCTGTTCTACGACATCGTCGGCAGCGACCTTCTGAACGATCCGCATTTCGAGCGCGACCTGATGGGGTACTTCCCCGATCTGATGACGAAGAAATATGCCGACGAGATCAGGGCCCACCGGCTGCGCCGCGAGATCATCGCGCGCGTGCTGGCCAATGATGTGGTCAATCGCGGCGGTCCTTCCTTCGTCAACCGCCTGCAGGAAAACACCGGCTGCAGTGCGGCCGACGTGGTGCGCGCCTTCGTGGGGGTGCGGGAAGGTTTTGACCTGCCCACGCTCTATCGCGAGATCGACGCGCTCGACAATTGCATCGACGGGCAGGTCCAGCTCGACCTCTACCAGTCCGTCGGACGGCTGATCTTCGTTACTACCAGCTGGTATCTGCGCAATGCGGCGGGCGAAGGCCCAATCGACCGGGAGATCGCAGCGCTTGCCGAGGCGCGCCGGGCGCTGGAGCCGAGACTGGCCGAGCTGCTGCCGGCTTTCAGCAAGGCGCGCCTGGCCGCCCGCCGCGACGACCTGGTGGCAGCCGGGGCTCCGCAAGGGCTGGCGGAGCGCCTTGCGCTTGGCGACATTGCCGAGCTGATCCCGGACATATCGCTGGTGGCGCAGGCCGCCAGGTCCGACCTCGCGACGGCGGCAAAAGCCTTCTTCGCGGTCAGCGATGCCTTCCGCATCGCGCGCATGGAAGATGCCGCGCGGGCCATCACGCCTTCGGACTACTATGACGAGTTGGCGCTGTCGCGCGCCACCGACACCATTGATGCCGCCCGGCGCCGCGTGGCGGTGGCGGCGCTGGCCGGCTTCGGCGCGGCGGCCGATCCGGTGGCGGCGTGGCTGGAGACCGGCGGCGGCCGCGTCCTGCGGGTCCGCGAGCGCCTGCAGGGGCTGACCGAGGGCGGCGACATCAGCGTCTCCCGTCTGACCGTGGCTTCCGGGCTGATGAGCGATTTGACCGGTTGACGGCCGCCCGCTGGCCGTCGACAACAGGCACACGAAGCGGTTCGGAGCAGAACCGCCCGCGCGCATCCATGCAGGATGCGCCGCGTCCTGCACGGGAGGGGACATGGCCGAGGTCAGCATGGAGAGCAGCAGGGCGTCGCGCGCCGGCATCTGGGGCTGGATGTTCTTCGACTGGGCGGCGCAGCCCTTCTTCACGGTGGTCACCACCTTCATCTTTGGCCCCTATGTGGTGTCCCGTATGGCGACCGATCCGGCCATGGGCCAGGCGGCCTGGGGCTATGGCATAGCGGCGGCCGGCTTCGCGATCGCCATTCTTTCGCCGGTGCTCGGCTCGATTGCCGACCACACCGGCCAGCGCAAGCCCTGGATCGCCTTTTTCGCGGTGATCAAGATCTTCAGCCTGTGCATGCTCTGGTATGCGGCGCCCGGCTCGCCGCTGCTGCCGGTTATCCTGTTCTTCTCGCTCGCCTCTGTGGCGGCGGAGTTCTCCATCGTCTTCAACGATTCCATGATGCCGCGGCTGGTGCCCAAGGCCGAGATCGGCAGTGTGTCGAACATCGCCTGGGGGCTTGGCTATGTCGGCGGCATGATCGCGCTGGTCTTCGTGATCCTGTTCCTGGCCGGCTCGCCGGAAACAGGCCTCACGCTGATCGGCGCCGAGCCGCTGTTCGGCCTCGATCCGAAGCTGGGTGAGGATGCGCGCGCCACCGGCCCGCTTTCGGCGCTGTGGTATCTCGTCTTCATCCTGCCGATGTTCCTCCTCACGCCCGATGGCGCCAAGGGCAAGGCGCTGCGGCCGGCGGTGCGCGCCGGCCTCGCCGAGCTCAAATCGACGCTCGGCGAAGTGCGCCGGCGCAGCGGCATCCTGCGCTTCCTCGTCGCCCGCATGATCTACCAGGACGGCGTCAACGCGCTGCTGGCGCTGGGCGGTGTGTTCGCGGCCGCCATGTTCGGCTGGTCCATCACCGAGATCGGCCTGTTCGGCATCATCCTCAACGTAGTGGCGATCTTCGGCTGCCTGGCAGCCAGCCGGCTCGACACGGCGCTGGGCTCCAAGAAGGTGGTGATGATCGCGCTGACCATGCTGATCGTGGCGACGCTTGGCATCCTTTCCACTGGGCCGGGTTACACGCTGTTCGGCGCGCTGCAGCTCGACGGAGCCGACACCGGCGGCTTCTTCGCCACGCCCGCGGAAAAGGCCTACATTCTCTATGGGCTGCTGATCGGCCTTGCCTTCGGACCGGTGCAGGCTTCCTCGCGTTCCTATCTCGCGCGCAGCGTGACGCCGGCCGAGGCGGGGCGCTATTTCGGCATCTACGCGCTTGCCGGCCGCGCCACGAGTTTCCTGGCGCCGTTCCTCTATGCCACTATCACGGCCATGACCGGCACGCCGAGGCTCGGCATGACGGTCATCGTCGTGTTCCTGGTGGTGGGCATGGCGGTGCTGTGGCCGACGCCCTATCCGGCGGACAGGGCGAAGTGAGTGCTTTTTGGGTGGGGGAATCTTGAATACCCCCACCCCTGACCCCTCCCCACAAGGGGGAGGGGGGACTGTGACGCCCGATCTCTCAGCGCCACCATCCGCCCTTCTTGATAGCTACGCGACGAAATCGTCCCCTCCCCCTTGTGGGGAGGGGTAAGGGGTGGGGGTACTTACTTGCTCGGGAGCGGCCTCAGTGCCGGAAATGCCGAACCCCCGTGAACACCATGGCGATGCCATGCTCGTCGGCGGCGGCGATCACCTCGTCGTCGCGCATCGAGCCGCCCGGCTGGATGACCGCCGTGGCGCCCGCCTCGATGGCCGACAGCAGGCCGTCGGCGAAGGGGAAGAAGGCGTCGGAGGCAACCACTGAGCCCTTGGTCAGCGGCTCGGCCATGCCCGCCGCCTCGGCCGCGTCCAGCGACTTGCGCGCGGCAATGCGCGAGGAGTCCACCCTGCTCATCTGGCCGGCGCCGATGCCCACGGTCGCGCCGTCCTTCACATAGACGATGGCATTGGATTTCACGTGCTTGGCGACGCGGAAGGCGAAGCGCAAATCGGCCATCTCGCGCTCGGTCGGCGCGCGTTTGGTCACCACCTTCAGCTCGAAATCGTCGACCACCGCATTGTCGCGCGATTGCACCAGCAAGCCGCCGGCCACCGACTTCACCCCCATGCCGGGCGCGCGCGGGTCGGGCAGGCCGCCGGTCACCAGCAGCCGCAGGTTTTTCTTGGCGGCGATGATGGCTTGCGCCTCCTCGCTGGCCTCGGGCGCGATGATCACTTCGGTGAAGGTCTTCACGATCTCCTCCGCGGCTTCCGCGTCGAGCAGGCGGTTCACCGCGACGATGCCGCCGAAGGCCGAGACCGGGTCGCAGGCCAGCGCCTTGAGATAGGCGTCCTTCAGGCTAGCACCCTCGCCGACGCCGCAAGGGTTGGCGTGCTTGATGATGGCGACCGCAGCTGAAGCCGCCGGGTCGAACTCGCCGACCAGCTCGAACGCGGCGTCGGTGTCGTTGATGTTGTTGTAGGACAGCTGCTTGCCCTGCAACTGCCTGGCGGTGGCGACGCCCGGGCGCTTCTCGCCGGTGACATAGAAGCCCGCCTGCTGGTGCGGGTTCTCGCCATAGCGCATGACGTTTTCGAGCTTGCCGCCGAAGGCGCGCCAGGTGGGATGCTCGATGGCCAGCGCGTCGGCGAACCAGCCCGAGATCGCCGCATCATAGGCCGCGGTGCGGGCAAAGGCCTTGGCCGCCAGCTTCTGGCGGAATTCGTAGGAGAGGCTGCCGGTGTTCAGCTCCAGCGCATTCAGGACCGGCGCGTAGTCTTCCGGATCGGTGACGATGGCGACATAGGCGTGGTTCTTGGCCGAGGCACGCACCATGGCTGGCCCGCCGATGTCGATGTTCTCCACGATCGAGGCATAGTCGCCGCCGGACTGGCGCACTTCCTCGAAGGGGTAGAGGTTCACCACCACCAGGTCGATGGGCTGGATGTTGTGGGCGTGCATGGCTTCGGCATGCTCGGGGTCGTCGCGCACGCCGAGCAGCGCGCCATGGACCGAAGGGTGCAGCGTCTTCACGCGACCGTCCATGATCTCGGGAAAACCGGTGAGCTCGGAAACGTCGCGCACGGCGATACCGGCGGCGGCGATCGCCTTGGCGGTGCCGCCGGTCGACACCAGCTCGACGCCTGCCTTGGCAAGCGCTGCGGCGAAGTCGATCAGGCCGGTCTTATCGGAGACGGACAGCAATGCGCGGCGAACGGGAACCAGGTCTGGGGCGGGGATTTTCTTGGAGGCGACGGCCATGGGAGCGGGCCTTTCGGGCTGGTTTTGCTGGATGCGGGCGGCCTAGCACAGCCACCCCCGAATTCAAACGCCGCAAAGGTAAAATCGCTGCGAGTCGAGCCGCCGGATGCTCTAGCCGTGCTGGGCGGCAGCGCCATGGGCCTGCGCAAGCTGCCAGTGGACCTCGGGCAGCTGCGAGGCCCTGAACGACAGCACGATCTGGCGGCTGCGCCGCGGACCGCCCACGCCGGCGAAGAAGATCGATTCCTCCACCTGCGGCACGACCTCGTGGCAGGTGAAAATCCAAGGCGCGGCGTTGGCCGCGGAGAGCACAAGCTGCCCATTGTCGCCGCGCAGCAACTCAACGTCCGGATGCAGGTGAAAGCGGATCGTGACGTGGTCGCGGCCATCGTTGAGCGGGCGCGCGCCGTCCTCGCGCAGGAAACGATCCGCGCCGGAGACAAGCGCGCCTTCGGCAGATAGTTTCATTTCGCGCTCGTGACATATGCCGAAACGCGCCGCGTAGCCGTCGTGGCGGGCCACGAAACCCTGCGTTCCAGAAGCGTCTGTGCGCTCGCAGGAAGCCTGTCTCGGGCCGCCGATCAGCAGCGCGCCGAGCAGGTCGTGGACGCGCGGCGAATGGTTGAAGCGCGCCGACGAGCTGTCGTTCAGGGCGGCAGTCGAATGGGCGGCGGTTGCGCGCGACAGCGGGCGCAGTTCTTCCGCGCCGTAGGCGTCGATCCCCGCATTGACGATGTAGTGCTGCCGGCCGGCCGACATCTCGAAGGACAGGAAGCCGGCATGGGCCTTGTTCGAAACCTCGCTCGGTGGCGGCAGGCCCGTATCGGCGATCACCGTTGTGCGGCCCATCGAAAGCCGCTCGTAGCCGGAGTGCGGTGCGTGCAGCAGCGGCGCGCCGGCCGTTTCGTCGTGGCGCATGATAGCGGCGATGCGGTCGTGAATTGTCACGCCCATGCCGTTGAAGCGCGCGAGGCTACCGTCTTGGTGGCGGAAGAAGCGCAGCGCCGGCAGCATGCGTTCAACCGCCCCGATTAGTGCTTCCGGCGGCGCTTCGGCTTGGTTGGCATAGGTCTGGCGCAGCGGCAGAAGGTCGGCCAGCAACTCGAGCACTGCCATCGGGTTGCGCGAGATATGGCCTCCATCCGGCAGGATCTGCCGCTCGAGTTCCTCGGAAAGATTGCGCGTGGCGCTGCGCAGCGCCGACGCCGGCGCAGGCAGCGACAAGGCGGAAAAGGCGAGTGCTATCCGGGCCCGCAGCCTTTCCTCGCCATCCGGCATCTCGCGCGCCATCGAGCGCAAATAGCGAATTTGCAGCGCCAGCGACTTCAGATAACTGCGGTAAAAAGGGAACTCCGCCCCCTGAAGCACGACCGAGGAATGCTGCAGCCAGGCAATGATGCGCCTGGCGGTGATGGCCGGGTCCCATGCGGTGCCGGCAATATGGCCGCCATGGGTGGAGACCCAGTCGCCCACGAGTGCCCGCGCATTGGCTGCGGCCAGCTCAGTGCCTGCGGCGCGCATGTGGCGCAGCCAGCGGAAGCCATGCAGCGATCTGTTCCAGCCGCGATGGGGCACTTCGACGTGGAAGGGCGATTGGCCGCCGGTCTCGACCATATGGCCGGCGAAGGGGAAACGGCCGTAGTAGATTTCCAGCGCTATCTGCTGGTCGGCAAGGCGCAGGTCCGGCGGCGCGATCAGCACGCGCTCGGGCGTGCGCCCGGAAAAGCGCCAGCGATAGATCGGGCCCACGCGCAGGCGGAGGCGGGTCTTGCGCCAAAGCTCCTTGGCTAAGAGCGTCCCAAGCTCTGCCGTGTTGCCTGCCGCAATCGACAAAAACCGTCCCTCCAAGGAATGCAATCGAAAAGAGAAATTTTTATCTGATTCAACGCCTGATGCGAAGGCGAAATTAACCACAATCTACAGCTGTGGATAAGTGCTCGCCTTGCATTACAACCATAGCGCGTAGTTGTGCCCGTCTCACGCCAGCCGCCGCAGGCGTGCTGCGAAGAAACCATCGAGCCCGGAAAGTTCGGGCTTTCCCATGTCGAGGTCTGCCGGCGTGGTGCGAAGCGCGCCTTGCGGGGTCAGGAAAGCGTCAATTCCCGGGACCTCGCCGGGCTGGACAGCGTCGTTGGCAATCGACGTCGATCCTGAGAGCGATGCTGTGAGCATCGCCTCGCCTTCCAGCGGGTCGAGCGAACAATTGGAAAAAACGATGCGGCCGCCGGGCTTCACCATCAAGACGGCTCGGGCAAGGAGACGGGTTTGCAGGTCGGCAAGCTTGGCGATGTCCTCGGGCGTCTTGGCCCAGGGCACGTCGGGGTGGCGGCGCACCGTTCCGGTGGACGAGCAGGGAGCATCCAGAAGAACCGCATCGAATAGTTCTTCGGGCTCGAATTTCAGAATGTCCGCATGCACCGTCCGGGCCGAGTAGCCGAGCCGCGCAAGGTTCTGCTCCAGCCGCGCCAACCGGTTTTTGGAATTGTCGATGGCCGTGACGCGCGCGCCGGCCAAAAGAAGCTGGGCCGTCTTGCCGCCGGGTGCGGCGCAGAGATCAACGATGTGCTGGCCAGCGACATCGCCAAACAGGCGAGCCGGCAGAGCGGCAGCGGCATCCTGCACCCACCATTCGCCTTCGGCAAAGCCGGGCAGGTCCGGCACGTCTGCCGCAAGACGCCCGACGCGGACGGAGCCGGTGGGCAGGACGATGCCGCCAAGTTTTTCGGCCCAGCCTTCGGGATCGGATTTCACCGTGAAGTCGACGGGTGCCTCGATGCGGTGCATGTCGAGGATGCGAGTGGCGGTTTCAGCGCCGTAAGCCGCCACAAGGCGGTCGCGAAACCAGTCGGGCGCATCCTGCGTGGAGGCCAGCGTGGCCGGAAGCTCGGCCTCCTTGCCGCGCGCGATCGAACGCAGCACCCCGTTGACCAGGCCCGAGAAGCGCGCGGTGCGCGGATCGCTCTTGGCGTGGGTGACGGCAAGGTCGACCGCGGCGCTGTCGGGAATGTCGAGGAACAGGATCTGCGCGGCCGCCACATGCAATATATGGGACAATGCGGTGGCATTGGCCGGCAGGGGCCGCTCCAGCCTCGCGGCAATTAGATTTGCAATGGTGCGCCGGTAGCGCAGCGCGGTGACCAGTATGGCGCGAACCAGCGCGCGGTCGCGCATGTCGAGTGCGCGAAACTGCGGATGACCATGATCGTGGTCGGTGAGCCCGTCGAGCGAGGTATGGGCGTCGATGACTGCCGCCAGCAGCTTGGCCGCGGCCTTGCGCGCGGCAAGGCCGGGCGCGCCATTGCCGCCCTCGCGTTCGGGGGCTGCCGGTCTTGACGATTTGGGTTTCGCGCGCCGCCGCTCGTCCACCTTCACGACCACGGACCCTTCGGCCCGGTGGGATTGCGTCCCCAAGGCCCGGAATCGGGCTCCGAAGGCTTAGGCGAGCCCCATGGTCCGCCTTCGCCGCGCGGAGCGGTGTCGCGCGGCGCGCTCGGACGAATGTTCACGTCGCGGCTGCTCATGCCGCCGCCGCCCATGCCTTCACGGGCCATTTCCTGCAGCGCAGCTATGCGATTTTCGGTGTCGGGGTGGGTTGAAAACAGATTGTCCATGCGCTCGCCGGAAAGCGGATTGATGATGAATAGAGGCGCCATGGCGGGATTGCGCTCTGCTTCGGGGTTGTGGATGCGTTCGACGCTGCGGGCGATCTTGTCAAGGGCTGAAGCCAGCCACAGCGGTTGGCCACAGATTTCCGCGCCGCGGCGGTCTGCCGAATATTCGCGGGTGCGGCTGATCGCCATCTGCACCAGCATGGCGGCAAAGGGCGCGACGATGACCGCCACCAGCATGCCCACCATGCCTAGCCGATTGTTGTTTTCGCGGTTGCTTCCGCCACCGAGGAAGAAGGCGAAGTTGGCCAGCATGGAGATGGCGCCGGCCAGCGTGGCGGTGATCGTCATGGTCAGCGTGTCGCGGTTCTGCACATGGGCAAGCTCGTGCGCCATCACGCCGGCTACTTCCTCGTGCGAGAGCCGTTCCAGCAGGCCGGTGGTGGCCGCGACCGCCGCGTTCTGCGGGTTGCGCCCGGTGGCGAAGGCATTGGGCTGCGGATTGTCGATGAGATAGACCTTGGGCATGGGCAGGCCCGCCCTTTTCGCCAACTCGCGCACTATGGCGTAGTATTCCGGGGCGCTGCGCTCGTCGACCTCGACCGCATGGTTCATGCTCAGAACCATCTTGTCGGCGTTCCAATAGCTGAACAGGTTTGTTGCCGCAGCGATCAGGAAGGCGATCATCATGCCGTTGGCGCCGCCGATCAGATAGCCAACTGCCATGAACAGCGCGGTCATGAAGGCCAACAGCATTGCGGTGCGAATGAGATTCATTCGTGGTCTCCAGTTGGGGCCCGCCGGAACGAGTCGATCCCAGGTCCATCTTTGGCTATATGATGGGTAGCAACTCGTCAGGTTTCAATCACATCGCCAGGAGTTTCCATGGCTGAGCAACTCGCAAAAGGCGCCGAAATGGAGGCCGCCGAAGCCACGCCCGAACCGAAGAAACTGACGCCGGCCGCCGAGCGGGCGTTGCAGGAAGCCGAGGCGCGCCGAAAGGCCTATCTCGAGCAGGAGGCGTCACTGCCGCGCGAGCTGGGCGGGCGCGGCGGCAAGGAACCGGTGCGCTATGGCGACTGGGAAATAAAAGGCATCGCCAGCGACTTCTGACATCTGGCCGCTGTCGACAGGAGACAAAAAAGACCGCCGCTTCCTGTGAAGCGGCGGCCCGTTCTTTCGTCCGGCGTGCGGTCGTCAGCAAGGGCTCTCAAGAGCTCGCCTGCCGCACGTCATGCACTTCAACGGAGAGGCTGCTCCCCGCGAAGGCAATCCGCCGAGACCTCACGCAGGAAAACGAAATCACTCGACATCGGATCACCTCCTTTCGATTGGTTGAACATGTCGCCCAATGTGGGGGCCGGTGATCCGCTGTGCAAGTGGCGAGTTATGCCTTCTTGTTCTGCCGGTGCTGGATCAGGTCGTCGACAACGGCCGGGTCGGCCAGCGTCGAGGTATCGCCCAGGGCTGCGAAATCGTCCTCGGCGATCTTGCGCAGGATGCGGCGCATGATCTTGCCCGAGCGCGTCTTGGGCAGGCCCGGCGCGAACTGGATCTTGTCGGGCGAAGCGATCGGGCCGATCTCCTTGCGCACATGTGCGACGAGTTCCTTGCGCAGATCCTCGCTCGCCTCCACCCCGTCCATCAGCGTGACATAGCTGTAGATGCCCTGGCCCTTGATGTCGTGCGGGTAGCCGACGACGGCCGCTTCCGACACCTTGTCGTGGCTGACCAGTGCCGATTCCACCTCGGCCGTGCCCATGCGGTGGCCCGATACGTTGATGACGTCGTCGACCCGGCCGGTGATCCAGTAATAGCCGTCCGCGTCGCGGCGGCAGCCGTCGCCGGTGAAATACTTGTCCTTGTAGGTGGCGAAATAGGTCTGGATGAAGCGCTCGTGGTCGCCATAGACGGTGCGCATCTGCCCCGGCCAGGAGCGGGCGATGCACAGATTACCGTCGGCCACGCCCTCCAGCACATTGCCCTCATTGTCGACCAGTTCCGGCACGATGCCGAAGAAGGGCCGGGTGGCGGAGCCGGGCTTGAGGTCGGTGGCGCCGGGCAGCGGCGTGATCAGGATGCCGCCGGTCTCGGTCTGCCACCAGGTGTCGACGATCGGCACCTTCTTCTCGCCGACCACATTGAAATACCATTGCCAGGCTTCCGGGTTGATCGGCTCGCCCACCGAGCCAAGCACGCGCAGGCTCTTGCGCGAGCTCTTCTGAACCCAATCGTCGCCGGCGCCCATCAAAGCGCGGATCGCGGTGGGGGCGGTGTAGAAGATGTTGACCTTGTGCTTGTCGACCACCTCCCAGAACCGGCCCGGCGTCGGGTAGTTGGGCACGCCCTCGAACATCAGCGTCGTGGCGCCGTTGGCGAGCGGGCCGTAGAGGATGTAGCTGTGGCCCGTCACCCAGCCGACATCGGCCGTGCACCAGTAGATGTCGCCGTCATGGTAGTCGAACACATATTGGTGGGTCATCGCGGCATAGACGAGATAGCCGCCGGTGGTGTGCAGCACGCCCTTGGGCTTGCCGGTCGAGCCGGAGGTATAGAGGATGAACAGCGGGTCCTCCGCCTTCATGTTCTCGGGCTTGCAGTCCGGCTTCGCCGCCGCGGTCTCGTCGTGGTACCAGAGGTCGCGATTGGAGAACCAGGCGATCTTGCCGGCTGTGCGGCGCACCACCAGCACATTCTTGACCACCACGCCCTGCCGCCCGGCGATGTCGATGGCCTTGTCGGTGTTGTCCTTCAGGGGAACGGTCTTGCCGCCGCGCAGTCCCTCGTCGGCGGTGATGACGAAGGTGGATTCGCAGTCGACGATACGGCCGGCCAGCGCGTCGGGCGAAAAGCCGCCGAACACCACCGAATGGATGGCGCCGATGCGGGCGCAGGCCAGCATCGCATAGGCGGCTTCCGGAATCATCGGCATGTAGATGGTGACGCGGTCACCCTTCTTCACGCCGTGCTTCTTCAGCACATTGGCCAGCCGGCAAACGTGGTCGTAAAGCTCGTTATAGGTGATCTTCTTGTCGTCGTAAGGGTTGTCGCCCTCCCAGATGATGGCGGTCTGGTTGCCGCGCTTCTTCAGGTGGCGGTCGATGCAGTTGTAGGAGACGTTGGTGACGCCGTCCTCGTACCACTTGATCGAGACCTTGCCCGAGAACGAGGCATTCATCACCTTGGTGTAGGGCTTGAACCAGTCGATCCGCTTGCCGTGCTTGCCCCAGAACTTGTCTGGGTTCTTCACGCTCTCGGCATACCATTTGAGGTAGGTTTCGTCGTCGAGCAGCGCGTTCTTCTTCCACCCGGGCTGAACGCGGTAGACATTGGTATCGGACATTTTCACTCCCCACGATTCTCGCGCACCGACCGCGCGGTGGCGCGCTCCATGTTCGGGCTCAATTAATATCATTCCGCCAATAGTAACAATATTAGACCCGGAGAATGCCCGGCGTCGAGGAAAACGCAAGCTCCGGCACTCGTCCGCCCCGCACTGGCACTCTTCTTTACGAGTGCTGCCAAGTTATTGATTTGACGCCTGAAACCCTTTGGCGCGGGGCGCGTTCACGTTGACGTTGGAACATCCAGCCGTATGATCCGCTATAGTGGGATAAATCGGAAGGAGGCGGGTGAAAGGCCATGCAGGATATTTCCGAACTGGAACTCATGCTCAACGGCTATGGGCTCACAACGGCGCAGTTTCTCTACCACATGCCCGATCATCCGCATCTGCTGCAGACATTCGTCTGGCAGGATTACGACCTGGCGCCCGAGTTCCCTGGATTGTTCCGGTTCATCCGCTTCTGGGAGGAGAGGCTCGAGGGGCCCCTGCATTCGGTCCGTTACGTGCACAGGCGGCTCATTGCCCCGAACGAATGGCGCAACGTCGACGGCGAATTCCTGCTGCCGCATTGATTGATGTAAGAATTGGTCCCGGTTTTGCGATCAATAGATCGCGTTTTTCATAAATGGCACACTTGAGCCGCGAGCAATATTGCTGCTTGGCAGCAGATTCCATTGCTGAATGGAGGTGTTGTTAGTAAGCTTCCATTGGGTTCTTTTTCGGGGGTGCTCATGTCTGACGAAAAATGGTGCCTGATCTTCTCCGATGGCACAGGCCAGCGTGGCGTGAGGGACGATGCCTCTGCCCTGAACACAAATGTGTTTCGCATGTTTCTCGCCGCGGAAGGACTGCCGGGCTTCGAAGTGTTTTATGACGCGGGTCTTGGCGCCCCTCCGGAGCCTGCGGACGACGACGAGGCGCTGGCTGCCGGAGCCGACTCCCTGACCCGCAAGCTGCGCAACCTGTGGAGCAAGGCAACCGGCTGGGGCATCACGGCCAATATCGTCGAGTGCTACGAAGCGTTGATGGAGCGCTGGGAGCCCGGCATGAGGATCGGTTTCTTCGGCTTCAGCCGCGGCGCCTATACCGTGCGGTGCCTTGGCGGCGTGCTTTCGACATGCGGCATTGCGACCCTGGAGGGCGGTGTCCGGCTTTCGCAAGACAGGAACAGCCAAGACGCCGCCCGCCGCCGGCAGATCGCCGAGGAGGCGGTCGCGGCCTACAAGATCAGGGATGCGGCGCAGCGGAAATCGGCCGGGAAAGCTTTTGCCAGCAAATATGGTGCTGCCCCGGTGGCGCCTGATGTGATCGGCGTCTTCGATACCGTCAAGGCGCTGGGGTTGCCCGGCATCATGAACGTGGTGAACCCCTATCGGCACGAGTTCCACGACACGGAATTGTCCACCCGCGTTCCTGTCGGGCTCCACGCCTTGTCGATCGACGAGAACCGCAAGGTCTTCGCTCCCGTCTTGTGGGACGACGCCAGCGGTTCCGGCCAGATCATCGAACAATGCTGGTTCCCGGGCGTGCATTCCGATGTCGGCGGCGGCTATGGCGATGACAATCGGCTGGCCGATCTGGCGCTGGCATGGATGCTGGGCCGCCTGCGCAGCCTCGTCGGGCTTCAGATTCCCATCCCCGTGACAGCCGATGGCAAGGTACTTGGCCGGACCCATGACGAGCGGACGGGTTTCGGCAGGTTCTGGACCCCCGGCACCCGGTCCATCATGGCCGAGGCGGTCGACCGGGCAGCATTGTGCCATGAAATCGAAAAGCGCTTTGAGGGCAATGGCTATCGGCCGCCGTCGCTCGGCCACCATCCCCGCGTGTCGCATTACTACACCCGCAAGGCAAAAAGGGTCTCTCCCGAGCGCATGGCGTGAAGCCCGGGTGATGCATTGACGTAGAGGAAACACGCTGGCGCCGGTAGCGCCATTGTTGGTGCGGCCATGCTGGGCTAGGCTATGAGCCTGTGACCTGTCGGGCGTGGCTGATTGCCAATGCGACGGCGAATGGCTATGCGCGAATACAGACTTGGTCGAGCCCAGTATTCCTGAGGGTTTTCTGAGGTTATTCGGAGGAGGATTGACGTGAATACAAAGAAACTGCTTGCCGGCGTTGCATTCGCCGCGTCCCTGGTCGTTGCGGCGTCGTCCGCGCGTGCGGATGTCGTGATCGGCCTGGTGGCGCCTTTGACCGGTCCCGTCGCCGCCTATGGCGACCAGGTGAAGAACGGCGCCGAGGCGGCCGTGGACACGATCAACAAGAATGGCGGCATTCTCGGCGAAAAGGTCGTGCTCAAGCTGGCCGACGATGCCGGCGATCCCAAGCAGGGCGTGTCGGCCGCGAACAATTTGGTGGGTGACGGCGTACACTATGTCGTCGGCCCGGTGACGTCGGGCGTTGCGATGCCCGCTTCGGACGTCTTCGCCGAAAACGGCGTGCTGATGGTGACGCCGACCGCCACCGCGCCGGATCTGACCAACCGTGGCCTGGCCAATGTGCTGCGCACCTGCGGCCGCGACGACCAGCAGGCCGAGGTGGCGGCCAAATACGTCCTCGAGCACATGAAGGACAAGAAGATCGCCGTCATCCACGACAAGGGAACCTACGGCAAGGGGCTTGCCGACTCCTTCAAGTCCGTTCTCAATGCCGGCGGCGTCAACGAAGTGCTTTATGAAGGGCTTACCGCGGGCGAGAAGGACTTCTCGGCCATTGTGGGTCGTCTGAAGAAGGACGGCGCCGAGGTCATCTATTTCGGCGGTTACCACCCCGAAGGCGGCCTGCTTGCCCGCCAGCTCGCCGACGCCGGCGTGACGGCGCAGATCATCGGCGGCGAAGGCCTCTCCAACACCGAATACTGGGCGATCGGCAACCAGGCGGCTGCCGGCACGCTGTTCACCAACGCCACCGATGCGCTGAAGAACCCGGATTCGGCCGAAGCCGTGCAGGTGCTGAAGGACAAGGGCGTTCCGCCGGAAGCCTTCACGCTCAACGCCTATGCGGCGGTCGAGGTTCTCAAGGCGGGCATCGAAAAGGCCGGCAAGGCCGACGATACGGCAGCGGTCGCCGCTGCGATCAAGTCGGGCGAGCCGATTGCCACTGCCATCGGCAAGCTGACCTATGGCGAAAACGGCGACCTCAGCTCGCCGAGCTTCTCGCTGTTCAAGTGGGAAGACGGCAAGATCGTCTCCGTCGACTGAGCTTCAACGGGGCGCAAATGAAAGAGGCCGGAGGTTACTCCGGCCTTTTTGTTTGTTCGTCCAGTATGGCAAGGCTGGCGCGGCCCGCCGCCACGGGAGTTACCTGGCGCCGAAAATCGCCGAGCCGACGCGCACGCTGGTGGCGCCGAATGCGACGGCGATGTCGTAGTCGCCAGACATACCCATGGACAGCTTCTCGACCCCGGCCTCCCGCGCCAGCTTTTCGAGCAGCGCGAAGTGCGGGCCGGGGTTTTCCTCCGCCGGCGGGATGCACATCAGGCCTTCGATCGCGAGATTGTGAACGTCACGGCAGCGCTTGACGAATTCCACCGCTTGGCGCGGCTCGATGCCGGCCTTCTGCGGCTCCGAGCCGGTGTTGACCTGGACGTAGAGCTTTGGCGCGCGGCCCTGCCTGACAATCTCCTTGGCCAGCTCTGCGGCGATCTTCTCGCGGTCGACGGTTTCGATGACGTCGAACAGGGCGACGGCTTCCTTGGCCTTGTTGGATTGCAGCGGGCCTATGAGGTGCAGTTCGATATCCGGGAATTCCTGCTTCAGCGCCGGCCACTTGCCTTGCGCTTCCTGCACGCGGTTCTCGCCGAACACACGCTGGCCCGCTTCGAGCACGGGGTGGATGGCGTCGGCATCGAAGGTCTTGGAGACGGCCACAAGCGTTGCTGAGCCATCCGGGCGCTCCGCCTCGCGCTCGGCGGCGGCAATCTTTCGCTTGACCTCGAGAAGCTGTTCCACCGACTTTTCCATGCCCTGGCCCTGCTGCTTTTTGCCCGGCTCCGGCCCTGCCGGAGTTGACGGGTCCGGGAATCCATGATGAACACCCGACAACGATTTCCTGAACCGCGGGTTTTCGCCCCGGTTCCATGCACGCTTTTAAGTGAAAAACATCCGATGGCAACCGAACGATACAATCCGCGCGCGACCGAGCCCAAATGGCAGAAGGCCTGGGACGCCAAGAAGCTCTTCGAAGCGAAGAACGACGACCCGCGCCCGAAATACTACGTGCTGGAGATGTTCCCCTATCCGTCGGGGCGCATCCATATCGGTCACACCCGCAACTACACGATGGGCGACGTGGTGGCCCGCTACAAGCGCGCCAAGGGCTTCAACGTGCTGCACCCGATGGGCTGGGATGCCTTCGGCATGCCGGCCGAGAACGCCGCCATGCAGAACAAGGTCCATCCCAAGGACTGGACCTACGACAACATCGCCACCATGCGCGCGCAGCTGAAGGTGATGGGCCTGTCGATCGACTGGTCGCGCGAGTTCGCCACCTGCGACGTCGACTACTACCACCGCCAGCAGATGCTGTTCCTCGACATGGTCGAGAAGGGGCTGGTCACGCGCAAGTCGTCAAAGGTCAACTGGGACCCCGTCGACATGACGGTGCTCGCCAACGAGCAGGTCATCGACGGGCGCGGCTGGCGCTCGGGCGCGCTGGTCGAGCAGCGCGAGCTGACGCAGTGGTTCTTCAAGATCACCGACTATGCGCAGGACCTGCTGGATTCCCTGGAAGGCCTGGACGACTGGCCCGAGAAGGTTCGCACCATGCAGTCGAACTGGATCGGCCGCTCGGAAGGCATGCTGATCCGCTGGGCGATCGCCGAAGGCACCGCGCCCAATGGCGAGACCGAGCTGGAAGTCTACACCACCCGCCCCGATACGATCTTCGGCGCCTCCTTCATGGCGGTTGCCGCCGACCACCCGCTGGCCAAGAAGGCCGCCGAGAAAAACCCCGAGCTTGCCGCCTTCATCGAGGACGTGCATCACATGGGCACCTCGGTGGCAGTTCTCGAAACCGCCGAGAAGAAGGGTTTTGACACCGGCATCCGTGTCGTCCACCCCTTCGACGACAGCTGGACGCTGCCGGTCTATGTGGCGAATTTCGTGCTGATGGACTACGGCACGGGCGCGATCTTCGGCTGCCCCTCGGGCGACCAGCGCGACCTCGACTTCGCCAACAAATACGGCCTGCCGGCGATCCCGGTGGTGATGCCGGAAGGCGCGGATGCGGCGACCTTCCAGGTCACCGAGGAAGCCTATACCGACGACGGCGTGATGATCAATTCGCGCTTCCTGGACGGCATGAAGCCCAAGCAGGCTTTTGAAGAGGTTGCGAAGCGCCTGGGCGAGAAGTCCATCGGCAACCACGTCGTGGGCGAGCGCAAGGTGAATTTCCGCCTGCGCGACTGGGGCATCTCGCGCCAGCGCTACTGGGGCTGCCCTATCCCGATGATCCACTGCGAGGATTGCGGCACGGTGCCGGTGCCGCGCGCCGACCTGCCGGTGAAGCTGCCGGACGACATCGACTTCGAAAAGCCGGGCAATCCGCTCGACCGTCATGCCAGCTGGCGCCATGTGAAGTGCCCGAACTGCGGCAAGGACGCGCGCCGCGAAACCGACACGATGGACACTTTCGTCGACTCGTCCTGGTATTTCGCCCGCTTCACCGCGCCGTGGGAAAACGAGCCGACCGACCCCAAGGCTGCAAATGAATGGCTGCCGGTCGACCAGTATATCGGCGGCATCGAGCACGCGATCCTGCACCTGCTCTATTCGCGCTTCTTCACCCGTGCCATGCGCGACACGGGCCATCTGGACCTCGCCGAACCGTTCAAGGGCCTGTTCACGCAGGGCATGGTGGTGCACGAGACCTACAAGGCCGAGGACGGCCGCTGGCTGTCGCCGACCGAGGTGCGGCTGGAGACCGACGGGACGACACGCCACGCCGTCGAGATCGCCACGGGTAAGCCGGCTACCATCGGCACGCTCGAGAAGATGTCGAAGTCGAAGAAGAACACGGTGAGCCCGGAAGAGATCACCGACGGCTACGGCGCCGACACCGCGCGCTGGTTCATGCTGTCGGACTCGCCGCCGGAGCGCGACGTGGAGTGGACAGACGACGGCGCGGCCGGCGCGCATCGCTTCGTGCAGCGCGTCTGGCGCGTGATTTCCATGGCAGCCGAGGCGCTTGCCGGCGTCCAGCCGGCTCCGGCGCGCGACGGTGCTGCCAGCTCGGTTTCGAAGGCCGCGCACAAGGCGCTCAAGGCGGTCGGCGAGGATGTCGAGAAGCTTGCCTTCAACCGCGCCATCGCGCGCATCTACGAACTCACCAATGCCCTTGCGGGGCCGGTGGGCGAGATCGCCGAAGGCAAGGGCGACGACGCGCTGAAGGCTGCGGCGCGCGAGGCATCTGAAATCCTCGTGCATCTCATCGCGCCCTTCATGCCGCACCTGGCCGAGGAATGCTGGGCAGCGCTCGGCGGCAAGGATCTGGTCGCGGAACGCTCCTGGCCGCAGTTCGAACCGGCATTGGTGGTGGACAACGACTTCACCTACCCGGTGCAGGTCAACGGAAAGAAGCGTGCGGATTTGACAATTGCCCGCGACGCAGACCAAGCTGCGGTCGAAAAGGCAGTGCTGGAGCTGGAGTCGGTCCAGAAGGCGCTGGAAGGAAAGACGCCGCGCAAGGTGATCGTCGTGCCGCAAAGGATCGTCAATGTCGTTGCCTGACCAGACGCGCAACTCCAGGCCCCCCCTGCCACGCAGTCTCCTGGCCATCGGTGTGTTGCTTGCCGTTGCAACTGCTTCGGCCTGCACCGTCCGGCCGCTCTATTCGGTGGCGCCGACGCCGGAAGGCGCAGCTATCGGGGCGACTTCTGCGGGCTTGAGCACGGTCGCCGTCAAGCCGGTGCAGACCCGCTATGCGCAGCAGGTGCGCAACAAGCTTATCTTCGGCCTCAATGGCGGCGCTGGCCAGCCGGCGACCCCGCTTTACTCGCTGGATCTCGATGTCACCCAGCGCAAGGCTGCGGCTGCCGTCGTCCAGCGTCCGACCGAGGACGAGCCGACTGCCGGCACGATGACGCTGACCTCGAACTACGTCCTGCGGGAAATAGCCACGGGCAGGGTGGTCGGGCTGGGCAAGCGCAGCATCACGTCGTCTTTCGACATTCCGCGACAGTCCTTTGCGGCCCTGCGCGCCGAGCGTGATGCCGAGGACCGGGCGGCGCGCGAACTGGCGGAGGTTCTGCGGCTGGCGATTGCCCAGGATCTCACCAGGATCTGACAGAGGGCGATGCCGGTGCCGTTGTGGCGCGGGCATTTGAGACCGCCAGGACCGAACACCCACCAAAAAGAGAGCCCTTTGCGCGTCCTTTCCGGACATGCAAAGGGCTCTCGGGTTTTCAATGCATCCGCTTGCGGATGCATGTCGGTCAAGCGCCGACCGGCCTCGGCCAGCCGGCGCCCAAGCTATCAGGCGATCTTCTGGCCGGTCTTGGCCCAGTCGGCCAGGAACATTTCCAGGCCCTTGTCGGTCAGCGGGTGCTTGACCAGCGCCTTCAGCGTTGCCGGCGGGATGGTGGCAACATCGGCGCCGATGAGCGCGGCGCGCTTGACGTGTTCGACGGTGCGGATCGAGGCCGCCAGGATTTCGGTGTCGAAACCGTAATTGTCATAGACCTGACGAATTTCGGCGATCACTTCCATGCCGTCGAAGCCCATGTCGTCGAGGCGGCCGATGAAAGGCGAGATGAAGGTGGCGCCGGCCTTGGCGGCCAGCAGCGCCTGATTGGCGGAGAAGCAAAGCGTGACGTTCACCAGGCGGCCGTCGGAGGTCAGAGATTTGCAGGCCTTGAGTCCGTCGAGCGTCAGCGGCACCTTGATGCAGATGTTGTCGGCGATCTTGGAGAGAACCTCCGCCTCCTTCATCATCTCGGCATATTCGGTCGCAGCCACTTCGGCCGAAACCGGGCCCTCGACGATGTCGCAGATTTCCTTGGTCACTTCGGCGATGTTGCGGCCGGACTTGAGGATCAGCGACGGATTGGTGGTGACGCCGTCGAGCAGGCCGAGTTCATTGAGCTCTCGGATTTCCTTGACGTCGGCCGTATCGACGAAGAACTTCATGGGGGTATGTCTCCTTGGCAAATTTTGCGTCTTGGGAAGCGCATTTCTGTTCGGCCTTTGCTCTAACGTAAAGTCGAGGCAAGGTCACCCGTCATGAAACAAGATTCGCCCGAAACCGTGGCGTCGCAAAAGCCGGTGGCG
Organism: Mesorhizobium sp. KR2-14; assembly: GCF_040049255.1. Lineage (NCBI taxonomy): Bacteria > Pseudomonadati > Pseudomonadota > Alphaproteobacteria > Hyphomicrobiales > Phyllobacteriaceae > Mesorhizobium > Mesorhizobium sp. KR2-14. The sequence continues at coordinate 106,340 of NZ_JBDZDR010000010.1, read as the reverse complement.
ATCGTGCCGGTGCTGGTGCCGATGCCGGCCGAACGCCCCTACAGCTATGCGGTGCCGGCCGGAACGACCGTGGTGCCGGGGTCCATCGTGCGCGTGCCGCTGGGCCCGCGCGAGGTTGCGGGCATCGTCTGGGACGGGCCGGGCGAGGCGGTGGACGCGCGCAAGCTCAGGACGATCTCGCACGTCTTCGACTGTCCCCCGGTCGACGAATCCATGCGCCGCTTCGTCGACTGGATCGCGGCCTATACGCTGTCGCCGCCCGGCATGGTGGCGCGCATGATCCTGCGCGCTCCCGAAGCCTTCGATCCGGAGCCCTGGGTGGAAGGGCTGCAGCTTACCGGCATGGAGCCCGACCGCGTGACCGATGCGCGCCGGCGTGTGCTGGAAATGGCGTCCGACGGCCTGGCCTGGACGCGCTCGGGCCTGGCGCATGCTGCCGGTGTGTCGTCCACCGTCATCGATGGGCTGAAGGCGCAGGGCGTGTTCGAAACGGTAATGATTCCGCCGCGCCCGGTGGTGGCTCCCCCGGACCCCGACTACGCCAAGGCAGATCTGACAAACGACCAGGAGGCAGCCGCCGCGACGTTGCGGGACAAGGTTGCGGCCGACGCGTTCAATGTGACGCTGCTCGACGGCGTCACCGGGTCGGGCAAGACAGAGGTCTATTTCGAGGCGGTTGCCGCAGCTCTCGAAAAGGGCAAGCAGGTACTGATTCTGCTGCCGGAAATTGCGCTGACCCAGGCCTTTCTCGAGCGCTTCCAGAACCGATTCGGCGCAAAGCCCGGCGAATGGCACTCCGACCTTGCCCCCCGCAAGCGCGAACGCGTCTGGCGCCAGGTTGCGGAAGGCAGCGTGCGGGTGGTGGCGGGCGCGCGTTCGGCGCTGTTCCTGCCCTTCAAGGAGCTTGGGCTGATCGTCGTCGACGAAGAGCACGACCCTGCCTACAAGCAGGAGGACCGCGTTTTCTACAATGCCCGCGACATGGCGGTGGTGCGCGGCCATCTCGGCCGGTTCCCGGTGGTGCTGGCCTCGGCCACGCCTTCCGTCGAAAGCCGGGTCAACGCCGAGCAGGGGCGATATGAGCGTTCCGTGCTGGCAGCGCGATTCGCCGAGGCTGCCCTTCCCGACATCAAGGCGGTGGACATGCGCCGCGCCCCGCCGGCGCGAGGCGGGTTTTTGTCACCCGTGTTGCTGGAGCAGATGCAGAAGACGCTGGAGAGGGGCGAGCAGTCGCTTCTGTTCCTCAACCGGCGCGGCTATGCGCCCCTGACGCTCTGCCGGGTCTGCGGCCATCGTTTCCAGTGCCCGTCCTGCTCGGCATGGCTGGTGGAGCATCGATTCCGCGGCCAGATCGTCTGCCACCACTGCGGCCACAACGAAAAGCGGCCGGAAGCCTGCCCGGAATGCGGCACGCTCGACCATCTCGTCGCCTGTGGGCCGGGGGTGGAGCGAATCGCCGAGGAGGTTGTTGGGCATTTTCCCGAAGCGCGCACCATCGTCCTGTCCTCCGACATGCTTGGCGGAGTGAAGCGCCTCAGACTGGAGCTGGAAGCCATCGCCAATGGCGAGGCCGACATCGTCATCGGCACGCAGCTGGTGGCGAAGGGACACAATTTCCCCAACATGACGCTGGTCGGCGTGGTCGATGCCGATCTCGGCCTCGCCAATGGCGATCCGCGCGCCGCCGAGCGGACTTTCCAGCTCTTGAGCCAGGTCACCGGCCGCGCCGGCCGCACCGGCAAGAAGAGTCTGGGCCTGCTTCAGACCTACCAGCCCGGCCATCCGGTCATGCAGGCGATCGTCTCGGGCGATTCTGAAGCGTTTTACGATCGCGAGATCGCCGAGCGCGAGCGTGCCGCGCTGCCCCCATTCGGCCGCCTTGCCGGCATCATCGTCAGCGCCGACACGCGGGCGGAAGCCGAAGCCCATGCCCGACTGCTGCGCCGCGCCGCGCCGGCGGCCAAGGACATCAGCGTTCTCGGCCCGGCCGAGGCACCGCTGTCGCTGGTAGCCGGCCGCCATCGCTTCCGCCTCCTGGCGCACGGTGAACGGCGCTGCGACATGCAGGGCTTTATCCGTGCCATGCTGGCGGCTGGACCCAAGGTCCGCGGCTCGATCAGGGTACAGGTCGACATCGATCCGCAGAGTTTCCTGTGATTGGCAAATTTTGACAAAGCTCGTTGGCGGTCATAGATTCCAAGGTCAGGAGGCCAGCGCCATGCCGACGATGAATGTGAGCTTGACCGCGGAAATGGCGGACTTCGTGGAGGCCGAGGTTTCGAGCGGAGATTATGTCTCCGCTAGTGAGGTGGTCAGGGACGCCCTCCGCATCATGCGCCACGAAAAGGAACAGCATGAGATAAAACTCGGCCTGCTACGTGCCGAGATCGAGCGAGGATACCGCGAAATGGAGCAAGGCGAGTTTTCCCACCGTTCGGTCGATGACATCGCCCGGGCCGTCCGTCGTGAGAGGAAAGCTTGAAGTTTCGGCTCACAAAAGCCGCAGACGGAGACATCGCCGCACTATTTCGGGAAACCTACCGGCTTTTCGGGGAAAACCAGCTCAAGCACTACACGGAGATCGTCCAGCGCGGCATTGCGATGATCGCGGAAGAACCGTTTCGCGCCTCGTCGCAGCGCCGGGACGATCTACGGGCCGGCGTCAGGTCCTTTCATCTCCAACTCGCTGCCGGGCGCCACAAGGGCGCCGCGCATGTTCTGTATTATAGCCTCGACCCTTCCGACGGAGAGACCGTCGTTGTCCTGCGCGTTCTGGCCGAGGAGATGGAGCCAAAGAAAAGAATCGCGCAGTCGCTGCGTGCGGGGGAGGGCCTGGCCAAAAAGGGAGATAGAACGCGCGAGAGGGAGTGAGGGTCACTTCGTTGGCGTGCTTTCCATCTGGCGGACCGGCAGTTGCCGGGTAAAATGCCCACTCAAAACACAGCGATTCTGGAGGGGTTTATGGAATTCGCGTTTCCCTGGCCGATGACGCCGGGTGAATGGTGGGCATGGTCGTCGGCCGCCGTGACGGTGCTTTTCGGCCTTGTGCTGCTGTTTGCGCCGAGGGTTTCGTTGCGAATCTTGCGCTTGCAGCCGGTGGAAACCCGGCAGGAGGCGGTTGCAGAGGCGCGCGCGACCATGGCGGGATTCTATCTCGGCCTTGGCATGTGCTGCATCCTGCTCGCGCAGCCGCTCCTTTATCTGGCGCTCGGCTTCTCATGGCTGTTCACGGCATTCGGGCGCATCATCTCCATGCTTTCGGACCAGGGAAACAAGCTTTATAATTGGGTTTGGTTGTTCCTGGCGCTGGTTTTGGCGGGATTGCCGCTGGCTTTCGCCTTCGGTTTTTCCGGCTAAATGATCTTTCCGGTCGTTCGGTGGTGCGGGGATGCGACAAATCTGCCCGATACCCGCATCTTCCACGTGTTGCGACTCTGGAAGGCCTGTGCTAGACGGCATTCGACTTTTGATCGGAGGGTGCACCAGCGGCGCTCTTTTGGTCATTAAACCGCAGTAAGGTCAAAGATTTAGCCAGAGTTATTGACTCGCGCCAGGAATCTTCCGGCCTGTCAGAGAAGAGAAAAGACGGACCGTGGCACAGTCTAGCTCGCCGATCTCCGCAGTTGCAGAACGTTACGCGGCCTCGCTGTATGAACTGGCGGCCGACGCAAAGCAGGTCGACAAGGTCGATGCGGACCTCGCTCGCTTCGAGGCCTTGCTTGCAGGCAGCGATGACCTGCGGCGCATGACCAACAGCCCGGTCTTTTCCGCCGACGAGCAGTACAAGGCCATCGAGGCGATCGCCGACAAGGCCAAGATCACCGGTCTCGTTGGCAACTTCCTCCGTGTCGTGGCGAGAAATCGCCGGCTGTTCTCCATTCCCGCCATGATCAAGGCATTCCGTCGCATCGCTGCCGAGCAGCGGGGCGAGGTCACCGCCGAGATCGCGTCGGCGCATGCGTTGACGGCAGCCCAGCAGAACGAACTTAAGGCCGCGCTCAAGGGCGTCGCTGGCAAGGATGTGTCGGTCGAAGTCACCGTTGATCCCTCGCTTCTCGGCGGACTCGTCGTGAAGCTGGGTTCGCGTCAGATCGATACGTCGCTCAAAACCAAACTCAATTCGCTCAAGCTTGCACTGAAAGAGGTCGGCTGATGGACATCCGCGCCGCGGAAATATCCGCAATTCTAAAAGACCAGATCAAGAATTTCGGCAGTGAGGCCGAAGTCTCCGAGGTCGGACAGGTTCTGTCCGTCGGTGACGGCATTGCTCGCGTCTACGGTCTCGACAACGTCCAGGCGGGCGAGATGGTCGAGTTCCCGGGCGGCATCCGCGGCATGGCGCTGAATCTAGAAAGCGACAACGTCGGCGTCGTCATTTTCGGTAACGACCGCGACATCAAGGAAGGCGACACCGTCAAGCGGACTGGCGCTATCGTTGACGTTCCGGTTGGTCCGGGCCTGCTTGGCCGCGTCGTCGACGCTCTCGGCAACCCGATCGATGGCAAGGGCCCGATCAAGGCAGCCGAGCGTCGCCGCGTCGACGTCAAGGCCCCCGGCATCATCCCCCGCAAGTCGGTGCACGAGCCGATGTCGACCGGCCTCAAGGCCATCGACGCGCTGATCCCGATCGGCCGCGGCCAGCGCGAGCTGGTCATCGGTGACCGTCAGACCGGCAAGACCGCGATCATCCTCGACACCATCCTGAACCAGAAGGCCATCCACGACAGCGGCCCGGATTCCGAAAAGCTGTTCTGCGTCTACGTGGCTGTCGGCCAGAAGCGTTCGACCGTCGCGCAGTTCGTGAAGGTGCTCGAAGAGCGCGGCGCGCTCGAATACTCGATCGTCATCGCCGCCACCGCTTCCGATCCGGCCCCGATGCAGTTCCTGGCTCCGTTCGCCGGCTGCGCCATGGGCGAGTATTTCCGCGACAACGGCCAGCACGCGCTGATCGGCTATGACGACCTGTCCAAGCAGGCCGTGGCCTATCGCCAGATGTCGCTGCTGCTCCGTCGTCCGCCCGGCCGCGAAGCCTACCCGGGCGACGTGTTCTACCTGCACTCGCGTCTGCTCGAGCGCGCTGCCAAGCTCAACGACGAGAATGGCAATGGTTCTCTGACGGCGCTGCCGGTCATCGAAACCCAGGCCAACGACGTCTCGGCCTATATTCCGACCAACGTGATCTCGATCACCGACGGCCAGATCTTCCTGGAAACGAACCTGTTCTTCCAGGGTATCCGTCCGGCCGTTAACGTCGGTCTGTCGGTGTCGCGCGTCGGCTCGGCTGCCCAGGTCAAGGCGATGAAGCAGGTTGCGGGCTCGATCAAGGGCGAACTCGCGCAGTACCGCGAAATGGCGGCGTTTGCGCAGTTCGGTTCGGACCTCGACGCCTCCACACAGCGCCTGCTCAACCGCGGTGCCCGCCTGACCGAGCTGCTGAAGCAGCCGCAGTTCTCTCCGTTGAAGACGGAAGAGCAGGTCACGGTGATCTTCGCCGGCGTCAACGGTTACCTCGACAGGCTTGCGGTCAACCAGGTTGGCAAGTTCGAGCAGGGCTTGCTTGCGTACATGCACGCCGAGGGCAAGGACGTCCTCGAAGGCATCCGCAAGGAGAAGGCGCTGAGCGACGACCTCAAGGCCAAGCTCAAGGCTCACATCGACGCTTACGCGAAAAACTTCGCCTAACGCTGACGGATAAGGCATGGCCTCGTTAAAAGACCTCCGTAACCGTATCGCCTCGGTCAAGGCGACGCAGAAGATCACCAAGGCGATGCAGATGGTTGCCGCGGCGAAGCTTCGCCGCGCGCAGGAGGCTGCGGAAGCGGCCAGACCCTATTCGCAGCGCATGAGTGCTGTTCTGGCCAACATTACGCAGGCGATCGGCAACGATGGCGATGCACCGGCATTGATGACCGGCACCGGCAAGGACGACGTGCACCTGCTCGTCGTCTGCACGGCCGAGCGTGGTCTGTGCGGTGGCTTCAATAGCCAGATTTCCCGTCTGGCTCGCGAGCATATCCGCCGGCTCCGCGCGAACGGCAAGACGGTGAAGATCATCACCGTCGGCAAGAAGGGCTACGACATTCTTCGGCGCGACTTCAGCGAGCTGATCGTCGATCGCATCGAGCTGCGCGAGGTCAAGACGATCGGCTTCGCAAATGCCGACGCCATCGCCAAGAAGGTGATCGGGCAGTTCAACCAGGGCGAGTTCGACGTCTGCACGCTGATCTATTCCGAGTTCAAGTCGGTTATCAGCCAGGTTCCAACCGCTCTGCAGATCATCCCGGCCGCTGCTCCGGCAGCGGAGACGGATGCTTCGGCCTCGGCGATCTACGAATACGAGCCGGAGCCGGGCGAAATCCTGGGCGATCTGATCCCGCGCAATATTTCCGTGCAGATCTTCCGCGCTCTGCTCGAAAATGCGGCCGGTGAAATGGGCGCCAAGATGAGCGCCATGGACAATGCGACGCGCAACGCCGGTGACATGATCAACAGGCTGACGATCACCTACAACCGTCAGCGCCAGGCGCAGATCACCAAGGAACTCATCGAAATCATTTCGGGCGCGGAAGCGCTCTAGCACGTGAGCCCGGGGGCTAGCCTCCGGCGGCTCATGTGGAAACGGAAACGGACCAAGAGGTTACAGCATGGCTAAAGCAGCTACACCTAAAACGGCTCCGGCGGCCGAAAAGGCCCCGGCGGCAAAGAAGGCAGCAACTGCCAAGACGGCTGCTGCAAAGGCGTCGTCGGCAGCGGCGAACAAGGGTGCGGCTGCAGGCCGCGTCGCTCAGGTCATCGGCGCCGTCGTCGACGTCCAGTTCGACGGTGAGCTGCCGCCCATCCTGAACGCGCTCGAAACCGACAACGGCGGTCATCGCCTCATCCTCGAAGTGGCGCAGCACCTGGGCGAGAACACCGTCCGCTGCATCGCCATGGACACCACCGAAGGCCTCGTTCGCGGCCAGGCGGTTTCCGACACCGGCGGCCCGATCACGGTTCCGGTCGGCGACGAGACGCTCGGCCGCATCATGAACGTCATCGGCGAGCCGGTCGACGAAGCCGGCCCGGTCAAGACCAAGTCCCGCCGCGCCATTCACCAGGAGGCGCCTGCTTACGTCGAGCAGTCGACGGAAGCGCAGATCCTCGTCACCGGCATCAAGGTCGTCGACCTTCTCGCCCCTTATGCCCGCGGTGGTAAGATCGGCCTGTTCGGCGGCGCCGGCGTCGGCAAGACCGTTCTGATCCAGGAGCTGATCAACAACGTCGCCAAGGCGCACGGCGGTTACTCCGTGTTCGCCGGCGTGGGCGAGCGTACCCGCGAGGGCAACGACCTCTACCACGAAATGATCGAATCGGGCGTGAACAAGGACCCGCACGAGAACAACGGCTCGACCGAAGGTTCCAAGTGCGCCCTGGTGTTCGGCCAGATGAACGAGCCGCCCGGTGCGCGCGCCCGCGTCGCGCTCTCCGGCCTGACCATCGCCGAGCACTTCCGCGACCAGGGCCAGGACGTGCTGTTCTTCGTGGACAACATCTTCCGCTTCACCCAGGCGGGTTCGGAAGTGTCGGCGCTTCTCGGCCGTATTCCTTCGGCCGTGGGCTACCAGCCGACGCTGGCCACCGACATGGGCCAGATGCAGGAGCGCATCACGACCACGACCAAGGGCTCGATCACCTCGGTGCAGGCCATCTACGTGCCGGCCGACGACTTGACCGACCCGGCGCCGGCGACCTCGTTCGCCCACTTGGACGCGACGACCGTGCTTAACCGCGCGATCTCGGAAAAGGGCATCTACCCGGCCGTCGACCCGCTCGACTCCACCTCGCGCATGCTCGACCCGATGATCGTCGGCGAAGAGCACTACCAGGTTGCCCGTCGCGTGCAGGAGATCCTTCAGCGCTACAAGTCGCTGCAGGACATCATCGCCATCCTGGGCATGGACGAGCTGTCGGAAGAGGACAAGCTGACGGTGGCCCGCGCCCGCAAGGTCGAGCGCTTCCTGTCGCAGCCCTTCTTCGTGGCCGAAGTGTTCACCGGCACCCCGGGCCAGCTGGTCCCGCTGGAAGACACCATCCGCAGCTTCAAGGGTCTGGTCGAAGGCGAATACGACCACCTGCCGGAAGCGGCGTTCTACATGGTCGGCTCGATCGAGATGGCCATCGAGAAGGCCCAGCGCCTGGCTGCGGAAGCGGCATAAGGCTAACAGGCAACAGGTGCGGGCTTCAGCCCGCACCATCGAGCTGGCCTCGCAGACCGACAGCGTTTTCGAGGCCGCGCTCAACCAGTTCCCGATCTTTGTGAGACATCATGGCTGAAGCTTTCAAATTCGAACTGGTCTCGCCCGAGCGCCTGCTTGTCTCGGAAGAGGTTCAGTCGGTCGTCATCCCCGCCACGGAAGGCGAGATGACGATCATGGCTAATCATGCGCCGGTGATGACCACGATCAAGCCGGGCGTCGTGACCGTTAAGACGCGAGCCGGCGCCGACGAGCGCTATGTCGTGTTTGGCGGTTTTGCCGACGTGATGCCGAGCGCCTGCACGCTGCTGGCTGAATCGGCGGTTCCGGTTGCCAGCATCGACCGCGCGGATCTTTCCCAGCGCATCAAGGATGCGCGCGAGGACGCCTCCGATGCCAAGACCGACGAGGCACGTACCCGCGCCGAGGCGTTGCTGAGCCAGCTGACCACGCTCGAAGCCGCGCTCTGACAAACAGGCAGACGGCTGAAAACAAAGCCCTCGGTTCGAAAGAGCCGGGGGCTTTTTCTTTGCGACCTTGGCGGCCCGCCCCGGCCAAAGCCGATATCCAACCTCATCGTGCTGGCGTTTCCGGCGCGTTTTCGGTCTCGACCCTTATGAAAATCCTATTTCGAGGCCGTTGGACCTGTCTCGAACCTTTATGCGGCCTATGTCAAAGCTAGGACCGGCTCACGATACTGCGGGATGCACCGAAGATGTGGGACCTGATTGTTTTGGCAATAAGCATCATCTCTTTTGCCTTGCTCTACGCATACACACTGGCTTGCGATCGCCTGTGAGGTTTGCCGCGTATGCGATCCAGGAAGGACGAATGAAACTGCGAGGTAATGCTGACATGGGCGCGGATTACATCCTTGGCGGCATCGTTACGTTGATGCTGGTGGTCTACCTCGTTCTCGCTTTGCTTCGTCCCGAGCGCTTCTGATGACCTGCGGTGAACGCCGCAAAGGTTGAAACCATGACTTTCAATGGCTGGATCCAGATCCTGATCTTTTGCGGCGCAGTCGGTCTGCTGGTAACGCCGCTCGGCGGCTATATGACGAGGGTCTATCAAGGCGAGAGAACGTTTCTCTCCTTCCTGCTGCGGCCGAGCGAACGAGCCCTCTACCGGCTCGCCGGCACCGATGAGAACGAGGAACAGCACTGGACGGCCTATGTTGCCGGCATGCTGATGTTCAACCTGCTGGGCGTCCTGCTGCTTTACGCGCTTCAACGACTGCAGGCCCACCTGCCGTTCAATCCTGCCGGTATGGATGCGGTCGATCCGGCATTGGCCTTCAATACGGCGGCCAGCTTCGTCACCAACACCAACTGGCAGAACTATAGCGGCGAGACCACCATGTCCTATCTGGTCCAGATGGCGGGGCTGACGGTGCAGAACTTTGCCTCGGCGGCCACGGGCATGGCGCTTGCCTTGGCGTTGATACGCGGCTTCTCGCGGGCGTCGGTCAAGACGGTCGGCAACTTCTGGGTCGATCTTGTCCGCTCCACTCTTTACGTGCTGCTGCCGCTTTGCATACTGTTGACCCTCTTTTACGTCTTTCGCGGGGTGCCGCAGACTCTAGCCGCCTATGTTCAGGCGACGACGCTGGAAGGGGCACACCAGACCATTGCCGTGGGACCCGTGGCCTCGCAACTCGCGATCAAGATGCTTGGCACCAATGGCGGCGGCTTCTTCAATGCCAATTCCGCGCATCCGTTCGAAAACCCGGATGCGCTGAGCAATTTTGTGCAGATGGTGACCATCTTTGCGATCGGTGCCGCCCTGACCAACGTCTTCGGCCGCATGGTTGGCGATCAACGGCAGGGCTGGGCGATTTTGGCCGCCATGGCGGTTCTTTTCATTGCCGGCGTGATCGTAGCCTATTGGGCCGAAGCCAGGGGAAACCCCTTGCTCGCTTCGCTGGGGCTTGAAGGGGGCAACATGGAAGGCAAGGAGGTGCGGTTCGGCATTGCCCTGTCGTCGCTGTTCGCAGTGGTTACCACCGCGGCCTCCTGCGGCGCGGTCAACGCAATGCATGACAGCTTCACCGCCCTGGGCGGCATGATCCCGCTGGTCAACATGCAGCTCGGAGAGGTTATCGTGGGCGGCGTCGGCGCCGGCCTCTATGGCATCCTCGTCTTCGTCATCGTCGCAATCTTCGTCGCCGGGCTGATGGTTGGTCGCACACCGGAATATCTGGGCAAGAAGATCGAGGCGAAGGAGGTGAAGATGGCCATGCTGGCCATGCTCTGCCTGCCGATGGCGATGCTCGGGTTCACGGCCATAGGCATCGTGCTGCCATCGGCCCTGGCTTCGATCGCCAATCCCGGGCCGCACGGTTTTTCCGAAGTGCTCTATGCCTACACTTCGGCAACCGCCAACAACGGCTCGGCCTTCGCCGGCCTGAACGGCAATACGCTCTGGTACAATCTCACCATCGGCATCGCCGTGCTCATGGGACGCTTTCTCGTGATTGTTCCGGCCATGGCCATCGCCGGATCGCTGGCAGCCAAGAAGATCGTCCCAGCCTCCGCCGGCACGTTCCCGACCGACGGCACGCTGTTTGTCGGCCTGCTGGTAGGGGTGATCGTGATCGTCGGGGGGCTGACATTCCTGCCGGCTCTGGCGCTCGGGCCCATCGCCGAGCATCTGGAGCTCGTGGCCGGCAAGGTGTTTTAACCGGGGAAAACGACGATGAGTCACATCAAGCCGGTCAGCCTCCTGGACGCTGCCATTCTGGCGCCTGCTGCTGTGGCCGCGTTCAAGAAGTTCGATCCCCGCTCGCTGGTGCGCAACCCGGTGATGTTCGTCGTGGCGGTGGTTTCGTTGCTTACGACGGTGCTTTTCCTTCGCGACATCGCCGGCGGCGCCAGCCATCTGGCCTTTTCGTTCCAGATCATCGTTTGGCTGTGGTTCACGGTGCTTTTCGCCAATCTCGCCGAAGCGGTCGCGGAGGGCCGGGGCAAGGCGCAGGCCGATTCCCTGCGTCGCACGCGCACGGAAACACGCGCCAAGCTGCTCACCGGCCAGGACCGCCTTGCCTTTACGCTGGTACCGGGCGCCAGCCTCAAAATGGGCGACGTCGTGCTGGTTGAGGCCGGCGATATCATCCCTTCCGATGGCGAGGTGGTCGAGGGCGTCGCCTCGGTCAACGAAGCTGCAATCACCGGCGAATCGGCACCTGTCATCCGCGAGTCGGGCGGTGATCGTTCCGCCGTGACGGGGGGCACGCAGGTGCTTTCCGATTGGATCAGGGTGCGCATCACCGCAGCGGCCGGATCGACCTTCCTCGACCGCATGATTGCACTGGTGGAAGGCGCCCAGCGCCAGAAGACGCCAAACGAGATCGCGCTTAACATTTTGCTGGCCGGCATGACCCTGATCTTCGTCATGGCCACCGTGACGATACCGAGCTTTGCCGCTTATGCCGGCGGCACGATACCGGTGGTGGTGCTGGTGGCGTTGTTCGTGACGCTGATACCGACGACCATCGGCGCATTGCTATCTGCCATCGGCATTGCCGGAATGGACCGCCTCGTGCGTTTCAACGTGCTTGCCATGTCGGGGCGCGCCGTGGAGGCGGCGGGCGACGTCGATACGCTCCTGCTCGACAAGACCGGCACGATCACGCTCGGCAACCGGCAGGCGACGGAATTTCGCGCGCTGGCTGGCATTGACGAGCGCGAGCTTGCCGATGCCGCACAGCTTGCCTCGCTGGCCGACGAGACGCCCGAGGGACGTTCGATCGTCGTTCTGGCGAAGGAAAAATACGGCATCCGCGAACGCGACATGCGAAGCCTGCATGCGCATTTCGTGCCCTTTTCCGCCCAGACGCGGATGAGCGGCGTCAATCTCGACAACGGCTCCATTCGCAAGGGAGCAGTCGATGCGATCCTTGCCTATATCGCAAAGTCAGGTCCCGATGCGCTGCTGGTCAGCCGCCCCTCCGAGGTGCTGACGCGAGCTTCCGGCGCAAGCATCGGAGAGATGCGCGCTATCGCCGAGGACATCGCCAAGGTGGGCGGCACGCCGCTGGCGGTTGCGCGAGATGGCCGGTTGCTGGGCGTCATCTATCTCAAGGACATCATCAAGGGTGGCATTCGCGAGCGCTTCGCCGAGCTGCGGCGAATGGGCATCCGTACGGTGATGATCACCGGCGACAACCCGATGACCGCCGCAGCGATCGCGGCGGAAGCAGGCGTGGACGATTTTCTTGCCCAGGCCACGCCTGAAAACAAGCTGCAGCTCATTCGCGACGAGCAGGCCAAGGGCAAGCTGGTGGCCATGTGCGGCGATGGCACCAACGACGCGCCAGCCCTTGCCCAGGCAGACGTCGGGGTGGCCATGAACACCGGAACGGTTGCCGCGCGCGAGGCCGGCAACATGGTCGATCTCGATTCCGATCCGACCAAGCTCATCGAGATCGTGGAGATCGGCAAGCAGTTGCTGATGACGCGCGGCGCGCTGACGACCTTCTCCATCGCCAACGACATCGCCAAGTATTTCGCGATCATCCCGGCCATGTTCGTGGCGTTCTATCCGCAACTGCAGGTTCTCAACGTCATGAACCTGGCGACGCCGCAATCGGCCATACTTTCGGCGATCATATTCAATGCGCTGATCATCGTCGGGTTGATACCGCTTGCCTTGCGCGGCGTCAGATATCGCGCGGTCGGAGCCGCCGCGCTGCTGCGCCGAAACCTGCTCATCTACGGGATTGGGGGCATTGTCGTGCCCTTCATCGGCATCAAGCTGATCGACATGATCGTATCGGCACTCGGCCTCGCGTAAGGAACGCTGCGATGCTCCGGCAATTTCGACCCGCGCTCGTCATGATCGTCGCATTCACGGCAATTACCGGCCTTCTCTATCCGCTCGCAATGACCGGACTTGCGGGCATGCTGTTCCCACGTCAGGCCGCCGGCAGCCTGGTTATGGAAAATGGAAAAGTGGTGGGCTCCGCGCTGATCGGGCAGAACTTCACCAGCGAGCGCTATTTCCATGGCCGCCCTTCGGCCACTGTCGCGCCTGATCCGGCCGACCCCTCGAAAACGGTGCCTGCGCCCTACAATGCGGCGAACTCGGGCGGGTCCAACCTCGGTCCGTCCAATTCGGCCTTGATCGGGCGGGTACGCAACGATGTCGAACGACTGAAGGCCGAAAATCCCGGCCAGCAGGTGCCGATGGATCTCGTGACCACGAGTGGCAGCGGGCTTGACCCCGATATCTCGCCCGAGGCCGCGTTGTTCCAGGTGCCGCGCGTCGCCAAGGCCAGGCAGTTCTCGGAGGACGTGCTGCGTGAGCTCGTTGCCAATCACGTTGAAAAGCCGTTCTTCGGGATCATAGGCGAGCCGCATGTCAACGTGCTGGCGCTCAACCGGGCACTCGACGCTTTGTCGAAGAAGTAGCATTTTTGTCTCCGGGCCCCTTGCCGCAGGGAACGAGAAACCGCTTTACGCCCGAAACAGAGTAATCTGGATGGTCGACGATACCGACAAGCGTCCGTCTCCGGAGGCGCTTCTGGAAGCCGCCGAGCGGGAGGCGCGCGGCAAGCTGCGCATTTTCCTCGGTGCTGCTCCGGGCGTGGGCAAGACGTTCGAGATGCTGCTTTCGGCGCGAGCCCGCCTGGCGGAAGGCGTGGACGTCGTGATCGGTATCGTGGAGACACACGGCCGCAAGGAGACAGAGGCGCTTCTCCAGGGCTTCGAGATCATCCCGCGCCAGAAGGTGTCTTATCTCGGCAGGATGCTCGAGGAGATGGACCTCGATGCAATCCTGGAGCGGCGGCCGGCATTGGTCCTGGTCGACGAACTGGCTCACACCAATGCGCCGGGCAGCCGTCACCCGAAGCGTTACCTCGACATAGAGGAACTGCTGGCCGCAGGCATAGACGTCTACACCACCGTCAACATCCAGCACGTCGAAAGCCTGAACGACATCGTCGCGCAGATCACCCGCGTGCGGGTGCGCGAGACGGTTCCCGACTCCATCATCGACCGTGCCGACGAGATCGAGGTGGTGGACCTCACGCCGGGCGATCTGATCGAGAGGCTGAAGCAGGGCAAGGTCTATGTGCCGGAGACGGCGCGAAACGCCATTGAGAACTATTTCAGGCCAGGCAACCTGACTGCGCTGCGCGAACTTGCGCTGAGGTGCACCGCGCAGCGGGTGGATGAACAACTCGTCAGCCATATGCGCGAAAACGCCATCGAGGGCCCCTGGGCCGCAGGCGACCGGGTTCTGGTCTGCGTCGACGAGGCGCCGCGCTCCCTGGCAATCGTGCGCTATGGCCGGCGGTTGGCCGAACGCCTGCGTGCGCCATGGTCGGTTATCAACATCGAGACGCTGCGCTCGGCACGCCTGTCGGAAAGCGCACGCGATCAATTGGCTGCTTCCATGCGGCTGGCCGAAACTCTCGGGGCAGAGGCCGTCACGCTGCCCGGCCGTGCTGTCGCGGAAGATGTCATGCGCTATGCGCGCGAGCGCAATGTCACTCATATCGTGGTGGGGAGCTCCCACAAGGCGCGCTGGCGAGAATGGCTTCAGGGCTCCGTCACCCACGACCTCATCCGCATAGCCGGCGACGTAAGCGTGCATGTGATCTCAGGCCGCACGCCTGAGCCGAAGCCGCCGCGCGGCACGGTGGAGCTCGGCTCCGCCGGAGGATTGTCGCTGCAGCCCTACATCGCAAGCGCGGCAATCGTGGGCGTGGCTTTGCTGCTGGGCGAGGCGCTGCACCAGTCGCTCGACGTCGCCAATATCGCGGTCGTGTTTCTCATGGGGGTGCTGGTCAGCGCGCTGCGTTACGGCCTGGCGCCGGGCATCTTCACCAGCATTGCCAGTGCGCTGGCTTTCAATTTCTTTTTCCTGCCGCCGCTCTACACCTTCACCATCGGCGATCCGGAAAGCATCGTCACATTCATCTTCTTCCTGATCGTATCGGTCATCGCCAGCAACCTGACCTCGCGCGTGCGGACCCAGGCGATGGCGGCCCGCCAGCGCGCCCGCATGACGGAAAACCTATACCTCTTCAGCAAGAAGCTGGCTGGAACCGCGACTTTGGACGATGTGCTTTGGGCGACGGCCTTTCAGATTGCGTCCATGCTGAGGGTCCGCGTGGTGCTGCTCCTGCCGGAGCACGGGCAAATCGTGGTGAAGGCAGGATATCCGCCCGAGGACACGCTCGACGAAGCCGATCTGGCGGCAGCCAAATGGACCTGGGAAAATGACCGGCCCGCCGGTCGGGGCGCCGATACCCTGCCGGGTGCCAAGCGGCTCTTCCTGCCCATGCGCACGGTGCGCGGCGTCATCGGCGTCGTCGGCATCGATGATGATCGCCGCGGCCCCCTGTTGACGCCCGAGAGGCGCAGGCTGATGGACGCGCTGACGGATCAGTCGGCGCTTGCCATAGAGCGCGTCCATCTGGTCGAGGACCTGGACAATGCGCGTCTGGCCGTCGAGGCAGATCGGTTGCGTTCGGCGCTGTTGACCTCCATTTCGCACGACCTGAAGACACCTCTTGCGGCAATCATGGGGGCGGCCGGGATGCTGAAGGAGTTTTCCTCCGCGCTGGAGGCGCCGGCCAAGGAAGAGCTGCTGGGCACCGTGCTGGACGAGGCAGAGCGGCTGAACCGGTTCATCGCCAACCTCCTGGACATGACGCGACTGGAGTCCGGTGCAGTGACGCCCAATTTCGGGCTCCACGACATCAGCGAGATCGTGGGCAGCGCGCTTCGCCGCGCCAGGAAGATACTTTCCGGGCACAAGATCGAGGTCGACCTGCCGGCCGATCTGCCGATGCTGCGCGTGGACCCGGTTCTGTTCGAACAGGTCCTGTTCAACCTGTTCGACAATGCCGTGAAATATTCGGTAGCGGGGTCGCGCATTCGCGTCCAGGCCTTCCTCGCTTCGAACACCCTGACCCTGCAGGTTCTGGACGAGGGCAGCGGCATTCCCCCGGATGAGCTGGAAGACATATTCGGCAAGTTTACGCGGGCGCGCAAACGCGACAGCGTGCCGGCCGGGACCGGCCTTGGCCTTGCCATCTGCCGTGGCTTTGTCGAAGCCATGGGCGGAACCATCGCAGCGGGCAACCGCACCGACCGCAAGGGCGCGGTCTTCACCATCCGCATGAAATTGCCCGGAGAAGTCGCTTGACGCCCGCCTCTCATATCAGGGTGCTTGTCGTGGACGACGAGCAGCCCATCCGCAGACTGCTGCGTTCCGGCCTTTCCACGCAGGGCTATGCCGTCGCCGAGGCGCCGAACGCCAGGGCCGCCCTTGCAGAAATGGCGAATGAAGCCCCCGACCTGGTGGTGCTCGACCTTGGGCTGCCGGATGTGTCGGGGCAGGAGCTTCTCAGGCAATGGCGGGCCGCCGGCTGCGCGGTGCCGATCATCATCCTCTCCAGCCGCACCGACGAAGCCGGCATCGTGGAAGCGCTGGACCTCGGTGCCGACGACTACATGACCAAGCCGTTCGGGGTGAACGAGCTTATCGCCCGCATTCGTCTGGCGCTGAGGCACAGGCTGCAGCAACAGGGCGAGAAGCCGGTGTTCCAGACCGGCGGGCTCTGCGTCGACCTCGTGCGGCGCATCGTCAAGGTCGAGGGGCGCGAGGTGAAGCTGTCGCCGAAGGAATACGACATACTGAGGGTGCTTGTGCAGCATGCCGGAAAGGTTCTGACCCACAATTTCCTGATGAAGCAGGTGTGGGGTGAGGTGCAGGACGTGCAGTATCTCAGGGTCTATGTGCGTCAGCTGCGTCAGAAGATCGAGCCCGATCCGAGCCAGCCATGCTACATTCGCACTGAAACCGGCGTCGGCTATCGCCTCAGCGAGGCCGATTGAGCCCAGTCAGCCAACCGGATCGGCCTCAGGTGACGATGGCGCCTATCGAAGCCCCTATCAGAAGAATGGCGACGACCAGCAGGGCGCCGTAGATCGTGGGTTTGCCAAAAAGCACCGCAAATGACGAACCCCATACGACGACCGCGGAGCCCAGGGCATAAAGGAATGCCGGCTTGTCGTTCCACGCGATGCCGATGGCCATCAGCCCGCCGATGATAAGGGCGCCGAAAAGCAGCATTATCGACAGGGCGAATTTCTCGACAGAATCCATGGATCATCCTCTCCTTGCCGGGCGAATGTGCCGGATCGCTGATCCTTGGGCAATGCCTGAACACACAGAATTTGACGTTTGCAAGCCGCCGGGCTGCCTGGGCGGAAAGCCGAAGCGTGCAGCTCGGAATTGCAGGCTTTAATACTCGTGGGCGCGCAGACGCCACGCCCGGACGAAAAGGCTGAGTCCGTATAGCACCAGCAAGACCATGATGACGCGGACAAGGGTGACTGCGCTGGAGAGCGGGATGAAAGCCAGCGCCAGTCCGAACACGATGTAGAGACCGCCGCCCAACAGGACCGGCCAAAGCCGCGCACGGCGGGCGCGACCGACGACCATTGTGGACAGAATTTCCATGATGCCGACGAGAACTGCCACTGTTCCCACGAGCCCGGCCAGGAAACTCAGGGTGAAGATCGTGAGCAGGAAAGAGCCCGAGAGCACCAGCAGGCCCGCGATGATGGAGAGGGCATTGCGAACGAGCGTAAACCAGAAGGCAGTGTCCCTGGGGCCGGAGTAGGAAAGCGTGGCGATGCCCAGGGCTCCGTCGACGAGCAGAAGGCCACCCCCTGCCAGGACCAGGAAAGTCACGGTCTGTTCCGGAAACATGAAGGCAACAATTGCCGCCGCGATCATTATCAGGCCGCGCAGTGCCGTCAGCGTTGCTGCAAAGCGTTCAGATTCCACAGTTGCCATGGTCGCGTAATCCTTGGCCTGTTACTGCACGAATTCATTGAATCACCAATTTCCGTCGCTTTGCAATAGACGCGGAATTTTCGGTTCTCTGGCGGGAAACTTCCTGCCATGCTCTGGCGGAACCACCAGACGCCCGGCTTAACGCCTTGTTGACCATGCATGGCCATGATGCGGCCGTCGGCGGTCGAAGTGAACCGCGATAACCCCCCTGCTTTGACTGAATGAGGAGTTGGAATGAGCAATCGTATCGTTATGCGAACCGGCGAAGCGCTGGTCGCCGGAGGCCCTCCGGGCACTGCGTCCGAACCCGAAGTGGTGATCGGCGAACTCGACGGTCCCGTCGGTACCGCCCTTGCAACCCTGACCGGCGATCAGGTTGCGGGCCATACCCGCGTCTTCGCGCTGCTCAACACCGACATCATGGTGCGCCCGGTCACGCTTTGCGTGTCCAAGGTTACGGTGAAGAGCTCGCGCTACACCAATATCCTCATGGGTACGGTGCAGTTCGCGATCGCCAACGGCGTTCTCGACGCTGTGCGCGCAGGCTTCATCCCGAAGGAGAAGGCCAACGATCTCGGCATCATCTGTTCGGTCTGGCTGGCGCCGAGCGTGGTCGACGACCAGAACCTCGACCACAAGATCCTGTTCGACCTGCACCGGAAGGGCACGACCGAAGCCATTCGCAAGGCGATGTCCAACGAGCCCTCGATCGACTGGCTCCTGGAGAACCAGGACAAGATCATGCACAAGTACCACCAGCTGGGACTCGACGGTAAGATCTGACGCAGCCTGACCGCCGGGAGCTACGCTCCCGGACGCACGGACATGAGCCGCCGCCTCGCAAGGGGCGGCGGTTTTTTGTGCGGCAAAAGAAAAGGCCCCGGCGATGCCGAGGCCCCTTCGAAGCAAATGAAAGTTCTGGTCAGAACTTGTAGTTGATGCCGGCGCGCACCGTGTGGAAGCTGAACTTCCGGTTGATGTTGGCGGTTCCGTCTTCGATTTCGCCGTTGAAGAGATTGGTCTTGCCGAGATCGGTGTAGAGATACTCGGTCTTGAAGGTGACATTGTCGGTGATCGCGTATTCCGCGCCAGCACCGATCGTCCAGCCGGCCTTGGTCTTCTTCACGCTTTCGCTGATGGCTTCGTCGAAGGCATTACCGTTGATGTAGCTGGTGGTGCGGCCATAGGCGAGACCGCCGGTGGCATAGGCCAGGAAACGGTCGGTGGCGGTGACGCCCAGGCGGGCGCGCACGGTGCCGTACCAATTGAGCTTGGTGCCCATGCGGACAGCCATCAGTTCGTTGTCATCAAGGGCGGTCGCAGCGAACTCGGCCTTTACATTGGAGCCCTGGAAATCAGCCTCGACGCCGAGAATGACCTGGTCGATCTGGTAGTTGTAGCCGATCTGCGCGCCGCCGGCGAAACCATTGGCATTGAGGTTGACCGAATCGGCCCAATCTCCCTCGACGACGTCCGTGCCGGAGAAGTGATGCTTGGCCTTTCCACCAGCATAGCCCGCATTCAGGCCGAGATAGGCGCCGGTCCAGCTGAAGATCGGCGTCACCGCTTCCGGTGCCGACGGCTCGTAGGAGAACGCGTCAGCAGCAAAGGCGCTGCTCGAAAGAAGCATGGCAACTGCGGTGGCGCCGGCGATGTGCTTGAAGTTCATTTTTCCAATACCTTTGCATTCACACTCAAACTCAAGATGACCTCCACCTACACGGCTCGGTTGAAGAGAGTCTGTAGCAAAGCAGCAACAGCGGCTGCGATGAGTTGGGATGGTAAATAAAATGCTATTAAATTTCCGTGGGTTGCCGGCAGGCAGATCAGGCCTGGAGCCAATGCCCGTTACTGCTGCCGGGCATTGACGGCCGCAATCCCTCGAACACCATCACGACTACCGGTAGCGGCACCGAGGCGCCCCACGTGGAGAAAGGCATGTCCGTGAAGCCAGTGGGCCGCTGCCTGGCGCCCCGCCTATATGCAGTTCACCGCCACTGATGCTGATGTGCCACAGTGCAGGCCCAGATTCCCGATCTCCCGGTTTGTCATCTCTCTGTCATGTTCCCGATACGCAAGCGTCACGCGGCGTCGCTAGAGCGGCGGTGGGGATGGGGGCAGGGAAGGCTGGTCTCCAGCAAAAGTGCCCAGACCCGTTGATTAACTTTTGACTGGAGTCAATACATGAACATCAAGAGCCTTCTCCTCGGCTCAGCCGCGATGATGATCGCGGTTCCTGCTGCCTACGCCGCCGACGCTGTTGTCGTTGCTGAGCCCGAGCCGATGGAATACGTCCGCATCTGCGACGTCTACGGCGCCGGCTTCTACTACATTCCCGGCACGGAAACCTGCCTGAAGGTCGGCGGCTACATCCGCTACGACATTCGCGCAGGCAACGGTGGCAACCGCGGCCTGGTCGACGTCACCAGCAAGCGCGACACCCTCGAAGTCATCCAGGGCGACCGTGCCCTCGCCGACATTCGCACGCATGACACCTACTACAAGCGCGCCCGCGCTGCCATGCAGCTCGACGCCCGTTCGGAAACCGAACTCGGCACCCTGCGCGGCTACATGCACATCAACTACAACTGGGACACCGCCACCGCCGATAAGATCAAGATCGATGGCGTGGAGGTTTCCGGTGGAAACTGGACGACGACCAACACCGGCTTCGCCATCAACCATGCGTTCATCGAACTCGGCGGCTTCCGCATCGGCAAGACCGACTCGATGTTCTCGACGCTGACCGGCTATGCGGGCGGCGTCATGGAAGACGATCTGGTGCCCTTCGGCCCCTACGACACGCATCAGATTGCCTATACCTACACTGGTGACAACGGCTTCTCGGCTTCCGTCGCCCTCGAGGAAGGCAATGGCGTTCTCTACACGCTCGATTCCTACGTCCCGCACGTGGTTGCCGGCGCTGCCTACACGCAGGGCTGGGGCGGCTTCTCGGGCGTCGTCGGCTATGATTCGGTCTGGAACGAGTGGGCCGGCAAGGTTCGCCTCGACGTCAAGGCGTCCGACAGCGTCTCGCTCTTCGTCATGGGCGGCTATGGCACCGACAAGAACATCTCCCGCAGCTTCTACAAGTCCTGGGGCGGCAACTGGGCCGTCTGGGGCGGCGGCAGCGTGAAGATGAGCAAGCAGGCCGCGCTCAACGCGCAGGTCTCCTACGCCGAGAACAAGGACCTCGCGGTCGTTGCCAACGTCGCTTACACCATCGTTCCGGGCTTCAAGATCACCCCGGAAGTGGCGTGGAACTCCGTCCACACCGACGACGGCACGAAGATCCGCGACGGCTTCGGCGGCATGGTCCGCTTCCAGCGCTCGTTCTGATTCGTTCGACCGATCCAACGAAAGGGCCCGGCGGGAAACCGCCGGGCTCTGCCGCTTCGAGACTGCGCACGACAGCAAATTTCGGGGTTCGGAGATCGCTTTTCGCGTGAGGAAAGTGCCGGCCGGGAAAAGATTTCAACTTTTCCGGCCAATTCCCTTGCGCGGGCTGTCCCGGGTCCCCAATAATATAGCGGGGTGGTTTCCATCCGACGCATTTGATTTGATTGGGAAACCGCCTGAGGACGATGAACGACGACATATTGCTGATTCTCATTGTCGTTCTTCCTTTCGCCGGAAGCATTCTCGCGGCCACCTTTCGCCCCAACGCACGAAATTCCGAGGCCTGGCTGGCTGGCGGGGTGGCGTTGGCGTGCCTGCTTCTGGCCTCGATAGCCTATCCCGCCATCGTCGAGCGGGGTGTCATCCGTAGCGAAACGGAGTGGCTGCCTACCCTCGGGCTCAACTTCGTGCTGCGGATGGACGGTTTCGCCTGGCTGTTCAGCGTGCTGGTAAGCGGCTTCGGCTTCCTGGTGGTGCTTTATGCGCGCTACTACATGTCGCCGCAGGATCCCGTGCCGCGGTTCTTCGCGTTCCTGCTTGCCTTCATGGGCGCGATGCTCGGACTGGTGATCTCCGGCAATCTGGTCCTGCTGGTCGTCTTCTGGGAACTGACCAGCATCTTTTCCTTCCTGCTCATCGGCTACTGGCATCACAATTCCAGCGCGCGCGATGGCGCGCGCATGGCGCTCACGGTCACCGCAATCGGCGGCATGGCGCTTCTTGTAGGTGTTCTGCTGATCGGCCACATCGTGGGAAGCTATGATCTCGACCGCGTTCTCTCTTCGGGCGACCTGATCCGCTCGCACGAGCTTTATCTTCCCGCACTGTTGCTCATCCTGCTGGGCGCGCTGACGAAAAGCGCCCAGTTTCCCTTCCATTTCTGGCTGCCCAACGCGATGGCGGCACCGACACCGGTCTCGGCCTATCTTCACTCGGCCACGATGGTGAAGGCGGGCGTGTTCCTGATGGCGCGGCTGTGGCCGGTTCTGTCGGGCACGCCGGAATGGTTCTGGATCGTCGGTTTCGCCGGAATGGCATCGCTGCTGGTGGGGGCGTTCTTTGCCATCTTCCAGCACGATCTGAAGGGGTTGCTCGCCTATTCCACCATCAGCCATCTCGGCCTGATCACCATGCTTCTCAGTCTCGGCAGCCCGCTCGGGGCGGTCGCCGCCATCTTCCACATGATGAACCACGCGACCTTCAAGGCTTCGCTGTTCATGGCTGCCGGCATCATCGACCACGAGACAGGCACGCGCGACATGCGCCGGCTGAGTGGGCTCTTCCGCTTCATGCCCATCACCGCGACGCTCGCCATGGTGGCAAGCGCGGCCATGGCCGGCGTGCCGCTGCTCAACGGCTTTCTCTCGAAGGAAATGTTCTTCGCCGAAGCCATCGAGACGCACGCGAAGTCGGTTCTGGACACGGCCGCTCCCTACGTAGCCGTTCTGGCCGGGGCTTTCGCCGTTACCTATTCCCTGCGCTTCATCCATACGGTGTTTTTCGGTCCGCCTCCCAAGGATCTCGAGCGTACGCCGCATGAGCCGCCTTTCTGGATGCGCTTTCCCATCCAGTTCCTGGTCCTGGCCTGCCTCGTCGTCGGCATCATTCCTGCCATGACGGTCGGTCCCTTTCTTCACGTCGCGGTGACTTCAGTTCTGGGGCCGGACACTCCGGCCTACAGCCTGTCGGTCTGGCATGGTTTCAACCTGCCGCTTCTGATGAGCGCGATCGCGCTCGTGGGCGGCGTGGTGCTCTATCTGTTGCTGAACTCGTATCTGAACGAGAGCGAGGAGGGGCCGCCATTTCTTCGCCGCCTCGAAGGACGACGTGTCTTTGAACGCGTGCTGGTCACCCTTTCCTGGAAGTGGGCCCGGTCGCTCGAAACGGTGTTGGGAACGCGGCGTCTGCAGCCGCAGCTTCGCGTGCTCGTGGTCGTGGCCTTCCTGGCAGCGCTGGTTCCGCTCTATCTCAACGGCTTCAGGCCGGGTCTGCCCGTCCTGGACGCCATCGATCCAGTGTTCGTGCTGATCTGGGCCAGCGGCATCTTCTGCGCGATCGGCGCTGCCTACAAGGCCAAATACCACAGGCTGGCAGCCCTCATCCTTCTGGGCGGGGCGGGGCTTTCCACCTGCATCACCTTCGCCTGGTTCTCGGCACCGGACCTGGCCCTGACCCAGTTGCTGGTCGAAATCGTCACGACGGTGCTGCTTTTGCTCGGATTGCGCTGGCTTCCCAAGCGTCTTGAGGAAAAGGAGCGCGGGGCCGTCGCGCTCGGCATACGCCTGCGCAGATACCGCGACTTCGTCATCGCCGTTTTGGCGGGCGGCGGGGTCGGACTTCTGGCCTTTGCCGCCATGACTAGCCCTTTCGCGGCCGAGACCGTGGCGAGCTATTTCCTGGAGAACGCCTACCTGGAAGGCGGCGGCAAGAACGTGGTCAACGTCATTCTCGTGGACTTCCGCGGTTTCGACACTCTGGGGGAAATCACCGTGCTGGCGGTTGTCGCCCTGACGGTTTTTGCACTGCTGCGCCGTTTCCGGCCGGCTGCCGATAGCGTGGCCGCGCCAGAGCAGCAGCGCATGCAGAATGCCTTCGACGAGGCCGCGCCCGACCGCGAGCTCGGCGACACGGTTGGCGACTATCTCCTGGTGCCAGCCGTGCTCATGCAATGGGCATTCCCGGTCGTCATCGTGCTGGCCGTCTACCTGTTCATGCGCGGGCATGACCTTCCGGGCGGCGGCTTTGTGGCGGGAATAGCGATGGCCGCCGCCTTCATCCTGCAATACATGGCCGCCGGAGCAAGATGGCTTGAGGAACGGCTTCGCATCCTGCCGGTGAGCTGGATCGGCCTAGGGCTGCTTCTGGCGGCACTCACCGGCATGGGTTCCTGGTTGTTCGACTATCCTTTCCTGACGTCGCATTCTCAGTATGTCGAGCTGCCCCTGGCTGGCGCGGTGCCATTCGCCACTGCCATGCTTTTCGACCTGGGCGTTTTCGGCATCGTGGTCGGCGCCACGGTGCTCATGCTGATCGCGCTCGCGCACCAGTCGATCAGAAGCCTGCGTTCGGCCCGAGCCGCCGTGGAAGTGGAAGGGGAGGACGCCTGATGGAGCTTGTCCTCTCGCTCAGCATCGCCGCCCTGGCAGGTTCGGGCGTCTGGCTGCTTCTGCGGCCGCGCACCTACCAGGTCATCGTGGGCCTGTCGCTCATCTCCTATGCAGTGAACCTGTTCATCTTCGGAATGGGCCGACTGCGGGGCGGCGCCGCTCCCGTTCTGAACGGACAGAGCGGCAGCCTGGCCGACTATGCGGACCCGGTGCCGCAGGCGCTGGTTCTGACGGCAATCGTCATCGGCTTTGCCACGACGGCCTTGTTTCTGGTGATCCTGCTGGCGGCGCGCGGCTTTACCGGCACCGACCATGTCGACGGGAGGGAACCGGAATGACCGGCTGGTCCGACCATCTGGTCATCATGCCCGTGCTGCTGCCGCTGGTGGCCGGCGCGCTGCTCATGCTCTACGACGAGCGGCGTCATTTTCTGAAGTCGATCATCAATCTGGCTTCGACGCTCCTGCTGGTCGTCGTGGCAGTCAAGCTGGTGCGCCTTGCCGACACCTCCGAGGCTTCCGTCTATCTGCTGGGCAATTGGCCCGCGCCCTTCGGTATCGTTCTCGTGCTGGATCGTTTGTCCGCGCTGATGCTGATGGTGACCAGCCTTCTGGCCTTGGCATCGCTGGTTTTCGCGCTGGCGCGCTGGCACAAGGCCGGAGCCCATTTCCATACGCTGTTCCAGTTCCTGCTGATGGGGGTGAACGGAGCCTTCCTGACCGGCGACCTCTTCAATCTGTTCGTCTTCTTCGAGGTGATGCTGGCGGCCTCCTATGGCCTCGTGCTGCACGGCTCCGGGCCTGCGCGCGTAAAGGCCGGCATGCACTATGTTGCCGTCAATCTCGCCGCCTCCTTCCTGTTCCTGATCGGCGTGAGCCTCATTTATGGGGTCACGGGTACGCTGAACATGGCCGATCTTGCTGTGAGGATCGGCGAGCTTTCCGGCCGCGATCGTACCCTGCTCGAGGCCGGCGCGGCGATACTTGGCGTCGCGTTCCTTGTGAAGGCAGGCATGTGGCCGCTGAGCTACTGGCTGCCGAATGCATATTCTGTCGCGGCTGCACCGGTAGCGGCCATTTTTACGCTGCTCAGCAAGGTCGGCATATATGTGCTCCTGCGGCTGTCGCTCCTCCTGTTCGGTGTCCAGGCCGGAGATTCCGCCGGCTTCGGCAGCAATCTGCTGATCGTGGGAGGCATGGCGACGATCGTCTTCGGCACGGTCGGCGTGCTGGCCTCCCAGGCGATGGCGCGGCTTGCCAGCTTCAGCGTGCTGATTTCGTCGGGAACGCTGCTGGCGGCCGTGGGCATGTCTGCGGTGGACGTCACCGCCGGCGCCCTGTTCTATCTGGTCAGCTCCACCGTCACTGTCGGCGCGCTTTTCCTCCTCATCGAACTGATCGAAAGGGAGCAAAACCCAGCCGCAGACATTCTGGCGGTCACCGCCGAGGCCTTCGGAGACGAGGACGAGGAGGCCGTTGAGGACCGGGTGGGCGTGGCCTTCCCCGGCGCTTTGGCCATCCTTGGCGTCTGCTTCGCCATTTGCGGCCTGCTGCTGGCCGGCCTGCCCCCGTTGTCCGGCTTCATCGCCAAGCTGGCATTGCTGTCGGCTATCCTCGATACCGGAGGGGCGGCGGGAATCTCCGCCCCCGCGTGGATATTGACGACCCTTGTGGTGCTTTCCGGTCTCGCGGCGCTTCTGGCGATGTCGCGTTTTGGGATACGCATGTTCTGGGCGCCGATCGAGGCGGTTGTTCCGCGCGTCCTCGTCATCGAGGTGGTCCCGGTAGCCTTCCTCCTTCTGCTCGCATTGATGATGACGATACAGGGCGGGCCTGTCATGCGTTACCTTGAGGCCACGGCCCACTCGCTGCATGCTCCGCAGCAATATATCGGCGAGGTTCTGCGGGCGCCCCGAGCCGGGCCGGGAGCGGCGGAATGATGAGGCAGCTGCTCCCATACCCGCTTCTGACCTTGTCGCTGCTGGCGATGTGGCTTTTGCTGAACGGCTTTTCCACCGGCCAGCTTCTGCTCGGCAGCGTCATTGCCGTTGCAGCGTCCGGTGCCATGGCAGCCCTGGAACCGAAAAAGCCGCGGCTGCGCCGATGGAGCGCGATCCCCGGCCTGGTCTGGGTGGTGTTCATCGACATTCTGCGCTCCAACATCGCGGTTGCGAGCCTGATCCTGCGCGGCACCGGCGGACGCGAGATATCAGGCTTCGTGACTATACCGCTGACGCTTCGCGATCCCACCGGGCTGGCCGTGCTTGCCTGCATTGTCACCAGCACGCCGGGTACGGCATGGGTCGAATACGATTCCACCCGCAATACGCTCCTTCTGCATATCCTGGATCTCGGCGACGAGGACTGGGTGGGGCTGATCAAGAACCGCTATGAGCGGCCTTTGCTGGAGATATTCGAATGAGCGCCATCATTCTCGTCTGGTCGCTGCTGGTCGCACAGATCCTGCTTGGCGTCGCCATGGCAATCGCCGCCTCGCGCATCGTTCGCGGTCCGCGCGCGCAGGACAGGATCCTCGCCTTCGACGCCTTCTACATTGCCGGCATGCTTCTGCTGGTCGTGCTGGGCATGCGCACCGGAAGCACGCTTTATTTCGAAGCGGCCCTAATCATCGCGCTTCTGGGTTTTGTGTCCACGGTGGCCCTGGCAAAGTTTCTCATGCGGGGCGAGGTCATCGAATGACGGAAATTGCAGACCTGCCGGCCTGGGCCGCGCTTCTCGTCGCATTCCTTGTGCTTGCCGGTTCCGCGTTGACGCTGCTCGGCATAGTGGGACTGGTGCGGCTGCGCAGTTTCTACCAGCGTGTTCACGCCCCGACGCTCGGCACCACCTGGGGCGCAGGCAGCATATTGATCGCCTCGATGGTCTTCTTCTCCATCCTTGAAAGCCGTCTGGTACTGCACGAAGTGCTCATAGCCGTCTTCGTGACCGCGACGACGCCCGTGACGCTGATGATGCTGGCCAGGGCGGCGCTCTATCGCGACCGCGCCGAAGACGCCAGCTTGACGACCGCGCCGGGCGAGAGCTGTTCCGGGCGCGACGGAACCGGCAACCAGACTGACCTGCCGCCCGCCGCCTGAAGCCGCGTCACGCGGGCGGCCATGATCGGCAAGATTGCCAGACAGGTGCGGAGCGTGGTCAAATGACCTCGTAGGGCGCAAGTCCGCGCTGCGGCCACGGCTCGGCGGGATGCGGCCGAAGTCTCTGCGCTGGAGACGACCATGCGAGCAATGGTGCTGGAAGCAATCGGCAAGCCCCTGGTTCTCGAGGAAAGGCCAGATCCTTATCCGGGACCAGGCGAGATCAGGCTGGTGGTCGAGGCCTGCGCCGTCTGCCGCACCGACCTCCACGTGGTTAACGGGGAACTGCCCGACCCCAAGCTGCCGCTGGTGCCAGGCCACGAGATCGTGGGGATCGTCGATGCGGTTGGAGATGGGGTCGATCCAGCCCGCATCGGCCGCCGGGTCGGCGTGCCATGGCTTGGGCACAGCTGCGGGGCCTGCCCCTATTGCCTCGCCGGTTCAGAAAACCTGTGCGATCGACCGCTGTTCACCGGCTATACCCGCGACGGCGGCTTTGCCACCCATGTCGTGGCAGACGCTGCATTTTCCTTCGATCTCGACATGGAGGCCGATCCGGTTTCGCTGGCGCCGCTGCTCTGCGCCGGCCTGATCGGCTGGCGGTCTTTGAGGAGGGCCGGGGAGGGGCGGCGCATAGGGCTCTTCGGCTTTGGCGCGGCGGCGCATATCATTGCCCAGATCTGCGTCTGGCAGGGGCGGGAAGTATATGCCTTCACGAGACCCGGCGACATCGAGGCTCAGAAGTTTGCGTTGGGCCTGGGCGCGGTGTGGGCCGGCGGCTCTGACACGCGGCCGGACACTCCGTTGGATGCGGCAATCATCTTTGCTCCGGTGGGCGATCTGGTGCCGGCCGCTCTCCGGGCGGTCAGGAAAGGCGGCCGCGTCGTCTGCGGGGGCATTCACATGAGCGATATTCCCTCCATGCCCTATGCGCTTCTGTGGCAGGAGCGGGAGCTTGTTTCCGTGGCAAACCTGACACGGGAAGATGCCCACACCTTCTTCCCGGTTGCGAAGCAGGCTGGCGTGCACACCCGGACCATCCCTTATGCGCTGGAGCAAGCGAACACTGCACTTGCCGATCTTCGCGCGGGCCGCTTCAGCGGGGCGGCGGTTCTGGTGCCGTGAAGGAGCGGTGGCCCCCGCCGGGCCATCAATTCGCAACGGTCAGCTCGATGTTTCGGCCATCCTGGCCTCGAACTCCAGCGCCTGGATATCGCGGCCGATGGAGGCGATCGCCACCGTCTTCCCGGCCTTCCGGTATTCGACCACGCAATCCCGGCGCTCGATGCTGCCGTCGATCGCGATCGAGTCCCAGGACCGGGCATAGCCGACATAGCGGATCGTCACGTCGTAATGCGCGCTCCAGAAAAACGGCGGAGCCGAAAAGGGCTGGCGTAGCCCCAGCATGTTCTCCGCCGCGGCCTGGCCGTGCCGCTCGGCCAGGACCCAGTGCTCGACGCGCCGCCTTTCACCATCGGCCTGCCACTCGGCTATGTCTCCGGCCGCATAAATTCCCGGCACGCTCGTCTGCAGGAATTCGTCCACCAGCACACCGCTGTTGACGGCAATGCCGGCCTTCGCGGCCAGGGCGATGCGCGGCTTCACGCCAACGCCCATCACCACGAAATCGGCCTCGATCTCGCTTCCGTCGCTCAGCTTCAGCGATCGGTCGTCGACGCTTGCGGCGGTGGCTCCGAGGTGGAAATGCACCCCATGCTCTTCATGCAGCGACCTGATGAAGGCGCCGAGCTGCGGACCGAGCACTTTTTCCAGAGGAGCGGCTTCCGGAGCGGCGACGTGCACCTCCAGCCCGCGCTCTCGCAAGGCGGCGGCCACCTCCAGCCCGATGAAGCTCGCGCCGACTATCGCCACCTTCCCGGCATTCTGCGCGGCTGCAATGATCGCGCGGCTGTCGGCGAGCGAGCGCAACACGAAGACGTTTTCGCGGTCCGCACCGGGTATTGGCAACCGCACTGGCTCAGCCCCGGTCGCAAGGAGAAGCCGGTCGAAGGGAAAGCTGCGCCCGTCGGCCGCAATCACCGTGCGCGCCTCCGGGTCGATGCGCTCCACGCTTGTGCCCAGCTGCAGGTCGATCTGCTTCCTGGCGTAGTATTTCGGCGAGCGCAGTGGAATCCATCCCTCCTCGGCCGTTCCGGCGAGATAGTCCTTCGACAGGTTGGGGCGGTCATAGGGGGCGTCGGCGTCTGCGCTGAGCATCGTCAATTGCCCCGCATAGCCGCGACGACGCAACATTTCCGCAGCGGCGAAGCCGGCCGCGCCACCGCCCACGATGACGATCCGCTGCGGGTCACCGGCCGTATCCCGGGCCCCCGAAGGTTCCGGTGAGATCTTGTCGCCCACCACGATCCGGTCGCCGTGGCGTTCTACCTTCCAGCACCCAACAGGGTCGAAAGCCGGCGCCGCCAGCGCTTCGCCAGTGCGCAAGCTGAAGCACGCGTGGTGCCATGGGCAGCGAACCGTATCGCCCACAAGAATGCCGTCGCCCAGCGATGCCCCGTAGTGCGTGCATGTCGCGCTCACGGCAAGCACTTCGTCGCCGACGCGCGCAAGCACCACCGGCTCCCCGTCGACATGCCCCTGGATCAGCGACTTTTCGTCAAATGCCGAAATCGGCACGCCGGCACCGAGATCGGGACCCGGGCCGCGATCGTCCTGCGAAGCCATCTTGCCTCTCCTCTACGGCTCGGCCCGCGCCCGAAGTGACGCGGATATGGCTGTTTGACGCCGCAAACCGCAATTGGTTCCCGGCGGGAGCTACAATGGCCGCATTTTTCAATGGCAGGAAATCGGCCGCGACGGCCGGCGACGAGAGACGCTGCAGGCAAGCGTCATTCGCCGGAGCAGAATTCGCGACTTAAAGCTCGAAATCAAATGGTGCGGGCCATATCCGGCGCGCACCATTTGCAAGTCACTAAGGCCTCGGCCCTACTCGCCGTAGGGCACCCAGATGTTCTTCACCTGCGTTGCCCGGCGCAGGAATTCCCGGCCCTGGCCGTCGCCCGACGTCCAGTCGCGCGGAGCCCCGCTCCACACCGGCTTGAGGTTGCCGGCCGACGCCGCCTCGATCGTGGCCGCGTCGCCTGTCGAGCCGAAATCCCAAAGCGCTGCAACCTCGTCGTGCTCGGCCAGCGTCTTGGCCAGGCTCGCCGTCTCGCCGGTGACGATGCTGACCACGCCCGCCGGCACGTCGCTGGTGTCGAGCAACTGGTAGAAATCGGTCGCCGCCAGCGGATGGCGGGCCGAGGGCACGGCGATGACGCGGTTGCCGGCGGCCAGCGCCGGCATCACCAGCGAGACGAAACCGAGCAGCGGCGCCTTGTCGGGGCAGACGATGCCCATGATGCCGAAGGGCTCGTTCATCGCCAGCGTCACATGCCGCGACTTGGTCGAGTGGACAGCGCCGTCGTGCTTGTCGGCAAAGCCGGCATAGAAGAAGGTCCGGCGGATCGAGGCCGCCACTTCCTCCGCCGCGTCCTTGGCCGAGGCGCCGGTCATGGCGCGCAGCCTTGCCTCGAACTCAGCCGCGCGGGCCGACAGGTTCTCGGCGATATAGTAGAGGATCTGCGCCCGGTTGTGAGCCGTCGCCGCGCCCCAGCTGCCTGCCTTCGCCGCCGCTTCCACCGCGTTGCGGATGTCCTTGCGGTTGCCGAGGCCGGCATGGCCCACCGTCTTGCCGGCGGGATTGACCACCGCATAGCTATACCCGGAATCCGGCCGCGCCTGCTTGCCGCCGATATAGAGCTTGGCCGTGCGGTCGATCGCGTCGTCGGAGACGGGCGCCAAGGCCGTCGCGGCCGATGGCGTGGGGTTGAGCGGGGCTTTTGTCGCCTCCGCACCCTTGGCCGGCTTGCCGAGGGCGGGCACCAGATATTCGTAGAGCC
This sequence comes from Mesorhizobium sp. KR2-14, assembly GCF_040049255.1. Taxonomy (NCBI): domain Bacteria; kingdom Pseudomonadati; phylum Pseudomonadota; class Alphaproteobacteria; order Hyphomicrobiales; family Phyllobacteriaceae; genus Mesorhizobium; species Mesorhizobium sp. KR2-14. Next base: position 74,782 of record NZ_JBDZDR010000010.1, on the reverse strand, counting down.
CTTCCCGGCCGCCCTCGCGCCCGAAACCGCTTTCGCGGTAGCCGCCGAAGCCGGCGGCGGCATCAAACAGGTTGGTGGCGTTGATCCACACCACGCCGGCCTTGACGCGCGCGGCAATGTCGAGGCTGCGGTTGATGTTTTCCGACCAGATCGAGGCGGCTAGGCCGAAGCGGGTGTTGTTGGCCAGCGCCACCGCCTCGTCCGGCGTGCGGAAGGTCATCGCCACCAGCACCGGCCCGAAGATTTCGACCATCGCCACCGTCGAAGCCGGTTCGACGCCGGTCATCAGCGTCGGCGGGAAGAAGCAGCCCTTGGCCGGCATGGCGATCGACGGCTGGAACACCTCCGCCCCTTCCTGCCTGCCCTTGGCCACCAGCGCGCCGATGCGCTCCAGCTGCTCGGTGGAGACGACCGCGCCGATGTCGGTGGACTTGTCGAGCGGGTCGCCGACGCGCAGCGTTCCCATGCGGGCGCGCAGCTTGGCGTAGAATTTTTCGGCAATGCCTTCCTGCACCAGCAGGCGCGACCCGGCGCAGCAGACTTCGCCCTGGTTGAACCAGATCGCATCGACCAGGCCCTCGACTGCGCTGTCGAGATCGGCGTCGTCGAAGACGATGAAGGGCGACTTGCCGCCGAGCTCCAGCGACAGCTTCTTGCCCGAGCCGGCCGTGGCGCGGCGGATGATGCGGCCGACCTCGGTCGAGCCGGTGAAGGCCACTTTCGCCACCCCCGGATGCCCGACCAGCGCCGCACCCGTGTCGCCCTCGCCGGTGACGATGTTGACCACGCCGTCCGGCAGGCCGGCCTCGCGGCAGATCTCGGCGAAGGCCAGAGCCGTCAGCGGCGTCTGCTCGGCCGGTTTCAGCACCACGGTGTTGCCGGCGGCCAGAGCCGGCGCGATCTTCCAGGCCAGCATCAGCAGCGGAAAATTCCACGGGATGACCTGGCCGCAAACACCGACCGGCTGGTAGCCGGGAAACTCGCTTTCGATCAGCTCGGCCCAGCCGGCATGGTGGTAGAAGTGGCGGGCGACCAGCGGGATGTCGATGTCGCGGCTTTCGCGGATCGGCTTACCGTTGTCCATGGTTTCCAGCACGGCCAGGAAGCGGTCGCGCTTCTGGATATGGCGGGCGAGCGCATAGAGATGCCGCGCCCGCTCGTGTCCGGACAGCTTCGACCAGCTCTTGAAGGCGCGTGTGGCGGCTGCCACGGCGCGGTCGACGTCCTCGGCCGTGCCCCGGGCCACCCGGGCAAGCACCTTGCCATTGGCCGGGCTGGTCACCTCAAAGCTTTCGCTCGCCGCCGGGTCGGTGAACTTGCCGTCGATGAAGTGGCCGAAGCCCGCCTCATGCTGCCCGAGCCAGGCGACGACGTGTTCGTTGCTTTCGGGCGAGGGGCCATATTCCATGGTTTGCAGGATATCCTTGATGAGGGCCATGGGTGTCTCTTTCAGGCGAGTGCGTGCCGGTAGGCGGCGGAGTAGCGGCCGGTGACGAAGTGCTCGAGCTGGCGCTCGATGTCGCCCAGCAGCGAGCTTGCGCCGATGCGGAAGAGGTCGGGTTCCAGCCAGCGCCGGCCCAGCTCCTCCTTCATCAGGAACAGCCAGTTCATGGCATCCTTGGCGGTCCTCAAGCCCCCGGCGGGCTTGAAACCGACCTTGAAGCCGGTCTCCTCGCCATAGTCACGCAGCGCCCTCAGCATCACGAGGCTGACCGGCAGCGTGGCGTTGACGTCCTCCTTGCCGGTCGAGGTCTTGATGAAGTCGGCGCCGGCCTGCATTGCCACCATCGAGGCCTTGTAGACATTGCGCAGCGTCTTGAGATCGCCGGTGGCCAGGATGGCCTTCAGATGCGCCTCGCCGCAGGCCTCGCGCATCGCCGCCACCTCGTCATAGAGCGCCTGCCAATCTTGGCTGAAGACGAGAGCCCGGTTGATGACGATGTCGATCTCCTGGGCACCCTCTTCCACCGCATAGCGGATCTCGGCCAAACGCAACGGCAGCGGTGTCTGGCCAGCCGGAAAACCCGTGGCGACGGAGGCTACCGGGATGCCGGAGCCGGCAAGCGCCTTGACGGCGGACGGCACCATGCTCGGATAGACGCAGACCGCGCCCACGGTGGGCGGCGCATCCGTCAGTCCCAGCCCCTCGACCAGTTCGTCGCTTAGCGGGCGCATCGCCTTGGCGCACAACCGGTGGACGCGCCCGGGCGTGTCGTCGCCGGCAAGGGTGGTCAGGTCGATGCAGGTCAGCGCCTTCATCAGCCAGGCCGCCTGATATTCCTTCTTCACCGAGCGGCGGGTGGGGAGCGTCGCGGCGCGCCGCTCCACCGCGCTAAGGTTGACCTGAACCACCTCGAAGGCTTCGGTGCGCAACGGTGTTCCCTCGTTGCGCCGGAAGTTTTCAAGTCGTTGCGGCGTCGAATGATCCGGATTTGTCACGGATGGTGCCCGTCCTCTGGAGCCGACCCGGGCCTGCCTGGAGGGGCGCCGGCTCATTTTGTTAGAATTCCATCATTATGTTTCGATCGTTTCATGTTGACGTGAGAACTGTCAAGAGCGCATCTATCCGTATGCGGGTGCGACGACTGGCCGGGATGCCCGCAATTCGTGATCCGGATGGAGGCCACGTGAGCAGAACGGGACGCAGAAGCGAACGCCTGGATGCGCTGGGCGCGGTGTTGGAGAAAGAGGGCGTGCTGCGGCTGCGCGATGCTGCCGGGCAGCTCGGGGTCTCCGAGATGACGATCCGTCGCGACATCACCGAGGCCCGGGATCGCTTCACCTGCCTTGGCGGCTATATCGTCGGCGCGCTCGATGGCCCCGTGGGCGGCGACTACTCGCTGGCCCGGGAAAGCGACAGCCACGCGGCCGCGAAAGCGGCGGCTTGCGCCGAGGCGGTGAAGCTCATCGAGGAAGACGACACCATCTTCATCGATTGCGGCACGACCACGCCGCACCTGGCCGCACGTATCCCGGAAGACATGCGGCTGACGGCGATCTGCTATTCGATGAACGTGGCCGAAATTCTCTGCCACCGCAGGAACACCCGGCTGATCATGCTGGGCGGTCTCTATCACCCCGAAGCAGCCTCGTTCTCCAGTGAGGAAGGGCTTGAGACGCTGAAGCGCATCAACCTCAACAAGGCCTTCATCTCGGCCGGCGGCGTGCACGAGACACGCGGCATCACCTGCTCGCATTTCCACGAAGTGCCCATCAAGCAGATGGCGATCGAACGCGCGCTGGAGGCGCATCTCGTGGTCGACGCAAGCAAGTTCGGCAAGGTCAGGCCCGCGCATTTCGCCGAGGTCTCCGCCTTCACTTCGGTCATTTCGGACCGCCGGGAAACCTCCGGGTAGCACACGGTCGTCACGGCGCCCGGCAGCAGGCCTGGGCGCCGTGAGGTTACGGAGGTTAGCCGAAGACCACCAGAAGGTCCTTGGCGTCGATCTGGTCTCCCGACTTGACCAGCACTTCCGCAATGGTGCCGTCGCGTTCGGCGTGCAGCGCCGTCTCCATCTTCATCGCCTCGATGGAAAGCAGCACGTCGCCTGCCTTGACCGACTGTCCTGCAGCCACCGCCAGCGTCGAGACAACCCCCGGCATCGGCGCTCCGACATGCGCGTCGTTACCCGGTTCGGCCTTGCGCCGCGCCCTGGCGGCGGAAGTACCATGCGCCCGGTCCGGCACCTTCACGCGACGCGGCTGGCCGTTGAGCTCGAAGAACACCGTGACCATGCCCTTGTCGTCGACGTCGCCGATGGCCAGGCAGCGGACCACCAGTGTCTTGCCCTTTTCGATGTCTACGAAGATCTCGTCCTCGGGCTCCATGCCGTAGAAATAGGCCGGCGTGGGCAGCACGCTGACCGGGCCATAGCTTTCCTGCGCCGCCGCGAAGTCCGAGTACACCTTGGGGTACATCAGCCAGGATGCGAACTCGAACTCGCTCATCGAACGGCCGAGCTTTCCTTCGATCTCCTTGCGGTTGGCTGCAAGATCGGCCGGCTTGAGCAGCGAGCCCGGGCGCACGGTGATGGGCTTTTCGCCCTTCAGCGCCTTCTTCTGCAGTGCGGCCGGCCAACCGCCCGGCGACTGGCCGAGATCGCCGCGCAGCATCGATACCACCGAATCCGGGAAGGCGATGTCCTTCTCCGGGTCCTCGACGTCCGCGACGGTGAGATCCTGGCTCACCATCATCAGCGCCATGTCGCCCACGACCTTGGACGACGGCGTAACCTTGACGATGTCGCCGACAATCAGGTTCACGTCGTGGTAGGCCTGCGCGACCTCGTGCCAGCGCGTCTCCAGCCCCAGCGAGCGGGCCTGTTCCTTGAGGTTGGTGAACTGGCCGCCCGGCATCTCGTGCAGGTAGACCTCCGAAGCCGGCCCCTTCAGATCGCTCTCGAAGGCCGCGTACTGGTTGCGCACGGCCTCCCAGTAGAAGGAGATGCGGCGTATCCAGTTGGGGTCCAGGCCGGGGTCGCGCTCGTCGCCGCGCAGCGCCTGCACGATGGAGCCAAGGCAGGGCTGCGAGGTGTTGCCGGAGAAGGCATCCATCGCGGCATCGACGGCATCGACGCCGCTTTCGACCGCGGCAAGCACCGTGGCGGCCGACAGGCCCGACGTATCATGGGTGTGGAAATGGATCGGCAGGTCGGTTGCCTCACGCAGCGCCTTGAACAGAACGCGCGCCGCCGCCGGCTTGAGCAGCCCGGCCATGTCCTTGACCGCGATGATGTGGGCGCCCGCGGCCTCCAGCTCATTTGTGAGGCCGACATAGTATTTCAGGTCATACTTCGCCCGCGCCGGATCGAGTATGTCGCCGGTGTAGCAAATCGCCGCCTCGCACAGCTTGCCTTCGGCCAGCACGGCGTCCATGGCGACGCGCATGTTCTCGACCCAGTTCAGGCAGTCGAACACGCGGAACAGGTCGATGCCGCCGGCAGCCGCTTGTCTCACGAAATGCTGCACGACATTGTCGGGGTAGTTGGTATAACCGACGCCATTGGCGCCGCGCAGCAGCATCTGCAGCAGCAGGTTGGGCGCAGCCTCGCGAACCTGCGACAGCCTCTCCCAAGGGTCCTCGGTCAGGAAGCGCATCGCCACGTCGAAGGTCGCGCCGCCCCAGCATTCGAGCGACAGCAACTGCGGCAAAGCGCGGGCATAGGTTCCGGCAATGCGAGCGATGTCATAGGTGCGCACGCGCGTCGCCAGCAGCGACTGGTGGGCGTCGCGCATCGTCGTGTCGGTAACGAGCACCCGCTTTTCGCCGCGCATCCACTCGGCGAATTTCTCAGGTCCGAGCGCGTCGAGACGCTGCTTGGTGCCGTCCGGCACGGGGCCGGTGAACCAGGGAATGACAGGGGCAGCCGCGTGCGGATTGGGCTTGGCGCGGCCGCGGGTCTCCGGATGCCCGTTGACCGTCACGTCGGCCAGATAGTTCAGGAGCTTCGTCGCGCGGTCCTGGCGCTTGACCTGTGCAAACAGCTCCGGCGTCGAGTCGATGAACCGCGTCGTGTAGCTGTTTGCGCGGAAGCCCGGATGCGTGATGATCGCTTCCAGGAACGTCAGATTGGTCGCCACGCCGCGAATGCGGAACTCCCGAAGCGCACGGTGCATGCGCGCGATCGCCTCGTCGGCTGTCGGCGCCCAGGCGGTCACCTTCTCCAGAAGCGGATCGTAGAAGCGGGTGATCACCGCGCCCGAATAGGCAGTGCCGCCGTCGAGGCGGATGCCGAAGCCGGTCGCGCCGCGATAGGCGGTGATGCGGCCATAGTCCGGGATGAAATTGTGCTCCGGGTCTTCCGTGGTGATGCGGCACTGCAGGGCGTGGCCGTTCAGCCGGATTTTCGACTGGCTGGGCACTCCGGATTCCGGCTTGCCGATCGCGAAGCCGTCGAGGATATGGATCTGCGCCTTGACGATGTCGATGCCGGTCACCTCTTCGGTGACAGTATGCTCGACCTGGATGCGCGGATTGACTTCGATGAAGTAGAATTTTCCGGTATCCGCATCCTGCAGGAACTCGACCGTGCCGGCGCCGATATAGTTGGTTTCCTTGGCGAGCTTCAGCGCATGGCCGCAAAGCTCCTGCCGCAGCTCGTCGCTGAGATAAGGCGCCGGGGCGCGCTCGACCACCTTCTGGTTGCGGCGCTGGATGGAGCAGTCGCGCTCGAAAAGGTGCACCACGTTGCCATGGGTGTCGCCCAGCACCTGCACCTCGACATGGCGCGCCCGCTCGATCAACTTCTCGAGATAGACCTCGTCCTTACCGAACGCGGCCTTCGCCTCCCGCTTGCCTTCCGTGACTTCACGGGCGAGATCGGCTTCGGAGCGGATCGCGCGCATGCCGCGCCCGCCGCCGCCCCATGAGGCCTTGAGCATGACCGGATAGCCGATCTCGGCAGCCAGCTTCTTGACCGCTTCCATGTCGTCGGGCAGCGGATCGGTTGCCGGGACGACCGGCACGCCCACTTCCATGGCAAGGTGGCGGGCAGCGACCTTGTTGCCCAGACGGCGCATGGTTCCGGGCTTGGGCCCAATGAAGACGATGCCATTTTCGGCGCAAGCCTCTGCAAATTCAGGGCTTTCCGAAAGCAGCCCGTAGCCGGGATGGATCGCATCGGCGCCGGAAAGCTTGGCAACCCGGATCACTTCGTCGATCGACAGGTAGCTCTCGATCGGTCCCAATTCCCGGGCCAGATGGGGGCCGCGCCCGACCTGGTAGGATTCATCGGCTTTGAACCGATGCAGCGAATATTTGTCTTCCTCGGCCCAGATCGCGACGGTTTTGAGCCCGAGCTCATTGGCCGCGCGAAACACGCGAATGGCAATCTCTGAACGGTTGGCGACGAGGATCTTGCTGATCGGCAAAGGACTTTCTCCGATTGACGTTGGGAGAGGGGCGCCGGTCTGCTTAGCCTCACAATTGATGCGGTGCAAACAAAAATGCCCGGCGCAGGCGCCGGGCATTTGCTCTAGATTTAAAGCTTAGTCGATCTGGAAGTAGTTGTACTTGCCGTCGTCGCCCTTCTTCCACTGGTAGACCACGTAGTCGGCGTCGGTACGGTCGCCCTTCTCGTTGAAGGAGAGATCGCCCAGAACCGTCTTGAAGGGGCCCTTGGACTTGATGGCCTTGGCAACTTCCTGCGGGTCGTTCGAGCCGGCAGCGGTCGCAGCCTGCGCGATGACCTGCGTGGCGGCATAGGAGTAGAGCGTGTAGGCCTCGGGCTCGAAGCCGGCAGCGCGGAACTTCTCGACCACTTCCTTGGCGGCCGGGTTGTTGCGCGGGTCCGGACCGAAGGTGTTGTAGGTGCCCGCCACCGCATCGCCGGCGATCGAGGCGAGCTCGTTCGACACGATGCCGTCGCCCGAGAACAGCGGCGCCTTCAGGCCCTGGTCGGCCGCCTGGCGGATGATCAGGCCGGCTTCGGTGTGCAGGCCGCCCCAGTAGATCATGGTGACGCCGGCTTCCTTCATCTTGGCGATCAGCGCCGAGAAGTCCTTGTCGCCGGTGTTGACGCCTTCATACATGACGTCTTTGTGGCCGGCGGCAACGAGCGCCTTTCTGGTTTCGTCGGCAAGGCCCTGGCCGTAGGGGGTCTTGTCATGAATGACAGCCACCTTGGCGTCGGGGAACTTCTTGGCGATGTAGGCGCCGGCAATCTCGCCCTGCTGGTCGTCGCGGCCGCAGACGCGAATGGTGTTCCACAGGCCACGCTCGGTGAAGACCGGGTTGGTCGCGGCCGGCGTGACCTCCAGGATGCCGTTTTCGGCATAGACTTCCGAGGCCGGGATCGAGACGCCCGAGTTGAAGTGACCGACGACGAACTTCACGCCATCGGCAACGAACTTGTTGGCAACCGAGATGCCCTGCTTGGGGTCGGAAACGTCGTCGCCGACCGAAACCTTGATCTGTTCGCCATTGATGCCGCCCGCGGCATTGATATCTGCGGCCGCCTGCTCGGCGCCCTTTTGAAGCTGCGCGCCGAAGGCCGCGTTCGGGCCGGTGATCGGACCGCCGACGCCGAGCAGGATGTCTGCCCAGGCGCTTCCGCTGAACGCCATCAGCGCAGTCAGTGCAACTGCAGACAACAGTGATTTTTTCATTGAAACACTCCCATTAGACGGGCGGACGTGGATGATGCTTTCATGCGATGCCCACCCCTATCGCAGAAAGATTAGTTTGCCGATTTTCCGGCTTATTGTCACGCCGATTCAAAGAAGAACCGGGGCTATTATTTGAAGATCAGGCCTTGTTTCTCCAGCTCAGCAAGGAGGCTCTTTCGTAAAGCCAGTGATATTGTGTCACCATCTGGTTGGTGCGCGTGTACTGGAAGCCAAGGGCTCCGAGAATGATGAGGACCAGCGTGTCCGCGGCATAGTATTGCAGCGAAAACATCGTTCCCTCAAACAGCGCGTGATGGATGAAGCGCACCGCTATGCCCAGCAGCAGCAGATAGAACACCAGTGCAGCGAAGCTGCGCCAGGTCTGCGCGCAGGCGCGGCCGGTCATCCAGGCCGCCCAGCCGCCAAGCAGGCAGGTCACGAAAAAAAACTGCCAGATCGAGGCTTCTTCATAGAGAATGCCCTGCATTTCAACTCCTCCGCGCGGGCCTTTGGACCCTGTTCTGCGTTTTAGCCCGTACGCGACCCGATCGCCGCATTCATCGCCCCCGCTAGTGCCTGCCGCCTTCGAGATAGGCCGCGCGCACTTCCGGATCTGCCAGAAGCTCCTTGCCGGATCCGCTCATGGTGACGACACCGTTCACCATCACATAGCCGCGATCCGCCAGCCGCAAGGCGCCGAAGGCGTTTTGCTCGACCAGGAACACCGTGAGGCCCTGCGTCTTGTTGAGCACGCGTATGGCGTCGAAAATCTGCTTCACGATCAGCGGCGCCAGTCCCAGCGACGGCTCGTCCAGCAGCAGAAGGCGCGGGCGCGCCATCAGAGCACGTGCGATCGACAGCATCTGCTGTTCGCCGCCCGAAAGCGTGCCGCCGCGTTGCGACACGCGTTCCTTCAGGCGCGGAAACAGCTCGAAAACCTTTTCGACGTCCTCGTCGAAATATTTCAGCTTGTCGAGGCTGGCGCCCATCTGCAGGTTTTCCATCACCGTCATGCGCGGAAAGATGCGCCGTCCCTCGGGGGACTGGGCGATACGCAGACGGGCGATTTCGTGCGTGGGCAGTTCGGTGATGTCGGTGCCGGCAAAGGTGATCTTGCCGGCGCGAGCCCGCGGATTGCCGAAGATGGTCATCATCAGCGTCGACTTGCCGGCGCCGTTGGAGCCGATCAGGGCGACGATCTCGCCCTCGTTGACCGTGACGTTGACACCCGCCAGAGCACGGATATTGCCGTAATAGGTCTGAACGCCCTCGACCTGGAGCAAGGGTTTTGCCGTAATCATGTGCGCCTCTTGCCCTTGCCTGAGCCGGATTTGTCGGTGCTGCGCTTGTCTACCTGCAGCGCCTTGGATGCCTCGCCAGACACCCGGACGAGTTCACCATCTCCATTGCTGTGGCCGATCGTATCGCTGACCGGCCCGGCCATCATCGACGAGGACGCCGACGGCCCATGCGCCGGGTCCGGTTCGCCATCCAGTTCGTGGATGACGTGCTCGTCTCCAACCACTGTCAGGACTTCCTCGACCTCCTCGTCGTCGACGCCGAGATAGGCGGCGATGACGCGCGGGTCGTTCTTCACCTTGTCCGGATTTCCGTCGGAAATCTTGCGGCCATATTCCAGCACCACGACGTGGTCGGAGATCTGCATGACCACGGACATGTCGTGCTCGATCAGCAGGATCGAAGTGCCGCTGTTTTCCTTGATGTCGTTGAGCAGCGTGTTCAGCGCCAACGATTCCCTGGGGTTCAGGCCGGCCGCGGGTTCATCGAGGCACAGGAGTTCCGGTTCGGTGCACATGGCGCGCGCGATTTCCAGCCGGCGCTGCGCGCCATAGGGAAGATCGCCGGCCGGGTCATCGGCACGGTCGAGCAGTTCGGCCTTGTCCAGCCAGTATCTGGCCATGTCGATGGCGTCGGCGGAGGCCTTGTGGTAGCCGCCGATGCCGAGCAGGCCAAGCACCGTGAAGCCCGAAGCCCGCATGAGCTTGTTGTGCTGCGCAACCAGCAGGTTTTCCAGCACCGTCATGCCCGAGAACAGGCGGATGTTCTGGAACGTGCGCGCCACCTTGGCATGGGCGGTGATGCGGAAGTCCGGCATGCGTTCCAGCAGGAACTCGTTGCCGTCGCGGCCGGTCATGCGGATCAGGCCTTCCGTCGGCTTGTAGAAGCCGGTGATGCAGTTGAAGACGGTCGTCTTTCCTGCGCCGTTCGGTCCGATCAGCGCTGTGATCTCGCCGCGGCGGGCCTCGAAGGACAGGTCGCCGATGGCAACCAGTCCGCCGAATTTCATCGAAAGATGCTCGACCGAAAGAATCGGCTTGTTCATGTTCGTTCCCGTAGCCATCAGCCGTGCCCTTCCTTGGTAAAGGAGGCCGAGACGGCTTTTCGTTCGTGCAGGAAGGCGCTCGGTTCACGGCTGCCGACGAAGCCCCGCGGCTTCCACAGCATGACGATGACCATGGCGCAGCCGAACAGCAGCATGCGGTAGAGCTCCGGCGTGAAGCCTTCGCCGAAAACCACCTTCAGGAACTGCATCTCACGCAGGATTTCCGTGCCGCCGATCATGACCACGGCGGCAACGGCGATGCCCGTGAGCGAGCCCATGCCGCCAAGCACCACGATGGCCAGGATCATTGCCGATTCCAGGAAGACGAAGGATTCGGGGCTGACGAAGCCTTGCCGGGCAGCGAAGAACGAACCCGCGAAGCCGCCGAACATGGCGCCCGTGGCAAATGCCGACAGCTTGGTGGTGGTGGTGTTGATGCCGAGCGATCGGCAGGCGATCTCGTCCTCGCGCAACGCTTCCCACGCCCGGCCGACGGGCATGCGCCGCAGCCTTATGGTGACGAAAGCGGTGAGCAGCGCCAGCAGCAGGATCAGATAGAAGAGGAAAATCTTATAGTAGGCACCCGACTGGGCAATGTTCAGCACCTTGGCGATGTAGTTCTCGTCGCTGACATTGAACGACATCAGGCCGAAGAAGCTGACCTTCGGGATGCCGGAAATGCCCGCCGAACCATTGGTCACGTCGCGCCAGTTGATGAGCACCAGGCGGATGATCTCACCGAAGGCGAGCGTGACGATGGCCAGGTAGTCGCCGCGCAGCCGCAGCACCGGGAAGCCGAGAATGACGCCCCAGAAGGCGGCCATGATGCCGGCCATCGGCAGCAGCACCCAGAACGACCAGCCGAACTGACTGCCAAGCAGCGCATAGGAATAGGCGCCGACGGCGTAGAAGGCGACATAGCCCAGGTCCAGGAGGCCGGCGAGGCCGACGACGATGTTCAGGCCCCAGGCCAGCATCACATAGATCAGGATCTGGATGCCGAAATTGTCTACCCATTTGAGCGAACCCTGGAAGCCGAACAGCAGCACCATCAGCACGGGGTAGAAGAACAATGCGACGATGGCGAGGGTGGAGAAGTTGCGGCGCACGAAGCCCTTCTCGACCTTGGTCGCAGCGCGGCTTTTCTCCGCGCTGCGGCGCTCGATGGCCGGCTCCACGAAGGCCACGAAGAGGAAGCGGCCGGCCATCGTAAGCGCGACGATGATGGCCAGGACGCCCCAGCGCTGCACCAGGACGAGTTCGTTGTGGATGTTCTGGTCGGTCTTGAGGCCGATCAGCAGGACGAACAGCCCGAGCGAGACCAGGCCCGCATAGATCGCCTCGCGAAACGCACGCGCAAACGGCCTGCCGATTTCTTCCCGGCTCACGGAAATTGCTTCAGCCATGATCTCAGACCTTTTCCACTTCCGGCCGGCCCAGAATTCCGGAGGGCAGGAAGATCAACACGATGGCCAGGATGGAGAAGGCCGCCACGTCCTTGTAGTCGATGGAGAAATAGGCGGACCACATCGACTCGATGAAGCCGATCATCAGCCCGCCGATCACGGCGCCCGGAATGGAGCCGATGCCGCCCAGAACGGCTGCGGTGAACGCCTTCACCCCCGGCACGAAGCCGTCGGAGAAGACCACGACGCCGTAATACATCAGGAACAGCGTGCCGGCGACGGCGGCCAGGCAGGCGCCCATGATGAAGGTGATGGAGATGGTGCGGTCGACATCGATGCCCAGAAGTGCGGCCATCTTGCGGTCCTGCTCGCAGGCGCGCTGGGCGCGGCCAAGCGAGGTCTTGTTGACCAGATACCAGAAGATCGCCAGCAGCGAGGTGGTCACCAGCACGATGATGATCTGCTTCAGCGAAACGCTGATCCCCTCGATGGTGTAGACGGTCGACACCATGGGCGGAATGGGCTTGTTGCGGGGGCCTTGCGTGACCTGCACGAAGTTGGACAGCGCGATCGACATGCCGATGGCGGTGATGAGCGGCGCCAGCCGGAAAGACCCGCGCAACGGGCGGTAGGCCACCTTCTCGATCGTCCAGTTGTAGAGGCTGGTGAGCAGCATCGCCACGATCATCATGATCAGCAACGCGACGACTACCGGCACCGAGTAGAAGAAGGCCACCAATATGAGAAACACGATCAGGGCCGTGAAGGCGCCAACCATGAAGATGTCGCCGTGGGCGAAGTTGATCATGCCGATGATGCCGTAGACCATCGTGTAGCCGATCGCGATCAGCCCATAGATCGATCCCAGCGTCAGCCCGTTGATAAGCTGCTGGATGAAATATTCCATGTAGATGCGGCTCCCCTGGGATGTCGCCTGACAGGCGCATCCCCTATCGAAATTCCCCTAGCCGTTATGCCGCCGATCACCGATTTGGATCTTGCTTATTATGATCGGTCGGAAGGCTTGGCTTTGTGTTCTGGTTGTTTGTTTTCTGCCCCAGTTTTCTGGACTATCGCGGAAGCTAGCATTGGCCTAACGCAATGTCCTTGCTTAATTGACGAATACCGCTGCCATTTTATCGCAGTTTCATGCGAGGGATAGCTGCATACAAGCAAATTCTTGCGTAAATGAGCTTCCCCTTTCTTTTCCGCCGCGCGCCGCCGAAAACTCCAGTCTCAGCTCACGATAAAACCGTGCGCAAAGGGATCGCGATCGTCGATGAAGATCGTGTTCAGCCCGGTCATGCGGGCCCAGCCCCCGATGGACGGAATGATGGCCGGCTTGCCCTTGACCTCCGTTTCGCGTTCCACCCGCCCCTTGAACAACGAGCCGATAATGGACTCGTGAACGAAACTGTCGCCGGCCTTCAGCCTGCCCTTGGCGTGAAGTTGCGCCATGCGCGCCGAGGTGCCGGTGCCGCAGGGGCTGCGGTCGATCGCCTTGTCGCCGTAGAATACGGCGTTGCGGGCGTCGGCCTCCTCGTGCCTGGGGGCACCGGTCCACAGCATATGCGAAAGGCGGTTGATGCCGGGATTCTCTGGATGCACGAAAGAATACTTCTCGTTGAGCCGCTGGCGCACCACCGGGCTCCAGGCGATCAGGTCTCCGGCGGTGTAGTCGGCCACGTCGCTATAGTTCTCCTGCGGTTCGACGATGGCGTAGAAGTTGCCGCCATAGGCGACGTCGACCCGGATTTCGCCAAGCGTCGGGCACTCCACAGTCAGCCCTTCGGCGTAGAGGAAGGAGGGCACGTTGGTTATGCGAACCTCCTCCACATATTCGCCGACCTGTCTGTACTCCGCCACCACCAGCCCGGCCGGGGTGTCGAGCCTCAGCACGCCAGGCGTCCGTGGCTTCACCAGCCCGTTCTCGATCGCCATCGTCACCGTGCCGATGGTGCCGTGGCCGCACATGGGCAGGCAGCCCGAGGTTTCGATGAACAGGATGGCGACGTCGCAATCCTCGCGCGTCGGCGGATAGAGGATCGAGCCGGACATGACGTCATGCCCGCGCGGCTCGAACATCAGCCCGGTGCGGATCCAGTCATATTCGGCCAGGAAATGCGCCCGCCGCTCCATCATGGTCGAGCCTTGCAGCAGCGGCCCCCCGCCGGCCACGAGACGAACCGGGTTGCCGCAGGTGTGGCCGTCGATGCAGGTGAAGGTATGCCGCGCCATTGTGAAGCCCTCAGAAGCGTTGTGCGGAAAAAGGCGAGAGATCGATTGCAGGCGCATGACCGAGCACGAGATCGCGGATCAGGGCGCCGGTGGCTGCCGATTGTGTCAGCCCGAGATGGCCGTGGCCGAAAGCATAGAAGACGTTGTCCCGGCCGCGTGCGCGGCCGATCACCGGAAGCGAATCGGGCAGCGAGGGGCGGTAGCCCATCCATTCGCGCCCGTTTGCAGCGTCGAGGCCGGGAAGGAAGTCTTGCGCCTTTTGCAGCATCGCCTGCGAACGCGCGAAATTGGGCGGCCGCTTGAGCCCACCGAGTTCGACAGCGCCGCCAATCCGCAGGCCTGTCGAAAGCGGCGTGATGACGAAGCTATGCCGGGAGAAAATGAGCTGGCGCCTTACGTCGAAGGCGCCGACCGGCAGGGTCGTATTGTAGCCGCGCTCGGTCTCGAGCGGGATGCGGTCGCCGAACTGCTGCGCCAGAAGATGCGACCATGCGCCCGCAGCAATGACGACTTTGCGTGCCAGAAAGGTGCGCCCCTGCTTCAACTGTATCGCAATGCGATCGTTTGCCCGTCGGGCAAGCGCCACATCGCCCTGGACGAATTTCGCGCCGCATTGCTCGGCGTAACGCCAGATCGCCTTGCCGAGCAGTTTCGGATCGGCCACCGTCTTCCATCCGGGGACGAATGTGCCGCGCACGAACCGCGGCGACAGGCCCGCCTGAAGGCCGGGCAACTCGTCCTTGGCCACATGCTGATATTCGATGCCGAAGCGGTCCCGCGCGGCCCAGCCCGGAAGCGATGCCTGAAACTCGGCTTCGCTTTCATAGAGTTCCAGCGAGCCGTCCTCGCGCAGCATGTCGCGTGTGCCGGAACGCGCCATCAGGCCGGCCCAGGCGGCTTCGGCGAATTTCATCAACCCGGCCTGCGCGGCGAGCGCACTCTCGTAGTTGGCGGCCGCGCCGGCGCGCCAGAAACGATAAAGCCAGGGCAGAAGCTGCGGAAAATAAGCCGGCGGTATCGCGAGCAGACCGAGCGGATCTGCCAGCCATTTCGGCACCTGGGCGATCATGCCCTTGTGCGCAAGCGGCAGGACGTCGGAGAAGGCGAAGGCGGCTGCGTTGCCGGAACTGGTTTCCTCGCACACGCCGCTGCGGTCGAACACCGTAACCGCAAGGCCGGCTTCCGCCAGATGGGCGGCGGCGGCAATGCCGACGATGCCCGCGCCGATAATGGCGATGTCGGGGGCCGCCTCAGCGCTCATCGGCCGTGCCTCCGCCCTTCCTTCACCCGGCTTGTCGCACAGCTCCTATCCTTCCCGTCAGGGAGCGGAGCAGGCGATGCGGTGGCCGGATGAGGGAACATGATTGGCCTTTGGAACGAACCTCAGAACTGCGGCAATGCGGGGCGCACGGCCAGCGCATCCTTGATGACCTTTTCGGCGGCCTTGCGGCGCTCGCCCGTCAGCGGCTGGCGCGGCATGCGAACGCGATCATTGGTGCCGATGGCATGGACCTCTGCAAGCTTGATGTTCTGGACCAGATAGGTCGAGACATCGAGATCGAGCAATGGGCGGAACCAGCGGTAAATCGCCAGTGCCTCTTCGCGGCGGCCGTGCTTCATCAGCTGGTAGATGGCAACCGTCTCGCGCGGGAAGGCGGTGACCAGGCCGGCCACCCAGCCGATTGCGCCCACGCTGAGCGCCTCGAAAGCAAGGTTGTCGACCCCGGTGAAGAGGTCGAAGCGGTCGCCAAAGCGGTTGATGATCTCGGTCGAGCGGCGGATGTCGTCGGAGGATTCCTTGACCGCGACGAACAGTGGATCAGCGGCAAGCTCCTCCATGATGTCGACCGTGACGTCGACGCGATAGGCCACGCGGTTGGAGTAGATCATCACCGGCAGGCCGCCTGCGGTAGCCACCGCCTTGAGCGTGGCAACGGTTTCCTGCGGATTGGTGTGGTAGATCGGGCTCGGCACGATCATCAGTCCGTCGGCGCCGGCTGCGGCGGCCTTCCTGGCGACCTCGGCGCCCTCACGGGTGCCGGCCTCGTTGATGGTGAGCAGCACCGGCTTGCCATTGGCCACGCCCTGCGCGGTCTTCAGTACGGCCAGCTTCTCCTCGGTCGAGAGCATCGGCCCTTCGCCGAGCGACCCGGCGACGATGATGCCGTCGCACCCCGCCTCCATCTGAATCGCAAAGCAGCGCTCCATCTCGGCGTGGTCGAGGGCGTCGTCCTCGGTGAATTTGGTTGTGACGGCTGGGAATACTCCGGTCCACATAACGGGCTCTCCATCTGATATATCACAGATATATCTCTCCAGAAATCCGGCTGTCAATTGGCTTTCCGCTCTGATATATCAAAAATTCCCAATCGGAACTGCACAGTTTGAACACCAACGACACCATCGCCGAACGCGCGGATGTGGCCGAGCCGGTCAGCCTGAGGGCCTATCACGCGCTGGAAAAAATGATTGTCACGCTGGAGCTTGCGCCCGGCGGCGTCATCACCGAACGCGTCCTCATCGAAAAGCTGTCGCTGGGCCGTACGCCGGTCCGCGAAGCCATTCAGCGGCTGGCCTGGGAGGGGCTTATCTCGGTGCGCCCGCGCGCGGGTCTGGAAATCGCGCCGCTGCACGCGGCCGATTGGCTGCGCGTTCTCGACGTGCGGCGGGGGGTGGAGATCATCCTGGCCCGCTCTGCGGCGCGCTTCGCCACGCCGGAGATCGCGGCCCGGCTACAGGCGACGGCGCTTGCCATGCACCGCGCGGTTCTCGCCAACGACGTGATCGGCTATCTCGAGGCCGACAAGTCTCTCGACGAGGCCATGGCCCTTGCGGCGGACAACCAGTTCGCCGCCCGCCTGGCTGCCCCGCTGCAGACCCACAGCCGCCGCTTCTGGTATCGCTTTCAGAGCGGCACGGGGCTTGCCGAAGCCGCCGGCAACCATGTGGCGCTCATCCGCGCGATCCTGGATCGCGACGAAGATGCGGCCGCCACCGAGGCCGACAGGCTGATGGCGCTCTTGCGGCTGCACGCGCAGGCGGCTGCGATGCGGTAAGCCAAATGTCGTCTCATGTCGGAAACGCGCCGGCTCGCGCGTCTTTCATCCGATCCGCGCGGCACGAGAGCTTCGGCCGCTGCAGGCAAGGTAGATAAAGGAGGACTCATGGGCAAAAGCATCGCCGTCATCATCGCGAGGCTCATATTTGCGGCCATCTTTCTCATGGCAGCCGCATTCAAGTTTGCGGGCATGCAGACCACGGCCGATTACATCGCCGCCGCCGGTTTTCCGTTCCCGCTTTTCCTGGCTTGGGTTGCTGCGCTGTTCGAAGTGGCGCTGGTCGCCTGCTTCCTCAGCGGCGCATTCTTCCGCGAAGCATCCCTGCTGGCCGCAGCATACGTAATCTTCCTCGGCTTCGCCTTCCACGGCCCGTCCCATTGGCAAGGCAACCAGGCCGAGTTCGGGTTCTTCGTCGACCACTTCTCGTTCATGGCCGGCCTGCTCTTTGCGGCGGTTTATGGACCGGGCGAGAAGCTGGCGCTGCCCTACGGCAGGCTCTGGAGATAGACGTCTCGAAAAGGGAAAAGCCGCGGTTGACCGCGGCCTTTCTGCATTAATCGAGAACCGGACCGGCCTCAGTTCATCGTCGGGATGATGAACTCGGCATCGTCCTTGATGCCCTGCCGCGCGCCCGCAGCCGCACCGCGGCGAGGACGCGCAAACAGGAAATCGTCGGCCTCAGTTCATCGTCGGGATGATGAACTCCGCGCCGTCCTTGATGCCCTGCCGCGCGCCCGCAGCCGCACCGCGGCGAGGACGCGCAAACAGGAAATCGTCGGGCTTAGTTCATCGTCGGGATGATGAACTCCGCGCCATCCTTGATGCCCGACGGCCAGCGCGAAGTGACCGTCTTGGTCTTGGTGTAGAAGCGGAACGCATCCGGACCATGCTGGTTGAGATCGCCGAACGACGAGGCCTTCCAGCCGCCGAATGTGTAGTAGGCGATCGGCACCGGGATCGGCACGTTCACGCCCACCATGCCGGCCTGCACGCGGGAGGCAAAGTCACGGGCGGCGTCGCCGTCGCGGGTGAAGATGGCGGTGCCGTTGCCCATCTCGTGGTCGTTGACGAGCTTCAGCGCGTTCTCATAGGTCGGCGCACGGACGACCGAGAGCACGGGGCCGAAAATCTCTTCCTTGTAGATGCGCATTTCCGGCGTCACGTGGTCGAACAGGCAGCCGCCCATGTAGAAGCCGTTCTCGTAGCCCTGCATCTTGAAGCCGCGGCCGTCGACCACCAGCTTGGCGCCTTCCTGCACGCCGCTGTCGACATAGCCCTTGATGCGCTCCAGCGCCTCGCGGGTGACGACCGGGCCGAAATCGGCCGAGCTATCGGTCGAGGGGCCGACCTTCAGGCTCTCCACGCGCGGGATCAGCTTTTCCATCAGGCGGTCGGCGGTCTCGTGACCCACCGGAATTGCAACCGAGATCGCCATGCAGCGCTCGCCGGCCGAGCCGTAGCCGGCGCCGATGAGGGCGTCGACGGTCTGGTCCATGTCGGCGTCGGGCATGATGATCATGTGGTTCTTGGCGCCACCGAAGCACTGCACGCGCTTGCCGGCCGCACAGCCGCGCGCATAGATGTACTGCGCGATCGGCGTCGAGCCGACGAAGCCCACGGCCTTGATGTCGTGGTCGTCGAGGATAGCATCAACCACGGTCTTGTCGCCGTTGACGACGTTGAGAACGCCTGCCGGCAGGCCGGCTTCGACGAACAGTTCGGCAATGCGCAGCGGCACGCCCGGGTCGCGCTCGGACGGCTTCAGGATGAAGGCGTTGCCGGCGGCGAGGGCGGGAGCAATCTTCCACAGCGGGATCATGGCCGGGAAGTTGAATGGGGTGATGCCGGCCACGACGCCGAGCGGCTGGCGCATCGAATAGGTGTCGATGCCGGGGCCGGCATTGTCCGTGAACTCGCCCTTCATCATGTGCGGGGCGCCGATGCAGACCTCGACCACTTCAAGGCCGCGCTGGATGTCGCCCTTGGCGTCGGCAATCGTCTTCCCGTGCTCGCGGGCAAGGAGCTCGGCCAGTTCGTCATATTCCTTGTGCACCAGCTCGAGGAACTTCATCAGTACGCGCACGCGGCGCTGCGGGTTGGTGGCAGCCCAGGCCGGCTGTGCAGCCTTGGCGTTTTCCACCGCCAGGCGCAGTTCCTCGGCCGACGCCAGCGCCACCGTGCCGCGCACGGAGCCGTCCATCGGCTGCATGACGTCCTGCTTGCGCCCGCTTGTTCCGGCGACGCGCTTGCCGCCGATGAAATGACCGTATTCGACCATGATGGCTCTCCTTAAGATGGTGGCCCATTGTCTTGCTTTGCGCTGCGCATTGCAACGCGATCGGAGCAGCAACCGTTGTGCGCAAAATAATGTACCCGTGCAGATTGCGTGCTGTTTTTCGCATAGTAAACTGCGCTCATGGTTTCGTTCCCCACCACACCTCCAGCGGGCCTCCCCCATGAACTGGGATGACGTCCGCATATTCCTTGCCGTGGCCCGTGCCGGCCAGATCCTGGGCGCGGCGCGGCGTCTCGAGCTCAACCACGCCACGGTGTCGCGCCGCCTGGCTGCGCTGGAGGAGGCGCTCAACACAAAACTGTTCCGGCGGCTGACGACGGGGAGCGAATTGACCGCCGCGGGCGAACGCTTCCTTGATTTTGCCGAGCGCATGGAAGCCGACATGATCACCGCCCGTGCCGAAGTGGCGGGCGAGGGGGACGACGTTTCCGGCACGGTGCGCATCGGCGCGCCGGATGGCATCGGGGTCGCCTTCCTGGCGCCGCGGCTCGGCGCGCTGACGGCGATGCATCGCGACCTGAAGATCCAGCTTGTGCCGGTGCCGCGCTCGTTTTCGCTGTCGCGGCGCGAGGCCGACATCGCCATCACCGTCGAGCGCCCCACCGAAGGGCGTCTGGTCGCCGGCAAACTGGTCGACTACACGCTCGGCCTGTTTGCCTCACGCGCCTATGTGGAGCAGAACGGCCTTCCCAAGACGGTGGCCGAGCTTTCCGGCCACCGCCTCGTCGGCTACGTGTCCGACCTCGTCGCCAGTCCATCACTCGATTATGCCGCGGAATTCAGCCCCGACTGGGATGCCGGCTTCTCGATTTCCTCCAGCCTGGGCCAGACCGAGGCAGTGCGGGCAGGCGCTGGCATCGGCATGCTGCACAGCTTCATCGCCCGCTCGATGCCCGAACTGGTGCCGGTTCCGGCGGCAAAGCCGATCCGCCGCGCCTACTGGCTGGTCTATCATGAATCGATGCGTCCGCTGCGCCATATCCAGATCGTCGCCGGCTACATCACTCGCATCGTGGAAAGCGAGAAGGCGCTTTTCATCTGAGAGTGCCAGAAAAGCCAAAGGCCGCATCCTTGCGAATGCGGCCTTTGGGATCTTGGCGAGCGCCTACCTCAGTTGTACCGGCTGAGGTTGAGCGGCGTGGCGTCGATCTCCGGCTTGCGGCCGGTGACGATGTCGGCCAGCACGCGGCCCGAGCCGCAGGACATGGTCCAGCCCAGCGTGCCGTGGCCGGTGTTGAGGTAGAGATTGTCGAAGCGGGTCTTGCCGACAATGGGCGGACCATCCGGCGTCATCGGGCGCAGGCCGCTCCAGAATGTGGCATCCTTCACCGACCCGCCCTTCGGGAACAGGTTGGAGACCGAATATTCCAGAGTGTCGCGACGGCTCTTGTGCAGGCGCAGGTCGAAGCCGGAAATCTCGGCGGTGCCGCCGACGCGGATGCGATCGCCGAGGCGGGTGATGGCGATCTTGTAGCTGTCGTCCATGACCGTCGAGACGGGCGCGGCGTCTGGATTGGTGATCGGAACGGTGATCGAATAGCCCTTGACCGGATATACCGGCACCGACATGCCGAGCGGCCTGAGCAGGAAGGGCGAATAGCTGCCCAGCGCCACCACATAGGCGTCCGCCTTCAGCACGCCGGCGCTGGTCGCAACGCCCGAAATGCGCCCGCCCTCGACCAAGATCTTGTCGATGCTGGTGTTGAAGCGGAATTTTACGCCGCGTTCGCCGACATGCTCGGCCAGCTTGTCGGTGAATATCTTGCAGTCGCCGGTTTCGTCATTGGGCAGCCTGAGGCCGCCGGCAAACGAGCCTTCGGCCGTTGCCAGGCCGGGCTCGGCGCCAATGCAGCCAGCCCTGTCCAGAACCTCGAAGGGAACGCCGAACTGCTTCAGAACCTCGATGTCGCCGCCGACGCCGTCGAGATGCTTCTGCTCGCGGAAAAGCTGCAGCGTGCCCTGGGCGCGGTCGTCATAGGTGATGCCGATGGTCTTGCGCATCTCCTTCAGGAGATCGCGGCTATACTCGGCCACCGGCACCATGCGCGCCTTGTTGACGGCGTAGCGCGATGAGGTGCAATTGCCGAGCATCTTGATCAGCCACGACCACATGTGGCGGTCGAGCTTCGGCCGCACCACGAGAGGGCCGTGCTTCATCAGCAGCCACTTGATGGCCTTGGTCGGAATGCCGGGGCCGGCCCAGGGCGAAGCATAACCGGGCGAAACCTCGCCGGCATTGGCGAAGCTGGTTTCCAGGGCCGGGCCGCTCTGGCGATCGACCACCTCGACCTCGTGGCCGGCTTCGGCCAGATAGTGGGCCGAGGTGACGCCAACCACCCCGCTCCCCAAGACAAGAACTTTCATTCGTACAACTCTCCCCTGCGATGATGCTTTTGGGCGGCGGGCGGCTCAGCCGTCTTGATAGATACGGTGGAAACGATGGCCGAGGCCGGTCAGCACCTCGTAGCCGATGGTGCCGGCATGGCCGGCAACGTCATCCACGGCCTGGTGGCTGCCGATCAGCTCAACCAGATCGCCCGCTTTCAGCGCGCCTTCCGGCAGCGCGGAAATGTCGATGATGATGCTGTCCATCGAGACGCGGCCGATGAACGGAAGCCGGACGCCGTTGAAATAGGCGCCGGCGGCAGCGCGGCGGTGCCAGCCGTCGGCATAGCCGAGCGAAATCGTGGCGGCGCGCAGGGGGCCGGCGGTGCGGAATGTGTGGCCGTAGCCGATGCCGGTGTTCTTATCGAGCGTGCGGGTCTGGATGACTTTGGCATCCAGCTGCACCACCGCGCGCATCGGGTTGGCATGGCCGGGGGTGGGATTGATGCCATAGAGCGCGGCACCCGGCCGGGCTAGATCGTAGTGGTAGTCGGCTCCGAGAAAGATGCCGGACGAGTTGGCGAGCGAGGCGGGGGTTGCCGGCAGCATTGCGCGCAGGCGGTCGAATGCTTCCTTCTGCGCGGCATTGGCCGGGTGTTCCGGCTCATCGGCGCAAGCCAGATGGCTCATCACCAGCTTGACGTCGAGGCCGTCCAGCAGGCTCGCGTCGCCGGCGAGCGTCTCGACTTCCGAGGGCATCATGCCAAGCCGCGACATTCCGCTGTCGACCTGAAGGGCGACGGGGAGGCGGCGGCCGACGGCGCGGGCTGTTTCGCGCCAGGCGGCCAACTGTTCGAGGCTGTTGGCAACGGTGGTGAGGCCGGCGGCCGCCGCTTCGACCTCGGCGCCGGGCGTCGTGCCGTTGAGTATGTAGATCGCGGCACCGCGGCCAAGAACTGCCCTCAGCGCCAGTCCTTCGCCGACATGCGCCACGAAAAACGTGTCGCAACCTTCCTTCATCAGCGCTTGTGCGACCTGGGCGGCGCCCAGCCCGTAGGAGTCCGCCTTCACGACGCCGGCACAGCGAGCGTTACCCAGGCGGCTCTTGAGCAGGCGGTAGTTTTCCCGAACCGCAGAAAGATCGATCGTCAGGATCGCGCCGGCTTCCGCCAGGCTCGCCTGCGTGAAATCGCGATTATTTGCGTAAGACTGGTCCATTCCGCCGAAAATTCCCTCATGCTGGCGCAAAACCCCTCTGAAAAGAAGGAAAATTGCTTCAAGCCTTGGTTTGATGCACGATCCTTCTTGAAATCCGACTGATATTCGATGATCGTGCCTCGCTGCCACCAATAGTTCGGGAAACATTGCATCGCAATATGGCCGGCTGGGGCAGTGCGCCTTTGTGCGTTGGCGCAGAGGCGGCGAAACGTCGCATCCCGCCGCGCCATGCGAACTGGATTGCGCTGCCGCGGCGGAACCGGCCGGCCATTGTTGAAAAGGGCGCCTGCGGCGGCGAGCGATCGCGCCACGGCGAATTCGGCCGG
This sequence comes from Mesorhizobium sp. KR2-14, assembly GCF_040049255.1. Classification (NCBI taxonomy): domain Bacteria; kingdom Pseudomonadati; phylum Pseudomonadota; class Alphaproteobacteria; order Hyphomicrobiales; family Phyllobacteriaceae; genus Mesorhizobium; species Mesorhizobium sp. KR2-14. Next base: position 51,464 of record NZ_JBDZDR010000010.1, on the reverse strand, counting down.
CCTAACCGGCCGGTTCTTCATATCGGAGGGGCGGTGCCGGGGATTAGGGCGCGAGGTGCCGGAAGGCGGCCACGACCTCGTCATAGACCTTGCGCTTGAACGGCACGATCAGCTCCGGAAGGTCGATCATCCTCTTCCAGGCCCAGCCGTCGAATTCGGGGTCATGTCCACCCGGCGGCGGATTGATGGCGATCTCGCTCTCGTCGCCATCGAACCGAAAGGCGAACCATTTCTGCTTCTGCCCGCGATACTTGCCCTTCAAGGCGATGCCGACCTTGTCGGCCGGAAGGTCGTAGTGGATCCACCCGGGCGCTTCCGCCAGAAGCGAGACGCTGCGGATGCCGGTCTCCTCGTAGAGTTCCCGCAACGCCGCCGGCAACGGATCCTCGCCCTTGTCGATTCCGCCTTGCGGCATTTGCCACAGCTTGTCCGCTCCAGCCATTTCGCTGTCGGGCTCGGCAATGCGATGGCCGGCCCACACCAGCCCGGTCTGGTTCAGCACCATGACGCCGACGCAAGGCCGGTAGGGAAGCGACTGCGGATCGAGTTTCTTTGACATCTATGTCCTTCAGCCCTTTTCGGGATCGTTGGCGAGTGCCGACACGGGCACGATCTCTATGCCGCGCTGCCTGGCCTCTGCGACCCATTGCGCAACGGCGTCCACCGTGACGTCGAAGGCGGAGCCGGTGCCGATGGCAAAACCCTTGGCGCGCGCGATGCTTTCCAGCTGGTCGAGCTTCTTCAGGATCGTGTCGCGGTCGCCCGCCTGATCGATGATCGCGTCGCCCGAGGCGAAGGGAACGCCGTCCTTCAGGGCCAGTTCCGGCGCGAGGCTGCGTGCAGAGGAACCGTCGTCCAGGTAAAGCAGGCCGCGTTTGCCGAGTTCGGCCATGAACGGCCCCATGGCGGCCGGATCGGCGGCGAAGCGTGCGCCCATATAGTTCATCACACCCGTATAGTTGGTGGTGCGCGACAGGACCCAGTGCAGGTTCTTCAGGTTCTCGGCTGCGGATCCGGAAACCGTCAGCGTGTTGCGGCCGGGATTGACGTTCGGGTAGTCGAACGGCTCCAGCGGCACCTGCATCACGATCTCGTGGCCCTGCCGGCGCCCCTCCTGCATCCAGCGGCCGATGCTGTTGCCGTGCGGCGCGAAGGCAAGGGTGACCTCCGGCGGCAGCTTGGCTATCGCCTGCTGGGTGCCCGTCTGCGACAGGCCCAGCCCGCCGATGACGATTGCCACCCGCGCGCCGCGCGCGCCCGACCACGGCCGCGCATAGACGTCGAACGGCCGCCTGCCGTCGGCGGCCCGCGCCGGCAGCGGGCCGGCTTCGCTTTGCTCAATCAGGTCACGGTCCGGCAGATGGGCGACGCGAAGGTCCTGGCCAATGCCGGACGGGTCGTGGATGACGACGACATTGCCAGCCGAACCGCTCGGTGGGCTGACATGGATGATCGAGGGGCTTTCGACCTTGGGCCGTTCTTCCAGCGCCGCCTGTTCAACCGGCATGGCCATCTCAGGCTTCGAAACGGTGATCGGCGCCGGATTGCGGAAGGGTTTTTCGCGAAAGGCGATCGCGCTCGATGCGGCCACGATTGCCACCGCTGCCAACGCCGTCAGCAACGTCCCGGTGCGAAGGGAATATCCGCGAGTTCCCCTCCGGGGGCCGGGGGCATTCTGTCCAAGCGGGCGATCGATGTCCTTCTGCACTGGCGACAAGCCGCATCCTCGAGGCCGGAGGGAAGGTATGTTGCTGGAAAACTCCGCCGGTGGAATTCCGGCGGAGTCAGGAGGCTTTGGCTTGTGGGCGGTTGCCCCGCTTAGATCGGGGCTCAGCCCTTACTGCTGGTTCAGTACCGCCTTGTCGGGGTTCGGCGGGAAGGCCGGATCGGCCTTGGTGCCGCGCATCAGGTCCAGCGCGTAGTTGAGCTGGATGTCGTCCTTTGCTTCCGGCGGCACATAGGCAGCCGAGCCCGAGCCTTCGTCGTTCTCTTCGACACCCTTGATGTGCCCCTTGAGTTCGGACTCGCCGCGCGTCACGTCACGTCCCTTGAGCTCGTCCGGCAGCGGCTGGTCGACCTTGACGTCGGGCGTGATGCCCTTGCCCTGGATCGACTTGCCCGAAGGCGTGTAATAGAGCGCCGTCGTCAGCCGCAATGCACCGCTTTCAGCCAGCGGGATGATCGTCTGCACCGATCCCTTGCCGAAGGACTGCGTGCCGAGCACGGTCGCGCGGCGGTGGTCCTGCAGTGCGCCGGCGACGATTTCCGAAGCGCTCGCCGAACCGCCATTGATGAGCACGATGAGCGGCTTGCCGTCGGTCATGTCGCCCGAGCGGGCATCGTAGCGGGTGATGTCCTTCGGGTCGCGGCCGCGGGTCGAAACGATCTCGCCGCGATCGAGGAAGGTGTCGGAAACGCTCACCGCCTGGTCGAGCAAGCCGCCCGGGTTGAGCCTCAGGTCGAGGATGTAGCCCTTGAGCTTCTCGTTCGGCACCTGCTTCTTGATCTGCTCGATCGCGTTCTGCAGGTCGTCGAAGGTCTTTTCTGTGAAGGAGGTGATCTTCATGTAGCCGACGTCGTTCTCGACGCGGAACTTCACCGCCTTGACCTTGATGATATCGCGCATGATCGTCAGGTCGATCGGCTTGTCGGCGCCCTGCCGCAGGATCGTCAGCTTGATGGGCGTGTTGACGAGGCCGCGCATCTTCTCCACGGCGTCGTTCAGGGTCATGCCGCGCACTTCCTCGCCGTCGATCTTGGCAATGAAGTCGCCGGCCAGCACGCCTGCCTTGGCCGCAGGCGTGTCGTCGATCGGCGTGATCACCTTGACCAGATCGTTCTCCATGGTGACTTCGATGCCGAGGCCACCGAACTCACCCTTGGTCTGGACGCGCATGTCCTTGGCTGCTTCCGCGTTCATGTAGGACGAATGCGGGTCGAGCGAGGTGAGCATGCCGTTAATGGCGCTCTCCACGAGGGATTTCTCATCCGGCGGCGTCACATATTGGGCGCGCACGCGCTCGAAGATGTCGCCGAAAATCGCAAGCTGGCGATAGGTGTCAGACCCCGCCGCATTTGCCGTCGAGCTGGGCACGCCATAGACCAGGGTCATGGCGGATGCGCCCATCAGCGCTCCGGCTAACAGAAGCGACAATTTACGTATCATTTCCTGTCCTTCCCGAAAGCCGCTCCGACCACCATGGGGTCGGATCGACGGGTTTTCCATCCTTACGGAACTCTACATAGAGCTCCGAAACAGTGTTTCCATTGGGAGGCGCAGAGGTGCTCGCCACCCTGGTTTCCCCCATCGCTCCGATCGGCTCGCCTGCGAGGACGGACTGTCCCTGTGAGACGCTGATTCTGCTCATGCCCGCAAGGACGACATGATAACCGTCGCCTGCATTCAGGATCAAGAGTTGTCCATATGAGCGGAAGGGTCCCGCGTACAAGACGGTTCCATCGGCTGGCGCCGTGACGATGGCTCCCGATTGTGTCGCAACCGTGTCGCCGAGCATCACGCCGCCGTTATCGTCGTGCGCCCCGAAATGCCGGGTGATCCGGCCGATGACCGGCAAGGCGATCCGCCCGCGCATGGCCGAGAACGGCGCCGACGCCAGGAGCCGGTTGGCGTCGGGCAATGCCGCCAGTTCGGCTTCCCGTGCCAGCCTGTGCTCTGCCGCCTGCCTGGCGGCCGCATCGTTGCGGCGGCTGTTTTCCGCCTGGGTTTCAAGCGAGGCGATCAGGTCCTTCAGGCTCTTGGCCCGGGCGGCAAGCTCCTGCGATCTGGTCTGTTCCTCGGCCAGCGCGGTTTCGGTCTCGCCATGCAGGCGCTGCTTTTCTTCCAGCAGAAGGCCGAGCCGCTTTTTCTCCGTCAGCTGCTCGGCGACCGAAGCCAGCAGGCGTTGCCTTTCCGCCTCGATGGAAGCCGTAACCCGCTGCATCTCCTTCATGTCGGTCATGAGGATCTCGGTTTCGGCCCGCAGCTCCGGCACCACGGCCCCGAGCAGGATGGCGCTGCGAACGGAAGACAGCGCGTCCTCGGGCTTGACCAGGATGGCCGGGGGAGGGTTGAGGCCCATGCGCTGCAGCGCGCCCAGCACTTCGGCGAGCACGCCGCGCCGCGCCGCCAGCGAAAGCCGAATCGCTTCCTTCTGCTCCTTCAGCCCTTCCAGCCGCCCGGTGATGTCGTCGATGTCCTGGCTGAGCTTCTTCTCCGTCTTGGCCGACTGGATGAGCGCTGCGGTGATGCTGGCGTAGTCCTTCTTGACCTTGGCGATCTCCGCAACCAGCGTATCCAGACGGTCGGCCGAGAGGCTCATGTCGCGCGAGACCTGCTCGTATTCGGCCTGCCGCTCGGCCTGGCTGGCCAGGATGGCAGAGCTGTCTTCGGCGCGCGCGCAGGTTGCCGACATGGCGAGCGCAAACGCGACAGACATGCCCAGGCATGTCCGCCCAACGCCCACTCCTTTGACCAATCGATGCATTCCGCCACGCCGCAAATTTCGGCTCGACCTTAGCGGCTCGTTCGTTAACGAACAATCAACCATGTTGCGGCGCCCGTCGCCGGAGGTGGGTCAAGCCCGATGGTAGGGATGGCCCGAAAGAATGGTCGCGACGCGATAGAGCTGTTCGGCCAGCATGATGCGCACGAGCTGGTGCGGCCAGGTCAGGGCACCGAAGGAAAGCGTCAGCTCGGCACGCTCGCGAAGCGCGGCATCATGGCCATCCGGCCCGCCGATGGCGATGACGAGGTTCTTCTGGCCGCCATCGCGCAGGCGGCCGATCCGCTCGGCAAGATCCTCCGAGGAGATGTTCTTGCCGCGCTCGTCCAGAAGCACCAGGGCAGCGCCGGAGGCGAGCTGCGCCTGCAGCTTCTGGGCCTCCTCGCGCTTGCGTTCGTTGACGGCCTGCGCCCGGCTTTCCGGGGTTTCGATGACGCCCGCAAACTCCAGCCCTATCGCGGGCCCGCTTTTGGCGAAGCGGTCCAAATAGCGGTCGGCCAGTTCCTTGTCGGGACCGGCCTTCATCCGGCCCACGGCGTGTACGGCGATCTTCATCCTGCTCCGACCATTGGAATGGCGCTTGGCGCATGGACCCGGAAAATGGGTCCGGCAACCCATGCACGCGTCCCGGCGCCGTTTCCCGCGTGGGCGTGCACCAACTCGTGGCGGCCGGATAGCCGATCCAGCCGCGACGTGTTTCTCGCTAGAGCGGCGGCATCCTTACTCCGCACGCTCTTCGTTTTGGCCGCATTATATGGCGCCAAGCGATCCGCTTGGCTGCCAAATGCTCCAGAGCGAGGTGTTGGAAGGTTCTTACACCATTCCTTCCTTCTCTAGTGGACCGTTTCTTCCTCGAGGCCCGGCGCCTGCCACATCTTCTCCAGATTGTAGAAGTCGCGGACTTCGGGACGGAAGACGTGCACGATGATATCGCCCGAATCGATCAATACCCAATCGGCTGCCGCAAGGCCCTCGATGCGAGGGGTGCCCAAACCGGCGTCCTTGAGCGCCTTGATGAGATGATCGGCCACCGCCGCGACATGACGATGCGAGCGTCCCGACGCCACCACCATGTGGTCGGCGAGGCTCGATTTGCCATGAAGGTCGATGGAGACGATGTTTTCGGCCTTGGAGTCTTCCAGACTGGCAAGGACTGCTTTGAGGGCACGGGACACGGCATCGCTTCCGTCCATCCCGGCCAGTGAAGGCATGACATTTGCCTTCTTGCTGAGTGCTGTTCTCAGTGTCTTTCCTTCCGAACAGGAACAACCAAAAAGTCCCGCGGGCATCGCAGGACAATCAATAGATATGCAGAGTCGTATTGTGGTTTCAAGGCTCGGACGCTCATTGAATCAAGATGGGAAACAAGACGGCGTTCAGGGCTTGGAGCCGTTGCGAATGGCGGTGGAAGACAGGAGCGAACGACGCCCGTGGATGAAGGTCCACGCAGGCGCCCGCATCCTGGCCAGGCGTGGTGCATCCGCCTCGTCCACCCGGGCATAGCCGAAGGTCTTTGCCACCACCGATGACAGGAAGGACAGGGTCGAACCCGGCCGATCGATGACCGCGATGGGGAACGTCATGACGATCTGGCGCCAGCGCTGCCAGCGATGGAAGTTCCGCAGATTGTCGGCGCCCATGATCCACACGAAATCGACGCCGGGATTGCGCGCCTTGATTAGCGCCAGCGTGTCGGCGGTGTAGCGCATGTGATATGTCGCCTCGAAAGCCGTCACCTTCATGCGCGGATCGCGTGCCATCGCTTCCGAAAGGCGAATACGTTCGGCGAGCGGCGCCAGCTCGCGCGTGTCTTTCAGCGGGTTTCCCGGGGTGATGATCCACCAGAGCTGGTCCAGCCGCAGCCGACGCATCGCGATCTCGGCCACCAGTGCATGCCCGCGATGGGGCGGGTTGAACGAGCCGCCGAACAGGCCGACCTGCATGCCCTTTTCGACATGCGGCATGCGCAGATATTTCGGCGCGACGCTGTTATCATCCCCCATGCCGGGAGGATCGATCCGCGAAGCGGAGCTGGATGGGGGTGCCGGCTGGGTCAGGTCGGAGGTGGGCAACTGGTTTCCACCCCCACCCCTGCTTCCGAATGACGCTTCGCGACATTCGTCTGCCGACCCTCTCCGCAAGGAGGAGGGTAAAACGGCCCCGCGATCACGGCCGCACCTGCCCCGATCCGCGCACGCGGTACTTGAAGGAGGTGAGTTGCTCGACGCCGACCGGACCGCGCGCATGCATCTTGCCGGTGGCGATGCCGATCTCCGCGCCCATGCCGAACTCGCCGCCGTCGGCGAACTGGGTCGAGGCGTTGTGCAGCAGGATTGCCGAGTCGATTTCGTTGAAGAATCGCTCCACAGCCGCCGCATCCTCGGCAACAATTGCCTCGGTGTGATGCGACGAATAGGTCTCGATGTGGTCTATGGCGCCGGCAACGCCGTCCACCAGCTTCACCGAGATGATCGCATCGAGATATTCCGTCACCCAGTCGGCGTCGGTCGCCGGCTTGGCGTCGGCAAAGGCCTTCAGCACGTCCTCGTCGGCGTGGATCTCGCAGCCCGCCTGGCGCAGCGCTTCCAGCACCGGCACAAGATGCGTGGCCGCAGCCGCCCGGTCGACCAGCAGCGTCTCGGTAGCGCCGCATATGCCGGTGCGCCGCATCTTGGCGTTGACGGCGATCTTTTTCGCCATGTCGAGGTCGGCCGACTTGTCGATATAGAGATGGCAGATGCCCTCGAGATGGGCGAAGACCGGCACGCGCGCCTCGTTCTGCACGCGCTCCACCAGGCTTCTGCCGCCGCGCGGCACGATCACGTCGAGATTGCCCGACAGGCCCTTCAGCATCTCGCCGACGGCGGCGCGGTCGGTGGTCGGCACCAACTGGATCGCGTCCTCGGGCAGGCCGGCGGCGCGCAGGCCCTCGACCAGACAGGCGTGAATGGCCGCTGACGAATTCAGCGAGTCCGAGCCGCCGCGCAGGATGACCGGATTGCCGGCCTTGAGGCAGAGCGCGCCGGCGTCGGCCGTCACGTTGGGGCGGCTCTCGTAGATGACGCCGATGACCCCCAGCGGCGTGCGCACGCGCTCGATGTGAAGGCCGTTGGGGCGATCCCACTCGGCCGTCACCTCGCCCACCGGGTCCCTGAGTTCGGCGATGGCGCGAACACCTTCCGCCATGTCGCGAATGCGCTTCGGATCAAGCTTGAGCCGATCCATCAAGGAGGCGCTGAGCCCCGCTTCCGCGCCGTTCTTCATGTCGATTGCGTTGGCTGCGAGGATCTTTTCCTCGCCGCGAACGAGAGCATCGGCCATGGCGACCAGCGCCGCATGCTTGCGCTCGGCGCTGGCAATGGCAAGCGGCCGCGCGGCCGCACGCGCCTTGCGGCCAAGTTCGGCCATCAGGGAGGCGGTGTCCTCCCGGGATTTCTCATGTGCCACCTGCATGGCTCAACCTCCCGCCTGCGCCGTTTCCGCCGGCTCGCTGTGGCTTACCACCAGATCGTCGCGATGAATCATAGCCGAACGCGCCTCATAGCCAAGCACGCCGGTGATCTCGTCGGTCTTCAGTCCCGCGATCCTTACGGCATCGGCGGCATCGTAGGCAACAAGGCCGCGCGCGATCTCACGCCCCGCCGGGCTGACGATCGCCACCGTGTCGCCGCGCGAGAAATTGCCGTCCACCACCGTCACGCCCGCCGGCAGCAGCGATTTTCCCGACAGCAGCGCGCGAACCGCGCCGGCGTCCACCACAAGCCTGCCGGCAGGCTCGAGCTGGCCGGCGATCCAGGTCTTGTAGCCCTTTACCGGATTGGCGCTGGGCTGGAAGAAGGTAGCCCGCTCGCCGCGGTCGATGGCGCCGAGCGGGTTGAGCCGCGTGCCTGAGGTGATGATCATCGCCGTTCCGGCGGCCGTGGCGATCTTGCCGGCGTCGAGCTTTGTCCGCATGCCGCCGCGCGACAGTTCGGAGGCCGCAGCCCCAGCCATCGCCTCGATGTCGGGCGTGATCCGCTCGACAAGGGGAATGAATTTCGCATTCGGGTCGCGGGCAGGGGGGGCCGTGTAGAGGCCGTCTATGTCGGAAAGCAGCACGAGCAGGTCGGCGCCCATCATGGTTGCGACGCGCGCGGCCAGGCGATCATTGTCGCCATAGCGGATTTCGCTGGTGGCGACCGTGTCGTTCTCGTTGATGACCGGCACCGCCTTCATCTTGAGCAGGGTCGAGATGGTCGCGCGCGCATTGAGATAGCGGCGGCGCTCCTCGGTGTCGCCGAGCGTCACCAGCACCTGGCCCGACTTCAGGCCGTTGCGGCCAAGCTCGTCCGACCATGCGCCCGCAAGAGCGATCTGGCCGGCGGCGGCCGCCGCCTGGCTTTCCTCCAGCTTCAGCGCGCGCTTGCCCAGGCCCAGAATGGTGCGGCCAAGCGCGATGGCGCCCGAGGAAACGACCAGAACCTCGGCGCCGCCTGCCGCAAGGGCGGCGATGTCGTCGCTGATCGAAGCCAGCCAGTCACGTTTCAGGCCGGCCGAACGGTCGACCAGCAGGGCCGAGCCGATCTTGACGGTGATGCGGCGGTAGTTCTTCAGGGATTGCAGGCTCATGGCTTCTACCTGATCCACCGCTCGTCAGGCTCGGTCGGCGCTTCTTCCACCCGTGCCGCATGAATCTCCGCCATCAATGCGCGCAGCACTGCCTCGACGCCTTCGCCGCTCACTGCCGAGAGAATGAAAGGCGTCGTCCCCGTCGCGCGCTTCAGCGAGGCGAGCTTCTTCTTGCGGGCATCCGCATCAAGCGTGTCGACCTGGCTCAGCGCCACGATTTCCGGCTTGTCGGCAAGGCCGTGGCCATAGGCTTCCAGTTCCTTGCGCACGGTCTTGTAGGCCTTGCCCGGACTTTCCTCCTGCGCAGACACCAGATGCAGCAGCACGCGCGTACGCTCGACATGGCCGAGGAAGCGGTCGCCAATGCCCACTCCCATGTGCGCACCCTCGATCAGGCCGGGAATGTCGGCGATGACGAATTCGCGCGCATCGACCCGCGCCACCCCGAGGCCAGGATACAGCGTGGTGAACGGATAGTCGGCAATCTTGGGCTTGGCAGCGGTAACTGCGGCCAGGAAGGTCGACTTGCCGGCATTGGGCAGGCCAACCAGCCCGGCGTCGGCAATCAGCTTCAGCCTGAGCCATATGGTGCGTTCCTCGCCCGGCAGGCCGGGGTTGGCGCGGCGCGGCGCCTGGTTGGTCGAGGTCTTGAAATGCTGGTTGCCAAAACCGCCATTGCCGCCCGCCGCAAGGCGGAAGCGCTGGCCCACTTCGGTCAGGTCGCAGATCAGCGTCTCATTGTCTTCTTCATAGGCCTGGGTGCCGACCGGCACCTTCATCACCACATCGGCACCCTTGGCGCCGGTGCGGTTGCGGCCCATGCCGTGCACGCCGGTCTTGGCGCGGAAATGCTGCTGGTAGCGATAGTCGATCAGCGTGTTCAGGCCGTCGACCGCCTCGATCCAGACATCGCCGCCGCGACCGCCATCGCCGCCGTCCGGCCCGCCGAACTCGATGAATTTTTCCCGGCGGAACGAGACGGAGCCGGCGCCCCCGTCGCCGGAGCGGATATAGACTTTGGCCTGGTCGAGGAATTTCATCGGAACAAGATTTTCGCTGCTATCTAATGTGTGGGACTGCTCTAGCGCAAAGAACGCACGAGGGCGAGTGCAGGTTTGAGGCTTCGCGCAATCGGAGAGGGTGAGAGATGGGCATGAAACTGGTCACATACAACATCCAGTACGGCATCGGCCGCGACGGCAACTACGATCTCGGGCGCATTGCGGCGAGCCTGCAAGGCGCCGACATCATCGCGCTGCAGGAGGTGACACGCAATTTTCCGCGCAATGGCGGCGCCGATCTCGTGGCCGGTCTCGCCGAACTTCTGCCCGATCTGTTTCACGTCTACGGCCCGGCCATGGATGTCGATTTCGGCCTGCGCGACGAAGATGGCCGGCCGGCCAACAAGCGCCTCCAGTTCGGCAACATGGTGCTGTCGCGCTGGCCGATTGCGGCCTCGCGCAACCTGCTTCTGCCTCGCACGCGCCGGTTCAATCGCGGCAATCTGCAGCGCTCGGCGCTGGAGGCGCTGGTCATGGCCCCGTCCGGCCCGTTGCGCGTCTATTCGGTTCATCTCGATCACATCAATCACGAGGAGCGCTCGGCCCAGATCCGCCATTTGAAGGAGCGTGTCTATGCCTATCCGATGGAGGGTGGCGCCATTACCGGCTCGGCCGAATACGGGTTTCCCGAGCTGCCGTGCCCGGAAGAATTCGTTCTGATGGGCGATTTCAACATGGTGCAGGGATCGCCCGAATACACCCTGATGGCTGGAGAGGCCGACCATGCCGAGGGCCGCCAGATCGTGGCTCACCATCCCGTGGACGTCTTTTCGCTCACCGACGGCGCGCAAGAAGGCGCGATAAGCTGGATCGACGACGACAAGCCGGAACAGAATAGGCTGATCGATTTCGCCTTCGTCCACGCAAGCCTTTCAGCCCGCGTCAGGCGAAGCTGGATCGACGCATCCGCAACCGGCTCGGATCATCTGCCGGTCTGGTTCGAGCTGGGGTGAGCGGCCAGCGGACCGGCCGCTCGTCTTCCTTCACATGCATGACCGCCAGTGCCGGCGTCGATACCGGGCGTACGTCTTCGCTCAAAGTCGCGCCCATGTCCTGAGGCTCACCCAAGCCTTGCGGTCGAGGCGATAGCGTTCCACCGGCACCCTGCCTGCGACGATGGAGTTCAGCATGCCCTGGCCGGCATACTGGAAGCCGCACTTGTGGATGACGCGCCGCGAGGCCGGATTGATGACCCGGCAGGAAACGTGCAGCACATTGATGGTCGTGGCCCGGAAGGCGAGGTCGACCAGCGCATGCGCGGCCTCGGTCGCATAACCACGCCGCCAGTAGGGTTCGCCGATCCAGTAGCCGAGCTCCAGTCCGCGATCGGTGGCGTTCAGCCCCGCGCACCCGACGAAGGCGCCCGTTTCCGCGAGTGTGACCGCATAGACTGCCCCGGTGCTGCGCGGCTGCGCGGCACTGTTGAGAAAGGAGCGCGCCTCGGCGTCGCCGTAGGGATAGGGCATCCGCGACAGCATCTCGGCCACGCGCGGATTGTTTGCCAGCGCGATCAGCTCGGCGGTGTCGTCTTCATGCGGCGGGCGCAGCACCAGCCGTTCGGTGACAAGCACCGGGCAATCTATGCTCAGACTTTCATCTTCGAAGTCTTCCGCTTCGGCAACCATGTCCAATATTCCTCCAGACAAAGAAAAAGGGGAGCTGGCGACCCATCTCCCCTGATCCTTTTTCTGGATTCTACCAGACACCGGTCCCGAGATGGGGCGCCGGTGTTGTGGTGCGGATCCGGCTATTCCGCGGCTTCGGTAAACGGATTCACCGATACGTAGGTTCGGCCGTTGGCTTTCTTGCGGAAAGCAACTGCACCGGCTTCGAGCGCAAAGAGGGTGTGGTCGGTGCCCATGCCGACATTGGCGCCCGGATGCCACTTGGTGCCGCGTTGGCGGATGATGATGTTGCCCGGAATGACGGCTTCGCCGCCGAACTTCTTCACGCCGAGGCGCTTGGATTCCGAATCGCGACCGTTGCGCGACGAACCGCCAGCTTTCTTATGTGCCATTGGTCTACTCCTTCAGTCCTCGAACTTACTCGTTTTCCGCCGCGGCTGCAGCCTTCTTCGGCGCGGCCTTCTTGGCGGGCTTTTCGGTGGCTTCCGTTTCGGCGGCAGCCTTCTTCGTCGGCTTCGCGCCACCCGTCAGGATTTCCGAAATCCGGATGACGGTCTCGTGCTGACGGTGGCCGCGCTTGCGACGCGAATTCTGGCGGCGACGCTTCTTGAACGCGATGACGGTGGCGGCGCGGCCCTGCTCGACCACTTCCACGGCCACGGTGGCGCCTTCAACGAAGGGCGCGCCGATCGAGGCGTTCTCGCCCTCGCCCACGGCGAGGACTTCGGTGATTTCGACGATGTCGCCAGCATTGCCGGCGATCTTGCCGACGGTGATGACGTCATTGGCGGCAACGCGATACTGCTTGCCACCCGTTTTGATGACTGCGAACATTTTTTGCCTTTCGCTGTTCGGTCCGGCTTCTAGGAACACTCGACGCGTTCGAGCCGTCTTTTTGTCAGTCTGCGGGGTTCATATACGTCCCACGCCGGGCAAGGCCCATGGCGGAACTGTGCGCGTGTAACCGAACGACCGGGGCAAGTCAAGGTAAGCCACAAATAAGTGCGCGAGAGGCCTTGTGCGATCGATCGCGACTCGTTATCTAGTGCGCCGCGCCAGCAAGCTGGCCAACCACGACGCGGAGAGGTGGCAGAGTGGTTGAATGCACCGCACTCGAAATGCGGCATGCTCGCAAGGGCATCGGGGGTTCGAATCCCTCCCTCTCCGCCATTGCGGCCTCGCAATCTCTTGGTTTTGCTGGGGAACTTCCCAAAGCATGGTTCCTTTCCCCACTTCGATCCCCATTTCGTTGCCGCCGAACCGGCACCAGCAGATTCTGGCAGAAATGGAGGAAGCGCGCGCTGCCGAGGAACGGGCTTGAACAGCGCGTCGCCGACTGGCCGCCTGACGAGCACATCCATGCGCCAACGGCGGAGTCAATGAACGTCCTCCTGTCCTGACGCGTGGCTTGACGAGGCCCTTACCGGGCGCCCGTCCTTTCCTGCAATGTCACCACCTCACCGGAAGCTCTAAGACGCTGAGGGTCTGCGCTTCCGTCACGAAGCGGATCTGTTCCTCGGAAACAGCCAGTTCCATGGTCGGAAAGCGCTTGAAGATTTCCGAGAAGAACACCATCAGCTCGAGCCGCGCCAACGGTTGTCCGAGGCACTGGTGTACGCCATAAGCAAAGGCCATGTGCGGATTTTCGGCCCGGTTGATGTCGAAGTCATGCGGACATTTGAAGACGTCGGGATCGTAGTTCGCTGCGGCGAGGTTCGGATAGACCGGCTCGCCGGCACGGATGAGCTGGCCCGCGACCACCGCATCCGCAGTCGCCACGCGGGCGGAATTGAGGTGGGTCAGCGTCACGTAGCGCAGCATCTCCTCCACTGCGGGCCCGACAAGTTCGGGGTTGGCCTTAAGCTTGGCGAGTTGATCGGGATTTCGGAAGAGCGTGAGCATCCCAAGGCCAATCTGGTTGGTCGTGGTCTCGTGGCCGGCGATGTAGAGCAATGCCGAAAGGCGCGCGGCCTCGATCACCGAAAGGTCGCCGGGTTTGATCTGTTCTTCGATGAGGCGGCTGAGCAGGTCCTCGCCGGCAGCCGAGTTCGGGGTCTTCTCGTCGATAATCTCGCTCAGTCGGCCGACCATCTCCTCGGCAGCGGCCTTGATGTCCTCGGGTTTGGAGCTGTGGTCGTTGCGAAGCGCGCTCAGATAGCCGAGGCGAGCGAAGTCCGATTGGGGAACGCCCAGCATGGTCGAGATCACATTGGCTGGCAGCGGCTTGGAGACCAGTGCGACGAGATCGGCGCCCGGGCCCTTGTTTTCGAGGTCGTCAAGCAACTCCTGCAGCAGTTCTTCGATCATGGGCCGCAGCTGGCCGATACGCTTGACCATGAATTCGCGCGTCAGCATGCGGCGCAGGCGGGTGTGTTCCGGAGGGTCCATGTTAATGAAGGTCTTGCGGGCCTTCAGCTCTGCGCCCCGGGCGGGCGAGGTTGTCGGATAGCCGGGCTTGTCCGGGTCGGCGCTGAAGGTGTTGTTGGCCAGCACCTCGCGCACGTCCTGCCAGCGAGTAATCAGCCAGGCATTCTGGCCGTTCCAAAGCGTGACGCGCCGTACCGGCTCGGCTCGGCGAAAGATGTCATATTCGCGCGGAGGAACGAGTGCGTCCGTGCCGCGCTTGAAAGGGAACTGGGTTTGAACTGGGCAAGCTTCATCATACATGGTGTTTCTTTCGATTACCTTGAGGTGAAGTAGGACGGGGGTCAGCCCGCATTGGCTCCGCCGTCAACGGGGAGGGCGATGCCGGTCACGAAAGACGCCGCAGGCGAGGACAGCCAGAGCACCGCGGCGGCAATCTCCTCAGGCTGGCCGATGCGCCCCATCGGGTTCATGGATTTCTCGAGGTCGGGCAATTCCGCCCCGAATTTAGCGATGACGAGCGGCGTGGCGACGAGGCCGGGACAGATGGCGTTGACGCGTACCCCGCGTTGGCCGAATTCCACCGCCGCCGATTTGGTCAGGCCGATGATGCCGTGTTTGGTCGCGCTGTAGGCGGCGCTGCGCGCGACGCCGCGCAGGCCTGCACGCGAGGAGGTGTTGACGATGGTCCCGCCGCCTTGCGCAGCCATATGTTCCAGTTCGGCCACCATACAGTGGCGGATGCCGCCGAGGTTGACTGCAACCAGGCGCTCCCAGTCCGCGTCGCCCGTCTGCGTCAGGTCTTCCGCCTGATCAACGAAGCCGGCATTGTTGAAGGCATGGTCGAGCCCGCCGAAGGCCTCGATGCAGCCCGAGACCATGGCACGGGCCGAGGCGGCATCGGCAATGTCGACACTGAAGAAGCGCGCCTCATGCCCTTCCAGGGTCAGGGAGGCGGCAAGCGCCTGCCCCCCCTCCTCATCCCGATCGGCGATCATCACCTGGGCGCCGGCGCGAGCAAAGGCGGCTGCAGCCGCCGCCCCAATGCCCGATGCGCCGCCGGTGACCAACACTACCTTTGCCTTAAAGTCTCCACCGCTCACCGAGAGCCTCGCTTCATCGCCATGAGCACGTCGGCTGCATTGGTCAGGCCCAGTCCCTCGGCTTTCTCTATCCATTCGCGCTCGTTCGGCTCAAGCGCGGCGTGGAGCTCGGCCACGAGTTTCGGCGACATGTCAGTAAAACTCACACCCTCGGCTTCTAGATTTGCGCGGGCCTCCCGCTCTTCTTGCGCCCAGACTCCGGAGATGCGGACCGAAAGCGCACGTCCGGCGAGGTTGGAGATGATCTCCTGATCTTTGGGCGAGAGGCTGTCCCACTTGTCCTGATTCATCAGGATGGCGTTGCTGCCACTGGTCATGCCACCCGGAGCCACGGTGAAATGGCGCAGGTAAGGATGGATGTTGAAGGTGAACATGGCCTGATAGTTGAAGAACGCTCCGTCGATGATGCCGGTGGAGGCCATTTCAAACATCTGGTCACCGCCGGTGGCCACTGGAACCGCGCCGAGGGTGCGCATGGTCAGGCTCGAGGCAGGATTAGGTGAGCGCAGCTTCATGCCCTTGAAGTCAGAGGTCGAGATAATGGTCTTGTTACGCGTCAGCACGTTCTGCGCCGGAATGAGCCAGATGGAGAGCGTTTTTACGCCCTTGATTGGCTGCTGCGGGGCGAGATGGGTCTCGTAGATGTCGTAGAACGATGAGGCGGTGGCGTCATGGTCGCTGTTGATGAAGGGCATCTCTGCCACCTCAAGCAGCGGGAACCGTCCTGGCGTGTGGCCAGGCACGATCATGGCGAGGTCGGTTATCCCATCGCGCACGACGTCGAACTGCTCGGCGGAGCCGCGGCCAACCATGGCGGCGCGAGGCTCCACGCGCACCCGGCCCTCGGTCTCGCGCTCGATATCGGCGAAGAATTCATGCAGGACCTTCTCAGGCACGAAACTCGCCGGCCAAGGAGAATAGCTGAGCACGGTCTGCGCGTGCGCGCTCGTGGCCGCGAGGGTGAACGCCGCGATTGCGGCCACCCAGCCCGACATCCTCTTCCAGATAACTTCCATTTTCTTCCTCCCTTAGGCGCCTACTCCCGGGCGCTAGGGAGAAATGCTATGAAGGAAAATGATGCCGAGCTATTACGCGGTTGGAATGGATCGATACTTATACGCTATGGCTCGCCAAGCTCCTTTTTCGGAAGCGGGCACAAGCCGGAACCTCGAGGGGGTCTGGCTCGGAATGCGATAAGTTGGCCTACCGTCTGGCGTCGGATTAGTCTTCGTATTCGACGCGGATTGCACGCGAGGGACATTTGCGCACAGCGCTCAGGACGGCGTCATGCTGGTCCGGCGATGGATACATCTGCTTGAGCGCCACGACGCCGTCGCTGTCGCGCTGGTCGAAAACCTCAGGGCTGGACACGACGCACAGGCCGCCCCCGACACAGACGCTCTCATTGATCTTGACCACCATCCTACGGGTATCGGCTGTCATTTCTGTCTCCCTGCAATTGTCATGGTCTGCGCCAAGACGGGCGTGCGTCGCCCATGGGCACTGGCCCGCATGGTCAAAAAGCGGTGTTCCGCAACGATTAGACTGTCGGGCTGAGGCATGGTCCAATATGAAATCCGACTTCATCCAGAGCACCCTCCTATGCCTCACCATCCCAGCAATCTGCGGTTATGCCTTCTTCCTTGAGGCGATATTTCTCGACCCTCTGGCTAGGGGTCTTGGGCAGGGCATCGCGGAAGGCGACATAGCGTGGCACGGCAAAGCGCGGTAGACGCGCGCGGCACCACTCCAAGAGCGCGTCGGGCGCAAGCCGCTCTCCTTTCCGGAGCACAACCACCGCCTTCACCTCTTCCTCTCCGAACGGTGACGGCACGCCGACTACAGCGCTTTCAAGCACGGCCTCATGGCTGTTGATCGCCGCCTCGACCTCGAATGAGGAGATGTTCTCGCCTCGCCGTCGGATCGCCTGCTTGCGGCGGTCGACGAAGTGAAAATACCCGTCCTCATCGCGGTATCCGAGATCGCCGGTGTGCATCCAGTGGTTGCGCATCAGCTCGAGGGTGGCTTCGGGATTGCCATCATATCCCGACGTCCCGAGCCAGGGTCGCAGGGGTCGCGCAACGATCTCGCCCACCGCTCCCGGCGGAAGCTCAAGGTCGTCATCGTCGACGATGCGCACATCCCACCCTTCGGTAGGTTTGCCGCAGGAACCGGGCCGGCGATTCTCATAGGGGTTCACGAGGCAGGCGTTGCATTCCGTCATGCCGTAAAGCTCGAGAAGGCGCGTGTCGTAACGTTTCTCGAAGGCGTGAAAAAGTTCCTTCGGCGCAGCCGAGCCGATCATCAGCCTGAGCGGATTCTCGGCATCGCGCGCGGATTCGGGCTGCTTCATCAGGAAGGGGATGATGCTGCCCACATATTTGCTCGTGGTGCAGCCGTTCTCGCGGCAATCCTCCATGAAGCGCGTGGCACTGAAGCGGCGGCGCACCACCGCGCTCGCCCCTGTAAGAAGCACCGGACCGGTGATGCCATGCGCTGCAAGGTGGAAATATGGCAGAGCGCAGTAATGGACGTCCTCGTCCACCAGCCGGGCGAAGCGCACAGCCGCGGCCCAGATCTCGTACCAGTACCCATGGCCGATCATCACCCCTTTCGAGGGGCCGGTCGTGCCGGAGGTGTAGCTGATCGTGGCGAGGCCACGATGATCGCCCTTGTAGGGGAGATAACCGCGCGACAGACTGCGCAGCGCCTCGTAGTCCAACGCCTCGGCATGGCCGCAGGGCGGGGGCTCTTCGCCAAGGACGATCACGTGACGCAGATGGGGCAACCGTTCGATGATCTCGGAGAGTTGAGTCAGGTGGGCCGCGTCGATGACGATGGCGCGGCAATCGGCGTGGCCGATTTGATGACGGAGCCCCTCGCCACGCTGCGCGGTGTTGATCGGCACAGCGGTGACGCCGATCAAATTCGCTCCGAACCAGCTTTCAAGGAAGGCCTGCGAGTTCGGCAGCATCAGCGCAAGGCGCATGCCCTCGCCAAGACCGAGCGCCGCAAGGCCGCCTGCGATCCGCTCCGCTCCGTCCTGCAGCGCCGCGAAGCTCACATCGCCTTCCTCGAAACGGAAGGCGATGCGGTCAGGGAACTCGCGCGCGCTGTCGGCCAATATCCGCGGCACGAAACGGTCTGCCAGCGCGTAGGAGCGGGGCTGCCATTCCTCCCATCTGCGGGCGGCGCGCTGGAACTTTTCAGCCTGTCTCACAGGTAGAGCTCAACGGGCCAGCACGATGCCGGCGGCCTCGCGGTCCCAGCAATCTGGTGTGACGCCTTCGTCCTTGATGCGATACTTCTCCACCCTTTCGCTCGGGGTCTTGGGCAGCGAGGCTCGGAAAGCGAGGTAGCGCGGAATGGCGAAATAGGCCATCCGCGGCACGCACCAGTCGATCACCTGGCCTGGCGTGAGAGACTGGCCCTCCTTCAGCACGATCACCGCCTTGACCTCATCCTCACCCATCTCGGACGGTACGCCCACGACGCAGGATTCCAGCACTTCCGGCATGGCGTTGAGTACGGCCTCGACCTCGAAGGACGAGATATTTTCGCCACGCCGGCGAAGGGCCTGCTTCTTGCGGTCGACGAAGTAGAAATATCCGTCCTCATCGGTCTTGCCCATGTCTCCGGTATGGATCCAGAAATTGCGGAACAACTCGAGCGTGGCATCGGGCTTGGCGTAATAGCCTGAAGTGCCAAGCCAGGGCGTTTGCGGCTGGGTGACGATCTCGCCGACCTGGCCCGCGGGGAGCTCGCAGTCGTTCTCGTCGACAATCTTGACGTTCCAGCCCATGATCGGCTTGCCGCAGGAACCGGGCCTGCGCGCCTCGTAGGGGTTGATCAGCGCCGCCGTGCATTCGGTCATGCCGTACATTTCCAGCAGACGGGTATTGAACCGGCTTTCGAAAGCGTCCCAAAGCTCGACCGGAGCCGCAGCACCAACCATGAGCCGCAGCGGGTTGTCGCCGTCCTCGGGCCGTTCTGCCTGCTTGAGCATGATGGGAATGATGCCACCGATATACTTCGCCTCGGTCGCGCCGAAATGGCGGCAGTCGTCCATCATCCTCGAGGCCGAGAAGCGTTCGACGACGACCGATTGGGCGTCGGCCAGTAGCGCGGGACCGACGGTCGTGCCTTTTGCCGAAGAATGGAAGAGCGGCAGGCCCGTATACAGTATGTCGTCTTCGGTGTAGCGGCAGGCCCGGACGCAATTGGCCCAGATCTCGTACCAATAGTTGTGACCGATCATCACGCCTTTGGAACGCCCTGTGGTGCCGGAAGTGTAGAGGATGGTCGAGAGGTCGCGGTAGCTGACCTCCGCTGTCGGCGTGGTATCGGGCGCCGACATGACCTCGTCCAGCGTAAGCAATTCAACGCCGTTCCAACCCCGGGCCTCGGCTGCCCCTTCGCCGGTCACGATGACATGGCGCAGGCTTGTCAGGCGGTCGGCCAACGCCTCGACATTGGACAGGTATGACGCATCGACCACGAGTCCCACGCAGTCGCCGTCGGTGATCTGGTAGGCCAGCCCTTCGCCTTTCTGCGCCACGTTGATCGGCACGTTCACCGCCCCGATTCGGTTCAGGCCGAACCAGAAGAAGAGGAACTCCGGCCCGTTCGGCATCATCATGGCGACCTTGTCGCCTGGCCTCACGCCAAGCGAAGCCAGCCCGTTGGCGGCACGGTTCACCTCTAGATGCAGCTCGCCATAGCTCAGGTCGCGGTGGCGGAAGCGCACCGCGGTGCGGGCCTCGTACTGGCTGGCCTTGTCTTGGAGAATGCGGTGGATGACGCGATCAGAGAGCGCATAGTCCTGCATCCGCCATTTGTCCCACTTGCGCTCGGCGCGGATGAATTTGTCGTCCCAGCGACCCATGTTCCTCTCCCTTCTTGTGCATGTCCGGGCCTAGCGGGGGATACGCCGGACGAGGCCTTCCTGCGTGGCGGTGATCGCCGCTCTGCCATCGGCGTCGTAGATGCGTGCCGTGGCGGCCGCCCTGCCTTCGCTCACCCCCAACCCCGTGGTCGCCGTGAAGTACCATTCATCCACCCTGAGCGGGGCATGAAAGAGCATGTGATGGCTGAGTGAGGACGATCGCGTGGCAGGATGGCGAGCACCGAAGCCGAGCGGGCGTGCGCCCGTGGCCATGAGACCCAGATCCGAGAAATAGCCAATGAGCGCCTGATGCAGCACCGGCTCCAACTCCGTCGGCACAACGCTCTCAAGCCTGGGCAGCGGTCCTGCAAGGCGGGACCAGAAACTGGCCGAAGGCGGCGCGGACACGTCAATCCGCTCGTCTCGCCACGAACGACTGCGGCGCTCCAGGAGTGTCGAGAAAAAGCGCAGCGATATCTGCGGGCTGTCCTCCAAATCCACGCCGATGGTGGCGAGATATTCCTCCTCGGTCATCCAACCCTGAGGCCTGGGAAGCGGCGGTGATTCGCCGAGCACCTGCCTGCCGCCCTCAGGCACATGAAAAGACAGGGTCGCGCTGAAGATCTGCTGTCCCTCTTGCAGGAAATCGACCTGACGCAAGGAGAAGCTGCGCCCGTCGCGGAGCTTCGTGACCTTTATCTCGAGCGGAATGTCAATCTTGCCAGGAGCTATGAAGAGGCCGGAAAACTGGTGCAGCTTTCGCTCTGTGTCGACGGTGCGGGCTGCACACATGATGCCCTGGCCGACATATTGCCCGCCATAGACGCGCGGCGTGCAGTTTCCGGGCGAGGCGGCACGAAAGAGCGTCCCGTCGATCTGTTCGGCCCAGACGAGCTTTACGAGATCTTCCAGTCCAAAGGTGTCACCGCCGCCAGAAATGTCCTTCACATAGGCCTCCCGCATCCTCTGCCGAACTTTTAGGCTGCGGCGGGGGCGGGAGACCAATATGGTTTCAATATAAGGCCATGGTGATTCAGACTGGAATGAATACTCGGCCTTCCATAAGGCGGCGCGCGGTGCGGATGACCCCCACCGAGGCCACCCGGCTTTGAAGCCCCATGTCCTCCACCTCGCACGCCAGGTCGATTAACCCGCTAGCATGAGCCAGCCGCACGATGTCGGCCGAGCCATGATGCGAGAGCCCTTCAGCGAGCGTTCCCTTGATACGGCTTGCTGCGGCGAGCGCCATGGCCCCTGTCAACGGCGTCGCCCTGTGCGGCTGGTCGGCCGAGATCATGCGGGCGCGGAGCGCTGCGCCCTCCTCGGCCGGGGAGACGATCGCCACAAGCGGCAGGTTCGCCACCGTGGTGCGGGCCTCCTCGTCGTCCTTGGCCACGCCCATTGCGACAGCGGCCCTGCGGCGCAGATCGCGTAAACGCTCCATGAGCGAGTTATCTCCCTCGATTTCCGAGGCGCTTTCGTTGCCGCGCATGCCAAGGGTCGATGCCTCGACCACGGCAAGCGGGTTCGCAACATCGACCAGCGTCACGGGAATATCGCCGTTCTCGAGCGCCAGGGTGTCGACCAGTCGTCCGGTCGGGAAGATCTTGCCGGTGACCGAGCCGCCCGGCTGGAGGAAGTCGAGCCGGATTGCGGCCCCGCTGCCCTCGACACCCTGAAGGACATAGTCGCCCTTCACTGCGGCCTTGCCCCCGACAAGAGGAAAGCGGGCGCGGATGATCTTGCCGGTATTGGTGTTGTGGATGCGGACGGCCGCCTCCTCGCCGTCAGTCGCGACCAGCCCCTCGTCAACTGCATAGGGGCCAATAGCGGAAGAAATGTTGCCGCAGTTTCCCTTGTAGCCAACGGTGGGGCTGTCGACCCCCACCTGTGCAAAGGTGTAGTCGACGTCGGCATCCGAACGGCTCGGGGCCCCAACCACAGCGACCTTCGACAGCGAGGAGATGCCGCCCCCCATGCCGTCAAGCTGGCGCATACCGCTGTCGGGGCTGCCGAGGGCCGCGGTGAAGACCGCATCCCACGGCGCACGGCTTCCTTCCGGACCGAGCGGCGGCAGGTCGTCCCGGTGGAAGATCAATGCGCGGCTGGTACCGCCGCGCATGTAGACCGAACGGTAGCCGATCTGCGGATCAGGCATCGGCGTCCTCCAGCCCGGCGACACGCGCGCCGAATACGGTTCCGTTGTCGGCGCCGATCGCCGGAGCGGGCGCCGATGGGGCGAGGATCAGCCCGTCAAAGCGGGCCGGATAACGCGGCACACGCAACTTGCCTGCAGGGCTTTCCAATTCCTGGAAGAATTCGTTGTGAGCGAGCTGTGGGTTCTCCAGCATCGATTCGGGCTTCAGAACCGGACCGGCCGGCACGTCGAGTTCGCGGAATTTCTCCAGCCAGTAGTCCGATGGCTTTTCGGCAATCGGACCTGCAACCCTCTTGAAGAAAGTCTCGGTCGATTCCTTGCGGCTCTTGATCTGCTTCAGCTCCTCCTTCCACTCGGGATGGCCCACCGCCTCGAGTGTGCGGCCAAGCTGCTTGCCGGTCACGGGCGAGAGCACGATATGGCCGTCGGAAGTGGCGACCACAGGCTGCGGCAGAATGGTCTGGTCCGAACCGTCCTCGAGGTAGACGCGGTTGTGCATCGTGTCCGTGAACGCATAATTCGCGATCATATCAAGCATGGAGGTCTCGAGATGGACGCCCTTGCCGGTACGCTCGCGCTGCATGAGGCCCGCAAGCACAATCTGGGCGGCAAAGATCGCGCTGACCTTGTCGGCCACGAAGTTATTGGTTGCGCGCGGACGGCCACCGTCAGCCTCGTAATCGAGCAGACCCACCATTCCCTGGATGATCGCGTCGTAGGCCGGATCGGCCGAGAGCGGGCCGTCGGGGCCGTAACCCGTCAGGGAAAGCTGCACAAGCCGCGGATTCAGCTTCGACGTTTCCTCATAGCCGAGGCCGAGCGCAGCCGATACGCGCGGACGCCAGGTTTCGATGAAGACATCGGCGCCCGCGATCAGTTCCTTCAGCTTGGCGAGATCGGCAGGGTCTTTCAGGTCGAGGGCGACCGACTTCTTGCCGGTGTTGGCATTGGTCCACATCACGCCGTTGCCGCCCACGGCATGGCCCACATTGCGGTAGGCATCGCCCGTCGGCGGTTCGACCTTGATGACTTCGGCGCCAAGCACGCAAAGGGTATGGGCGCAGAGCGGGCCCGCGAGATAGCCCGCGGCTTCGATAACGCGGAAGCCTTCGAGCGGGCGGCTGACGGCGTTGGTTTGGTCGGTCATTTCGGGTCCTTTTACGAAAGGCTGGCGGCGTGGGTCTTTGCCCGCAGGCGCGCCAATGCATAGACTGAATTGAGGAGCGGCATCTCTTCGCCGGAAAGGCGCTGCATCGCCTGGATGGAGCGCCAGAGCACATCGAGCTCCAGCGCCCGGCCATGTTCGAGGTCCTGAAGCATGGACATCTTATGGGCGACAGCCGAGGTCGTGAGCGCGATGCGCCGCTCCGGCGGCTGCGGTATTTCGATGCCGATCTTGCGTGCGGCGCGGTCGGCCTCTTCCATCACGGCAGACAGGAGCGGCGCGCATTCGCTTTCGGCGATTTCGCCAATGCGAGCAAGGGTCAGAACGGCGATGGGATTCCAGCAAAGGCTGTTGACGAATTTCATCCAGATCGCGCCCATCACATTGGGCGTGACCTTTGAGGGGATGCCAGCAGCGGTCAGCCGTTCGGCCAACGCCGTCGCGCGGGGCGACATGGTGCCGTCCAGCTCGCCCAAGGGGCAGCCGGTCTTGTCGCCGTCCTGCGCAATGACACCCGGTCCCACGCCATGGGCGCCGATCCAGTAGACAACGCCCAGAATCTTTTCCGGCGGCATCAGCGCCGACTGACGCCCGCCTGGGTCGATGGCGTCGGCTGCCTCGCCACCCTTGAAGAAGTAATGCGGCAGACCCGTCGTCGGCGGCAACAATGCGGTCTGCGGCCCGACCAGCTTGGCAACATCGTCAAGCGCCGCGTCAAGCTGATGAGCCTTCAGCGTCAGGAAGACGTAATCCTGCGCGCCAAGCTCCGCGGCGCAGTCGGTCGCGTTGACGCGAGCGGTAAAAGTCTCGCGAGGCGTCTGCACCGTCAGTCCATTTCGCCGAATGGCCGCGAGGTTCGCTCCACGTGCCACGACGCTGACCTCGGGGCTGCCTTCTCTGGCGAGGTGGGCGGCGATATGGCCACCGATGGCCCCGCCGCCGAAAATGCAGATCTTCATGGATCATTCCTCTGGTTCCACATAACGATCGGGAAAAAGGGAGCGAACGTTAAGCCTTAAAACCCTTTGAAACGAAAACCGTATTGGTCGAGCGGATGCGCATATCGCTATGTTTCTGATATGTGGCGCAAGGCAAGCACATGATCGGAAATTCGCGACAGGGCCCGTTGGCAGGACTGAAGGTACTCGAGGTCGAAGGCATTGGCGGTGCGCCGTTTGCCGCGATGCTCCTTGCCGATCTCGGCGCGGATGTTCTACGCATCGAGCGTTTGGTGCCTTCGAATGCGGCGATCGGGGGCACGGATCCCGGTCCGGCGCTTGGGCGTGGCCGTTCAGGGACCCTGAAACTCGACCTCAAGAGCGCCGAGGGCCTCTCTCGTCTCCATGCCCTCGCGGAACGAGCCGATGGGCTGATCGAATCCTTCCGTCCCGGCGTAGCCGAAAGACTTGGCTTCGGGCCTGATGCGCTTCTGGAAAGGAACCCGGCGCTGGTCTATGGCAGGCTCACCGGATGGGGGCGTGAGGGACCGCTCGCTCCCCGCGCGGGTCACGATATCAACTACATCGCCATCTCCGGCCTTCTGGGCGCTATAGGCCGCCCCGACGCCCCTCCGGCGCCGCCCCTGGCAATCGCCGGCGACATGGGCGGCGGGGGCATGCTGCTCGCACTGGGCATGGTTGCCGCATTCTTCGAACGCAGCCGCTCCGGCAAGGGACAGGTGGTCGATGCGGCAATGGTTCAGGGTTCGGCGCTGCTCACCACGGCCTTTTGGGGCTTCCATCAGGAAGGGCTCTGGTCCGGCGGCCGGGGTTGCAACCTCACCGATGGAGGAGCGCCCTTCTATGATTGCTACATCTGTGCGGACGGCAAACACGTCGCGGTCGGCGCACTAGAGCCGAAGTTCTTCGAGTTCCTCTGCAACGGGCTCGGAATTGAAGGCGCGCCTGAGCGCCAGCGTCGCGAAAACTGGCCGGCACTGCGGGCGGAAATGACCGCCGCTTTCGCGGCGAAGCCGCAAGCCCATTGGATAGCGATTTTCGACGGCACAGATGCCTGCGTGACCCCGGTCCTCGATTTCGCTACTGCCCCCGAACACCCCCAAAACCATAGCCGCGTCTTCACAGATGTGAACGGCATGGTGCAGCCGAGAAGCGGTCCGGAGTTTAGCCGCACACCTTGCTTGCCACGCCCCCGCAGGCTCGCTCCAGACGCTGAGACGCGCGCCGCGTGGGGTTTGGACACATAGTCGACGCGGGCCGCGAAATAAATTCCCGACATACTTTGAGGCCTTTCGTCCACGTGGGGAAAAGTCGACCCACCTCACACACAACTCATTGTATATAAAGTTCTTTTCCATCCAAAGGACTTTCGTATAGATGCATTTTCAAACAATATTGGCCTTACGAACCAGCCACCGCGATAGTCGCTCCGACACGGTATGACGGGCGGCTTCAGACGCCCTCCCAACTATCCGCAAAGGAGAGCGTTTGGCATGGCTGAGCAGCTAACGACCCAAGGCCGGGATAAAAGAGTTCCGGTAGTCATAATTGGCGCTGGCCCCATCGGCCTCGCCCTCGCAGGCGATCTGGGCTGGCGCGGCATCTCGTCGGTTCTTGTCGAGCGAGGTGACGGCCAAGTCTATCAGCCCAAGATGGACATGGTCGGCATCCGCACCATGGAATTCTGCCGTCGTTGGGGGATCGTCGACTGGGTCGAGAAGGCCGGCTACAACCGCGCCTATTCGCAGGACTACGCTTGGGTGTCCCAGCTTGCCGGCGGCTACGAATTCGGCCGCGAGGAGTTTCCATCCGTCCAGGATGAAAGTAAGCCGCCGCAAAGCCCGCAGAAGCGTGAGCGCTGCCCGCAGAACTTCTTCGACCCGGTCCTCACCCGCTTCGCCAAGCAAAGCGGCAAATGCGACATCCTCTACGAGCATGAGTATGTCAGCCATGTTGAGACCGACGAAGGCGTGACTGTCCGGCTGCGCGAGTTGGCCACCGGCCAGGAGTTCGAGGTCGAGGCACAATATCTGGTCGGCTCCGACGGCGGCGCCTCGGCGGTCCGCCACGCGCTCGGCATCCAGATGGCCGGCCAACCCACGCTGACCTACACCACGAACGCCATCATCAAATGCGACGGCCTCGAAAAGCTGCACGACAAGAAGCCGGGCTACCGCTACATCTTCATCGGCCCCGAAGGCACCTATGCAACCATCGTGGCAATCAACGGCCGCGACTGGTGGCGCCTCTCCATCGTGGGCGACGGCGAGATGCGTACACTTGGCGAGGATGAGGTCCGCGCCGTCTTCGAGCGCGCCGTGGGCCGCAGCGACTTCGACTATGAAGTCCTCTCGATCTTGCCCTGGATCCGCCGCCAGCTCGTTGCCGACAAGTTCGGCACGAAGAGAGTGTTCATAGCCGGCGACGCCGCCCACCTGACCTCGCCCACCGGCGGCTTCGGCATGAACATGGGAATTCAGGATGCCGTCGACCTGTCGTGGAAGCTTGCCGCCATGCTCGAGGGCTGGGGCGGGCCGGAACTCCTGGCCAGCTACGAGGTGGAGCGCCGCCCGGTTTCCATCCGCAACGTGACGGAGGCCACCAACAACCTCAAGCTGATGCTGACGCCGCGGAAATACCTCAACCAGAAGGTCTTCGAGGAAGGCGCCGAGGGCGATGCTGCACGCAAGGAGTTCGGCGACGCCTACACGCAGATGATGAAGCGCGAGTGGTACACGATCGGCATCCATCTTGGCTATCGCTACGAAGGTTCGCCCGTGATCTTCGCCGACGGCACACCGGAACCGGAAGACACCGTCCAGACCTACGAGCAGACTGCCCGCCCGGGCCACCGAGCCCCGCATGTCTGGCTGGAGGAGGGCGTCTCCACGCTCGACCTGTTCGGCAAGGGTTTCGTGCTCTGCCGCCTCGACCCGGCCGCCGATGCCGAACCGCTGCTCGCCGCCGCCAAGGAGGCTGGAATGCCGGTCACTCTGCGCGACATCAACAATGCCGAGGCGCGAGCGCTCTACGGCGCAAAGCTGGTGCTGGTACGCCCCGATGGCCATGTGAGCTGGCGCGGCGACAAGGCCGAGTGCGCCGGTTCCGTCATCGACGTCTCGCGCGGCGCCATGGCCTACCAGGCTCTTGAAGCCACCCTGCGGGGGGCTGCCGAATGAAGATCGTCTCCTTCAACGGCAACCGCATCGGCCTGGTGGAAAAAGACCGCGTCATCGACGTGACCGAGGTAGCGGGAATCGACCCGGCCAGTTGGCCGCCGGTCGGCATGCTCCAGACCATCGCCCGCTGGGAGGAACTGCGCCCCGCCATCGAGGCCCGTCACGGTGAGGCGGGCATTCCGCTGACCGACGCGCGCCTCGAGGCACCGGTGCGGTGGCCCAACAAGCTGATCGCGTTCCCCGCGAATTATCACGACCACATCAAGGAGATGAAGGAAAACGTCATCTCCAAGGCCAATGCCAAGGGTCAGGGCTTCTTCCTGAAAGCCAATTCCTCGATCTCCGGTCCGGCCGATCCGGTGGTGCTGCCGCCGATCGAGGGTCGCGAGATTCACCATGAATGCGAACTTGCGATCATCATCGGCAAGCGCGGCCGCGGCGTGAGCCGCCAGGAGGCGCGCGGCATGATCTTCGGCTTTTCCTGCCTGCTCGACATGGTCGTGCGCGGTCAGGAAGAGCGTGTAATGCGCAAGTCCTATGACAGCTTCTGCCCCATCGGCCCGTGGATCGTCACCCCCGATGAGGTGCCGGACATGGATAATCTCGAGATGCGGCTCTGGGTCAACGGCGAGGAGCGCCAGCGCGCCTCTACCCGCGACCTGATCGTCGACATCCCCGAGATGATCGCCATGGCTTCGGCCGTCTGTACGCTGGAGCCGGGTGACATCATCGCCACCGGAACCCCGGCAGGGGTCGGTCCCGTGAAGGACGGCGACACGCTCAGCATCGAGATCGATCACGTCGGCCGGATGGACCTCAAGGTCAGGACCGGAACGATCGGCGCACATGATGTCTGGAGCGCGCCGAAAATCAGAACCGCATCCTGAGGAGAACAGAAATGCCGTTGGAAAACGTAGACGTTGCAGCTCCCGAAGGCTTTTACGAAGAACTGGGCACCAAGGCCCTTGTCCCCGGTTGGGCCAAACGCGAGCCGGCTATGTGGTCAGAGCCGAGGCCAAAGTTCGTGCCCGTCGTCTGGCGCTACAAAGAAGCCCGGGAAGCGCTGGATAAGGCTGCCGACTTCGTCTCGCCGGAAAAGGCCGAACGTCGCAACCTAATCCTCGTCGCCCCGATTGAGGGCAACAACTACCCGACCTGCCGCCATCTGGTCGCAGCATACCAGCTGGTGCTGCCGGGCGAGACGGCACGCTCGCACCGCCATGCGCCGAACGCACTGCGTATCGTGCTCGACGTTGGCCCCGAGACCTATACGATCGTCGATGGTACCCGCGTCGACGTGGCCGAGGGCGACGTGGTCCTGACTCCTTCCTGGGCCTGGCACGGTCATTCGAACTTTTCCTCCGAACCAGCCTTCTGGATCGACATCCTCGACGTGCCGCTCGTGCAGAACCTCGAGAACATGTATTTCGAGGACTATCCGACCAAGAACGAACAGATCAGCTCGAACCAGCCGGACTCGGAGCTGCGCAACAAGGATGCCGACATCCTTGCCGCCACCCGCGAACAGGGCCGAGCGCCGATCGCCCAGGGCATGATCAAGACAATGGGCATCCACTCGCTCGGCCTCAATGAGGGCGAGACCTACGAGCAGGGCCGCCGCATCACCAACTCCATCTACACCGTGATGCGCGGCGAGGTGGACATGGAGATCGAGAACCTTGGCCAGGTCACCGTGACGCGCGGCGACGTCGTGGTGATCCCGAACTGGCACGCCTATTCGATCAGGGCCCGCCGCGAATTCAGCCAGCTCATACAGGTGACCGACGAGCCAGTCTTTGACGCGCTCGGCTTCACGGAGCTGGAAAAGACCCAGGCGTAAGCGCCGAAACAGAGAGCAAGACATGTTCGATCTAGGCGCAGAGAAGGAAATGATCCGTGACATGGCGCGCCGTGTCACGGAGGACGAGGTCCGCCCGCGCGTGGCCGAAATGGAGGCGACCGACCGCTTCCCGCGCGAGCTGGCAGAAATCTTCGGCGACCTTGGGCTCCTGCAGCTCTGGGTTCCCGAGGAGTATGGCGGGCCCGGGGGCGACCTGACCTCGGTCTGTATCGCGAAGGAAGAAATCGGGCGCGGCTCTCTTGCCGCCTCGACGCTTTGCGCCAACAACTCCATCGGCCTCATCTTGCCGGTGCTCCACTTCGGCACGGAAGAGCAGAAGAACCATTACCTGCCGATCTCGGCCGGCGGCCGCGCCATCGCCGCCGTAGCCATCACCGAGCCCGAGACCGGCTCGGACGTTTCCTCGATCCGCACCTTCGCCCGCAAGGATGGAGACAGCTATGTGGTCAACGGCCAGAAAAGCTGGATCACGTGGGGCGCCGACGCCGATTACGTGCTGCTTTTCGCCCGCACCTCGGAAGCCAAGGGCCACGACGGCATCTCGGTATTCCTCGTCGACACCAAGACCCCGGGCTTCCATGTCGGCAAGTCGGAGCACAAGATGGGTCGCCACGGCGCGCCGACGTGCCAGCTTCACTTCGAGGACATGCGGATTCCGGCCGATTGCCGTCTGGGCGAGGAAGGCATGGGCTTCAAGGCCTGCATGAAGATCCTCGACCTGAATCGTCCCTCGGTCGCGGCATCCTCGCTGGGTCTCGCTCAGGCCGCACTTGAGGCGTCGGTCACCTATGCCAACGAACGCCGCCAGTTCGGCCGCCGCATCGGCGATTTCCAGATGGTCCAGGCCAAGCTGGCCGATATGGCCATGAAGACTGAGGCAGCCCGCTCGCTGCTCTATTCGAGCGCGCTCGAGATCGACAGCGGCAAAGTTTCGCGCCTGACCATGCTCGCTTCGATGTGCAAGTGCTACGTCACGGACGTGGCCATGGAGATCGCGACCGAGGCAGTGCAGGTGCTCGGCGCCTACGGCTATTCGACCGAATATCCGGTCGAGCGGATCATGCGTGATGCCAAGCTGAACCAGATCCTCGAAGGTACGAACGAGATTCACCGCATCATCATCGCGCGCCAACTCCTGGGCAAGTGAGCGACGCGCGCGGCGGCCGCCTCGGCCCCGCCTTTTTCCCCCAGATTTTGAGGAGCTTGACCCATGCTCGACGTGACTTTCAAAGACTATTTACTGACCCCCGCGACCGCAGCCTATCTCGCACGCCAGCACGGGCTGATGATCGACGGCCAGTCGGTCGCGGCGCTGTCCGGAAAGCGCAAGGCGATCTATGATCCGGCCTCGGAAGAAGAGATCACCACCGTTGCAGAATCTGGGGCGGAAGACGTGGACCTCGCCGTTCGCGCTGCCCGTGCCGCCTTCGAAGGCGCCTGGGCAAAGGTCACGCCCTCGCAGCGAGGCCGGATCCTGAACCGCATCGCCGATCTGATCGAGGCCAACGGCGACGAGCTGGCGGAGCTGGAATGCCTTAATTCGGGCAAGCCGCTGCAGTTCTGCCGCAACGTGGACATCTACGGCGTGGCCGACATGTTCCGTTACATGGCCGGTTGGGCTACCAAGATCACCGGTGACACCCACAACCCCTCGATGCCGGGCGAATGGCACGCCTACACGCTGCGCCAGCCCGTGGGCGTCGTGGGACAGATCCTGCCCTGGAACTTCCCGATGAACATGGCAGCCTGGAAGATCGCTCCCGCGCTGGCTGCCGGCTGCACCATCGTGCTCAAGCCTGCCGAAGCCACGCCGCTCACCGCGCTGCGCATCGCCGAACTCGCACTGGAGGCAGGCCTCCCTGCGGGCGTGCTGAACGTTGTCACCGGCAAGGGCTCGATCATCGGCGACGCGATCACCAACCATCCGGGCATCGACAAGGTCGCCTTCACCGGCTCGACCGAGGTGGGCAAGCACATCGCCCGCAGCTGCGTCAGCTCGAACCTGAAGAAGGTCTCGCTGGAACTGGGCGGCAAGTCGCCGGTCATCGTCTTCCCCGATGCCGACATCGACGCGGCCGTGGCAGGCATCGCCGGCTCGATCTTTTTCCACGCCGGACAGGTCTGCGCTGCGGGCTCGCGCCTTTACGTCCATGACAAGGTCTACGACCGCGTCGTGGAGGCTGTCGCTGCGCGCGCCAAGGCACTCAAGGTCGGCCCTGGCATGCTGCCCGGCCATGACCTCGGCCCCGTCATCTCGCGTGCCCAGCACGAAAGCGTCATGAGCTACATCGAAAAGGGCCGTGGCGAGGGCGCCGAAGTCGTCACCGGTGGCCGCTCGCTCGGACAGAAGGGCTACTTCATCGAACCGACCGTCCTGGCCAATACCGGACCCGGCATGACCGTCCATGACGAGGAGATCTTCGGGCCGGTTCTCTGCGCCATGCGGTTCGACGAGGAAGACCTCGCAGGTATCGCCGCACGTGCCAACGCTTCTCCCTACGGCCTGTCCTCCTCGGTCTGGACCCGCGACATCTCGGTCGCCCACCGTCTCGCCAAGATGATCCAGTCGGGCATCGTCAACGTCAACGCCCATACGTCACCCGACGCGAGCTTGCCCTATGGCGGCTACAAGCAATCGGGCTGGGGCCGGGAACGCGGCGCGGAAGTGCTCGACCTCTACACCCAGATCAAGGCCGTGGCCGTCAAATTGGCCTGACCGCGAAAGGACATTCCTATGAGCAGCCAAACCACCCAGGGCTATGTGGAATACGAGGCCAAGGACGGCCGCGCCTACATCACGATAAATCGCCCCGAAAAGAAGAACGCTATGTCCAACGCCATGCTGGACCAGCTCATCGAGGGCTATCACCGCGCCGAAGCCGATGACGACGTCCGTGTCGTCGTCCTGCGTGGCGCCGGCAACGATTTCTGCGCCGGCCACGATATGTCCGAACTGGGCAAGGAATACGGCGAGCCGCAGCTCGACAAGAACGGCAAGCCGCGCCGCCCTAGCCAGCGCGCGCGTCTACAGTACGACAAAATGTACATCAACCGCTTCCGCCACATCTACGAGTCTCTCAAGCCCACTCTGACACTCGCCAAGGGCTATACGCTGGGTGCGGGTCTCTATCTTGCCGAAGCCTCGGACCTCGTCATCGCCGCCGACACGCTCAAGCTCGGGCACCCCGAGCAGAAGCTCGGCCTGTCGGGCGCAGCCTATTTCGCCGCGTGGGAAATGATGACGCTCGGCCCGCGCCGCGCGCGCGAACTTTTGCTCATGGCCGAGCTGTGGGATGCTCAGCGCTGCCTCGACTACGGCATGGTCAACAAGGTCGTCCCCCTCGATCAGCTTGACGAGGCCGGCGAGGAATGGGCCGAACGCATCGTCCGCCTGCCGCGCGACGGCATCATCATGGGCAAGGCCGCGACGCTGGTGGCAATGGAGAGCCTCGGCATCACCGGCCAGTTCTCCTATGGCCACATCCTGCACACCCTGGCCACCAACATCCGTTACGACGCCGACGAGTTCAACTTCATGAAGGCCAAGCGCGACAGCGGCGTGACCAAAATGAACAAGAACCAGAAAGAATTCTACGAGAAGAAGGACTGATCTCCGGATCGGGCAAGGTACTGAAATGACCGCATTGAAAGGCCTCAAGGTCCTTGATTTCACCCAGATGATGACCGGCCCGATGGGCACGATGCTACTTGCCGACGCCGGCGCGGACGTCATCAAGGTAGAGCAGCCCTCGGGCGACCCTTTCCGCAAATCGGGCGAAACCACGCTGAACGGGACCGGCGCCTTCTTCCTTGGGGTGAACCGCAACAAGCGCGGCATCGTGCTCGACCTCAAGACCTCCGAGGGGCTGGCCACCGCCAAGGCACTCGCTGCCGAGGCCGACGTCTTCGTCGAGAACTTTCGTCCCGGGTTCACCGAAAAGCTGGGCCTCGGTTACGAAGAACTGAAGAAGGTCAATCCGCGTCTGATTTACTGCTCGATCACCGGCTTCGGCCAGACCGGGCCCGACCGCAACCGCCCCGCCCTCGATATGGTCATCCAGGCCATGTCGGGCCTGATGCAGATTACCGGAAGCAAAGAGAGCGGGCCGCTGCGCACCGGCTTTCCCTTCTCGGACCTCGTCACGGCGCTGCTCTCGACCATCGGCATTCTTACCGCGCTTGAGGCTCGCCACAAGACCGGCGAAGGTCAGCGCATCGACTTGTCGATGATGGATGCCTCGATCTTCAGCCTCGTGCCGCGCGACGTCTATTTCGACGCGACCGGCCACACCCCCGATCGCCTGGGCAACGAGCATTGGGACATTGTGCCGAACAATACCTACGCCACCAAGGACGGGCGCGAGGTGATGATCATTACGATCAACGACAAGTTCTGGCAGATCCTCTGCGACGCGATCGGCGCACCTTCGATGAAGACCGACCCGGAAACCGCGACCAAGGGCGCGCGCCTGAAGAACCGTGATCTGGTAAACCGCCGCTTGTCGGAGATTTTCGCCACGCGCACGCTTGCCGAGTGGGACCCCATCCTTCTCGCTGCCGGCGCGATCTATGGCCCTGTGAAGACCTGGCCCGAGGTCTTCGGCGATCCGAAGGTTCAGGCCGATCTCATCCGCACCATCGACAGCCCCTCGGCAGGCCAGTTCAGGGTCATCAACAATCCTCTGAACTTCTCGGCCACGCCGACCGAGATCTCTCTCGCCCCGCCGAGCCTTGGCGAACACAACGACGCCATCATCCCCAACGCCCCCTCCGGCTGGCCCTCGCGCAACTGAGAACAACAATGGTTTATCTTATCTCCGACACTCCCGATCCTCGCCCTGCAGGCCTGCGCCTGAAGGAATTGCTCGAGCGCGACGAAATCCTGCAGATGCCGGGTGCCCATAATGGCCTTGCTTCGCTTCTGGCCAAGAGGGCCGGCTTCGAGGCGGTCTATCTCTCGGGCGCGGCCATGAGCGCCTCGATGGGCCTGCCCGATCTGGGCATCATCTCGGTGGAGGACGTCTGCCACTTCATTCGGCAAGTCTACCGCGCGTCGGACCTTCCCATTCTCGTCGACGGCGACACCGGCTTCGGCGAAGCCCTGAACGTGATGCAGACCGTGCGCGCCTTCGAAGAGGCCGGCGCCGCCGCCATCCAGATCGAGGACCAACTCCTGCCGAAGAAATGCGGTCACCTGAACGACAAGAAGCTCGCCACCATCGATGACATGGCCGCCAAGGTCGCTGCCGCGAAAAAGGCTCGCAAGCACATGCAGATCGTGGCACGCACCGATGCTGCTGCGTCCGAAGGGATCGAAAGTGCCATCGCGCGTGCAAAGCGCTATGTCGAGGCAGGGGCGGACATTATCTTCCCCGAGGCGCTGAACACCCCCGAGATGTTCGCCCGGTTCGCTGCCGAGGTTAAAGTACCGCTGTTAGCCAACATGACGGAGTTCGGCCGCACGCCCCACACCACCGCCGCCGAGTTTCAGAAGCTCGGCTACAAGATCGTCATCTGGCCGGTATCCTCGCTGCGCGTCGCTGCGAAGGCGCAGGAGAAGCTCTACGCCTCGATCCGCGAGACCGGCGGCACCAAGGCCAGTCTCGATCAGATGCAGACCCGCGCCGAACTCTACGACACGATCTCCTACAGCGCCTACGAGGTCTTGGACGCCTC
This sequence comes from Mesorhizobium sp. KR2-14, assembly GCF_040049255.1. Taxonomy (NCBI): domain Bacteria; kingdom Pseudomonadati; phylum Pseudomonadota; class Alphaproteobacteria; order Hyphomicrobiales; family Phyllobacteriaceae; genus Mesorhizobium; species Mesorhizobium sp. KR2-14. Next base: position 16,318 of record NZ_JBDZDR010000010.1, on the reverse strand, counting down.
GATCGTGGCGTCCTCCGTGCCTGCGCCGATCGAAGGCTGAGGCTTGTCCTGCCAGCGTTTGGCGGGGCCCATGTGCCCCGCCCTCGGTCTACGAGCGCCGTCCCCGATCAAGCTTGCGCTCGACCCTTCGACGATGTCACCGCAGAGCTGAACCTGCTCCTCCCCTCAAACCTCATCGACGAGATCGACGAGTTCGACGCGGCTTCCATCCACGAACTTCCTTGCGGGAAGGGAGGTCATCGTCCCGCCGTTAGCGTTGCAACGGAACTACAGAGACATGACCAGCCATACTCGGAAGCCGCAGATGAGCGCCCGGCGCGTTACCTGCCTTTGCGCTATGCTCGCAATGGTCGGCCCGTTATCTTCTTCGCTCTACACACCCGCCCTGCCGGAACTTGCCGTCGAGCTTGAAACGAGCATTGCCGGCGTGCAGATGACGGTGACGGCCTTCTTCCTCGGCCTTGCCAGCTCACAGCTATTCTGCGGCCCCGTCTCGGACGGGATCGGCCGCAAGCCCGTGCTGCTCGGCTTCTTCTTGCTATACGTCATCGCCACGACGTTTTCGCTCTTCGCGCCGCAGATCGAGCTGTTGATATTCGCCCGCTTTCTTCAAGGCGTGGGAGCGGCTGCAGGCATTGCGCTTTCGCGCGCCATCGTCCGCGACCTATACAAGGGCCCGGAACAACTCGCAATCCAGGCGACCGTCGGCCTGGCGCTGTCCACTGGCCCTGCGGTTGCTCCCTTTATCGGGGGTGTGGTGATCGAATATTGGCACTGGCACGCGCTCTTCCATCTTATGCTTGCGCTTGGGCTGGTGACGCTCGCTTGCATCTGGGGGCTGCTTGCAGAAACCGCTCCCGCTGACCGGCCACCCACGAGCCTGAATGGGCTGTTGCAAAGCTACGCCATCCTCATGAGCTCAAAGGGCTTCGTGCTGCCTGCTATCATTCTCGGCGGCGTGAACGGAGTGGTCTACGCCCAAAGCGCGCTGCTCTCGCTCGCAGTGATCGGACAGTTGCACTACAGTCCCCGCGTCTTCGGCCTAAGCATGGTTCTGCAAACAAGCTTTTTCTTCATCGGCTCGGCCATTGTTCGCAGCATTGCCAAAACTGTCCCGGCCGAACGGATTCTCGCCTGCGGAATGGCGCTCGTGCTGCTCGCAAACCTCATCTATTTCATCGCCTATTTCCTGACCGGACCGAGCTTCATTGCTGTGATGTCACCCATAGCGATCAACGGGCTCGCAATCGGAACTACCACACCGAGCCTGCTTTCCATCGCAATGGCCCCCTATCCAGAACGTGCAGGCGCGGGCGCGGCAGTCATGGGTTTCATGCAGATCGGCTGCGGGGTTCTGGGAGGCTTTGCCGCCATGCTCTTCTCCGACCCGTGGCAGGCATTGGTCGTGGTGAGTTGCGCCATGGGCGCCAGCGCCGTGGGCAGTTGGCTCATGTGGACAAGGATACCGCCCGTCGATAGCAAAAGACTATGACCAACGCCGCCTTTAATATTGGACACTGCTGCTAATTCGCATCCAAAATCCGAAACGAATACGGAAGTTTATTGCAGTACACTGGGACGCTGCAGGCCTGCGCCTCGCCAAGGGTTTCCGGAGAAGCCACATCGAGCGGTTCATCCGAAAAAGCACGGGAGTGCCGCATTCTCCCCGATCAAATTGGCCATCGCGGATGAGTACGCGAGGTCTTCACGCGGCCGGTGAAGTTCTAAGGACCTCCCATGACCCAGGCACTCATCTTCGCAGGTTTCGACCTCCCGCCGGACAGAGAAGCCGACATCATCGCCTGGCACAGCGAAGAACACCTGCCCGAACGCTTGGCCCTGCCGGGATTCCGGCGGGGACGGCGTTACCGTTCGAGCACGGCGGCGCCGAAGTATCTCGTGCTTTACGAACTGGAGGCGCTCTGCGTCATGGAAAGCCCAGCCTATCTCGAAAGGCTGAACAATCCCACACCATGGACGAGCCGTTCCGTATCGCAGTTCCAGAACAATTTCCGCTCCTGCTTCGAAATTCTCTCGCGACGAGGCCGGTCGCGTGGCGGGTTTGTCACCTTCCTTGCGCTCCCCGAAGGAGCGGAGCGCGTCGCACTCGAGGCGGGGGCGGGGCGCGTGACGTTCGCGCGCTGCGACATCGGTCGCTCGAGCATTCACACCACCGAGGCCGAAGCCATCCGCAACCGGGTGATGACTGGCGATATCGTGCTGATAGAGGCGGACAGTCGCGAAGAACTTGGACGGCTTTCGCGTCCCTATCTCGTATCTGCGGAGGACGAGCCTCCGGTCTATGAACTCGATCACCTGCTCGAGGCTATCGAGGCCTGAGGCCGTCGATGGAAGCTTCCAGCGGCGCAGCCGCCCCCCTCACACGCATTGCGGGTCTCTCGCGTGAAGTAGGCTCAGCCTTCCAGCAGGGGCACCCAGACCGTCGAACGGCCGAAGGCGCCAGAGGAGGTGGGGCGATGAGTCTCCTGTCCGGCCTCGCAGGAGGCAGGCTTCGTCACGGGCGCGGTCTTTGACATCAACGCCGGCCAGAAATGGTCTGAGCGCTTCAGGCAGACACCCCGCAGGCCCCTCGTGCGCGGCCTTCCATATAAAATCTGATATTAGACGATATGCAGGTTCTTCCGCAATCTTCGTCTCATAGGAGAAATGCCGAGCCAGGCATTGGAGAGGAAAGAATGTCATTCAAGTTTTGCACCATCGTCGCCGCGAACCTGCTGGCTGCTGCAGCGTTCGCCTTGCCCGCCCGCGCTGAGACCGTCTTGAGCTACTCGATGTGGCACCCCAAGGGCTACGTCGTGAACGAAGTCGTCCTGCCCTTCCTCGAAGAGATCTCGCAGGTGACCGAGGGCCGTGTCCGCGTGGAGAACCGGGCCGCCGCGGTGGGTACCCCGCGCGACCAGTATGAAGTCGTGGCCGAGGGTCTCGTCGACATGTCGCTGATCGTGCCGGGCTACACCCCGGGCCGTTTCCCGCTGATGGAGATCAGCGAACTGCCAATGCTGTCGGATGATGCCTCCAAGCTCGCCCCGGCCATCCACCGAGTCTACGAACGCCACATGGCCGAAAAGCGGGGCTATGGTGACGTCCATGTCATCGCGGCGTTCGCAGTGGCTCCGGCGCAGTTGATGACCCGCAACCGCGAGATCAACTCGCTTGAGGACCTGAAGGGTCAGAAATACTACATGTCGAACCGCCCGGTCACGGCCGCCATGACCGCGCTCGGCGCAGCTCCTGTGACCGCTTCGATTGCCGATACCTATTCCATGGCTTCGAACGGGGTGATCGATGGTATGGTGATGCCCTACGAGCCTTCAGTGACCTGGAAGCTCGACGAGTTCTTCACCAATGCCTCGACCATCCCGGGCGCGCTCGGTCAGGCTGGCATGGCGCTCGTCGTCAACCATGACAAATGGAACCAGATTTCTGAAGAGGACCGGGCGGCCATCATGAAGATCGGCGGCGAGGCCCTGGCCCTACGCGTGGGCGAAGCGGTCCAGAATGGCGAGATCAGAAGCCGCGACGCAATGCTCGCCAAGGGGGTAACCATCAAGGAAATGGGCCCCGAGGCGTTGGCCAAGCTCACTGAAGAAATCCAGACTGCCGTGTATCCGGAATGGGTGGCCAAGGCTCAGAAAGCCGGCCTCGACAATGCTGCCGCGGTTCTCGGCGAGCTTCAGTCCGAACTCAGGTAATCGAAGTCCCTAAGAAGCAAGGCCCCGGAAACTCCGGGGCCTTTCGCAATTTAAAGACTTCCTCAAAAGGCGTTGTCATCCTCTCCGATCCTTCGTGCGGGGAAGCGCAAGGCCTCGGGACAGCCATGAAATGTAATTGGCAGTGCCATTTCCCGATAACGCCCCTCGGTCGGATGCTCCCTCTCGCGAAAGAAGCCGCTAGCCTGAAGCTGCGGGTCTTCGAGCAGGTCCTCGAGCGAAGCGACCGGCGCGGCCGGAATATCATGACAACCCAATAGGTCGAGCCATTCGGCGGTGGTGCGGCCAGTGAGAAGCTGCGCCAGCTTGGCCTGCATGAGCGCAAGCCCCACAAAGCGGCTGCGCGCGTCAACCAATCCGTTCTGGGCAAGAAAGTCGGACGCTCCGGCGACCTCGAAGAAGCGTACCCAGCGGTCGTCGGTGTATGGCGCGACAGCGATATGGCCATCTTTCGTCGGCAGCGGCTGCCGGTCGGGATCAAGCTGGCGCGGGTAGCCCATGCCCTCCGGCCCGTCGACCAAAGCACCGCCATAAAGGTGGTCCTGCAACAGGAAATGGGTAAAGCTCTCGAACATCGGCACTTCGACGGCGCAGCCCTTGCCCGTGGCGGCACGGCGCGCCAAAGCGGCCAGTACCGCATTGGCGGCATAGAGGCCTGCAACCTTGTCGGCCGTCGCCATGGGAAGGTAACGAGGGGCGGCGTAGCCGTCGACCCGCGGCAGCAGCGAAGCAGCGCCCGAAGCCGCCTGTATCACGTCGTCATAGGCGGGCTGGCCGGCTCGCGGACCGCGCAGGTCATAACCGGAGCAGCAGACGTGAATCAGGTCGTCGCGCTCTTGCGAAAGGGTCTCATAGTCAAGCCCCGCGCGCTTGGCCGCTTCTGGACGCAAATTGTGGATGAATACCGCGCTCTCGCCGATGCGGCGGCGCAAGCGCTGATGCCCATCCTGGCTGCGAATGTCCCATGCCACGCAGTGCTTTCCGGCATTCATCGTAAGATGGGCGGGCCCCATCCCCCTTGTGGTGCGTGGCTTGCCGACCCGGCGCAGCTCGTCTCCGCGCGAAGGCTCGAGCTTGACCACCTCTGCCCCCATAGATGCCAGTATCGAGGTGCAGTATGGCCCGAAGATCACGCTGGTCATGTCGGTGACTTTCACGCCGTCGAGCACAGCCCTCTGTCCTGCCTGCGCGTTCCTCACCCTGCTCTCACTTACGTTGCTGCCTCTCGTCGGCACGTAACATAGACCTGAACTTGATAGGTTCGTGGTCTAGGCAGATTGAAAATTAGTATTGGAATCATATCAACTGGGCTTTGTAACCTCTTGAGGAAATTTCCCTTCAAAGTCTCCGTTCAGGGTCGACCTGAGAGCCACCTTGAAGGCGCTAAAGGAGGATTACCATCATGACCCAGCAGATCGCCGTCGTCACCGGCGCAAACGGCCGTGTCGGCCAAGAGACCACCAAACGCCTGACCGCAATGGGTTACCGCGTCGTCGGCCTCGACGTCGCCGCCGAAGGCGTGAGCGGTGGCGATTACCGTCAGTGCGACATCACCGATCTGAATCAGATCACCAGCGCTGTTGCCGATATCTCCGAGAACATCGGCCTCATCCGCGTGCTGATCAACAATGCCGGTGTGTGGCATGGCAAGACTTTCTACGACATCACGCCCGCCGACTATGACCTCACTTACGGCGTGAACATCCGTGGTGCCTTCTTCCTGACCCAGGAAGTTACAAAGCGACTGATCGCGGCCGGCGCCGGCGGCGCGGTGGTCTCGGTCGCCTCGGTCGTGGGCGTCGTCGGCAGCGGAGTGACCGATTACGGCGGGTCGAAAGCGGCCGTGATCAACCTCACCAAGAGCCTGTGCAAGGTGCTCGGCCCGCAAGGCATCCGCATCAATGCCGTCTCACCCGGCGCGATCAACACGGCCATGGGTGCGAAGGTTCCCGCCCAGGTTCGCGAAAAGCTGATCGAGAACACCGGCCTGCGCCGTGCGGCCGAGCCGGAAGAGATCGCCGCAGCCATCGCCTATCTGGTCGGTCCTGACGCCGCCTACGTCAACGGCGCGATCCTGGACGTGAACGGCGGCATGTAAATCGTCGCCCATTGCGAGGAGCAGCAAGATGAGCAGCAACGAAAATGGCGCACCGCGCTTCCCCATTCCCCGTCAGTGCCCCTTTCACTTGCCGCGTGAATATGACGAGATGCGCGGCACACCCCAGGCTGGCGATGTGACAATGTGGAACGGTCAGAACGTCAAGGTCTTTACCCGTTACGAGGACGTGAAGAACGTTCTGGCCGACAACCGCTTCTCGGGCAATCCCGCGGTTCACGGCTTTCCAAGTCTCTCGCCCGCGCGCGACGCTGTGCTCCAGGCCGAGCCCGCCTTCATTCGCATGGACCCGCCCGAGCACGGGCGTCAGCGCCGAATGTTGACGCGCGAATTCATGATCAAGCGCATCGCGGCATTGCGCCCCCACATCGAAAAGACCTTCGTCGGCCTGCTCGAGGGGTTAAAGGCGCGCGGCAACACCGCCGAGCTGAATGAGGACCTCTTCCTGCCCTTCACCTCGACTGTGATTGCAGACCTGCTCGACGTTCCCCACGAAGATCACGCATTCTTCCAGGAGAAGAGCCATGACCGTGTGCTGCTCGATGTGGACCCGTCGATTCCGAAAGCCGCCTCGGCGGCGATCCTCGGCTATCTTGAGAAGCTTGTCGAAGCACGCATGGACAATGCCGATGGGCGTGACGACATCATCTCGCATCTGATCGTTGATCAAGTACGCGAGGGGCATCTGACGCAGCGCGAGCTGGTCGTCATGGCGGACCTGCTGCTCATGGCAGGCCACGAGACGACGGCGAACCAGATGGCCCTCGGCCTCCATAGCCTGCTCACCCATCCCGATCAGCTCGAGATGATGCGCAACGATCCCGAGCTGATCAAATCGGCCATCGAGGAGATGCTGCGCTTCCACACCATCGTCCATTACAACGCCTTCCGTACCGCGGTGGAAGACATCGAATACAATGGCGAGCTGATCCCGAAGGGACAGGGTGTGATCGCGCTGATCGCGGCGGCAAACCACGACCCCAATGTTTTTGAATGTCCCGAGAAATTCGACATAACCCGCAAAGCCGATCACCACGTCGCATTCAGCTACGGCATCCACCAGTGCCTTGGCCAGCCGCTGGCGCGGGCGGAACTTCTGACGGTCTTCTCGACCATCTTCGACCATCTGCCGAACCTGCGCCTCGCCATTCCAGCGCAGGAGATCCAGACCAAAGGCGACCATTTCGTGCTCGGTCTGCAGAAGCTGCCCGTCGTCTGGGACAATGAGTAAATCAAGGTAATTGGCTCCGTCGCGTGGCATCGCGCCGGAGCCCGGTCGGATCCGCCTCGACAATCTCTCAAAGGATGCCCGAATGCTTCAGCCAAATTCTGTCGTGATCATTGGCGCGGGTCAGGCTGGGCAGCAACTTGCCACAAGCCTGCGCCGGCGTGGCCATTCCGGAGAGATCACACTGATCGACGCGAGCAATGTCGCGCCGTACCAGCGCCCGCCGCTTTCCAAGGGCCATCTTTCGGGCGAACTGACCGACGATGACCTGATGCTCGAAGAGCCGGGCTTCTATGAAAAAAACCGCATTAGCCTGCGCCTCGGTGTCGGCGTACGCGCCATCGATCGCCGCGCCTGCGAAGTCGAACTAGAGGACGGAAGCCGTGTTGGCTACGGCCATCTCGTTCTCGCGACTGGCGCGCGCAACCGCCGCCTGGCGCCGATCACCACGGCAAGCCGCCGCGTGTTGCAACTGCGCGACTTGCGCGAGAGCCACGCGCTGCGTCAAGCCGCGAACCGCGCCGAGGAGGTCGTCGTCATTGGTGGCGGTTTCATTGGCCTCGAGGTCGCCGGCACCCTTTCCAGGACCGGCGTGCGCATCCACGTGATAGAGGTGTTGGGGCGGCTTCTCGACCGCGCGGTCTCGCCCCTTCTCGCCCGCGCCATCCGTCAGCACCATGAGGCCAAGGGCATCACCTTCCATTTCAACCGCACCGTCGCGCTTATAGAGGAGGAGAACGACAGCGAGTTCACCGTCACGCTCGACGATGGCTCAGTTCTCCAGGCTGATTGCGTTCTCGCTGCCATAGGGGTGACACCGGAGACCGGCCTGGCCGAGGCTTGCGGCCTTGAGACCGCCAACGGCATCGTTGTGAATGGCGCGCTCGTTACCTCGGATCCGAATATTTCGGCGATCGGCGATTGCTGCGTCTTCCCCGCGAATGGACGCGCGATCCGATTGGAATCCGTCCAGAACGCCGTCTCCCAGGCAAATCACGTAGCGGCTCGGCTCATGGGCGAGCATGGCGGCGAATTCAGAGACATCCCGACCTTCTGGAGCGAACAGGGCGGCCTTCTCATCCAGATTGCGGGCCTCAGCGAAAGGTCGGATTTCTCCGTGGCGCGAGGGAACCCTGACGACCGCAGCTTCTCGATCTTTCGCTTCCGTGACGAACACCTCGTCGCAGTGGAATCGCTCAACCGCGGCGGCGACCACATGCTGGGGCGGAGCCTTCTGGCCGAGGGCGTCTCGCCCACCCCGGAAGAGGTGCAGGACCTCTCCTTCGACCTGCGGAATCTACTGGTTCAGACTGCCTGAGTAATTTCCTCCTGAGCTTTCTGTTCAGAAGTTCTTCTTCTTTTTCATTTAATTCAGCGGCGGTACTGCTCCATCTGTTATTTATATTGGAGGAGAGCAGCCAAACGGTTCTAAAGTCGCATCTGCCCGCCATATGGCGGCGCAGGCAGTGGAGGATTGCAGGATGCTTACCGGAAAAACCGTCATCGTCACCGGAGGTGCCCAGGGCATGGGGCGCGCCATCGCGCTTGAGGCAGGCCGACAAGGCGCGGGCTTCGTCGCGGTGATCGACATCAACGAGACCGGAGGTGAGGCGACAGTTCGCGACCTGAACGCCGCCGGGGTCAAATCGATCTTCCTGCGCACCGACTTGTCGAAAGCTGAGGATATCCATGACATGATCGAGGCCACCGCCAGTGCAGCAGGCGGCGTCGACACGCTCATTAACAACGCTGGCATCACCGACGACGCCGTGATGAAAAGCCATGTCACCTTCGAGAACCTGCCGGAAGAAGCCTGGGACCGCGTTATGGACGTGAACCTCAAGGCGATCTGGCGCGCCGCAAAATTTGCTGCGCCCTGGCTGAAGATGTCGCAGAATGGTCCCTCAATCGTCAACGCCGCTTCGGTGGCCTCTTACTGCGCCTACCCTTGGCTGCCGGCCTACACCGCCAGCAAGGCTGCGGTGGCGATGCTGACCCAGCAAATGGCGCTCGACCTTGGCCAGTACGGCATTCGTTGCAATGGCTATGCTCCGGGCGCGATCGAGACGCCCATGCTCATGCACAGCATCGATAGCGCAAAGGACCGCGAGGCCGCCATCGCAACCACTTCAGGGCCGCATATCATCAAGCGGCTCGGCAAGCCAGAAGAGGTGGCCAAGCTGGCCTGCTTCCTGGCCTCCGATGCTGCCGCTTTCATCACGGGCACCGTGGTTCGCATTGATGGTGGTACGCTTTCCTGGCGCGGCATATCGAGCGCCTCGCCGGCAGTAGGTTCGGCTCGGTGAAAGCCGTTTTCCGACGCCCTATCGTCGGTGGGGCTGATTACGCGCTGGCGGGAGATGTTTCCTTGGCTGATACTTCTTCCCTGCGGCCAAAAAAAGAGGCAAGGATCAGAAGTTCCAGCTCTTTTCGGGGGCTGGTAATGCCTTCGATCTGTGGAAAGGACATGTCCGCCATCACTCCGAATCTCGAATTCATCTTCACCATTACGGACATAGTCCGGTACAAGCGGACGCTATTTGCGGAGGACGTGGCCAAGGTCGCGCCCGAACTGACGCCGGGGGCTGCGCGTATTCTGGTTTATGCCGCCCATTACGGACCCGTAACGCAAGTGACTCTCGCCCGCCGCGCGAGTCTCGATCCCATGACCATTTCGGGATTCTTGGCCTCACTCGAAAAGGGCGGATATATTTGTCGCCAACCCGACCAGAACGACCGCCGCAGCAAGACTGTCCATATGACAGATAAAGGCTCGGACTATGTCGCCCGGATCGTGGCCTGTATGCAGAAGACCGAGACCGACAGCCGCAATACCGTCACCCCCGAGGAATGGCAGTCGACGCTCGCCGTGCTCGAGAAGATCCGCCTGCAGATGGCGGAGACGAGTTCCGAATAGAAAACGTGCCCCGCTCGTTCCGTCCATCGCTTTTTGCCTCAGGCGACAGCGACAGCCCTTTGCGGCACAGTCTTGGCACCTGCAGTTTGCGGCAGACGCATGAAGAGATCGGCATGTTCCGCCAGCAGGCTCTTGGCGTTCTGGCGCGCGGCGTCGAGAAAGGTGGCCATCGAAGAGGATACCTGCTTGCTGCGCCAGGCGAGCGAGAAGGTGATGTGGGCGGCGACGCTGTCAATCTGGATGAAGCGCACACCGCGCGGCTGGAGAAGCTGCAGCGTGGAAGGCACGATCGCCACACCCATACCAGCCGCCACCATGCAGATGGAGGTGTGCATGTCGGCCACCTCGTTCACCACGCGGGGCTGGAGGTCTTCCTGCTCGAAAATATTGAGGATGCGGTCGCCGTAGCCACGCGTCGGGCCGCGGGTCACCGCGACAAGCGGCATTTCAGCAAGCGACTGGACGTCGATGATTTCGTCTGAGGCAAAAATCATGTTGTGTGGAACGGCCAGCACCAGACGCTCGCGGAATAAATGCTCTGTGGTGATCTCGCTGTCATAGACATGCCCCCGCACCATGCCGATCTCGATGCGCCCCTCTTTGATGGCATGGACCTGCTGATTGATCGTCATCTCCTGGATGGATACTTCGGTGCGCGGCTCGATCGAGCGGAAGACGCGTAGCGTATCGGGCAGGAAAGCATAGATCGAAGAGTAGATCGCGCCCACGGTCAACTTGGCGTTGGCGCCGCGCTCGGCTGCACGGACTGCGCCGATGGCGGCCGAAGCCGCATTAAGAACACGGTGGGCGTGCACGACCAGGATACGACCCGCCTCGGTAAGTTCTACCTTGCGCTTTTCACGAATGAAAAGCGGGGTACCCAACTCGGCCTCAAGCGCCATGATCTGCTGACTGAGAGGGGGCTGCGCGATGTTCACCTTGGCGGCGGCGCGGGTGAAGTTAAGCTCCTCTGCCACTGCCAAAAAATAGCGCAGCTGTTTCATGTTCATTGTTTCCTCCCTCCCAGGAAAGTCATTCGCAGGACCTCTCCCTCGTTTCCGCCTCCACGAGTTCGCATAGGTCATAAAGTAAGGCTACCGTAGTTTTGTGGCTTTGCAATACGCGCTTGGCGCCGCCGCTCCGGCGGCAGAATGCCCGCGACGCCACCTTCCCGCGAGATGGTAAGGTGATCATATTATTTGTTTTCAATGACTTCCGCGCTCTTTTCATAAGAAACGGCTCTTATCGGAGGGGCGTCAAACGAGGGCTTTCGATATGAAAAAAGTATCGCCACCGATGAGATCCATGCCGAGAGGGCACCACGGGCCAGAGTTGCCGCCGCTTTTCGCGAGAAAACTCCGGGGCTGCGCAGCATGATGGCGATTCGCCTTCAAGCGAGACGCAAAGCCTAGCCAGTCAGAGCCATTTCATATTTTACCTCGCGCGCCGCGTTTTCTAGCGTCCGCCGGTTAGAGGGGGGCATGCGGCGAAAGCGACGGAGGCATTCCCCTCGCATCGGCCCACACAGGGAGGAGATTATGCAAAAGATAAGGGACGGCTTTTTCTGGCTCAACGATGCGCTGGCGAGCGTCATGCTGGTGGTTTTGACCGCATTGACCTTCATCGACGTCGTTGGCCGCAACCTCTTCGAAAAGCCGCTGATGGGGTCCAACGAGCTGACGGAATATTCGCTCGTCTTCGTGACCTTTCTCGCCTATTCGGTCATCGCCTGGAAACGGCAGCACATCGTCGTAGACATCCTGGACAACTTCTCGCCGGCCTGGCTGCTTCATGCTCAGAAAATCTTGGGTGACGTTCTGGGCGCAGGGCTTTTCGGCATGCTGGCGCAGCGCCTTTGGGCGCAGGGCACGCGTCTGGCCAGCTATGGCGACGTGACCCCGCAGCTCTCGGTTCCGGTTTTCTACGCCTATTACTTCATGGCAGTGATGTCCGCTATCACCGCCGTGGTCTTCATCCTTTCGGCACTTGCACGTCGTCGTGATGAATCCGACGCCAAGGCCGTGCAAGACGAGGTGGTCTGATGCTCGCAGCAGGTATCGGCTTTTTTTGCGCCTTCCTTCTGATTTTTTCGCGCGTTCCCGTGGCTGTCGCGCTCGCGGTGGTGGGCTTTGCAGGCTACTGGGCACTCCTTGGCTTGCCACAGGCTACCACCATGGCTGCGCTCACCGTCAGCGGCAATACACTCTCCTATAGCCTGTCCGTCATTCCGCTCTTCGTGCTGATGGGCAATCTCATCTGCGGCGCGGGTGTCTCGGCAGACCTCTATAAAGCCGCCGAAGCCTTCGTTGGCCGTTATCGCGGCGGCCTTGCCATGGCTACGGTCGGCGCATCGGGCGGTTTCGCCGCCGTTTCGGGTTCAAGCGTTGCAACCGCCATCACCATCGGCAAGATCGCCATCCCCTCGATGCGCTCGTATGGCTATTCAGACGGCCTCAACACCGCCACCGTGGCGGCCGGCGCAACCCTCGGCATTCTCATCCCGCCAAGCATCATCATGGTGATTTACGGCGTCCAAACCGAAACCAACATCGGCATGCTGTTTGCCGCTGGAATCATTCCGGGTCTCTTCGGCATCCTCGGCTATGCCCTTGCGATAGCCTGGGTCTCCTGGCGCAACCCCTCTGCTGCCCCCAAGGGGCGCACCTCGACCGGCGCCGAAAAAATGGCGGCACTCAAACGCACCTGGATGGTTGGAGCGTTGTTCATCCTTGTGCTCGGCGGCATCTACGGCGGGCTCTTCACGGCCACCGAAGCAGGCGGCATCGGCGCGGTCGGCGGCTTCATCATTGCCCTTATGCGCCGTGTGTCGCTTTCGCAGTTCCTTGAAATCCTGCGCGACAGCGCCCACACCACGGCGATACTCTTCGCCCTTGTGATCGGCGCCAGCATCTTCGGCGAATTCATCAACCTGACCGGCGCCGACAAGGCCGTGCTCGCCTTTATCACCGAGAGCGGCTTCTCGGCCACCGGCACTCTGCTCGCCATCCTGCTGATCTATCTCCTGCTCGGCTGCGTTCTCGAAAGCCTTGCAATGATCCTGCTGACACTGCCGATGTTTTTCCCGATCATTATCGGCCTTGGCTACGACCCGGTCTGGTTCGGCATCATCGTGGTGATGATGGTAGAGCTTGCCCTCATCACTCCCCCGCTTGGCATGAACCTCTTTGTGGTCCGCGCCATCGCCCCCGAAGTCCCGCTGGCCAAAATCATCCGCGGCATTGCCCCGTTCGTCGTCGCAGACATCCTGCGTGTCGGTCTGATGGTGCTCTTCCCGATCATCATCACCTGGCTGCCAGACCTGCTGTTCAAATGATCTGACGCCCGTTCGGGTTTCCTGGCCGGCCCTCTTGCGGGGCCGGCCTCGTCATATTCAGGACCCCTACCTTTCATTCAGCAAAGGTATTGGATCACAAGGAAAATCTCGCGTCTTATGACGGCATCAGTAAGGTGGCCGATCTTGTTAGACGGCTTCGGCAGCGGACTGAATTGCGCGCCTGGGAGGGTCTCGTCTTGTCAGAAACCTGTATCATCGTTGGCGCGAGCCATGCCGGGGCGCAGCTCGCCGCAAGCCTTCGGCAGGAGGGGTGGACCGGCCGCATCCTCATGCTCGGGGATGAGCCTCACTTGCCCTACAACCGCCCGCCCCTGTCGAAGGGCTACATGTCAGGCGAGAAGACTTTTCAGGACATCCTCATCCGCCACGAAGACGCCTACAACCGGCACAATATCGAACTCCGTCTCGGCGTCACGGTTGCCGCCATCGACCGCGCTGCAAAGAAGGTCGTGCTCGCTGATGGCGAACGGCTCGCCTATGACAAGCTCGCGCTGTGCACGGGGGCACGCGTGCGCAGGCTTCCAAACGCCGATCAGGAAAACGTCCTTTATCTGCGCACCCTCAACGATCTCGAGCGCATACGCGCCCATGCTGGCGAAGGCCGTCGCGCAGTGGTGATCGGCGGCGGCTATATCGGCCTCGAAACCGCCGCCGCCCTGAGGAAATTCGGCACCAAGGTCACCGTGGTCGAGGCCGCGCCGCGCGTGTTGGCCCGCGTTACCGCACCTGAAATGTCGACCTTTTATCAGCGGGTCCATGCCGAAGAAGGCGTAACCATCATCACCGGTGCGCGCATCGCGGGCCTGCGCGGAACGCCTCGCGCTGAGGCAGTCAACTTCGAGGACGGCGCGGAGATCGAAGCGGATTTCTTCGTCGTCGGCATCGGCGTTCTGCCCAATACCGAACTTGCCGAAGCCGCTGGCCTGCGGGTGGATGGTGGTATTGTTACCGACGAATATGCCCGTACAGACGATCCCGACATCGTGGCCGCAGGGGACTGCACGGTCCATCCGGTAAAGGATTACGGCACCTGCCGTCTCGAATCCGTAAGCAACGCCGTCGAACAGGCCAAGGCCGCCGCCGCGACGATCTGTGACAACGAAAAGCCCGACCGATCGCTCCCCTGGTTCTGGTCCGATCAGTTCGATCTCAAGCTGCAAATGGCTGGGTTAAGCACAGATTATGACAGGATGGTGCTGCGCGGCAATCCTGCCGAAGGACGCAGCTTCGCCGCCTTCTACCTCAAGCAGGGCGCATTGATCGCAGCCGACTGCGTCAACCGGCCGTCCGAATTTGTGCTTTCCAAGAAACTGATCATGCAGCGCCGCGTGATCGACCCGGCGATGCTCGCCGACGAAAGCAGGCCCTTCAAAGAAGTCGCGGCCTAACCAGCATTAGGAAAATTCGAAATGACGAAGATCATCTTCATTGGACAGGACGGCAGCGAGACCCACGTCGAAGCCCATCTGGGCGACACCGTCATGCAGACAGCCGTCGACAACCTGATCTCCGGCATTTCCGCCGAATGTGGCGGCGGTTGCAGCTGCGCCACCTGCCACGTCGTCGTCGATGAAACCTGGATCGCCGAAGTCGGCCCAGCCGAGGACGTCGAGAAGGACCTCCTGGAGAGCCTCGACAATTTCTCGCCCAACAGCCGCCTCTGCTGCCAGATTGAGGTGACGCGCAGCCTCGACGGCTTGAGGGTCTCCATTCCTGCATGACCCTATGGCAGGGACAACCCGCTGCCGCGGATAGTCTTACCAAGGAGGAAGCGATCGCTAGCAGCCGAACCAGGGAAGTGTTGCACATGTTTGTTCAGCTTCTCAAAGCCCTTCGCGATGAAGCTGCGCTGTCCGCGGTCATGTTGTACGGAGACACTCTTCTTGCTGTTGATATGGCTGAACTACGCAGCGCCCAAGCGAGCTCTGTTACAAATGCTGAACTTGGCCATGAAGAGGATCGTGACGGGTTGGCGCGCGACAATGCAGCAAGATCAGCGTGATGGTTGGCAGGGACGTTGAGTTCCGCGGTGGCGTGCCAATTGGCGCGATCAGGCGTCACCGCGAAAGAGGGGCCGGCCAAGAAAACACGCCCATCACTCGCTAGCCTGCGCCACTACCATCTTGGAGGAAGCGACAGGCGCTTTCGATCAGGCACCGTGTCAAGGACGAGCGAGCAGCGAGCTTGCTGACAATGGGTCGCAAAATTCAGCGACACGTTAAGGCCCGCTTGGGTCGCTGCCGTCGCCGTGTCGCAGACGCTGCGTTGTGACTTATTGTCGATGGCAGGCCATGCCAATACTGGAGAACAGGACGAGAGGCATGATCAAGTGAGCGTAGCATTTGTCAGAGAGGAAAGCGCTGAGGCAGCATCGGAAACCATCCTGCCGGCGCGCCCGATCTCCGATCGAGTCAACCTCGTTACGGAGGCGGGCCTTAGGATGTTGCAGGTCGAATTGGCACGCGCTCAGCAGGCTCTCGATGCTGCCAACTTGCAGGAAGACATCAACGAGAGGCGACGGCAGTCGGCGGTCCCGTTTCGAGATGTTAGCTATTATGCCGAGCGGATCCGAACGGCCCAGTTATGCCCGGTGCCCACTTCTAACGACGTGGTCGAATTCCGCCATACCGTCACCTTTGAACGTGATGATGGACGAACCCAGACTTTCCAAATTGTCGGTGAAGACGAAGCGAATCCGTCGCAAGGATCCATATCGCATGGTTCACCAGTGGCCATCGCCCTGATCGGCAAGACCGTTGGCGACGTTGTCCAACAGGGACCGCGCGAACTCAAGATCTTGTCAATTTCTTGATTGGCAATCGAGGTCTCTCCCACAAAATGACGGCAGTGGGGCCGTGTATGGACGGCTCTCCGTTGGCAAGGGGTTCTTTTGAGCATTCTGCGTTGCTGGTTGGTGCGGCCATGTATCCGACCTGTAGTGCGGCCTTTCATGCGCCGCTGGCCATAATGC